>DATGXJ010000013.1:0-63597 GCA_035299045.1 Flavipsychrobacter sp.
CAGGCAAAACATACATCAACCCCGAACCAAGACTGGGGCTGCGCTACAAGCTGAACGAACACAGCTCGCTGAAAGCATCGTACACACGCATGGCGCAATATATGCACATGGTAACGGGCTCTTCGCTGATGCTGCCGACAGATATGTGGTATCCTGCAACACAGCGCATCAAACCTGCAACATCAGACCAGGTAAGCGCAGGTTATTATTACAACATAGCAGATGCAGACATCACCATCAGTGCAGAGGCTTACTACAAATGGATGCGCAACCTGTGCGAGTATAAAGAAGGTGCACAGATGCTGATGAATGATAAATATGAAGACGAACTGGTACAGGGCAAAGGACGTGCTTACGGACTGGAAATCTTCGCATCAAAAACAAGCGGCAAGCTGACGGGATGGTTTGGCTACACACTGGCATTTGCACATCGCAGTTTCGATTCGCTGAACAAAGGCAAAGAATACTATGCCCGCTACGACCGCCGCCATCAACTGTCTGTAGTAGCCATGTACGATATTAACAAAAACTGGAGCATCAGCGCAACAACCGTGTATGCAACAGGCGCACCTTTTACAGGGCAAACAAGTCAGTACATTGTACCCAAGCCCGGCTTTACAGGTTTTGAGGCCATGCCTGCCTACACAGGTCGCAACGAGCTGCGCATGTCTGCAGCCTTCCGTACCGATGCCGATTTGCAATACAAATTCAACATCAGCAAACGTGTAAAGGCCGATGCACACCTGAGTGTGTACAACATATTCAACCGTACACAGCCGCACAGCATACAGCGCGTGTTCGATAAAGAAAGTAATAGTTATAAATATCAGCAGCGCGGCCTGTTTGGCACCATCACCGCTGCATCACTCAACATACATCTGTAAACAATAATCTTTATGAATAAGAAAATAGTATTGCTGCTTTTAACAACCGCTGCACTGTATAGCTGCCGCAAACCCAAACCGCTGACCATAGACATACCACAGCGCAAAGACGAACCCGTGATAGCATCTACCATGCCCGATGACCGCACACTACTGGTATCGGCAGGCTATTCGCTGGATGCGATTACGAATATTGATGACAGCACCGGCAATTCCAGCATACCTAAAAGCATGCTGATAGACAGCGGCATGGTAAGCATAAGCGAAGCAGGCGGCACAGCACGCAACCTCACCAAAGTATCGGCAGGCATGTATGCCACTACCGGGCTGCAACTGAAAGAAGGCAGCACCTATACACTGCAAGTGGCAGACTACAGAAAAGGCGTAACAGCTACTGCCACCACTACCTATATGCCACAACCAACACGCGGGCAGGTATTGCCTACTTATATGGGCGATAAAAATGGCGATACCCTCTTTAAACTAAACGTAACAATACCTGATGCACAAAAAGGTGCACACTATTTTATGGGCTATACCACCACAAGACAGTTGCGGGAGAATGTAAAACTCTTTACACAATCGCCATCGCAAAACACGGCAGCCATTGCAGGCTTTGAACCCAAGCAGATAGAAATGATACAGAGCAATGTAACGGGCGAACTGACACAACAATACACCCTGAAGCTATCGCCGAGAGATACGCTGATAGTACAGGTGGCGCGTATAGACGAAGGCTATTTTAAATACCTGCAAACCTACAAACACACTGGCTACCTCATCAACCAACTGACGGGAGAACCCATCAACCTGCCAACCAATATACAAACAGGCTATGGCTACTTTGCCATCTACAAACCACACCGCTATGTATTTGCGCTGCAAAAACACCTGCAGTAGCCGACCACATCTCATTGCATATACACATATAACAAACGCCCCTCTGCACGGAGGGGCGTTGCGTATTACTGATTGTTTTGAACTATGCTTGTTGTTGTTGCTCGTTGTAGCTAACCATCCACGATACGCCAAACTTATCTGTACACATACCGAAGTAGTCTCCCCAGAAGGTCATAGCCATTGGCATAGTAGCATGCCCGCCTGCAGAAAGGCCTGCAAACAATTTATCTGCCTCGTCCTTGCTTGATGCGGATACGTAGATAGAAAAATTATTGCCTGCTTTAAAGCTCGAAGCCCATTCGCCGCCAGTATCGCTACCCATCAGCGATGTTTCTTTGCTGATAGGCAGGCCTACGTGCATGATGCGATTGGCGTGCTCTGCAGGCATCTGATTACCTTCTGTAGGTGGCATATCGCTGAAGCGTCCTATATATGAGAACTCTCCGCCGAAAACCGACTTATAAAAATTGAATGCTTCTTCGCAATTACCATCAAAATTGAGGTAAACATTTACTGCTGCCATTGTGTACGGTGTTTTTAGAGTGAGGGCTAAAGGTAAGGAGAAAGCATACACTGCATTTTAAATTTTAAACATTTTTAAGTTTTTGCATTCACCTTAAAAAGAGGAATTAACCCAAAGCTAAAAACTATCCCTTTCTGTAAACCACCAAGCGGATAGAACCCTCGAAGAAAGATTGTGTGCGCAGGTGTCCGTATTTGCGGTCCCACTCGCCACTGGCAAGGTCGTCTGCCAGGTGCTGCACATGTTGCTTTATAGTATCTGCATCTACAAAGCCCCAAGCAGATTGTGCATTACGCACATTCTCATCCAGAAAAGCCTCTGGCCTGCCATAGAAAGCTTCTTGAAAACCATCTACACAATCGAGTGGTATAGGCACTTCTACTACCTCACAATTATCAGCACCAAGACATTCGGTTATAAAACTTATTTCAGGGTAGCGTTTCTTTTCTGCTGCTACTACTGCGGGGAAATAATATTCGTTCCACATTTTGTTCAGTGCCGATGGGTCGAACGTAAGTACCACGACGGTGTCTTTTGCTACACGTCGCATTTCGCGAAGCCCTGCTGCAATATCGGGCCAATGGTGGATGGTAGCCATTGCCATACAGGCATCAAAGGCATTATTGTCAAAAGGCAGCTTGTCTGCATAGCCTATCACTGCGGGCACTTTGCCCTGCTGCATGCGCTGCGCACGCATTACGGCTGATGGCTCTACAGCTACAACATAGCGGTCTGCAGGCTCGTAAGACCCTGCACCTGCGCCAATATTAAGAACGGATTGCGCACTACCCAGTGCGTTGTGTACCTGTGCTGCTATGCGCGGATCTGTTTGCCTGTGGCGGGCATACTGCCTGCCATGTGCATCATAGTCATAAGTTTTTTCAATTTTCATACCCACTGCAATACAAAAACCAAACCAAAACAAATGCTATTGCGCAGAATTAATAAAGCTTTAGGAGAGATTAACTAAGGGTATTCTTCCTTATACTTTGTCTGAATAATAACGTGCAAACCACTCAGGGACCTGATCTTCATCAATATCATCCCATTTCTTTTTGCCCGACACTAATTTGAAATGTGCGAACATAGGCACATCCGTTTTACCATCTTCCGAATTATCGAAATAAAATGCCTGATACGCAAGCTGGCTGGCATCATACAACAAATCGAGCGAGCGCTGATACCTGCCTCTTATTTTATCTTCAGGTACATCGTGCCCACCTTTTTGCTTTCTTGCCGAAACCCTGTACACATTGATATCTGCAGATTCTGTAGAAACGAAATACAAATACACTTTGTACCCTGCTGCTACAGCTTCTTTCATAATATCCAACTTGCTATGATGAGAAAAAACTGTTTCGAAAGAAAATTTCTTACCTGCCTGCAACAAGGTTTTGCGTAGAAAATCTGCAATTATTTGTGCAAGCCTCTCCTTCGCATCGGCATGTAGCAAATGAATACGATTTGCCCTGAAGCGAAAAGACGCTCCAAACGCTTCTTCATTGAAATCATCGCCAACTAAACCCGATGCCAATGCAATATCTGTAAATTGCTGACGTGTTACTTCAATATTGTAATCATTGAAAGAGAATGTATCATCTGTCAGACAAACGGCAATATCGTCTGCATTGATGTATATGCCAAAATCTATTGGCTGATTATTTACCCGTAATGCTTTCAGATATTTAATAACTGTACTTTTACCGGAACCATTAGGACCAGCAAACACCCGCATACGGAGCGTCTCAGACATTAGTCCAGGTTAATTTTGCGTCGCTTGCCTGATACTACGATTTCAGATATTCTTTCTATCACATTACCATTCTCATCTATCTTCACCACCCAGCCATCTTTTGCAACTACATTATAGCCTATTACCTGCATGGTTTCCTGTGCTGCTATCTCAAAACCTTTCTGAGCTGCACTTGCAGTTAATCGTTTTGTGAGGTATGCCATTCTGTTCGATCTACCGCCTCCGTTTCTTTTCTTCTTAGTGATAATACCCATAGTATAAAGTTACTAAAAAATCTGTTTTATGCCATTCAACATATTGTTAAATGAACACATCTATTCACTTACACCTTCAGCATACCACGAAAACCACGGGCTGCGTAGTAAGACTCTGCACCATTGTGGTAGAGGAATATGGTATCGTAGCGTCTATCGCAAAAGACAGCACCGCCCAGCTTGCGGATGGCTGCGGGTGTTTGTATCCAACTGGATGTCTTGAGGTCGAACGCGCCGAAGGTTTGCAGCATACGGTATTGTTCTTCGTCCAGCAATTCAATACCCATTTCCGCAGCCATATTAACGGCACTGTTGGCAGGCTTGTGTTCTTTGCGGCTCTCGAGTGCCTCGTGGTCGTAACAAATACTGCGGCGTCCTTTAGGGCTTTCTGCAGCACAATCAAAGAATAGGTATTCGCCCGTCTTTTTATCCTGCCCTACTACATCGGGTTCTCCACCTGTCATCTCCATTTCGTTGAGCGACCATAGTTTGTCTGCATGTTTCAGCAGCTTGCTTTCAACATCGGCCCATGCAATGCTTTTGTGGCGTTTTGCATTTTTCTCAAAACGTGCTTTCAAAATATCCAGCAGTTCTTTGCTTTGCGATGCGGCGAGTTTGTTCTTTGCCATGTGCAACAACTTTAATTATATGAACTTATATTCTTTCAGTGCGTCTTGCCAAATCAATTCTTTATTATCAACTACTGTACCTACTACTATATCTATAAAATCTGCGCCATTTACAGCAGAGGACTTATACAAGTCCATAAACCTTGTCGTTCTTTCAAGACTCAATGGAATAGCTTCTTTACCTAAATCACAGCATCCATATCCATCAAAAGAAATCCGTTTCAAGCACAAACAACCATTATCCTTAAAATCGAAATCAATATACACTGAGCTGCCAAGACACCCTAAGTATATGTTTGCGGGTCTTGAATCAGACATTTGCGTGATAAAAAAACCAAACTCAGTATTATCTAATTCATTCATTGTTATAAGCCTTACTTATTTATTCTATAAATCATTCAACCCCTTGCCTGCCAGTATATCGGGCGTGGCTTTCTCTACTCTTGCCGTGCGGGTTTTGGTTTGTTTGGGTGCGGCGAAGTGCAGCAGATAGGCGCGTTGCCTGCCAGGTGTCAGTGCTTCGAATGCTGTTTTCAGTTTTTTGTTTTTATCCAACACCTGCTGAAACTCTTCGGGCACAGGATATTCTTCCACTTTCTTCAGCGTTACTTTCAGCCCAGCGTCTTCTACCGCTATGGCATCATATATATGATTTGATAGTGGCAGCCAGTTTGGCTATCTCCTTCGCATCAGTAAAACGCATTTGCCTGGCAGACTGTACATTGGCTGTTTGCTGTATCAGCAATCCGTCTTCGTCGGTCATCAGCGCACCTTTAAAGAACAATAGCGCGCAATACTCTTTAAAGCCATGTATCAGTACGATATTGCTACCGCCGTGCATGTAGCATGGCTGTCCCCATTTCAATTGCTCATCAAGCCCGCAAGCAAGCACTATCTTGCGCAGCTTGTCGTACTCCTTGCTCCACTGCCCGTCTTTCTCAAAAAAGAAATCAACTTTAGGATTGGTATTGCCCATGTATTGAAGTTAATTAAAATTCAGTTTTCTATCCGCAGGGCGAAAGTACCATGATGCTACCGTCAGCAGCAGTAATAGCAAGGATGGAAAGATATCGCCAATACCGTGATGCATGATGATATGAGAAATAGCTGCGCCACTCATGGCAAAGAAAAAACCTGCATACGCCCATTCTTTCACCAACGGAAAGCGTGGCACCAATACCGCCACCACGCCCAGCAGCTTCCACACACCTATAATGGTGAGGATGTACACAGGATAGCCCAGTTGCTTTCTTATCATCTCTACCTCTGCGGGGTTCTTCATCAGTTGAACAACGGCGGTAGATACCATGCCGAGCGACAGCCACAGCGTGGCAACCCAGAAGATTATTTTATTACGCTTTGTCATGTGGTATTATCTTAGTTCGTCAACAATTTCCTGCAGCCTGTTGTGTGCCATGTTGATGCCGAATGCAAATGGCATCTGCAACATCTTATCCCTCCACTCGCCGCTTTTGTAAACAATGTGCATGGTCAACTTGCTATTGTCTGCATCTATGCTTTCAAACTCCAGAAACTCCAGCTGCACAGGGAATGGTGTGCCCTCCATCTGGAAAGTGCGGGTTATTTTTTCATTGGGTACTATCTCGTGTATCACACCGTTGAAGCGATGTATATTGCCCTTCGGGTCGGTGGTTTCAAACTGGTAACCGCCGTGTGCTTTGTTTTCCAGCTTCAGCACTTTGGTGCCCATCCACTCTGCCACAATCGCGGCATCTGTATATGCCTGAAAGAGCAAATCTACCGGCAGCTCGAATATGCGTGTGACGGTGAGTTCCTGCCTGCCATCTTCGGCATGTATTTTTGTTTTCTGTTCCATATGGCTATGCATTTTTCGATTTACGTTGTTTCATGATGCTCTCCAGCTTGTTGAACCTGTCATCCCACATTTTGCGGAAGGGCTCTATAAAATCTGCTACTTCCTTCATCTTCTTTGCATTGATGTAATAGTATATCTCGCGCCCTGTCTGCTCTTGTCGAAGCAGTTCGCACTCTGTGAGTATCTGTATGTGTTTGGATATTGTCTGACGGCTTGAGTCGAAGTTTTCGGCAATGGCAGTGGGCGTCATAGCCTGTAGTGCTACGAGCGTAAGGATGGCGCGGCGTGTAGGGTCGGCAATGGCCTGAAATACATCTCGTCTGAGTTCCATATATGCAGCTATTTGACTGCAAATATATATGCAATCATTTGACTGCGCAAAATTTTTATTTAGTGAATAGGTATATTTACCACATAAAACCTGCAAATACCTTCTGAAAAGAGCTATTAAATACTTGATTATTGCTTTGCTGAACGCAGCACTGCTAACATCCATGTTATATTTATGGGCAGATAAACTGGAGCTGCTGTTCAATGACTATGTACTGTTTGTGGAATCTTTAAAAATCGTTATAGTTACAATAGCCTCGCTGATAGCAATGCGCATAGCTGTAGTATATTTTCGAAAGAGAAACATCACTAACAGCCACACCAAAATTGTAATTGTTTCTATACTGACGATACTCATCAGTGCATACCTGTATATCAGCTATGCTATTAATATTGCAGACCACAACTTCTTAAACAGGAAATTCAGAACGCAGATAGCACAAAAGATAACATATACCTATATGAGCAGAAAGGCAACCAACCTATCTTATAAAGAATACGCTTTTATAACAGACATGACATGGTTTCCGAAAATAGATAATCATACTACCAATATCAGTTTCTCTTACGAATACGATGATTTTTTACCGGACTATAGTTTTAGTCTCAGCTATTATATACCTAAAGGTGCTGTAGTAACAATGCCAACCTATACCCAACGTGACTTAAGTAAACACCAAACAATAGATACACTGGGCAACAAATTGAAGGTGCATTATCAAGAAATAATGATGTAGTGTCTTACTCCTATGCTTGTCCCTTCTTTGCCTCGTAACGCCCGCGGTAAATGTAGAGGAGCAGATCGAGTTTCCATGCTTCAATATTAAGCGATGAAATCAGGTAGTCTGTATTGCCAAATTCCGTCTCAAATCTGAAATGGTCTGGCCCATAACCTGAAGACTCAGGCTGAAAACCATACATATATCTCCTTGTACCTGTCATAGCTACCCGTGCATTCCATATTTTATCCCAGGGCAATAGTTTACCATCCATATCTTCAATACCATCGTCGCAAAGAGTAAACAACACTTCGTGCGATGACTTAAAAAATGTAGCTCTGCTGACATCTGTTCTTGATGGAATAGAAGAATCATCTACAAACACCTGTTCTTCATCAAATCGTTGCAGCAACTCCCCTAACTGATACAATGCCTTTGCCCCCATGATACCACCTGTTCTTGTTGCTGTATTTCGTTTTAGCAATCCGTTAATCTCTGCGCTACGTTGCAATTGGTGGATATCTGCCACACGGCTGTACGCCCATATACGCCAATGCGGTGTAGCCAGTGCACTGTATAAAAACACAAAAACAATAGCAATAGGAATAGCAAGAAAAGTTAACAATACAGATCCTTTGGCAAATAAATATATTGCTAAGGGTATAGACAAAGCTACTATCAACATGGCAGGTGTTGCCAAAACGGTCTCTCCTCTACGAATAGCTTGCTCTATAGTTACCGTTCCTTTGTGCATACAAGAGATTAAAACGAGATTAAGACAGGATTAAAGCGGGGTTAAAATTTTTAGTTTACAATTATACGACAATCCTGCATCATGAAATAAACGCTCGTGAAATGCCGCAACCATCAAGCATTTCAGCGCACACACACCGCTGCAGTGGCATGATTACCAAGCATTTAGTCATACTGAGATTAAAACATTTTAATCTCTACAATTATCACAAAACTACGCTTGTTGTTATTTTTAATCATGCCTTATGTTCTACTCATATTATTTTTACTATCCGCTACGTGTACGGTGCGTGCTACTGAGCTAGATTCTTTGGCTATGGCACTGGAAGCTATCCCCAAAGATTCTCTGATAACGGAAGAAGGTACAACACGCAGCACTGTATCTGTGCCCTACAAATTTGATAAAAACAAAACACTGCATATTGACCTGCAAAAACAAACTGTAAAAATCTTAAACGAACACCAACAACTTATTGCCGAAGGCAGTTGCAAACATGTGAATGGTGACACAAAAAAAATACTCCTTACAGGCCATTGGCGATACTACCACACAAATGGTAAACTAAAAAAAGAAGGCGCATATATTATTGTGCCTTATACATGGGTAGATAGCGCTACTGTTACAGACCCTACAACAGGCAAAAGCATTACCAAAGTGCAGAAGACAATCCGCAAGAAATCATTGCGCGATGGCACCTGGCGATACTACAACAAAGAAGGTATTCTGGAAGAAGAAAAGCACTACTACTAAATAACTACCAACGGAAACCAAATGACACAGCAAGTGTACCACGGCTAGCTCCTTCTCCTGCCCTCAGTTCTCCTGTAAGTATATTCCACGCCTTTTGCTGATAATGATTCGTTACTGTCTTAAGCGTAGTGTATATAGCACCGCGTTTAGCAAACTTGTGCAGATAACCGAAGCCAACACTACTGTATGTACCATTATCTTTATCTACATAGTACGCCCAATAGCCTTCAGTATGGGCATTTTTGTTATGCTTATAGAAATCTATACCAATATCCAGCAGTACAAAAAACTGGTTACTTTTCTTGGGGCGGATATTAAAACGTACATCGCCAAACACGGCAGGTACAAACGTATGCCCGTTGGTAACCGTAGGGAAAAAGCCGAAGGCCTGCACACCTGCGCCGATACCAATGTAGGGAATAAAATTGTAGTTGTACGTAACAGAAGCACCGGGCGTAAACTGCGATAGCGACATACCCGCATCTGCATACAGGTGATGCTTTTGTGCATTGCCAGCAGTAGCACCACAAACTATTGATAGAACTAAAAGGGTCTTCTTCATAAGGGTGGTTTATGTTGTAGTAAGATGTAAAAACAGGATAAACTACTTTAAATGCACCTGCTGCTCATAGAGGCATTTTATACCCTCCATAAGCTTAATACCTGACTCCTCACTGAATTTGAATGCCCACTTATCTTCAAACACTATTTTACCTACGTCCTTTCGGTTGATTTCTTCATTTGTAAAAGCACTGAGAGCCCAGCTTCTGAGGGGTGTGTGCATCATCTTGTATAGTAGCCCGTCTACAGCATACTCCATTTTACCTATGTCTTTTTCATCAGCATATTCTCTATCCAGATGTGTTTTAATTTTGCCGCTTATCAATAAAAACACTGTTCTCCTTGCATACGGACCATCAAAAGGTTCGGGAACATACATGACACTATCATCTGCAAAAGTCAATTTATACCAACGGTGGGCTGCATGAGGCATACACACCATGCGCATATTCTCGCTATCCATAATAAACGAGCGATCTATACATATTTTCTCAGCATCGCACTGCGGCCAGAACTCTGCCTCTATCGTTCTGATTTTACCCTCGCTGCCAAATGTATCTGATATGGTTTCTGAAGGCACAGATTCTGCTTTGTATGTATAAGTATATGTCTTAAAAGACTGATACACATTGGACGGATATGTATGCAGATACTTGGCATCTACATAATTTGTCGAAACAGGTTCTTTTTCTTTTACACACAGTGCATCTGTCTGTGCATACACATTTATGGAAAACAACAAGAATATCAGGGCAAGGAGTTTCATATACTAAATATAAAAAATCCCCCGCACACAGCAGGGGATTTATGTTCTATAACTATCAAAAACATTGCCTTTAGTTGACCACCATAGTGGCGTGCGATGTTGTAGTGCCGGCAGTAAAGCGCACTACATATATACCCTTCGCTGCATCTTTCATATCAAACAGCAGCTTGGTGCCTGCAGTGTATGTTTTGCTTTGTATGATGCGTCCGTTTATATCCATAACTACAGCATTTCCCGCTTGCATACTTACGGGAATATCTATTGTAAACACGCCATTGTTAGGATTTGGGTATATATGCACCTGCGGCTTTTGCGGAGATGTGCCTACACTGTTTGGCACTGTAAGCGTATCGCAGGCCCATTCTGAATAGAATGGCTGCTGCCAGCAGCGTGAGCGCACACAGACTACATAAGTTGTATCTGCCACCAATCCGCTTATCATGAGCTGTGTATTATTTGACGGTATTCCTCCCGACGGTTTTGGATCTGTTATTGATCTTACATAATACTCGTACTCTCTGATGCCCGAAACGGCAGTCCATTTTCCTGTAGCTGTTCCGGGAATTGTTATTTTCCATTCTGTAATAACAGGTGCCATACACGGTGGCGGTGGTGTTACCGCCTGGCAGCCCACTCCACTAGTTTGTATTGGCAAATATGACACTGTACCAAGCGCTACACTATCATAGTGGTCGTAGATGAAAGAATCTATATGCACTATAGCCGTATCGCCCCACCAATTGTTTGTTGCCTGAAAATCGACCGTACTGTTTTCTCTGAAATTGTAGTTCACATTATTCGTCAGGCAGTTGTTGCTTATGACCATGCCCGATGGATTGGGCAGATTAAAACTGTTCTGATTGTGGAAAATACCTTGATTGTTGTATGCAATTGTATTGTTAGCAACAGATGCTGTCATAACATCGGATAGCCACAAAGCGATATCGTTGTAAATAAATAAATTGTTGGAAACGGGTGTATATATAGTACCTGCCACTACAGCCAGTGCCATGCTGCTATTCCCTTTGAAGTTATTGAACCGAAGCCCCCTTACATTACCACCCTGCAGCGAAACGCCTGTACCGTTGTAAAAGAAATTATTATTTGTGGTCACCATACCGTTGTTGCTGCTTTGTGCAAAGTAGCCAATGCTATTGTAGGTAATATTGTTTTCTGACAACAAACCGGGGATGGGTGTATTCTGCGAGTCCCACACGCCTTTATCATTTTGTGTTATCAGGCATTTGTTGATGGCATTGTAGCAATTGGTGGGGAGAGATGGTGTAGTCAGATAAATGGCTGCAAAACTACAATGCCTTAATACCGAATTATTAACCAATATACTGGTACCCGCATTGTAGATGCCGGTGGCTGCATATTCTATTCTGCAAAAAGAAAAACTGCTAGTATCGTTTCTTGCTTTTATACGGAAGGAAATTCCCGCCCATCCATTTAGCCACGGGTTGACGCTATTGCAGGTAAATACAATACTATCCAGCACGGTACCTTCTGCTATTATTTTGCCATCTACCGTTATGCTGCGTGTACTATCTATCCTTACCTCTACACCGGGCTGTATAGTTAGTGTATAGCCCGAATCGACAGAGAGATTACCATTTACAATGTAGGGGCTATTGGCTTTTGTCCAGGTAGTATTGGCAGCAATAATGCCGCTGACATACGTAGCTGCATCTGCAACAAAAAAACTACAGCAAAGTACTGTTAATACTAAGATTCTCTTCATAGGTTATTACTTTAAGCATTATGGGGGATCAATAATACTAAGTTAAACTACACAGATAAATCGAGAATATATATAGTGCAGTTATAATCAGTTTTTAATTCAACCCTAAACTTAAAGTTAATAACCCTGTGTTTATTGCAAGATTTAATACCTGATACCTACCGATGCTACGAATACAAAATCTGAATTGTACCATACCGCCATCTTTTGCAGCGTTACAGGGTCGTAGCGATTGGTGGTGTAGTTATTGCTCATCATCTTCAGCGATGCATATACACCCGTGCCACGTGGTGCCAGCCTGCGCAGATACCCAACACCCAAGCCAAGCAACATACCATTGTTGTGCCTGTTGCTGAATACATCGTAAGCATTCCTGCGGTAATAGCGCATATCGGCTTTGTAGAAGTTCATCCCTGCATCCAGCAGGGCAAAGAACTGATTGTTTTTGGCAGGGCGCATGTTGAGGCGCACATCTGCAAACACACCGGGTATAAACTGTGCAATGTTCACATCTGTAGGTGCATACACAGCCCCTTGCGCGCCAATGCCAACGCCCAGGCGTTTGGCAAGTTTATAATTGTATGTGGCAGATGCCGCAGGTCGCGGGCTGTTGAGTACAATGCCTAAGTCGGCATAGGCCGTATGTTTTTGTGCTGTTGCAGTTAATGATACGATGCAGCATACCGCTGCGAGGATTTGTGTATATAGGTGCTTCATATTTTACGGATAATGTGCGGACAAAGATAAACAAACGCGGCAACCGCACTACCCCTGCATGGCTATGTCTGCACAATATCGTTACTTTGCAGCCTTCTTATGGCACTGTATACGGCATCTATCAATTCGGGCAGCAATGGCAATTGCTACTACATCGGCAACGGGCAGGATGCCTTGTTGGTAGATGCGGGCCTTTCTTGCCGCGAGACGGAGATACGGATGAACAAGATGGGGCTGAACATCAACAAAGTGCGCGCCATATTTATAACGCACGAGCATACAGACCACATCAAAGGTGCGCAACTGCTATCGAGCAGGTACAAGATACCTGTGTACCTGAACCACAAGACACACTACAGCAGCCACCTGAAGTTTAAGCCCGAACTATACCGCCGTATAGAACATGGCGAGGTGGTAGATGTAAACGGCATCCGCGTTACGGGCTTCAGCAAGCTGCACGATGCGGTAGATCCGTTTAGCTTCGTAGCTACATACAATGATATAACCGTAGGTGTGTTTACCGATATAGGTGCGGTGTGCGATAACCTGACGCAGCACATGCGTGTGTGCCATGCGGCATATCTGGAATCGAACTACGACGAGGAGATGCTGGAGAACGGACGCTATCCGCAACACCTGAAAGACCGCATACGCAGCGGCTACGGACACTTATCTAACAAGCAGGCGCTCGACTTCTTTCTGGCACACAAGCCGCAGTACATGACGCATCTGTTCCTCGCCCACCTGAGCCGCGACAACAATGACCCCGAACTGGCGCTGAACCTCTTCCGCCAACATTCGGGCGATGTACAGGTACACGTAGCATCCCGCTACGTCCACAGCGATATATTTCATATCACCACCGACGCTGCTGCTGCCCCACTTAGTGGCAAGCAGGGTGTGTTGTGGTAGCGGGGCTGAATACATTTGTTGGCGATTTGTATATTTGGAGATATATAAAACCCTGTTTATGAAAATCCTCGACAGCATAAAACTACATTGCAACAGCAGAAAGTATACTACAATAATCCGACAGGTAGCAGAAGACCACACAGAAAGTAACTCCGGCTACATTGTAGCCTATTCCAAAGACTTCATCATACTGCAAGAGGTAAATGATTTTCGCATCCTCGGCTATCTTGTTCTGCCAGTTGCGCAGATTGCAGAAGTACGATATAACAAGGTCGATAAGTATTTTGATAAGATAATGGTTTGGGAAAAAGAAGCAGACAAGGTTTCGCAGCCCTATGACATAGACCTAAGCAACTGGAATACTATTTTCCAATCTATCAAAGGCTATGAGCTGACCATAATTGTAGAATGTGAAGACCCTTCGATTGGTGCATTCATTATAGGACCTATTGTGCGAATAACAAAGAAAAAAGTGCACATTTCTTATTTTGATGCACAAGGATATATTGATGAAGACCCAATACGGGTTAAATACACTGACATCAGCATAGTAAAATTTGATGACCGATATGCAAACGTATTTGGCAAATACACCCGGCACAAAAAGAAGAAGTAAATAATTGCACTGACTTATGGAAACCACAAAACTGAAAGACGGCGACTATTGCAAAGTAATAGCCGGTACACACAAAGGCAAGGCGGGCTATGTGCAGGATATTAACACCAGCAAAACAGGTGCCATCACCATTACCATACTGCAAAAGAACGGCGTGCGCTTTAAGACACTTGCCAAGAGTGTAGAGGTGGCGAAGGAGGGGTAGAAATTAAGCTATTGAAACTCGATTTTTATGCCCTATAAAGAATGATTTGTAATTAATCCTCGCCGATAAACCGTCTCATTTCTTTCAAAATAATAGGCGTCATCGGCGGTGAACTATAGCCAGCATGGCAATCAATCCATTCTTCTATATATGGTGTATTGAGTAATTTATTAAACTCATATTTCAGATAATCTCTCACTTCTGTATCTGCAGCATTTAATTCCCTCCATAACTCATGGCGGTTTTCCATCACAAAAATTATATCTTCAAAATCTGTACTAGTCCTCCCATCGTTTTTACCTCTATCATTAAATGCTTCCAGCTTACTGGCAATAAAGTATGAAGCAGGAAATATACTCACAATTGTTTGGTCATCTATCTTGTAATCCTCTGCATTATTTAATCCACTTTCGTACCATTTGTTTTTAAACCCGAATACCGCCTCGTCTATTGGCATTATATCTATCACCAACCCATCATACAAATACCTGCATATTACCCTCGATTCAACATCGGGGTTAAAGCCAAGTTGTAACAATTGTTCTGTAAGTTTTGTAAACGCTGCACCATAGGTTGCTATTTCTACAACAACATCTACATCATTAGTAGAGCGTACTTCTTCTGTTTCACGTTGTGCGTACAGTGATACAGTTGCCCCACCAACAAATGCAAAATTTACACCTGTTTGCGCCAGTAGATTTTGTACGGCTTTCAGCCTCACAATGTTTTGGTGATGACTCATAATATTTCTTTTTTTAGTTCATCAATTGCCAATTTCATTTCCCTAACACGCCCTACACGAATCACATCTATTAATGCTAATATCTTATATAGTTGCTCATCCTCTTTCACAGCTTTAACAGCATTTTCATACAGCGGCTCTATCTCAAGCCCTCTGTCATAACCTTTTGCATCTGCCCACACATACTTCATACTTGATGAAAAATACTTTGCCATATAAGGATGTGAATGGGCCGTCAACACTCCATTTACCATACTGCCGGGTTTCGCAGGGAACACATACGATAGTCCGTATTGTATAAACTCCATCAAAGCCTGCCTCGCTACACCACGTTCTGCATTTATCAGTCCTGCATATTCACTTCGTTGCAACGACTTTGATACTTCAGATGGACTGATATGTAACTTTGCAGCCAGCTCTTTACTCTGCCAGGCACTACCTTTGTACAAGATAATTTTCAACAACACCACAATATCCTGCGGTTTCATACCATTGTGTATCATGATGTAAATATACAATAATTTCTGATTTACAAATCGGAAATTGGAAATTATTTAAATTATATAACATTGATAAACAAAAAGTCCCCGCCACACAGGCAGGGACTATATTTATCTCATCAACCGGTCAACTGGTCAACCAATCAACTAAACAGTTATCTCAAACTTCTTGGGTGGTGGCATATCCCAGTCTATTTTGCGTTTTACGAGCCATAGCTCTTTTATCTCGCTCATAGGCAGGGTAAACTGCGGGTAGAATTCTTCGTTATCGCTGATGCACACATAGGTGCGGTCGTCTTTGCGGAAGAGGCGCTTTACCATAATGCGGTCTTCTGTTACCACTACATAAATATAAAACTGTGCCGTGCTGTTCCAGAATTCAGGCTCTACCCTTTCGCACACCATCAGGAAGCCTTCCTTCAGTGTAGGTTCCATACTGTCGCCGCTCACCTCAAATGCACGATACCTGTCGCCACGGTATGGCAGGTTGGGCAGGTGCATCTGCTGCAGCTCTGTAGCATAGGTAGGGTCCAGATAATGCTTGCTGTAGCCTGCCTGTGCCATGATGGGTACTACAGGAATGCCTTCGGGTATGCTACCGTCGCCAAAGGCTTTCATTCGCCGCAGTGCATCGCCGGTTATACGGTTTGCAGCGGGGTTGTATACGCCGCCAAAGAGCCTGTCGGGGTCTATGCCCAGTACGTTGGCTGCTTTTTCTTTCAGCTCATCGTCCAGCTTTTCCTTTTTAAAATTGTAATAGAGCGTGCTGCGTGGTACTTCCATCGCATCTGCCAGGCCATGTACACCCAGCTTGCTCATACGGGCCGCATTCTGCAATGCCTCGCCTTCGTGTAATTGTATCATAGAACGTGGGTTGTTTTTTTGATTTGATAATGTGATGATTTGATAATTAGTTGATTGCTTTTAATAATTAAAATACCGTCCGAACTACTCCGTTTCTCATCATCTCATTTGCTAATCATCGAATCTTCACATCAGCAAAAAAATTCCTTAAAAAATATTTGGACAATTGTTCAATATCTGTACATTTGTACAAATGAAACTACATTGTTGCTACACTGTTGCACAAATGTATAAAAACTTTTAAAACAAATAACCATGCTAACCGAAAAATTTTCTATCACCGAGCGCGCGCAGTTGCGTGCTACACTGGAGGCCTACGGCGCTATCAAGGATTGTGCAGAGAAAACAGGCATCCACCGTTGCACCATCAGCCGCGTACTGAAAACAGGCGAAGCCACTACACCCGTCATCAGCAAACTACGCATCTACCTGCAGGCAATAAACATGCATGTGTATGTAGAAGCAGCATAGAGCAGCAACGCGTATATACAAACGATTAAAAAAATTTATTAAACCATGCGACACATCATACAAAAGCAAATGTTTCACAGCCCGCAGCAAGGCGGTATGGCAGATGCAGTAAGCAGCATTATCGGCGAGGCACTGGCAGCGCAGCGTATGTATTGCGCCCCATCGTGGCAGTATGGTGTGTTAGCAGCAGATATCCCTGAAAAGAAAAATGCCCGGAGTAGAAACTGCGGGCCTTTCAAAACAAAAAATAAAAAACACGAAGCGAAGATAATAAACTATTTAGAATTTGAAACAATATGTATCACAAACGCGCACATATTGATAGAGTGGACAACACCGCAGATGGAAGTAAATGAAACACTGCGCATCAGCAGGGCAGCTTTTGAACAATGGTTGTACAAAACCTGCCGGCTGGATTGGTGCCTTACCGAACTGATAAGCGGCGAACACCAGACCAAACCAACCTATGAATGGATATATGCCCCGCACGGCATCAGCACCACAGAGCTGAAAACCTATATCGTAGAATGCAGGTTGATTGGTTGATCTGTTGACTGGTTAATCAGAGAAAAACAAACGAACCGAGCAACTGAGCAACAAATCAACTAATCAACAGATCAACAAACAAGTAAACAATAAAACACAGATATATGCAAGAGAACATCTTTTACAACCGTGTCAGCAGCTGGATTCGTAGCTATCGCAATCCTGAGGCGCTTGATTGGGTACGTCGCTTTGTAGACAACAGCAACGAGCCTGTCAATATCAAAGAACAACTCTATCGCGAGATAGACTATAAAGAAACGCGCCTGCGTCAAATGCCCGGCTTCACCGTATGTGGCAGCAATACCTACCTGGCCGATGAGAAAGGTGCACCACGTGTATATGCAACACGCTTTGGTGCAGTGTGCAAACTGGCAGAGCTGGCACTGAAAGGCTACGATGTAGAGCTGGAGCAGGATGGCACCACGTTCCGCATCACACTCACGCAGCCGGCCCCTGTAAACGGTATGGAAGCTGCCGCGTAATGCACAGCCACACACAATCGTACCATGCCTTATCGATGAAAACAACCTGCCCTGGCAGGTAAGCAAACAAGACTAACTAAGGCAAAATATAAAGCTGTATAGAGCGGGGTGCAACAATACAAGGTGTGTTGATTATTTGGCTATCGTGATTTAACTGCTAAACAAACCACCCGCCGCAACACACCCGTTGCGCCTCGTCCTATATGGCATGTTGGTTGACTTGTTGATTAGTTGAACAATTGAGTGGTTAATCAGAGAAGGTTAACACACAAATCAACTAGTAAACTAATCAACTGAGCAACTAATAAACTAATCAACAAATAAACCAATCAACTAGTAAACAACAATCACATGAATAATTGTATCAACGTACAATCTGTACAGACGAATGATGAAAGCTTTGCACGTGCACTCAGCATCACAGAGCAGCGAGAAACGGAGATAGACCAACTGATGGACAAGTGCCATGCAGAAACCAGCACCTACCCCGATGCCATTGCAGCCATATCTGCCACACTAACCAATGCCAACGAACTGGCCTATGCCTGCTTCCACCTCGGCGCATTTGCAGAAAGCCAACGCAGCAAACATAAACTGCTCTATAAGCTGTTGGGAGAATAATATTTAATGCGACAATGCATTTAGAAATGCGACAATGCGATGATGGGGCAATCCGATAATGATGTGAATAACTACATCCCTGTTACAATTGTAATAACGCCATCCATTATCGCATTGCCACATTGTCCTATTGACGCATTTGAAGAAGAACAAAGAACCATAGACGAAACAAAAGACACAGCACATGAAACAAGAACAAAACATATCAACCCATCAACAAACAGATATCATATCCACCCTCTTTATACATGGCGACATCAGCAGGTTATCGCCGGTGCAGAAGGTTGACTACTACCGCCAGGTGTGCGATAAGCTGGGGCTCGACCCGCTATCTCAACCCTTCCGTATACTACGCCTGCACGGGCGCGAGATTATGTATTGCGACCGTGGTGGTGCACAGCAACTGAATAAGCTGCACCGTGTGAGCCACGAGATACGCAGCCGCGAAAACGTAAACGGATGCTATGTAGTAACCGCGCAGGCATCTACCCCCGATGGCCGTAAGACAGAAAGCCTCGGTGCAGTACCCATCATCAACCTGAAGGGCGAAACCCTGTGCAATGCCATGATGAAGGCAGAGACGAAAGCCAAGCGCCGTGCTACGCTCGATTTGCTGGGCCTCGGCATACTCGACGAAACAGAAATACCCCCTAACCCACAAAAGGGAGAAGAAGACAATGCGATAGATTGGCAACTGTTAGAAGGTGCAGTTCCCCCTATAGGGGGCGGAGGGGGTTGGATACCCACTTCGATGTTCCTCGGTATGAAAGGGCTGACAAAAGCTGTTGGCAACTGTACCACCGAAGAAGAACTACTGCAACTATACAACGAAAATAAAGACCGTATAGACAATGCACCGGAACTAAAGCAACTCTTCACCACAAGAAAGATTCAGTTGCGGAAGAAAGTGGCATGATAATGCGGCAATAGGACAATGTGGCAATGCGATAATAAAATCTTTCAGTAGTTATTGGCAAAGAAGAAGCGACTGCTCAATAGCACCGTCATGTACGTAGCACTGAGCACGCTCAATGCGTATTCCGCGTAATAATAAACTTGTCATTCTGAACGAAGCAAAGCGAAGTGAAGAATCTGCCTAATCTGTAGCGCTAAAGCCAAATAGATTCCTCCTAACGTCGGAATGACAGCATTGTTTGGATAAATGACGAATAGAGAAACAGGCGTACAAGAGTGCGACGCAACGATGCTGACAGTAATAACTGAGCTGGTGGCAAAAAGAGTATTTCGTGAGATTGCCACGCTATCGCTCGCAATGACGCAGATTGTGAATAGAATCAAAAAATGATTGAGCACAACTCAAGCATTACAGCATCATATACCCGAAAGGCAAAAGCAATACCATGAGCAGCAACTCTATATACACACTCTCTCTGCGGGTAAACTGCATGGCAAAGAGCATCACCTCTACCACAAAGGTCAGTACGGTGAGCAGTATATATGCCAATGCCAGTTCTTGCCTGTATGGTAGCTTCAGCAGTGTAAAGAGAATTACAGGCAGCGCCATGGATAGCAATAAGATGCGGTATGGTGTCAGGTATTTGCGGTATTGGCTCAGTGGCAGGTATCTGCGCTCTTGTACAAATGCTATGGCCTGCAAAACATACGCACGGTATGTTGCGGGGTGCAGCAGGCGCATGGGCCTTGTCATACCATCATATATACGTTGGGCAATGGACACAATGATGAGTGGTGTTTTTGGTTAACATAGCTAAAATAGCCCCACTGCCACCGTACTACAAAATATTCATCAACCTATAACATCAGAATAACAATTAATAAAAACACAACCGAACCAAAACCTGAAAACTATGAGTAAGAAATTCACGCCCTGGTTTCCGCACGAAACCAACCCGCGCAGCAACAGAAAACTGAAAGCACTCTTCAACACATACGGCGGTGCGGGCTATGGCTATTGGTGGATACTGCAGGAGATACTCTGCAGTCAGCCCGAATACAAACTGGATATAACAGACGAATTTGCCTATACAGAACTGGCAGACGATATGCGCTGTGAGTACGATTTTCTGGAAAGATTCATCAACGATTGCATCAATAAATTTCACCTGTTGCAGTGCGATGATACATATTTGTGGTGCCCTACTCTTACAGATGCGTTGCGTCCGCTTGAAGAGAAGCGTGCCTATTTGAGTGAATGTGGTAAAAAAGGTGCCGAAAAGAAGAAAGAAAAGAAGCTTAAGGCTAAAGAAAACGCAAGGGAGGCTGAAGGGGGGCTTGATGTTTTGGAAGCAGAGAAGAAAAGAGAAGAAAACAGAACAGTAGAAAAGAGTAGAGAAGAAGTAGTATTACATAACACGAGTAATACTGCTACTCCTGCTGCAACGCTCCATAACGCTATCGCTACGGAGCAGCATGTAAACAACAACACACCCCTACCCTTTGCATCGCTCAACGAACTGAAAGAACGCGCGCTGACAGACACCGTACACTTCGTACCCATCCACCTGCGCCCCGGCAGGATACAAACCGAAGCACACCTGCCCCTGTGGCTCGATGCCTTCAACAAATGGCTGCGCTATGGTGGCGAGCATGTAAAGAGCGAACGCGATTATCGTTTCCACTTCAACAACTGGATACAAAGGCAGGATATGTCTAAGAACCCCGAACACTACAATCCGCTAACCGACAACACACCCCAACGCGGCAAATACAAAGGCAGGCAGCTACCATCTGCCCCTGTAGGCATCAGTGCCAAAGAAGCCCTGCGCCGCCATAAAGAAGAAATGGAACGCAGCCGCATCATAGACGAACAACTGGCCATAGCCCGCGGCAAAATAAAACCCGAGGATCTGGTGAAGCCTGTTGATTAGTTGGTTGGTTGATTCGTTGATTTGTTGACTGGTTGATTCGTTGATTAGAGATTAGAAAACATGTTCACAAACAAGTCAACAAATCAACTGATGAACTAATCAACAAGCCAATGAACCACTACGTCCTCCAAGCACCTGAAAACATGACAAAGAAAAACACAGCAACCATATTGATGCATAGCAATAGCACCGTCAGCAGCATACCCGCTAGCCACGGCATACGCCTGCCCCATGCGGTGTATTCTATACATACCATACTTGTAAACACTGCTGCCAGCGATGCACCACTCAGCACCACATCCTGCAAAGGGAAAGCTAATGCAACAGGATATGCCACCGCGCATACAGCGCAAAGTATACGCACCACGCGATACACCGCACTATCATCAGCACCCGTACGTAACAGCACCCAATGCAGCAGGCGGGTAATGCCCAGCACCACCAGCATATACAGTATCAGCCATAGCAACCATTGTTCATTGCCCATAGCACAATATTACAGAAAGAAAATAATTAGTGAGATGCATCTGCACATCATCCGCAAGCTATCGAGTCCCGGAAAGCAGCATTACGAATGCAAGGCATTGTATTATCAGAAAAGAAATAGTCCAGCCGATTTTTCTGCCTTTCGAAAAAGCGGGATGAAACATGGCATATTCAAGATTAGACACATTGGCTATCAGCATCAGCAAAGAAGCTATAGCATGCAGGGTATCGCTACCAATAAACAGCGAAACAAAAAACACAAACGTGAACAACAACGCCACGATACCGCTCCGTTCGTGAAACCTGCCTCTGAACAAGCCAAAACGCACCAGCATATTATGATAAAATACAGCAGCCAATATGGCGCCACCGCATACGGCAAGAAAAGGGAATACAAAGTAGAAGAACATACTACAATATTACAGCAATCAGATGCATCAGCCCGCCACTATGATGGTGAAGAAAAACGTAGCCATAAAATGCTCTGCCACAAACAGCAGTGCATACAAACTGCGCACGATGCGCGGGTATTTGGGATGCCACAGAAAATGCTCCACATTCACCACGGCAGCCAGCATTACCCCCAGCGACAGGTATTGTATCACCCCCTCTACACGCACAAAAGCGGGCAGCACCAGATACAGCGCTGCATACAGCAGGCACACAATGCGCAGCACCGTGTACCAGTTGCGCCATTTGAGGCCATGCCTTGCCGTAAGCCAATGCAGCCAATATACCGCAATTGCCAGCAGCAGTACATACCCGAAAATCAATATCGCCAGTTGCGTAGTAAGCATCCCACAAGATGGAAATAAAAAAGTAAAAACTAAAAAAGTAAAAAGAAAAAGTCATCAGAGAATGAAAAAGAAAAACTAAAAAAGCAAAAGCCATCAATATGAATGATGAACCAACTACCACTGCCCCATAGCACCGTCATGTGCGATAGCACTGACCACGCTCAATGCGTATTCCGTGTAACAACAGCGTAGAGCTAACCCTAAAACATGCGGAGCATTGGTTTTAGGGGGCCCTTTTCTTTGTTACTTTCTTTTGGGCAAGCAAAAGAAAGTAAGTACTCGCGAGGGAGAAGCTGAATAGCGAAAAGGGCGTACAAGTGTGCGACGCAACAATGCCCAATAGCAGTACCCAACCCGACAACATAAAAACTAAACACACCATGACCACACCCGGCATCAAACCATACCTGCACTACAACCCCGATATAGAACGCGGCGTGCTTGGCATATGCATCCTGCATCCGCACAGCTTCAGCACTGTGTACCATTTGCTGAGCGAAGGCTGTTTTCACCAACCCGCGCACCTGGCAGTGTACAAAGCCATGCACCACAACTGGCAGCAGGGCGCCGAGGTAGATGCGCTCAGCATCACCGCGCAGCTATATACACAAGGCATACTGACGCTGGACGGTGTACCCACCGCCATGTACGTTACCGAACTGGCAGAGGAGAAACACCTGGCAAGCCACCTGCCCAACTGGTGTACCCTGCTGCGCGACCTTGCCGCACGCCGCATGATGCTGCAACTGACCGCCACACCCTACAACGGCACAGACGATATCAGCACCACCGCACAGCAACTGCAGGAGGGCATCCGCGAGGCACTGAGCATCCGCAACGTAAACACATGGATAAACGCAGGCACCGCCGCACAACGGCTGGAGGAGCAGGTACTGGCCGCCGCCAACGGAAAGCAGCATGGCATTTCTACAACAATACGTATGATAGATGACCTGAACGGCGGGCTGCAACCCGGCCACCTGATAGTACTGGGCGCACGCCCCGCTGTGGGCAAGAGCGCACTGGCAGCCACCATAGCCCTGCAGGCAGCCAAGCAGGGGCACCACACCGCGCTCGTGTCTATGGAGATGACATCGGCAGAGGTATATGCACGCATGCTTGCACAGGAGAAAAACATCAGCTATGGTATGATTATGAAATCGCCACATAACGCAGACCTGCTGGCACACCTGCCCATCTTCTTTGCCGACGACCCGCAACTGACCGTACACGACATACGCAGCCGCGCCGAGCAATTGCAACAGAGCCACGGCCTGCACCTGCTGATTGTTGACTACCTGCAACTGATACAGGAACACGCTGACAGCAAACGCCCCAGAGAGCAGCAGATAGCCGCCATCAGCCGTGCGCTGAAGGTAACCGCCATGACGCTGAACATACCCGTACTGGCCCTCAGCCAGCTGAACCGCGAGAGCGAACACCGCCACAACAAACGCCCTACCCTTGCCGACCTGCGCGAGAGTGGCGCCATAGAGCAGGATGCCGATGCCGTGATGCTCCTCCACCGCGACTGGCAGGCAGGCATACGCACCACAGAAGACGGGCGCAGCACCGAAGACCAGGCACTGCTGATGGTATGCAAATGGCGCAACGGCCAGACGATGGATATCCCCCTCCGCTTTACCGGGCACACCATGCGCTTTGAAGATGCCGAACCCGATTGTTTTTGAACCATGCAGCCACCACCTGTGCTACTATCGTGCGACAAAGGCGTTAGCACCGTTCAGCAGTTGCAAGCCTACTATAAATAAATCAACATACACTAAAACAAATATCAAATGATTCGTAACACTAAAAAAATCCTTTCTCTATACACTGGAACTCGTGTAATAATAAACGGTACTCACTGTAAACTAACAGCGTATCATATAGAATTTTTAGACATAAAAGACGAATGCACGTTATGTTTGAAAAATAATAGCACTCTTTCACAAGCAATCACTATGCATCTAAAAAACAATTCAACATTTAAAGATTATAAAAATGAAAACAACTACACATACTCGTTAAAAAAAACGATACTTGATATAATTCTAGACGAATATGATATTTTTGATTTGAAGAGGCTAGGCTATAAAATTAAAGATCTTTAAGAAACTTTATTTATATCTTTTATATTAACAGCAATCGGTCCTCTGTAAGTAAATGCAATATTAAACTTTACTTGTTTTCTAAATTTGAGCACTTTGTTTGACTCCTCAACTTCCGCAGTCCTAAAATATATGCTATCTCCATACTTGTGTCTTGTAATCCATCCGTGATTATAATATATTGAAGATACATCTCCCGTATATTCCACAACCACCCCACCAGATCTAACTTTAGATCTAGGGGTGTTTTTTATGTCAGGGCTAGTATTAATCCTTCCAAGCTTTGAAAATAACTGCTTAGAGTTTTCATAGTCCCCATTAATAAATAAAGCTCTCGCGTATAAAAATTGTGCATGATACCGACTATCACCATTAGTAAAAGAACGTCTAAGATGGTGAATAATATCAACTAGATTATTATCATTCTTTTTCTCTAACAGTTGAGCTAATCTAAAATTGAGATCTTTATCATGAGGATTTGATCCGAGGCATGTACTAATTACTAAAATTGCACTACTCACATCGGATTCACGCTCTAAAAAATTGGCGTATCTCATAGCAATAAACGGGCTGTTCTTATTAGAATCAAAGGCTTTTTTCAGCAGCTCCTTCGCGTTGGGTTTATTATCAATAATCTCATTAAACGCTGACTCTGTCTCTAAAATAAATGAGTCATCAGGAGAAACTTGGGAAGCAATTGAAAAATACTTCTCTGCATCTTTTAAGGTTCGCTGAATAGACCCTGCGTCATCGGTATCAATTACTTTTTTCAGCTTCAATACAATAGCCTTCAAGATTGTGTGATATGGATGTGTTCCAGCAATTTCCTTTCTGTTTTGAATTATTTTTAAGCATCTATTTATTACATCATCAATATAACTATAAAACTCATTATCGTATTTTGCCGCTTCTGCTTTCTTCAAAATAAGTTCTGCTAAAGAATGCTGAATAAGTGGATCATCCGTATCGCTTTGTGACACACTACGCAACATTCTTTCTGCTACAGCATAACTTCCGCCTGGTGCTGTCATTTCAAAAATTGCTCTTTGCTGAATTAACCTATTTTTGTCTATAACATTTTGTTCAGCTAAGTCATAATAATTACGAATCATACCTGGATCTCTAAATAATTGAATAAGTTGTTTGGCATTTGTCATCGCTATATAAGCAATTCTGTCTGCTTCGAAATCCAAATTAAGATGTTGCAAAATCCTAACATATTCATCAAAACGTTCTTGGGGAGTAGTTAACGCATGTGAAAAAACAAATTCTGCAACTTGTTGATGTCTTGTTATATAAACATAATCATCAATCCTAGGATTCTTTCTATCAAAGACGACATATTGCAAAGGTTTAAATAATTTATCTTTAAACTCTGTAAAACTAATACCATGTACTCTAGATATTAAGCCTGCTCTAGCTTCAGCACCAAGTCTTTGCAATATGGACACAGTGAGATATAGTGACTGTGCTGCGGGATCTCCAATTTTCCTATACTCATCAATAATAATCTCTTCAAATGGCCTGCCGTTAGTCGCTTCATACATCGCAACTAACAATTCTCTACCAGACTTCTCTTTTAGCATTTGGATACGCTCTGGGTCAGATTTACTTTCTAGTGAACCAAGGCAATTATGCTTTTCGAGCAGCACTAACAATTCATTGATCTCCTTGTCAGTCAAATACTTCAACCGATAGGTATCCGATAAATAGTTACTTAAATCTTCGCATTCTGTATTCCATACATTAGACCTTTCAGCTGCTATAATTGTAATTGGGATATTGTTCTTTCGTGCCTTAGTTATTAAATTGATAATTTCATTTTTACTATCCGAGGCATTATCAATAAATAAGTATATCCTGTCTTTCAAATAGTTATATAGCTCAAACAATGCATCAACAGAAATTTTAGAATATCGCTTCAAAAAAATGCACACCTTGCCTGTTTCTATAGCGGCTTCATATGCCACACGTTTCAACAGAACGCTCTTGCCACTGCCTGCATTACCTTCAATTAAATATAAATAAACATTATCTGATGTGTGCTTCTCATCATTCAAGAAAACCTCGAACAATAATGCGTCTGTCAGCACCCTCTTTACATCTAGATTTTTTATTATCGGATCCCAGTTTTCAAAATAACCCTTATAAAAAGACTTAGGATCAGTATTAGTAGTTTGTAAATTTCTATTAATATACTCTACATCATTATCTAGAAAAACCTTTAACCCGTGTGTAATTTTTATATTATCTAGATTAACTTGAAACTTTTCAAATATTTTATAGTCTTCATTCCTTTTGATGCTACCTAGAACTCTATCTTTTTTTACAATTTCATTATCCAACTCGTTAAGAAAGTTTTCAAAACTCATCTTAAATACTGTGTATCTTCTCGATTGCCAGTATCTCATTTCAGCCTCCGTTATCATCGGTGAAACAATGTAAGACATAGGCTTAGCACCAGAAAGTTTTTCAACTTGCGCAAGAATATATCGGATATCCGGATCTGATACATTGTAACCAACAAATAAAATAGGGTTATCATAAACAAGCTCTAAAAAACGTGCAAACATTCTTTCTCTACCTGCCTGATGATATATAAACTGGTCCACAGTAAGAATCAATGGAAGAGTTGCGTCGTTTACAACCGACAAACAACCATGTAATTTGTAATAAAGCAGCGTTTTCTCATCTTTTGGTAATTGGTTAAAGGGAGTATTTCTTACTATAGGGTGCAAATTCTGAACTTTACTTTTATTCCTCTCATAAACCCTTTCGATTAATAAATCATAATTTGTAGTAAATACCGTATGCCAAGGGAACTCTGCAATCTTGAAATGAAAATCTACTGGATTGAAATCATTTAGAAGTTGATATATGTAATATTGTACATCATATAATGACGACTCATTAATTGCTAACTCTGCAATTGTACTTAACTGCTTGTCTTTATACTCAGAACCTAAAAATTTCTCAGCAATTAAATCAGACAATTGTTGACCATTGGGGATTTTTTCACCAGCAATATTGTTTTGTGCGCCAAAAGATGCACCAGCACCTAAAAACAACATTACATTCTTTGATTTAATCTGCTCTAACAAATGTTTAGGGAAAGTCATAAATATTATTTGAAACCAAGAAATAAAAAAAATCTTAAAAAAAAACCGGTGTAAAAACGGTTTTTTATATGACAGAAATTCAGTATTACTAACTCAAGTATTTAAATAATATTCACTCCTTACAGTAACACTTATTAACCAAAAGCAATCATTTTGGTTTTCTTGTATATGTTGGTTAATTTGGTATTAACTACATCTGCTATGAGAAAACTATTCCTCACTACCCTTGCCATCGCAGCCCTTAGTACGGGCGCTATGGCGCAGTATAATAGCCGTGTACAATTAGAGTTTGGCAACTTCGGCAAGCCATAGCACTAAGCACAGAGATAGGTTGGCGCAAAATGCCAAACAGCGGCTATCGCCAATACCCCAAGCGCATAGGTATGAAGATACTGTTGTAGAAAAAGAAAGCCACCATTTTCGGTGGCTTCGTCATTATAAAAATTAATTAGATGTCAGATGAACCTTGACATTTGAAGAACGGGGAAACACCATCTCTGCCCCCATAGTGTACGAGCCCGGGCTACAGGGATGCAGGTTTATAATCATAACACCACCGTCATCATCAAAGTCGTAAGTAGCTTTAATCTGTCTTGCGTCGTATGTCTTCGATGTACCGTCTATTTCACAGTTAAAGTGAATGGTCCAATAATCATCTTCATCCCTCTCTGTAATAAACAAAACCACATCTGATGCTTGCCATGGTTTTATTGTAACATTATTCATTACGGTTTCCGGTACACGATCTCCGCAAACGTGACCAATACTTATATTAATAGTCGGTGGAGTGTCAAATCCTAAACCAACATTGTTTACCACCATTAATCTGCCTCCGAAACTTGGATTCATATTCGTTAATATTTTAGTTAGAAATTGAAGTAAAATTGTGCTTAATATTTAGTTGACCGCCTCTATGGTATCGGTAACATTATCCGAAACGGGAAATACCATCTCTACATCATACTTGCCGGAACTATCCCCCTGCCTTATGTTTACACATATTACTGCGCCTGAATCTTCATACGTATAATTGGCTTTTATTTGTCCTTCAAAAGTCCGAAACCTGCCTGTACCCTGTGGTATCAGTTTGAATGTCCAATAGTCATCCTCACCCTTCTGAGATGTAAATGTGCCAACTGTAGATGCCTTGTTTATCTCTACTACTTCGTCCAGCACCACCACGGGAGACCTGCCTGCAAATTGATGGCTCAGTTGTATCAGATAATTTTGACCACTATCAGTCCCAACATTCGTGTTGTTTACGATGAGTATTTTACCTCCGTAAATGGGTTCGCTCATAATTTATTGATTTATAATGATGAATATATATAAAACGCGCAACAAACAAAAACAACATTTACACTATCTCACATTGCAGGTACAATATCTTAAACAAAAGAGTGTTGGCGAATACAGTGCAAGTACACATCAAAACACAAGGGATAAAAAAACAAAATTATTTTTTGCAATAAAAATACTATTTACGTATTTTTGCTATCAATAAAAAAACACATAAACCATGAATCCTACACACCAAACCATCAGCACGCTGCTGCGCTATCATGTACTGCTCAATCAATACCGCCGCAGGTTTATCGATTATTTTATGGATGTGCCGCAAGAGCTGGAAGACATCAATCTGGATGATGTAATACTAGACCTCATAGGCTTTCCGGCAGATAATACAACGGAGTACAGCAAGCACACCAACGATGATACTGCACATATACGTACCGACATAGAAAACCTCTTTTGCCGCGATCAGTGGTACACACTCGGCTACGATGCTACGGAAGAAAACATTCCGCACATCACCCGCCGCCTGCTTAGCGATTATTATACGCTACGCGTACAGCGGCCCAACCTTTTTGAAGCTGCGTAGGTAGTCTTGTTTTTGAATAGTGGTTAAAGAATAATGTTCATGAAACAACAAAGCCCCATACGTCTGCATGGGGCTTTTGATATTTTACACGCATATTATTGTCGTTACTCTATCGCTATCTGTTTGGTAAGCACCGCATCGCCTGTTTGCAGCTTTACGGTGTAGATGCCTGCAGGTTGCTGCATGCGGATGGTTTCGTTTCTGCTCTTCACTTGCTGCTCATACACTTTTCTGCCCACAGCATCATACACCTGTAGTGTGCCTTTTGTAAAATTGGCATCATCAAGTTGCAATGTAAATGTACCGTTGTTGGGGTTGGGGTATAGCGCAAAAGCATCGTTGGTGATTGTGGTAATACCCACAGATTTTCCGGTTGTGTCTCTTAGCTTCCATAGCTCTAAACCTGCTGCTGTATAATGGGCGGCAAAAAACAAGGACGAATCCTGGTCGTACATAAAGAACTCCATAGTTGCTGCAAGCGGGTTTGTACTAAGCGGCACTGCAGGTGCAATCACTTTAGTACCTGTAGCAGTACCATTACTTATCCACAATTGATACTCGCTATTGTCTATGGCAATAAAGTATAAATGCTTCTTGTACACTGTCAGATACTTTGGATACGACCCACCTGTAGTTACCAGGTCTTTGAACAATTGTGTACCTGCCGCAGTACCGTCTGTACTCCATAATTCCAGGCCGTTTACAATATCATTTGCCTGAAAGTAGAGTTTGTTATTATACTCGCAAAAATAATCAGGGTTAGAACTACCAGTACCGCTGTTAATATCCTTTACCAGTTGTGTGCCTGCACTTGTGCCATCTGTACTCCATAGCTCATAGCCATTTGTACCTTCCGAAGCCTTGAAGAAGACTTTGCCATTACTACCGACAAACTTGGTATTAGCTACTACCCCATTTGCTGCAGCGGGGTTGATGTCTTTCAACAATTGTGTTCCTCCTGCAGTACCATCAGACGTCCATACTTCGAAACCTTCGGTAGGAGTACCTGCTGTGAAATAGAGCGTATTACCAATAGCCGTAAGGCTTGCAGGGCCACTACCTTGAATACCTGTTACTATATCCTTCAGCATAGTAGTACCGGCAACAGTACCATCACTCACCCAAAGCTCTAAACCATTGGTACCATTATCTGCTGTAAAGAACAATTTACCATTACATACAGTAAAGTTTCGGGCCCCACTGCTTAATGCACCCGGCCTTATGTCTACAAACTGTTGTGTACCTGTGGCGGTACCATCCGTTACCCATAGTTCAGTTCCAAAACTATTATCACCTGCTCCCATATAAATCTTACCATTATATGCAGCCATACCATTGAAAGTAGTGGATGAGCTACCGGCGCTGATGTCTTTAATCATTTGTGTACCTGCCTCAGTGCCATCTGTTATCCAACACTCAGCACCGTTGACGCCATCATTCGCAATAAAAACAACATTACTTCCTAATGGCGTAAACATTAAGGGGGAGGAACTACCTGTACCGGGGGTTATGTCCTTCAACATTTTTGTACCTGTAACAGTACCATCGCTTATCCATAACTCAGTACCATAGGCATTTGTCTTGGCAGAAAAAACAAACTTGTTTCCCAGTTTAGTAAAATATTGGGCTGAAGAAGTTGTTGTACCTACATTCAGGTCGAACCCTGTAAACACGGGCGTGGGCTGTGCATAAGCGCCTGCAGCAGACAGGCATAAAAACAGTGTAAAAAGTCTTTTCATAAAAAGGTAGGTTAATGTGTTTAATAAAGTTATTGAATCTTTTCATTAAAAATCGGTGCAATAATAACAAAGCCCCATGCTATGCATGGGGCTCTTTGTATGTTATATGCACATGTTATTGCTACTCTATTACTAACTGTTTGGTTAGCACCGCATTATCCATTTGCAGCTTTGCAGTGTAGATGCCCGCGGGCTGCTGCAAGCGGATGGTTTCTTTTCTGCTCTTCACTTGTTGCTCATATACTTTTCTGCCAACAGCATCGTACACCTGTAGTACGGCAGTTGAAAAATTGGCATCATCCAACTGCAGCATGAATGTACCATTGTTGGGGTTGGGAGAAAGTGTAAAGCCACGGCTGCTAATAGCTGATATGCCTGCCGAACCTGTTGTGTCTTTCAGGCTCCACAATTCTTCACCACTGGCAGCTGTATAATTTGCAGTCAAATACAATGCATTATTATACTCAAGTGCACGCATCCATATCTGTGTATTATTCTTCTTGTTAGCGGGTGCTATAACCTTAGTACCTGCTGCAGTACCATCACTAATATAAATATCTGACGCATAGCCGGAAGATGATGGCGCTGAAAAAAAGTACAAATTGTTTTTATACACCCACGGCAGTTGTGTTTTTATAGTATCGTTTGCAAAAACAAGCTTGGTACCTGCATCAGTACCATCCGTCTCCCACAACTCTACACGATTATTTGAACTGTAGTTGATTACGGGGAAGTATAGTTTATTATTAAGATTTGCAAAACTACCCACACTGCCACTAAATAAACCCATATTCATGTCTTTTATCTTAGTAGTTCCGGCTAATGTACCGTCAGTCATCCACAAATCTGATGTAAATGCAGTATCGCTTGCGCTAAAAACCAATTTGCCTTTGTATTCGACCTTTTGCGTAGCCTTTACTCCATCACCTGCACCGGGGTTCAGCTCTTTAAATATCGTAGTGCCTGCTGCAGTACCATCCGTCACCCACAACTCAGAGCCGCTAACTGTTGTTTCGGCTACAAAATATAGTTTGCCATTATACACTGTAAAATACACAGGTGCTGAGCTAGCCACACCTGGTTGAATATCCTTTACCAAATGCGTCCCTGCAGATGTACCATCCGTAACCCAGAGTTCCTGTCCATTTGCAGCATCATAGCCGGCAAAATACACTTTACCATTGTATAATATCGGTTCAAAAGACACCCCGCCATCTATGCCCGGGTTAACATCTTTAATCATGTATGTACCTGCAGCTGTACCGTCTGTAACCCACGGTTCTCGTCCATGTACACCATCATCTGCTGCAAAAAACAGCTTAGTACCAAAACGGCAAAAGTAAAATGGGTTAGGATTAGGGTTGCCGGTACCATTAGACGAACCCGGGAAAATATCTTTCAGCATATATGTGCCTGTAGATGTACCATCGGTAACCCACAACTCATCCCCATGTGTACCATCATCAGCATCGAAATAAAATTTACCATTAAAATGAATGCCCGCTGCACGAAAAGGGCTGGAGCTTGCGCCACCTGGGTTTATATCAGCCAATAGTTTAGTGCCTGCAGGTGTACCGTCAGATATCCATAACTCTCTACCAAACGCCGGTGTGTATGCATCAAACAGAAGCTTTCCGGCTACGGTATCCAAGCCTGTAGTTGAACCGGCACCAGAGCTACCAATACCAGAAAAAATATCAAACAGTGTAAAAACAGGTGTTGGTTGAGAATGTGCTGCAAACACAACCGTGGAGAAGAGCAGTGTAAAAAGTCTTTTCATAAAAGGGAGGTTATTATGTTTAATAAAGATATAGAATCTTTTCATTAAATAATCGGTGCAATTACAACAAAGCCCCATACGTCTGCATGGGGCTCTTTGTATTTTATAATTGTGCATTATTGCTATTCTATCACTTCTATTTGGTTAGCACGACATTGCCAACTTGAAGCTTTGTGGTATAAATGCCTGTAAAATTAAAAACGCAATTGCGGCATTATGGTATTTCAAATACCATAAGCGTTTATTATATTGTGTATGGGAGTTTTGTTTATCGTTTATTCATCCTCACAACCTCAAAATATGAAACTACCCTCTGCACTAACTATAACACTGCTATACGTGGCAGTGGGCCTGTTGTGGATACATTTCAGCGATGCCTGGGTAAGCAACCTTGCCGCCGGCGATACCGAACTGGAACATAAGCTACAGGAATACAAAGGCTATTTTTATGTACTGACCACAGGGCTGCTGCTGCTGATACTGGTACGCAGCCACGATGCCGTACAGGAAAAACAACTGAAAGCACTGGGCCGTAGCGAGCAACAGTATCGCGCGCTGTTTCAGGCAAGCCCCATGCCCGTGTTTATATACGATGCCGATACCGGCAATATTGCACAAGCCAATGATGCTGCCGTGCAGCTATACAAATACAACATACAAGAACTTACGGGCATGAGCATCTGGCAGATAGTGGGCCCGGAAGGCTTGGCATCTGTAGATGAACGACTGGACATACAACCCGGACAAGACGAACACGTACGTGGCATACGCAGACACACACGCAAAGACGGCGAGGTACTCTATGCCTTTACCCAAGACATACCTTTTGATGTAGATGCCATGCACACCCGCGTGCTGATAGCCAACGACATCACCCGGCAAATGTTGTATATAGAAGCCATAGAAAAGCAAAACGAAAAACTGAACCGCATATCTTTTGCACAGAGCCACAAAGTGCGCTCGCCGCTGGCCAGCATCATGGGCCTTACCAACCTGCTGAACGAGACCAGCATCAACGATGAAGAGTATCGCACCATACTTGCACAGCTTACAGAAGCATGTACCAAGCTGGACGATGTGATACGCGAGATAGACAGCGATGCACGCCCGCAAGCGGTGTAGGTGCGTACAATTATTTTGCATAAAACGTATGTTTCCCTTAAAAACCAGTATTAATACTGGTTTTTTTATGCCCCTACAGGTTATACCTTAGCCTTCAAACTAAAACATCCCCAATTATGAAAAAGTTATTGCTATTACTCCTCTGCTGCAATATTATCTATGGCAGTAAGGCACAGGTAAACATCACCATAGACAAAACGGGCAAGATAACAAACATTGTAAAAGCACAAAGCGGAAGCAAGAAGCAGGAAGACAAAAAGAACGGAGACACCCCAGCTATCAGTTGCATAGCTCTTGCCGAAGACCCGAAAGAAGACAACCAGAAACTTAAAGACTTTATTAAAAAGAATTTTGAAGCACTGAAGAAAGAAGCCCAACTGTATAATCAAATCATACAACCTACCAATGATGTAACAACAGCGGAAAGTGTAGCCCCATCAGGTTATGTACTCACCTACCCAACCTTACAGTATACCGTTGCATCAAAAATATCGTCTACTATCACAACTACAAATATCACTACTGCCAATTACACAAAAGAAGCACACTGCGCAGAAACTGATGCCACTGTCAAATATAACAATACGGGTAGCATTGCCATTGTAAATTATTACAACGACATGCTGAAAAGCACACCGGACATATTCAAGTCATGGGTAAAACTACAGAAGATTGAAACGCAGATTTTCCAGCTTCGTGACTTTGTTTACAATATGCAATTAGCCACGCTAAATGACAGGTTGGCCATAAACGACGATACAAAAGAAGCTATAAAAAGTGCCTTACTGGATATTACTACCAAACTAGAAATTATGGGGAGTGCAGGTGAATTCACTGCTATGAATAAATGGATGTGCAATACTTCTGCCCTCACCGGAAATACTTATACAATGAATGCGCTAGGCATTATCAACACAAATAAAATACCTGCATTCGAAGACACCACCACACTTGCAACAAATATCCGCTCGCTGACAACGAAACTAAACAGCGAAACTGTGTACAACTATAGTGATGTTGTGATGGAGCAGAAGCGCAACAATTTGCAAATGCAGCTAAATAAGATACAGGCCTATTACAAACTCATTGCACAGTCTGCAGAGCTGAAAAAGAACTATGCACAATATACCATTGTTGGCAAATACATAATACCAAAAGCCTTCGACCATTACCGTTTTCACAATGCGGCAGATGAACTGAAACTAACCAACAGCGATAAAGCAAAAGAAACAATATACTTAAATAAAGACAGGATAGCCATCTATACCTACAACATACCACCAAAAGGTGAAGTGTCTTATGAAATGAAATCGGTAGGCATTGTACCGGTATTGCAGTTTACAAGGCTCGCAGGTGGGTTGCTGGAACAATACAATAATATATCTAATCCCAAAAAAGGCGGAACACTATCTCTGACTACAACGCCAACAACAGGTATTAGGCAGCTCGATTCCTATAACGAGGTATTAAACACACTGCAAAAAATACAGGAAGCTATATCTGTATACACTGCAAACATACCACCGGCGGAGGAGCTAGAATTTGCAGACGATATAGATAAAGCATACACTACCCGCCTGGATAAACTGGAAGAACTCCAAAACGATAGCAGCTACAAAAACACCTATACACTTGGGCTGAAGGTGGATAACAAAGAAACCATCAAACCGAAAAGTTTCAACTTTATTTCTTACAAACGCAGCCGCATACAGTTTGCCGCAGGTGTGCATTTCTTTACCGGTAATGCACCTGTTGTAGAAACGGAAGGTACAGGCTTCAAAACATCTTCTTACAATACACCACGCTATTCTGCAGGTATAAAAGTGTATCTGCTGCCACAAACATTTGCCGATGTGAATAAGAAAACCTGGGGAAGAACACTTATCCGTAGCTGGCACATGGCACTGCTGGTAGATGCTGCCAAACCACTTGAAAACCAGTATCTGGGAATCGGGTTTGATCTGTTACCGGGATTGGGCATCAATGCAGGTCCGCATTTTTACAGATACACTGCATACCAATTGTATAACAATGCAGTAGTGGGCGAAAAGAAAACCCTGAAAGTGCGCGATGGCCTGCAGGTAAGCCTAACCATGGACGGTGGGCTGGCAAAAGATATTTTCACTTCATTCCTAAAACTATTCTAAGATGAAAAGCACCTACATACTATATATATGCACTACCCTGCTGCTGCTGGCAGGCTGCAAAAAAGTAAACGACAGTCTTGAAAACCGCAACATATACGCGGGCAGGGTTCTGATAGCTGATACCATCAACAACAATACATCATTGGCACTGCCAAGCGGCGGGGTAGATGTGTATGTGTACAGACAAAACGATAACTACTACCTATACAAAAAGACTACAGATGCACGTGGCTTCTTTACCATGGATTTTCTGAAAGCAGGCGAAAACTACCGCATTACGGCAGCCACCACACTGGCAGATTTACCCTATGTGGCAGATACTACCTTCCTTACAAAAGAAGGCGAACGCACTTACTACCTTAATATGATTGGCGACAGCATACGCCTGACGTTGTACCCCAACACGGGCAATAATTGCCTGCTACGCATAGATACCCGCGACAGCCTTGGCGGCATATTGCCAAAAACAGAAGTGAGCATCTACAGCAGTGCCATCCTTTTTGCCAATGGCAATAAAACATATGCCAACTACAGTGCCGAGAGCGACCCAAGCGGCAGGGTAAACTTTACCATACCCACACCCGGCAAATACTATATACTGGCACAAAAGACTGTTGACACAGTGAAGTGGGTATGCCGCGACAGTGTGACACTAAGCAAGGGAAAACTAAACAGTGTAACCTTGCAACTGAGGAAATAATGCGATTAGCGGGCGTTTGTTAATCGCTCGTTAACGAGGGGTTAATCGGTGGTTAACCACTACCCTATTTTTGGGTGGGGCAGCTTGTGCGTAATACTTTCGTAATCAAGCAAAATAGTGTCAATCATGAGTTACTACAGGGTAGTTTTCAGACAAGACGAGGTGCTATCTTGCTTTCCCACCACACAGCAGATGTATGTAAACGAAAGCAATGTGGTGTACGAAAACGAATTAGCACAACTCACTTTTGCGTTGGTAAAAGCTGCCAACGACCGTGATGCAATAGACATTGCAAAACGAATGGTGAATGAACAACGCAACCAACAACACTAATTACCACAGCTGCGGCGGGTAGTCCCCAGCCCCTGCCGCGCTGATATGATATGCCCCATCGGGCACCTGACAATTACTTACATAAAGAGAGAAATTTCAGGGAGAGCCTCCCCCTTCGTTACTAAGGAAGGGGGATTTTTTATGCGTCACAGTATCGACACACCTTTATAACTATCTGAAAATCAACAATATGAAACTGTGACGTTTTTGTGTCGCCTCAAAATCTTCTTTCCGTTTCTGCAAGCGTAGGTTTGGACGGTATAAATGTCTAAGCTCAATAAATACAACCTGTGGATAAGCATCATCTTTTTGATGGGTATGGTATCTGCCATCGTCACCTGGTTGTCTTTCGGCTGACGCCAAAAGCAAATACATAGAACAAAAAACACATAACACAAATCCCATACATCTTACCCGGCAGAAACAAACAAAACGTTAGTAATAAAACCTCTATATGTACAAATCTACTCTTCTAAAAACAGCCCTTGCTGTGCTGTGCATCTTTGTGATGCAGTACACGGGCTCTGCGCAAACATGGCTCAATTCGGTAAAAGTGGCACCTGCTACTTATGGCACTACGGGTGCACATGTAGGCAAACACACTAAAATGGCTGTTGTCAACGGCAACCCCGCTTTGGCGTATTATGATATGACCATTAGTACTGCAGCCTCTCTGATATATGTGCGGGCTAGCGATGCAAACGGAACTACATGGGGTACTCCCATCAGGCTTGACAATGCCGATGCAGGCTATAATCTGGCATTGACAGTTGTAAACGGTAATCCTGCAATAGTTTATAATAAGGCAGGGGTGGGCATCAGGTATATACGTGCTACAGATGCAAGCGGCACTACCTGGGGCTCGCCTATTACCATCAGTGCCAACCTGGCTTTTGATGTTATGACTATGGTCATAGTAAATGGCAACCCCGCCATTTGTTACAGAAACCAAAGCACCGGCAATCTGGAATATCTACGCGCTACCGATGTAAACGGTGCTACCTGGGGCAGTGTGGTAACAGTAGCATCCGGTAATATTGGTGCACGGTCGCACATGACTGTTGTAAATGGCAACCCTGCCATTGTATGCTACGACAATGCCAACAATTCGGTAAAATACATACGTGCCACCGATGCCAATGGTACCACTTGGGGCAGTGCCGTAACGCTGAATAGCGGTGGTGCTATTGTGGGCCAGTTCAGCCTGGCAGTAGTAAACGGCAACCCTGCTGTAGGTTTTGTAGGTAATGTAAGTGGTAATGGCACGTTGATGTATATACGTGCTACCGATGCCAGTGGCACCACATGGGGCAGTGCAGTATCGTTAGAGACTGCATCCAACGGATATGACATCAGCCTTGCAGTAGTAAATGGCAATCCGGCTATGGCATATCGTAACAGCAGCTTTGTTATCAGATACAGGCGCGCTACAGATGTAAACGGCGCTACATGGGGCAGTGCCATTACTCCGGGTATGAACAGTGTTAATACAACATTAGAACCTGTTACACTTACAATTGTTAATGGCAACCCTGCCATTGCCACGTTCGAGGGTTTTAATAACAATAACAATTCGCAATATATACGCGCCGGCAATGCAGATGGTAGTGCATGGAACACCGTAGTATCTATAGACGGAGGCCTTGGCGGTAATATGCAAACAACGATGGCCTATATTGGTGGCAACCCTGCCATGGCATATTATAGCATAGGGCTTGGAGACCTGCTCTATACACGTGCCAACGATGCTAACGGCGGTAGTTGGGGTACAGAAGTAAGTGTTGCCACTACCAATGATGTGGGCCAAAACCCAAGCCTGGCACAAGTAAACGGCAACCCTGCAATATCTTACTATGATGTTACCAACCAAGACCTGTATTATGTGCGCGCTACCAATGCTTCAGGCAGCACATGGGGCACACCCGTAGCCATTGCCACAGGCACATCGGCAGGCAGAGTATCTAAACTGCTGGTGGTAAGCGGCAACCCTGCCATCGCATACACCGAAGGCGGCAGCATAAAATATATACGCGCCACAAATGCAAGCGGCACAAGCTGGGGCTCACCAATCACTATCGCTACAGCAGGCACAACCTACGATATTGACTTTGCAATTGTGAACGGCAACCCTGCTGTAACCTATGCATCGGGCAGCACAGCTTATTACTGCCGTGGGGCAGATGCTACAGGCAGTTCTTTCAATACACCTGTTACCATTGCAACACTTTCATTTACGGACATCTTCACCCCTTCATTGGCAGTAATAAATGGCAACCCGGCTGTAGCATACGGCGATAATTCAAACATGCTTTATTTCATGAGCGAGCTGAGGTATGTACGCGCCACAGATGCCAGTGGTACTACCTGGGGCAGCACAGTTTTGGTAGAAGGTAGCAATAAAATGCTGTCTCCTTCGCTCACTACTGTCAATGGCAATCCTGCTATTGCATGGTCTTACAACTTCCACCTGTTATACTATAACAGGGCTACCAATACTACGGGTAGTACATGGGGCACATCTGTATCACTTACTACCGTTCGTCACGATAACCTCAATGATATATCGCCTACTATGATAAGCAATGGCAATAATGTATTTATAGGCTACTATACAGATACCGACAATTCAGCTTTCTTCAAACAAGGTACGTTTGACAAAGTATGGACAGGCGGCGCAAGTACTACCAACTGGGCTACTACCACCAACTGGAGCGATGGTGCGGTACCAACAAGCACCAGCGATATACTAATACCTTCGGGCTATTCCTTTTACCCTGTAATAACTACAGGCACACAAAACTGCAAAAACCTGACGGTAAATGCAGGCGGTACACTTACCATCAGCGGTGGCACACTGCAGGTAGCAGGCAACATCAGCAACAGCGGTACATTCAATGGTACAGGCGGTACAGTAGAACTGAATGGTTCATCTGCGCAAAGCATTGCGGCAGGCACATTGAACATCAGCAATCTTACATTAAATAACAGTACAGGAGCTACCATCACAAGCGGCACGTTGAATATACTGGGCACTTACACACCTACAAGCGGTGTGCTGACCACAGGTGGTTTCCTTACGCTGAAATCTACCGCTACAGGTACAGGACGCATTGCTGCGGGCAGCGGTGCAGGAGGCTACATCAGCGGTATAGTGAATACAGAGCGTTATATACCGGGACGTCGTGCTTTCCGTTTCTTATCGCATCCGTTCATTACTGCGCAAAGCATGAGCGACCTGACGGATGATATTGACATAACAGGTAGTGGTGGTTCTCCTTTTACAACTACAGGCACTAACAGTCCTTCTGCTTTCTACTTTGATGTGACAACCGGCGATAACAGCACTACAGGCAACAACCCGGGCTGGACGGATTTCACTGCATCTTCTACATGGGATCCGCTTCAGGTAATGCGTGTACTGATACGCGGTGCCAAAGGCGAAGGCTTAGGTTTGGGTAGCTACACACCTAGCAACAACACGCTTGATATGAGCGGCTATGTTAATCAGGGTAGTATGAGCGTAAGCCTTACTAAAGGTAGTGGTACAGACTTTGTATTGGTAGGCAATCCTTTTCCTAGTCAGGTAAATATGGATGCGGTAAGTGGTACTAATATTGGCAGCAGTTTCTATATCTGGGATGCTAATCAGGGTTCGCGTGGTGCTTATACTTCTTATACTTTCGGTTCTTCTTCTTTCAACCTGCCTTTTGGTGGTGCGTTTGTTACTACCCTTTCAGCAGACGGCGATATTGTGTTTGACGAAGCAGACAAAACAAGCGGTACTGCAGGTGCTCCTTTCAAAACTACGGGCATTGCTAATCAGGTAGAACTGAAACTGGAAGACAGCACGATATTCTGGGACAGGCTGTTGCTGAACTTTGACGATAACGCAATGGCTACGGTAGATTATCCGGATGCTGCAAAGCTGTACAATCCTGATATGACCTTCTACACACTCAGCAAAGATGACTCGATGCTGTCTATAGATACACGTCCGTATGTAGCAAGCGAAACAATCAAGCTTGGTTTGTATGCAGGCATCAAAAAGAAATTCAAATTCACTGCACCGAATGTAAACATGCCTGCAGGTACAAAGCTGTACTTTACAGATAAGCTGCTGAGCAAAACAATTGAAGTAACACCTTCGTTTGAATACTGGTTTACTGTAGATACAAGTGCAGCAAGCTGGGGCAACAACCGCTTTGAACTGAATACACAGGGCGAACCTACAAGCATCAAAAATGTAAATGCAAGCAAGCTGAAAGTGAAATTAGTGCCAAACCCTGCTACTGACAATGTAACAGTCTATTACGAAGGAGCAGGCAAAGAGCTGAACATCATTGTAACAAATATGCTGGGTGTAAAAGTGTCAACGGCTACTGCAACTAATATTAATGGTAACATAACAATACCTACTGCGCAACTTGCCAACGGCATCTACAACGTAACCATCTGCAACGGCAGCGAAGTGATGACACAGAAACTGATAAAACAATAATCCCTTCACTAGCTAAAAGATTCTCTATATGAAACATATCAAATTCCTAATATTCGCAATTGTATTCTTCTTTGCAGGTATGGCTACCACGCTGGCACAAGGCCCCGGCTTTGACGACGATGTGGTGGACGAAGTACCCCTGGATGGTGGCGTCAGCGCACTGGTAATAGCCGGTGCAGCCTACGGTGCCAAAAAGTTGAAGGACATGAAGAAGAAATAGAATACATATAACCAACTGATAAACACCCCGTTATAAAAACGGGGTGTTTTTTATGTATGCTAAGACCGAAATGAAATACAAAGAAATGCTCTGTATGGCATTTTTAAACAATCATTATTCTTTATCAACAATATTGAATATAACGTCTGTTTTATATTATTTTGTGGCCATTCGTAATACCCCATTTTTTATCAACAAAACATACCTGCTTGTCAGCCATCAGGATACATACTGCTAAAAAGTGCATAAACGCCTTTCGATATAAAGCATTTATATACATAACGGTGCTATTTACAGCTGCACTGGCTGCATATGGCACAAAAGCACAGCCGGCAAAAAACAAAGAAAAAATCAACCTGCTGCGCATCTCATTGCTCCACTTTCCGGATAGCGCTTATATAGATGAACTGGTCATCCGCTACGACACGGTAGATGGCATAAAGCCTGTAGCCGTAGAGACAGGAAACACACACAAGCCACATACCATTGCAACCATGCAAAACGGCAAGCTGCTGAATGTGGCTACCTACCGAAAAGCAAGGCTCAACGACACCATACCGCTGGTAATCAAAGCAGACAAAAAAGATATTTTCTTCATCAGGCTGCAAGACTATACCAACATCAAAAGGCATATATATATAAAAGACTTCGGAGCCACACCATTGTTACAGGATTTTAAAGCCAATACACATTATGTGTGTCACTATTATCCTGCCGATACACTGCCTGCAGAAAAAAGGTTTGTAATCGTTCTTTCAGATACACTGATTATCAAACGCTTCGACAAATCATCCGGCCATCTTGAACCCGGCGCGCTACACAGTGTACACTACGACCGCAAAAGCGATGAGATACACGTAAAGATGGGCATTGGCAAATTTCATGTAACCATATCAGACCAGATGGGAAACCGCGTATTTGACGGTCCGGTGGTATCAAAAAAAGGATTAGTGAAAATCGGGACCGCAGAAATCAAAAACGGATTATACTCGATAAAAATGGTCGATGTGTATGGCAATTACGAAACCGGAAAATTTATTAAATATTAAGCAACAAACACCTCACATATATGTCTATTAAAAAAACCATGTTACCATTACTGATGCTGCTGCTATCAGTAAATGTTTACAGCCAGACAACACTTGCATTAGGAGACATTGCCTTTACAGGATACAATAGCGACCCTGCTGCAAACAGTGATGAATTTTCTTTTGTGATACTAAAGTCAACAGGTATTACAAGTGGTACAACCATCTACTTTACAGACCGTGGATGGAAAAGCGGCAGCTGCGGTACAGATAATTTTTGTACAACTGCCGACAATGCTTCTTTCCCGGAATCGGGCAGTGAGTTTGTGTGGACATCCGGTTCTTCTCTCGGCTATGGTACGCATGTAAAAATAAGCGGTGCGGGCAGCGCCGGTACATTTACCTGTAGCAATGGCAGTGCATCGGGCGCGGTACTAAATTTATCTACCGGTGGCGACCAGATATTTGCACTGCAGAACGGCTCAGGTAGTACAACCACCGGAAACGGTGCATCAGGTACTATGCTGGCTGCCATACATGCCAACAAAGCAACAGCAGCAGGCTGCTCTTTCAGCACTACCAACTGGGATGATTGTACATCAAACATTTCTGTAGACATTTGCCAAAGCGCCAGTAATTCAAACAAGCCCGCATGCCTTACCAATGGTACAAACGCACTTGTATTGCTGGATGGCAGCAGCCTTGAAGTAGATAATGGGGTTTATAATTGTACAGGCCAATACAGTTCTACAGCAGCAGCAGCTATTACAGCTACCAGAACGGCTGTTAATACTACGAGTAACTGGACAACAAATGATGCATCTACTGTAACAATTCCTCCTGCAGGCTGCAATCCGTTCAACGGCTCTTTTATAACCAATACTACATGGAACGGCAGTACGTGGAACAACGGTGCACCAACATCTTCGCTCGACGCAGTTATTTCAAGCAACACCACACCGGGCAACTTTACTTGCAAGGCGCTTACCATCAGTAGCGGTGTGGCACTTACCATGGCTGCAGGCACTACTGCCAATATCAATGGCAACATCACCAACAGTGGCAATGGCTTCAGCGGTACAGGTACTTTCAATATCGCATCAAGCGGCAGCATCAGTGGCAATGCTATTTCATGTGCAGGCACTGTTACGGTAGCATCGGGTGCTACACTTACCACAAACGGTTTACTTACACTAACGTCAGACGCTACCAATACAGGTCGCATAGGCAACAGCGCCGGCAGCATCAGCGGCAACGTACAGGTGCAGCGTTATATACCGGGCAGCCGTCGTGCATTTCGCTTCTTCTCTCATCCGTTTACAGCTGCACAAGGCCTTTCATCACTTACAGACGATATAGACATCACTGGTAGCGGTGGCAGTACAAACGGCTTTACTACTACAGGTACTAACAATCCTTCTGCATACTGGTACGATGTTTCAGCAGCAAACGGTTCTTCATCAAACGACATCGGTTGGACAGCATTTACAAGTACCAATGGTACAGGTGCCAATTCATGGGACCAATACGAAGGCATCCGCGTACTGGTACGTGGCGCCATAGGCGAAGGGCTTACAAGCGGCACATACACACCAAGTGCCGTAACGCTTGATATGACAGGCGCTGTAAACCAGGGCACACAAAACATCAGCGTTACCAAAGGCAGCGGCACTACCTACGCACTGGTGGGCAATCCTTTCCCAAGCCCTATAAGCATGGATGGTGCAAGCAACACTGCGGGCATCGGCAGCAACTTCTATGTATGGAGCGCACAACAAGGCACCAAAGGTGGTTACACTACTTATGCTTACGGTTCTTCATCTTTCAACCTGCCTGTATATGGGGCTTTTGTAACACAAATAAGCAGCAACGGTACCATCACTTTCGATGAAGCCGATAAGACAAGCAGCACAAGTACGATGTTTAAAACAACAGGTTTCCCTAACAGGGTAACGCTGAACATTGAAGACAGCTCCATATTCTGGGACAGGTTGCAACTGCACTTTGATGCAAACGCACTGGCCATCAACGAAAATACTGATGCACTGAAATTTCCTAACCCCGAAGTCAGCTTCAACACCTACAGCACAGACGACAGCTTGCTGGCTATAGATAATCGCCCGTATGCAGAAAATGAAACCATTCCATTGGGCTTCACCACACCATACAAGAAAAACTATAAAATAGTAGCTGCAGACTTTGATGTACCTGCAGGCACAAAACTATTCCTGAAAGACAACTACACAGGCAAGAACGAAGAGATAAGCGCAGGTTATGAGTATTGGTTTACGGTAGATACCAACGCAGCATCGCAAGGCAAAGGCAGATTTGAACTGAATACACAGGGCAAGCCTACAACCGGCATTGCAGGCAATACTGACAACGCAATGAAAGTAAAGCTGGCACCTAACCCTGCCGGTAATGATGTAACGATATACTATGAAGGTGCTACCGGCAAAACACTGCATGTAACAATTGTAAACATGGCAGGCACAGTGGTGGCAAAAGCAAAACAGGCTACATACAATGCAGGCAGCATGAAGGTATCGCTGAATGATATACCTGCAGGTGTGTATATCGTAAACATCAGGGACGAAAACCGGGTGTATTCGGAAAAACTCATCAAACAATAAACAACGCCATATCATCAACACCGCTTCAATCAATATCTCTTATGTACAATAAAACAATAATTACCGTATATACTTTTTTACTCCTGATACTGGTATCAGGCACAGCACTGGCACAAGGCCCTGGCTTTGACGATGATGTGGTGGACGAAGTACCCCTGGATGGTGGCGTCAGCGCACTGGTAATAGCTGGCGCAGCCTATGGTGCTAAAAAGCTGAAGGACATGAAAAAGAAATAAATACCGACTAACATACTGACTATCAGGCCCCGCTACACATGCAGCGGGGCTTTTGCATACCTGTCATATCCATATTACTTGCAATACTTAGAAACAATCATTATTTTTCGAACAAGCTAAGAACAAACACCCCAAAACAAACTAAGCATTGAAACGAATTCTATTCGTGTTGCTGATTGGTATAACCTCCCCGCAAACCATCAGCGCACAGCAACACCGCAAGCCGGACTCTATGCTTGCTGCCTGCAAAGCAGCGCCCGACGATACCAACAAGGTATTGCTACTCGCAGAGATATCTTTGGAATACAGCAAAACAAACCTCGATAGCAGCCGCTCATTTGCCACACAGGCACTGGCACTTGCCGAAAAACTGCAATACACATATGGCCAACTGAAGGCCAACAACCTGATAGGCCGCAGCTACGCACTGCAAAACAACTTACCGCAGGCACTACGCTATTACAATACAGCACTCTCTATAGCGCGCAGCCAAAACAACCCTGCACGCATAGCCGCCATGGCAGTAGCCATTGGCGCCATCTACACCCAAAATGCAGACTGGGATAAAGCAAGAGAATATCTTACTATTGCCAAAGAAGCTTTTGAAAAAGCAGGCATGCCCTACCCCAACAGCCTGTGCATCAACATGGGTTACTATTACAGCGCACGCAAACAGTACACCGAGGCTATAGCGTGGTATAAAAAAGCCGCAGACAACGAAGAAAAGAAACCCGCCCCCACACCCGATCTGGCACAGCTATACGGCAACATTGGCGGAGAAATGATTCGCACCATACAATTGGGCGAGGCGCTCAACTACCTGTACAAAGCCCTTGCCATCAACACTGCTATGGGCAATGAGAAAAGCATCGCCTTCAACCTCAGCGGCATTGGTGCGGTATATGCCAGTGCATACGTTAACCGAAACACCCTGCCCGATAGCTTGCAAGACGGCAGCAAGCTGCTGACAAAAGCAGAATACTATCTGCAGCAGGCACTGCAACTGAACAACCGACTGGGCATACAGGACAATAAAGTAGATATATATAACTGGCTGAGCGTTGTTGCCGAAAAAAAGCAAGACTATAAAAATGCTTATCTGTATTATGTAGCCTACGAGCGGCTGAAGGATAGCATAGCAGGTGTGGATGTACAGAAAGAAATAGCACGCACCGAGGCAGAGTTTCGTGTGCAGAAAACAACAGACTCGCTGCAATATACCACCGAGCTGATGGACAAAGAAGTATCTGTACACAAACTGCAGCGCAACGGTGCCATAGCACTGGTACTGATGGCAGGTATTACAGGTGTGCTGTTTGTAAACCGCCAGAAACTGAAACACCGCAGCAAGCTGATGGCGGCAGAAAACAAAAGAGCACTTGCCGAAGAAATGGCACGCAAGCAGCTTGAAGATTTTGCCCGCAGCATGCAGGATAAAAACAAATTGATAGAAGAATTTACCTCAGAGATAAAAAAATACCGCCCTGCCGCATTGGCATCCTCTACCGAAGAAAGCTATGTTGAAACCCTGAAACAATCTGTACTGCTTACAGATGCACAATGGTCTGAATTCCAGGTGTTGTTTGATAAAGTGCACCCGGGCTATATAGACCGTGTGCGCGAAAGGTTTGGAGATATCACCGCCGCAGAGATGCGTTTTATACTGCTTACCAAGCTGGGCCTCAGCAGCCGAGACATGGCCAATATGCTCGGCGTAACACCCGATGCCATACGTGTAAACAAATACCGTCTGCTAAAGAAAATACAACTGCCCGACGGTGCTAATGCTGAAGAATATTTCAGTAGTATCTGATACGTAAAAATCACAAAACATTGATTATCATAGCGTAACAGTGTGTAACAGCAGATTGTGACGTTTTTGTGTTGCCCGAAATTTGCATCGGGCGGCGGTGGGGTGCATATTTACATTACTATTTTTTGATACAACAAAGTCATTATGCAGATACATAAAGAAAAACACAACCTGATGGTAGCGGTAGTGGTAGCCGCGGCACTGGTTGCATGCATTATGGTCTGCACATATTACACGGTATAGCCATACCGACCCCGGCCCTGTGAAAACTGCATTTACCCCATGAAGGCAGTAAAAAAAGAGTCCCCAAACACCACATTGCCCCACAAACCATACTTCCCCCACCAGGAACGAAAGCCTCCCCCCGCCCGTCGGGGGGATTGTTTTTATATTAATCTCCGCAACATGCGTCTGTGCTCAAAAAACTCAAACGGCTGATTATCATACCGTAACAGTTTGTTACGCAAAATTGTAACACCAATTGTTACGCCGAAAATTTGCAAAGCCTGCACGGGCAACGCATATTTACCAAAGAAATCACAAAGCATATTGGTATGCAGATACAGAGAGATAAGTTTGATATGATGCAGGCAATCATCGTAGCCGGCACAGTGGTAACCTGCATACTTGTATGGACCTATTTTACCATATAGACCCCGGCACCGTGCAAATTATTTTGACCGCCCATACTCAAAACACATAAAAAAAATCGGATACCCTCGTATCTGTTATTTGCCCCGAAAAAGTGTTTCCCCACTTGAAACGAAAGATACCCCCGCGACAGGGGGTATTTTTTTATATCTGAGCCTAAAAGTCCAGTGTTTTCCACATATTTTTTTTGAAAAGAAAGACAGAAATTAGCTGCCGCAAACAAAAACAGACCTCCCCGATACCTGAGAGAACCGGGAGAACAAACAAAAAATCAGCTTTATGCTCTACAACGCCATCGAATTCCTGATAACCAACAAAGATTGGGTACTGCTATTTGCCAGCGCCGCACTTGGCGGCGCCATAGTAGAATATGTAAGATATATGAAACGGAGACGGAGCGTGTGACAGGGGACGAATAACTACAAATCACCACCCTCACATTCCACAAAATTATATACTCCCGCCACGCTTACAAGCCACGAGTAATTCTGATTTCAAACATTATTTTTTAGTGCGTTGCGTAATTACTAACTTGTTAACTGATAATACACCTATTTTCTATCGTGCTGTCTGACAGCACAAAAAACTATACTTATTATGAAACCCGCTGCTAACACTTTATTATCTATCGCCTTCATGGCACTAGCTTTTGTTGGTTGTAAAAAAGACAATGACAACACTACCCCGCTACCCGATGCTGCTGCATTTAATAAACTACTGAACGATGGGCAGAACAGTTTAATAACAACTACAAACCTTAAACTTCCCAACATATATTCTTATTACACTATCGGAATGGTAAATGGCACATTAATTACACTGCCACAAAATACCTTGTTCAAGGACGGAGTTGCCATAACCAGTAACGCTACATTGGAGTATTGCCAATTTTATGACCGTAAGAGCATGATAATAGCCGACAAACCCAACATAGCACGTACCAGCGACGGCACGTACGAAATGCTGGCAAACAGTTGTATATTTTATTTGGCCGCAAAGCAAGATGGTACGCTTCTTACCATTAATAACTTTATACGTATAGATGTAAAACGCCAGACTTATATTGGCACTGAAGGAGATACGATTGCCTTTAATGCTAAAACATCAGTTGATGGTACAGTATGGGAACCTGCAAAAAATTGGATGGTCTATCTTGTCCAAAGTTATGCTTCCTACATTATGAATGTACCAGACAATAACTGGTATGCATTTGGCAGATTCTATAACGATGGCCGCCCCCTGACAAGTGTTACCGTCAATGTACCTGAAGGCTATGCCAATGCAAGCAGGGTTTATATCATTCCAAAAGGGTTCCCACGCTCTGTTGGTACACCGCAGTGTAAGATGCCTATAGGCGAGCAATGCTACATACTCTTTGTAACAGAACGAAACGGACAATACTGCTGGACATACAAAGATGTATCAATAACAGAAAACCATGTAGAAAATATAGACCTGAGCCATATATATACCGGAAACCTATCCAATTTTTCAGAATTCATAGATATTTTGAAATAACCCCCTCACATTCCACAAAATTATATACTCTACCCCGCTAACGTTTGGGGAAAACATTGCGTCATAGTTAATATCGGGGCATAATTTGTGCTACCTTTTGCTATCTGAATGACAGTGTGACCGACCGCAATACAAACACCTCGGTTAATGGCAGCCAACCGCTGCAAGCCTCCGGCGAACTACAGGCGCTGGTACGGGATTGTATTGCAGGCAACCGTCAGGCGCAAAAGAAGATGTACGATACCTATGCACCCGTGGTTTATGGCGTTATCCGCAGGTACCTCTACAATCCATCCGCCGCAGAGGAGGTACTGAACGATACTTTTTACCGCATATTCACCAAGCTGTCTCAATACAGTTTTACGGGCCCTATAGAGGGCTGGATGCGCCGCATAGCCATCAACCTGATAACAGACCACCTGCGCAAGCATACCAAGTTTGAACAGGAGGTACACCCCGAGCAGATGACAGAAACAGGCGTGGACGCAGATACACAGATAGGCAAGCTCGCATACAAGGAACTTTTAGCGTTAATACACCAGCTGCCCGCTACGCAGCGCATGGTCTTCAACATGTATGTGTTTGAAGATATGCAGCACAAAGAGATAGCCGGGCAGTTGCAGATAACAGAAAATAACAGCCGCTGGCACCTGAACGATGCCCGCAGGCGATTGAAAGAAAAGATAAACAACCATATGTAGCAGGCATTATGGAAGAACATAAACAACATATCGACGACCTGTTTCGCGACGAGCTGGGAGGCTACCGGGAGGTACCCGACCCGCGCGTGTGGTCGGCCCTGGAGCAGCGGCTCGACGGGGGGCGAAACAAAAAACGCATCATCATCTGGTGGGTTTCGGGGCTGGCATTGCTATTGGCAATAGCCGGCAGCCTTATTACAGGCAATGTATTGCCTGGCTTTAAAACACCGGCAACCGTTGCAGGCGTAAAACCAACTGCACCGTCAGCGGGCATTACCGATGCATCGGAAACGCAAGCCGTATCAACTGCACACAGCACAGCACCAACACCTGCTGCCACACCTGCTACGGTGGCGGCTACTGTTGCCACGCCTGTGCCTGCAACTACCGTGCTGCCAAAAGGCAAAACACAAGAAAAACAAACACGCACCCTGCAAAACAACCGCACACTGGCTGCCGCGCCGCAACAACCTGCTACTGTTGCCGCTACACCAGCAGTTGCCATTGCACAACAACCAATTGCTACCAACAATATACCTGCACAGCAGCCTGCCAATAGCGTACCTGCACAGCAAAACATAAGTGTACCGAAACCAACTATCGCAGATGCCACACCGGCGGCAATAACCCCTGCACAACGTACAGCCCCTGTACCCGCATCTGCAAACAGGCTGACGCGCGAAATGGTTGACGAAATGCCACTGCCACTGGCAGGCGCACCAAAGGCAAAACCAATGGTACCGCAGGCAGACATCAGCCGCTACGAGCCACTGATAACACGCAGCAAAAACAACGGTAGCAATATGATAGCTGCCGCAGGCAAACAGATAGCCGCACCTGTTGCCAATGCTGCACAACATGCCGAAACCCTTGCCGCACCTGCACCACAGGCTACCGCACCAAACAGCAACGATGCAGTAAACACACCTGCAAATACTACAGCTGCTACATCTGCAGCATCTGCTATACCTGCAGATACCACTGCCGAAATTATTAAGCCGCGCAACCCGATAAAATGGAGCTATGGCCTGAAGACGGGCTACGACTTTAGTATGAACAAATACAGTGCGGGCAATGCACTGCTGGGTGCATACCTGCAGGCACACATCAGCAAGCGCATATCTGTAATACTGCAACCTACGCTTAAGTATACCAACATGAAACGCACCACGCTGGATGGTACTGCTTCTTACTACGATGTGAAGAACAGTAGCGTAACAGCGCTGCACATCATCACCCCCGAAGGTGCCGATGCACAGGGAAACCCTGTGTACAACATCATCCGCAGGTATTTCTATGCACAGCAATACGATAGCGTGGTGGTAACCAAAACCATCAGGCCGAAACAGTATGCCGAATTTGAACTGCCGCTGCTGTTGCAATACAGGCTTACCAAAGCACTAAGTGTAACGGGTGGTGTATCTGCCAACTTCAGCAGGTTGGTACAGGCCGAGCGCGAAGAGAGCCGTTTTAAAGGCATGATGCGCTACGACACTGCCGTGTTTGCCAAAGTAAACGAAAGCAGTCCCGCACCTGCTATACCTGCTATAGAAACGCGCATCAAGTATAACTACAGCCCATACGCCGATTATCTGGCGCAGCAAAAAGAAGACCCTGTAAACAACCTGCGCTTCAACTACATGCTGGGTATCAACTATGCGCTACGCAATGGCTTGTCTTTCGATTTGCTGATGCTGTCTGTACTAGGCAGTGCTAACTACATCAACGACAACGACATAAAGAAAATATACAAGACACCGTACATTCGCTTAGGCGTTACGTACAAACTGAGTAAATAAAAAGCATGTGTATAACCAAGAAAAAAGTGAAGTATGAATAAGTTTTTGTTATTAATATTTTTACTGATGGCCGGCAGTTTTGCCAAAGCTCAGTATGTAGTTTCGGGAATAGTGCTCAATACATCGGGCACACCACTTGCCAACAGGCAGGTTTTTGTGCGTGCAGATACTACTGTAAACCCGAAATGGTTCCCCAGCTTCTATCTGCAAGACTCTACAGACACAAGTGGCACATACACCATAACAATGCCATCTACAGTAGCCACAGGCATGCAGGTAGTAGTAAGTATTGTAAACTGCAACAGCGTTACGCTTACTAAAACCTATGTGTATAATGGCAGCAATATTACATCAAACTTCACTTTATGCATCACTCCTGCCCCTACCATTACCGGGCAGGTATCTATGGGCAGTGGCAGCACGCGCGCGCCTAATGCCAAGCTGCAGCTTATTACCAAATACCTGGATACAATAATTGGCGCAACATCATACTACAAACTGCAACCTATAGATAGTGTAGTAGCCAGCAGCAATGGCAATTTTGCATTCAGCTATCCTGCAAACACCAGTGCCGATTTGCTGCTACGTGCATCATTCCAGTCTTTCTCCGGCCACTACAGCAAATACGCGCCTACTTATTACAATAATGTAACGTACTGGCCCAATGCCACAACATTGCCACCCAACACATCATCTACACCCAGTATTATTATGAAACCTGTCAGCAACCCCGGCGGACCGGGCAGTGTTAGCGGCTTTGTGGTGGTAGGTGCCGGCAAATCTACCGCTGTAGGCGACCCTGTACCCAACCGTCTGATAATATTGGCTGATACGAATGATAATGTTATCGGCTTCACCCTCAGCGCCAACGACGGTACATTCGGCTTTTATGGTGTGCCATACGGTAACTATAAAATATATGGCGATGTACTAAGCAAAACCAGTACACCACTCTACTTTACTATTTCAGCACAGTATCCAAATGCAGCATTCATAACATTTGAAGATAAATTGCGCACCTTCAATGCTAAAATACCGTCTGTTAATGTACAAGCTGCCGCTGCGCGCCCTGTGCTGAAAATATATCCTAACCCTGCAAAAGACAAACTAACTATCGATGCCACAGACAAAGATTACAGCGCCGCCATCTACGATGTTACAGGCCGTTGTGTAATGAGTAATATACAACTGCGTACAGGCTTTATTCATGAAATAAACATCAGTACCCTGCAGCAGGGATATTATGTACTACAGCTATCGTATATGGGCAGTACAACATCATACAAGTTTTCAAAGGAATAATCCCTCAATACCCCAAATACTAATCCCCGGCTAATAAATGCCGGGGATTTTTCTATTTTAGGCATATTAGCCAACAAAAATGGAAAAAACCATGTTTTTTTCTTCTATGACACTAACAAAACAAACCTGTGCTGCGTCATATTTATCGAAGGCCTCAAACAATAACCTTTAAAAAACTTCAAAAACACAATCTATATGAGAAAGAACTTACTTTTTATCATGGCGATGATGCTCTCTGTAGTATCGTATGCTCAGTACACATTCAGCGGCACGGTACTGACTACAGGTGGCGCACCGGTTGTAGGGCAAACAGTATATGTTGTTACAGATAGTAACAATCTGTCTTACAATATGACAACACATGGTGCATACTTCTGGCGTTCAGCAGTTACTAATGGCTCTGGCGCATATTCAGTAACATTGCCATCTACTACAAACTCCGGCCACCCGATTGTAGCATACACCAACAACTGTACTACCGGTACACCGGCAGTATTGCAAAACTATCATACCTATGCAGGTGTAAACATCACTACTTCAAACTTCACGAAATGTGTTCCTCCACCACCTGCAGCGCTGAGTGGTATCGTAACACTTGGCACAGGCTCTACACCGGCTGTAGGTGCTAAAGTAATGCTGATTAAAAAGCACCCAGATTCTGTACAAATAGGTTCTTCATGGTTCTTTACATGGACACTGACTGCTATAGACAGCGCAATTACAAACAGCACAGGTGGTTATACGTTCACACTGCCTAGCCCTCGTTACGATTCAATGCTGGTAAAAGCATTCTTGCCTGTAGGACACAGCAGCTATAGCAGCTACCTGCCTACATACCACACTTCTTCGCTGATATGGAGCACTGCTACTGCAATAGCACCAACTGTTACTACATCTGTAACTGCAAACATTGCACTGATAGGTGGTACTAACCCTGGTGGTGCAGGCTTTGTAGGTGGTAGCGTAATATTGGGTGCAAACAAATCTACCGCTGTTGGCGACCCTGTACCTAACCGTCTGATAATACTGACAGATGCTGCAAACAAACCGGTTGCTTATACATACTCAGACAACAACGGCCGTTTCAACTTTGCAGGTGTTCCATTTGGCAGCTACAAAATATTCGGCGATGTAATGGGCAAAACAAGCACTCCGCTCAGCTTTACACTTAACACTGCAAACCCTGCAGCAAACATGGTAACGTTTGAAGAAAAAACACTGACTTTCAACGCTACAATGCCTCCGCTGAGTGTTGCAAACGCTGCAGGCCAGCAAAACGGCATCTATCCAAACCCTGCTAAAAATGCAATCACCATCACAGGCCTTACAGCTGATGCTACTGTTACCATCTACGACATGACAGGACGCACACTGGTACAGCAAGCTGTAAACGCTAGCAACAACACCGTTAACATTGCCTCTCTTGCTACAGGCAACTACGTTGTAAAACTGGCTGATGCACAGCAAACAACTACTATCAAACTGACGAAAGAATAATTTAAGAAGCGGTTTAGTTTTTCATAGTAACACTAAAAGCCCTCTGCAATAGCAGGGGGCTTTTGTTTTTATGCAAAATTTTAACATCCCAAAACCAACGGCGTTCGTTAATTTCATAGTCTGACGAATAAATGAGACAATCAAAGATTATGATAAAGAGACTCTTGCTGGCACTACCGCTGATGATGGCAGTACATACCTATGCCGGCGATAAACAAAGCAGCAATACAGGCATACAGTTTCAGGAGCTGAGCCTGAAAGATGCGATGGCAAAAGCAAAAAAAGAACACAAACTGATATTTATAGACGTATATACTACGTGGTGCGGTCCTTGCAAGCTGCTGAAGAAAAACACCTTCCCCGACAAGAAACTGGGAGACTATTACAATAAAAACTTCATCAGCATAGCAGCCGATGCAGAGCAGGGAGAATGGGTATTGTTTGCCGCACAAAACCGCGTGCAGGGCTACCCAACCATGATGATACTGGATGCCGAAGGCAAAGAAGTAAATCGTACAATGGGCTATATGCCCCCCGAACCATTGCTGAAATTTGCTACAGACACAAAAGCAAAAACAAAAAACTAGACACTATAATTTTGAGATGTTTAATGAGAGCCCCAGCTAGTGCGGGGCTTTTGTTATATTTGCAACACTAAAAAATTGTTCTGTGAAAAAACCTATACTCTTTTCAGTACTACTACTACTACTATCTGCTGCTGCTATTGCACAACCTTTATTGAAGCGATTTGACCTGCAACCGGGCAAACACTCAAATCCGGTATTTCTGACACCTGTTGGCGGCAAGCTATTTTTCGAGGCATCCAACGGGCCGTATGAATCAGAATTGTATGTAAGTGATGGTACGGACACTGGAACGCACAAAGTACCCAATACAATAGTTGGCTACGCACCACGTGCCATTTGCGACTATAACGGCAAAGCTATATTCTCTTATCTGGACAGTGTTCATGGCAATGAACTTTGGATAAGTGATGGCACATCATCAGGCACGTACATGATAAAAGACATTAACCCCGGCAAAGCCTCAGGCTTCAGCAGTTCTTATTCTATAACATACAACGGCAAGGTGTACTTTGGCGGAAATGATGGCATCTACGGCACTTCGCTATGGTGTACAGATGGCACTGCAGCGGGCACACAAATGGTAGCAGACCTGATACCGGGACCAACTGATGCAGAAATAAAAGAGTTTGTAATAAGCGGTGGTAAATTATACTTCAATGCCAGCGATAGTTTTCAGGGACACATGAAGCTGTGGGTAACAGATGGCACCACAGCAGGTACACAATGTCTGCGCAGCACTTGTGGCAGCTTCCCATGCTATAGTATGGATTCACCAACACCATGGCTAACTGCTTATAACAATAAAGTATATTTCTCGGCACAGTCTCTTACATACGGCACGGAAATATGGACATCGGACGGCACTAATGCGGGTACACATATCCTCAAAGATATTAACCCTGGAAGTGGTTCGGGCTTTAGTACAGGCATATGGACAAAGCAGCCACAAGTATTTAATAATAAACTTTACTTTGAAGGTACCAATGGTACAAATGGGATAGATATATGGGAAACCGACGGTACTACAACAGGCACTAGCATTGCAATAGACCTGGCACCTTTTATCGGCGCTAACGGACCTACTTTTTACCATACAGTTGCCAGCAACAGGCTCTTCTTTTTTGTGTACAACCAAACGGCAACAAACGCCCAAATGATCTGCACTGACGGTACACAGTCAGGCACAAGAAGCATTACGTTTCCGGATAGTATGCGCAGTATAACATCTCCCCCTGTGGCCTATCGCAACAGGCTGTATGTACCGGCGGCGGCTAATGGCAAAATGGCATTACTCAGTTTTGTAGATACCAGTACAGTTCCGCAATATGCAAGCCACGCCTACCCGATAATGGCACCGGGAAGCACACCTTATATGACGATCATGTGGCCTACAGTGTGCGATAGTTCGCTATTCTTTACAGCCCCACTCGATACTGCCGGCACAGAACTATGGATGCTTCGCGATACGGTATATAAACCAGTAGTCAATCCCATAACAATCAATAAGATTTTGCACACAAACAACATCACCCTCTACCCCAACCCTACACACCACAATTTTACAATAAAAGCACGTACTGCATTCAAAGCAGGCAGTATTACACTTACAGATGCAACAGGCCGTGTGGTAAAAACAGAAAAGCTATATAACAACGAACAAACTATATCATTGCACGGCATTGCCCCCGGCGTGTATATGGCAGATGTGTGGCTGGATGATAAACGAACAACACAAAAGCTTGTGATAGAATAAATTATGAAGGCGCTATATATACAGTGCCTTTTTAATGCAATTTTCATACTATAATCTACAGTGTGGTTTATCTTTATAAACGAATCTCCGTTTTCAAACCAAACGCACAAACGTATGAAGCCCTTATTTACAGCTATACTTTGCACACTATGCATTGCATCTCACGCTCAATACAAATACAACAGAATAGATATCAACGCAGGCACTCAAGACTCTTATCATGATGTAACGAAAATGATAGTACACAATGGCAAATTGTTTATGCCTGTTTATCATCCATCCTACGGGCTCGAGCTTTTCAGCACAGATGGCACAGCTACAGGCACCAGTTTGGTAAAAGATATTTATCCCGGCTTATGGTCTAATGATATTTTCGGGCTCACAAGCTACAATGGTTCACTATACTTTGCAGCCAGAGAAATGACAAACGGCACGGAACTTTGGACAACAGATGGTACCGAAGCCGGAACTAAAATTGTGAAGAAAATCTTTGAAGACTATCGTTCGGGCATACGCGAAACACACAGAGATGTTACAGTACTGAATGGCAAATTAATATTTGCAGCCATAGACACTGTACCAACAGGTATAGAGTTGTGGCAAAGCGACGGCACGGATGCCGGCACCAGTATTTTAAAAGACATTATCGTCTTTGGTACACACCCCGACCCACACACATACGGCTCTGAGCCCAAAAATTTTTCAGTACAAGGGAGTAAGATGTATTTTTCAGCTATCAATACTTCCAGCTCAGAAAGAGTATTATATGAAACAAACGGAACAGCCGGCGGCACTAAAAGAATAGAACCGGGTGTAGCTCCAGGCTATATTGCCACAGATTTTTTCTATGTGCACAACGGCGGGCTATATTATAGCAAAGCCGGCGGGCAGCTATGGCGTTACAACATCAGTACTGGACAGGCAACAATGTTAAAAGACATTGACCCTCGCACATTTGGAGTTTCGGGCTTTCCACCAATGGCCGAACTGAATGGCAAACTATACTTTACGGCTACAGACAGCACACATGGCTTTGAACTATGGACAACAGATGGTACTGCTGTAGGCACCTATATGGTAAAGGATATACAACCAGGCATTGGTGGTTCTGTACCACAACTGGCAGGCAGTATTGTTTACAAAAACAAGCTCTATTTCTCGGCACAAGACACTACCGATGGCACAGAAATATGGGTAACCGATGGTACAGAAGCAGGCACCAAACAGTTTGCCAATATATTTACAGATACTAAAGTTGGCGGCTTCAAGGGCATCATTGAGTATGCAGACAAACTGTTTTTCTACGGCAGGCATGCTCAAGGCTGGCAGATATATGAAACAGATGGCAGTACCGCAGGTACACGAATACTGCAAGGCCCTAATGTAAGCGGCACTACAATGGATACCAATTACTATGCAGCTAAGTATCATGAACCATCTGGCTTCACGATGTATAACAATGCGTTGTACTTCTTTGCCCGATGGGATAGCACAGGTATGGAACTATGGTCATTGCAAGACACCACCATACCTATTGTAAATGTTGCAACCAATACAAATGTGATAAACCCGGTAACAATGTTTCCAAACCCTGCTAAAAACAGCATAAGCATTAAAATAGGCAATGCATTTGCAAAAGGTGCTGTAACTATTCGGGATATGGCAGGCAGAATTATTAAAACAGAAATGCTGCATACTGCGAATGCTGAAAGACTCTACAATATACCGATACATGATATACCTAGCGGCATGTACATGACAGAAGTAATGATAGACGATAAACGAACCATTGAACGCCTTGTGATACAATAAGCTAACAAGCCCTGCAGATTGCAGGGCTTGTTTTTTCATAGCACTGTAAAATTGTTTTCTCAATATTGACTGCATAGTATCACTATGCTATCTTTAGGGTACAAAACCTATAACGTTATGAAATACCTCTACCTATTTCTACTCGCTCTTATTCAAACACCTTTATTTGCACAGGTGGTTTTCAAAAACTACGACATCAGTCCCGGGGCAGACTCAAGTACTCCAGGGGCATATACCAATTGCAATGGCAAGATGTATTTTATTGCTAAAACGCAGGCATATGGCTACGAATTATGGGCTATAGATAGCAGCGGCAATACACAAATGCTTACCAACAACATTACCAAGCAATATGATGCGCCACAAATACTTGGAGAGCTGAATGGCAAACTGGTATTTACAGCATTTGACACCACACACGGGAACGAATTATGGATTTCCGATGGCACACCTGCCAATACTAAGCTGCTGAAAGATATTTACCCGGGCAAAGAATCCGGGATTGACAACGGAACATACGGATGTTTGCTGAATGGCAAAATATATTTCAGCGCAGCAACAGCAGCCAATGGCAACGAACTATGGGCAACAGATGGCACAGATACAGGCACACACCTGATAGCAGATATACACCCGGGGGCAGGCAATGCAAACCCTGTAGACTACAACACCATCAATGGTAAAATCTTTTTCTGGGCAAATGATGGCACACATTATCACGAGCCTTGGGTATCTGACGGCACTCAAGCAGGCACCATGTTGCTGAAAGATATAAACCCAACCGGAGGAGGCTTTTATTATAATGCTTCCATTGTTTCAAATGGCTTATTGTATTTCTGGGCACAGTCAAGCCATTCAAGTTCAGACGTAGAAGTATGGGTAACAGACGGCACTACTGCAGGCACCATAGTTTTGGAAAACAGAGCTAGTCACGGCGGTGCTTACATAAGCAAGTTTGTAGCATACAAAAACAAAGTATACTATTGGAACCATAGTGATACCGGGTTGGCTGCCCAGTTATGGGTAACTGACGGTACCAACGCAGGTACACATGTATTCAGCAATGCTGCACCCAACACATATATGCACTGCAGCAGAGATTTTCTGGTATTTAAAGACAAACTATACTTTACCGGCGGGCTGTACAGGACAGATACTATGAGCTGGTGCGAACTGTGGGTAACAGACGGCACAGATGCAGGCACCAAGCTGGTGGCAGATTTGGGCGGAAAGTATAGCAGCACACCTAGTTGCCTGACTTCATTGGGAGATTATATATACTTCATTGCACAAGATTCAGACTATGTAAAACTATACCAGACAGATGGCACAACCGCAGGCACCCGAGCCATAGCACCATATAATGCTACCAATCAAAATGCACTTGACTGGGACTATGTTGCCCCGCTACATCTCTACAACAACAAACTATGGATGAGGGCCGCTTTCACAAATACGGGTATGGAACTATGGAGTATAGAAGATATGTTTCCACAAGGCATTAATACAACTACCAATAATAGCACAGCACTCATCACCCTCTACCCCAACCCTGCGCACCACAATTTTACATTAAACGCATCAACAGCATTCAAAGCAGGCAGTATAACGCTTACAGATGTAACAGGCCGTGTGGTGATGACAGGAAAACTATACAACAACGAACAAACCATTTCCCTGCAAGGCATAGCCCCGGGTATATATATGGCAGATGTGTGGCTGGATGACAAGCGAAGTACACAAAAGCTTGTAATAGAATAAATATCACTCTTTTCTGAGGTTTTTATATTTTATATGTTTATTTTTATATAAACAATTTTATTATGAAACTACCACTTATATCCCTTATTTTGCTTTCATTACAAGCAAACGCACAGTACACATTCAACAAATTAAACCTTGCTGCTACTGCAAAAGACACCAGTAAAGGGTTTCATGCAGCTTGGTTTCGATCGTTTGGTAATAAAATGATTTTTGCAGGTTCAGACCATCTTCCCTTCAGTTCAATTCCTGATAACACTTCACCATACCTATCGGATGGTTCAACATCGGGCACTACAGTTATTACACCATCCGCCATTAACATCAAAATCAAAAAAATTATTGGCACGATAAATAATAGCGGTAAAAACCTGGCTATCTTTTTGCCGGGAGAGAATAGCAATGTTGACAGGAGTAACCCATGGGTTACAGATGGCACACCTTCAGGTACATTTATGCTTAAGAATATAATACCTGAACGCCTTGATGAAATTAGCATATTGGATAACAAAGTGTTTTTCCCTGCTGCTCCTTCATTTCCCAATAACAAGAGTGATCTATGGGTAACCGATGGCACTATCGCAGGCACGCAAATTGTTAAAGACATATACCCTGGTGGCAAAACTACCTCTATCAATATCATAGCTGTAGACACTGCATCTAAACGATTGTATTTTGGTGGTGATATTGCTGGCGGCAAACAGTCTTTATGGGTAACAGATGGTACAAATGCAGGTACTGTTATGATAAAAGACTTTCCACCTGGTGAAGGCCCTGGAAGTGGAATAATATACAATGGCAAATTACTATTCGTCGCAAAAGATGCAAGTCATGGGGGAGAACTTTGGACAAGTGATGGCACGAGCAGCGGCACTTACATGGTTAAAGATATTAACCCCGGAACTGCTAACGGAGTAGGGTCATTAACATCCAGTAATACCATTGTTTTTAAGAACAAACTCTTGTTTGTAGGAAGCGATGCAAACAACAATGCTGAACTATGGACAACGGATGGCACACAAAGTGGTACAGTTATGTTGAATGATATTAATCCTGGCTCAGTTGGTTCATATCCGTATAATTTTACCTTGTACAATGAACACGTATATTTCATTGCTACAGATGCAGTACACGGTAAAGAGATTTGGAAAACAGATGGTAATACAGTACAACTATTTAAAGACATGAATACCAGTGGTTCATCAAAACCTTTTATAGTCAAAGTATTCAATAAACATTTATTCTTCATTGCTACTAATCTGTATAATCAATGCGAGCTGTTTTATACAAACGGCACGGATACTGGCACTTATATGATACGTCCATATAACAATGCCTATAGTGCAATATCGCATGCGAGCTCATATATTGAGTATAACAACAAACTGTTTTTCTGTGCACCTTATGATGGCTTTGGTGGACAATTTGACATATGGTATATACAAGATAGCGTACTGGCTTTGCATGAAGGATTATTACAACAGCGCACAAACAATATCACTCTATACCCCAACCCAGCACACCACAATTTTACATTAAAAGCATCAACAGCATTCAAGGCTGGCAGCGTTACCCTAACAGATGTAACAGGTCGTGTAGTAAAAACCGAAAAGCTATTTAGCAACGAGCAAGCCATTCCATTA
>DATGXJ010000014.1:0-95378 GCA_035299045.1 Flavipsychrobacter sp.
TAAATTCAAGACGTTTGCCGAAGAGGTCTTAGGCATCAGCATGAGTTATAAAAACTACAAACTTATTTAGCCGATTATCTTTTCTACGTCTTGGTTAAGGAATTGTTCTGCTTTTATCAAATCATCGTGCAGCAACCTGTCTGTTGCCATAAAAGAAATCTCTTTACGGAAAGCAGTGTACAGTTTTTCCAATGCAGGCGATGATGTTGCAGGCCTTCTGAAATCCAAAGCCTGTGCAGCTGTCAGCAGCTCTATTGCCAGCACACGTTGCACATTCATCACTACACGGCGCAGTTTGGTTGCAGCGTTTGCACCCATACTTACATGGTCTTCCTGTCCGTTGCTGCTCACAATGCTATCTACAGATGCAGGAGTACACAATTGTTTGCTCTGGCTTACGATAGCCGCTGCAGTGTATTGTGCAATCATGAAGCCACTGTTAACACCTGCCTCTGGTGCCAGGAATGGCGGCAGGTCACGTTGTCCGCTTATCAGCAGATAGGTTCTGCGTTCAGATATATTGGCAAGTTCTGCTACGGCAATAGCAAGGAAGTCTAGATTCAATGCCAATGGCTGTCCATGAAAGTTACCACCACTCATGATGGCATCTTCGTCGTGGAATACAATCGGATTATCTGTTACAGAATTAATCTCCGTTTCTACAATACCGCTCACCATATCTATCACATCTTTGCTGGCACCATGTACCTGCGGCATACAACGGAAAGAATAAGGATCTTGTACTTGTTGCTTAGGCATTGCCTGTATAGCACTACCTTGCAGCAGACTAAGTATGCGTTGTGCAGTAGCTATCTGTCCTTTGTGGGGGCGCACACGGTGTATGGGATGTTTGAATGGTTCATCCTTAGCCATGAAACCCTCTGCAGACAAAGCACCTATCACATCTGCCCATGCAGATAGTTGTCTTGATTTTATCAGGCACCAAACTGCATGGCTGCTCATAAACTGTGTACCATTCAGCAATGCAAGCCCTTCTTTTGCAGCGAGTGGTATTGGTTCCAGTCCTGTTTCTTTCAGCACTTCCGCAGCTTCTCTTACTACACCTTTGTAGCGCACTTTACCTTTACCAAATATCGGCAGGCTTAGGTGGGCAAGCGGCGCAAGGTCGCCCGAAGCACCCAGAGAACCTAGCTCATACACCACAGGGCTGATGCCAAGTTTGTAGAAATCTATCAGTCGCTGTACTATTTCTTTGCGCACACCGCTGTAGCCACGACCCAGTCCATGCGCTTTCAGCAGCAGCATCCACCTTACTATATCTTCGGGCACCTCATCGCCCATACCACATGCGTGAGAGCAAACAAGGTTTTCCTGCAATTGAGACAATTCATCATCTGCTATACGCACATTGCACAACGACCCGAAACCTGTGTTGATACCATAGTAGGTATTACCTTGTTTCAGTATATCGTCCAGGTAATTTCTGTTGGTAGCAATGCGTGCAAAAGCATCTGCAGGCAGTGCAAAAGATGAAGCGTTCCAGTTGCTGAGAAAATCTATCGAAATATGTTCAGGTAGTTCCATTATGCTGTATTGTGGCAGCAAAAGTAACTATTCGGCGGGAAAGGCTGAAACCCCTATTTTTTAGCAAGGTCTTTTTCTATGATGGCTTTCAGGTCGACCTCTATGCTTTTATTTACAGACTCTGTTATTCTGCCCACTTCCTGATTATCTTTTATCAGGATGAAGGTTGGCACACGGCTTATTTCATAAAACTTAGCCTCGGTATACTTTGCCATCTTGGTTCTGTCCACACCATAAATGGTATGCTGATGCATAGGATAATCTGTCGCAGCTAATACTTTCAGCAGTTTTGGTACCAGGTTTTGAGAATCCTCGCACCATGTACCCATAAAAGTTACAACCTCGTAATGCTTCAGGTGTTTACCCAGAAAATCGAGATCTGCTCCATTCGGCTTATAATCAATAATGCCTTTGTCAAGCCATTTAAAGCTTGGCTCTTTGCGCAGGTCATTGTATGTTATCTGTCCTTTGAAAACAACACTTCCGTTTTCTTTGTCTGTAGATGTATCGAAGTCTGTCTGTGCTTTTACCATCATACTCATCAGCAATAATGCTATCAATATTACGCCCCTCATGAAAGCTGTTTTCTTATCTGTAATAATTTGCTGCGCAGCACCAACAAAGACTTTTTCAGGTCTACCTGCTGCACAGATATTTTGCGGTTCTCTTTCAGCTTGGCTTTTGCACCGCTGATGGTAAACCCTCGCTCTTTCACAAGATGGTAGATGGTATTGATTTCGCGTACCTGCTCAGGCGTGTACAGCCTGTCGCCCTTGCGGGTAGTACGTACTTTCATTTCAAACTCCTTGGTCCAGAAACGGATATTGGATGTGGCTACTTTGAAGATACCCGCTACCTCGCCGATGGTATAATACTGTTTATCGCCCTGCCACTGGCTTAGCGCTTCAGATTTGTGTTGCAGCTCTTTTACCTTGCGTTGCTTCTTTGGTTTTTCCTCAGTTGCAGCCTCGGCAGCAGGTTCTTCTGCTTCGGTAGTTTCAGCCTCTTCTTTAGGTTCAGCATCCTTTTTGGCCGCACGCGGTTTTCGCGCAGGCTTTACGGGCTCTGTTACCAGTTCTTCGCCAAAGAGTGTGAGGACTTTCGTTACCATTACTACAAAATAACAAAAAAATCAGGTTGACACTGAAATATATTATTAAGGTGCATGTATATAGCTGTATCAATAAACTGTATGACAGGCAACCCTTTTTACCTTAATTTTGTTAAGATTATTAAAGGTTTTCATGCAATTATCAGCGTTATACGAACGTGCCCTGCGTTTTGAGTTTTTGAGTGTGGAAGAGGGCATGTTTCTGTTTGAAAATGCTCCGCTCGCCGAATTGATGTTTGTTGCCAACGAGCTGCGCAAAATACAAGTGCCGCACGGCAAGGTGACATGGATTATAGACCGCAATATGAACACTACCAATGTGTGTATTGCCAACTGCAAATTCTGCAACTTCTACCGCATACCGGGCCACGAGGAATCTTATATCACTGATATAGAAACCTACAAGCAAAAGATTGAAGAGACGTTCCGCTATGGCGGTGAACAATTGCTGTTGCAAGGTGGCCATCACCCTGAACTGGGGCTTGACTACTACACAGCACTCTTCCGCCAGTTGAAGGATATGTACCCTAACCTGAAGCTCCATGCTTTAGGCCCGCCCGAAGTAGCACACATCTGTAAAGTATCGGGTGTTTCTCATCGCGAGGCTTTGCTGGCACTGAAGGAAGCCGGTATGGACAGTATGCCTGGCCCGGGTGCAGAGATACTGAACGACCGTGTACGCCGCCTGATATCTAAAGGTAAATGCGGTGCACAGGAATGGCTGGACATCATGCACGAAGCACATAAAGTAGGTCTTACAACCAGTGCTACCATGATGTTCGGACACGTAGAAACTATCTATGAGCGTTTCGAGCATTTGGTGAAAATCCGCGAGGTGCAGGCTAAAAAGCCTGAAGATGCAAAAGGCTTTATCGCATTCATACCATGGACATTCCAGGATGTTGATACACTGCTGAACAGGATACGTGGTACTAAAAACCATACTACTGCTGAAGAGTATATCCGTATGATAGCTATGAGCCGCATCATGCTGCCGAATGTAAAAAACATACAAGCATCATGGCTTACAGTTGGTAAGCAGGTAGCACAGATATGTCTGCATGCAGGCGCTAACGATTTTGGTTCTATCATGATAGAGGAAAACGTAGTAAGTGCAGCAGGTGCGCCGCATCGCTTCACCTACAAAGGCATACAGCAGGCTATCAACGAAGCAGGCTTCCCTGCACAGTTGCGCAATCAGCAATACGAATTCCGCAAGCTGCCTGAAAATATTGAAGAGCAGGTAATAGCTTATTAATAGAATTAACTGATATTTTTAAAACAGCCCGATTAACACAATCGGGCTGTTTTATTATTTTGTGCTGATGCTGACACTGCTTGCATTATGTTGTTTCGCTTTTCTGGCAGGTTTTATTGATGCCATGGTAGGTGGTGGTGGTTTAATACAACTGCCTGCATTCTTCATTCTGCAACCACACCTCAGCCTTGTGCAAACACTGGCTACCAACAAAACAGCATCTTTCTTCGGTACCTCTGTTTCTGCATACCGCTATATCAAGCGGGTAGATATTGACTGGCGGCATCTTACACCCGCTATCCTGGCTGCATTAATAGGTTCTTTCTCAGGCGCATTGCTCGTATCATTCATACACAAAGAGCAGTTCATGCCATTCATCATTTGTGTGCTGATACTGGTGTTGGTATATACGGTGCTGAAAAAAGAACTTGGGCTGCATCATATAGACAAATCACTAACGCACAGTCGTCACATGTTCTATTCAATATGCATTGGTGGCATCATTGGCCTGTACGATGGTTTGATTGGCCCCGGCACAGGCAGCTTCCTCATCTTCGCTTTTGTAGTATTGTTTGGATACAACTTCCTGCATGCTTCTGCCAATGCAAAAGTCATTAATGTGGTTACCAATATTGCTGCACTGGTATTCTTCTTTATAAAAGGAAATATCATTTGGAGTATAGCCCTACCTGTAGGTGCTGCTAATATGCTGGGCAGTTATGCAGGTTCGCATGTAGCCCTCAAGAAAGGCAGTTCATTCATCCGCCTGTTCTTTATACTCATAGTATTGGCACTGATAGCAAAGCTTGGCTACGATTATATGCTATAGTTTTCTGAGCCTTTCTATTGCCTGCAAAAGCGTTTCTTCTTTTTTGGCAAAGCAGAAACGTATCAGCTTATCGTCTTTTTTATTGCTGTAAAATGCACTGATAGGTATGGTTGCAACACCATGCTCTTTGGTAAGCCATTGTGCAAATTCCATATCAGGCATATCGTTGATGACACTGTAACTGGCTGTTTGGAAATAGCTCCCTGCTGCAGGCTCGTGTATGGTAAATGGCGTGTCTTTCAACAGGGATAAAAAATAGTCACGCTTCTGTTGCATCAGCGCACCAACATTCGGCAGTTCAGGCAGCGACAGATATTTTGCCAATGCGTATTGTGCTGGTGTATTTACGGTAAAGCAGAGAAACTGATGTATGCGCCTGAATGCTGTTGTGAATTCGGGCGGTGCAATACAGTAGCCCATCTTCCAACCCGTGTTATGAAAAACTTTGCCGAATGAATACAACACAAAGCTGCGCTTCCTCAACTCTTCATGCTCCAGCACACTATAGTGTTTCTTACCATCAAACACCAGTTGTTCATACACTTCATCTGATAGTATGATGATGTTGGTATCGCGTACCAGGTCTGCCAGTTTATCCCAATCCTCTTTGCTCCATATAGCACCTGTAGGATTGTGTGGCGTATTGACAATGATAGCTTTTGTCTTTGGCGTGACCGCAGTTTTCAATCTATCCCAATCTACACCAAAGCCGGGCGCCATCAGCGGCACGGGTACGGCTTTAGCACCATTGGTTTCTATGTTAGGTATATAGCTATCGTATGCAGGTTCTAAAATAACGGCTTCATCCCCCGCTTGCAGTATGGCTGTAAATGCTGTATAAATGGCATACGTAGCGCCAGGGGTAACGGTTATTTCTGTATCTGGATTAATTTCTAATCCGTAACGCTTCGCAAAATCATTGCTGATGGCCTGCCTCAGTTGTGGCAATCCTACCATTGGTGCGTATTGGTTGAACCCCTCTCTGGTAGCTTCATACAAGTATTCACCCAGCCTTTCATCTATCGGATAATCAGGAAAACCCTGCGACAGATTAATAGCATTGCACTGCTGTGCAAGCGCACTCATAACAGTAAAGATTGTAGTGCCCGTTGCAGAATGTTTTTGCGGAAGTATCATCATTACAGGTATTTTTCCCCTTTGTTGCGTTTTACTTCTGCCACATACTCTTTAATCTGCTGTTCGCGGTTGCGCTCACATATCAGCAACACATCCGGTGTATCTATCACAATAAATCGCTCCAAACCCTGCACTACCAGCAGTTTTTCGTTCGGCACTTTTATCATACACTCGCTGGCATCTATCACCATCACATTCTCTCCAAAAACTGCATTACCCAGATAGTCTTTATCAGAATTTTCGTAAGCACTTTCCCATGTACCAAGATCGCACCAGCCAAAGTAAGAAGGTATTACATACACATTCTTGGCCTTCTCCATGATGCCGTAATCGATAGATATGTTGGTACACTGCGAATAGAGATTGTTGATAACATCAAATTCTTTGGGTGTATTGTACACATCTTTTGCCTGCATAAATACTTCATGCATTTCAGGCAGGTATTTCTCCAATGCTTCTGTTATGGTCTTTACATTCCATACAAAGATGCCTGAGTTCCAGAGGAAGTCACCACTCTTCAGAAAAGTACGCGCCAGTTCCAGCGAAGGCTTTTCTGTAAAGGTTTTTACACGATATACTTTATCCAGTTCTTCTTCCACATCGTACTGTATATAGCCATAGCCTGTATCGGGGCGTGTTGGTTTGATGCCCAGTGTCAGCAATGCATCGTGATGTGCTACAAAGTCAAGTGCCTCCTGTGCTGTACGTTCAAAAGCACGCTCGTCCATTATGAGGTGGTCTGCAGGAGACATGATGATGTTTGCATTCGGATTCAGCGCCATCATCTTGTGTGCAAAGTAGGCAGCACACGGTGCCGTGTTTTTGCGCGATGGTTCACTGATGATATTTTCGTCTCTCAGTTCAGGTATCTGCTCCTTCAGCGTATTGATGTATTGCTGATTGGTAATGAAGTAGATATTTTCCTGCGGACAAATATGCTTAAAGCGCTGATACGTCCACTGTATCAGCGAACGGCCGGTGCCTAAAATATCAATGAATTGCTTAGGATAGCTGGTACGGCTTTCGGGCCAGAAACGGCTGCCTATACCACCTGCCATGATGGCCACATAATTGTTCTGAATGCTCATTTCAAAAAATCTCTAACAGCATTAAAAATAGCATATTTAGCCGTATATCGTAAATAAAAAAGCCCCTTATACAGGGGCTTTTCATATAAATTAACTTAGTATTATTCTGCTTCTGCAACTACTTCCTTCACTTCAGGTATCATACGCTTCATCATACCTTCAATACCAGCTTTCAACGTAATCATTGAAGAAGGGCAACCAGAGCAAGAACCCTGCATCATCAGTTTTACAACACCATCTTCATAACCTTTATAGCTGATGGCGCCACCGTCCATTTCCACAGCCGGCTTTACATAGTTTTCCAACAGTTCTTTGATGCGTTTTACCACATCGCTATCATCAGCACTTACTGTATTGGCATCTGCTTTCTTTACTATCAGGTCTTCGTTTATTACTACTTTACCTTCTTCCAGATATTGCTTCAAAAACTCGCGTACGGTAGGTATTACATCTTCCCACAGTGTATCAGGTGTCTTTGTCAGCGTTACAAAGTTGCTGGCAATAAACACACTGCGTATAAAAGGAAACGCAAACAATTCTTTCGCCAACGGAGATGGCGTTGCAGAAGCTTCTTCAGGGAAGTCTATGCTTTTGCCCGGGTACAGCAGTTTGTTAGCCACAAACTTCATTGTTTCCGGGTTCGGTGTCATTTCCGTATAGATGCTCACGATTGTGTTTCCTGTCTTCAACATGGTATTCTTAATTTCTTTCAGCAAAAATACTTAATAAATACGGTACAGTAAATTGATAGAGACAATATTGATATAAGCAGAATAGCAGCATGCGTATATGATAAGGCTTTGTTAAAGAAAAATGGTTTTAATTAATTGATTTTCAATGCTTTAAACACATTAACAGTTCCTTGCATTTCTTTTAACTTAGTGTTGTATGCCTTCCGCTTTATACCATCGTACGTTTGTGTTGTAATTCTTTATTCACTCTAAAACTTCAGGCTTTATGAAACATTCAATTCTTTTGCTGGCAGTATTCGGGATGACTTACTTCAGCGCAAATGCACAGAATGGTGAGAACAAGAAAAGTGAATACGATATCAACTACAAGGTATGCCGCATCAATGGTAAATACACTACCTGCAGCGATAACACACCAACTGTGGTAAACACCCCTTCTTATGAAAGGAAAATAGAAGCTCAGAAAGCAAAGGCATATGCCAAAACACTGGACGGCCTGCGCAGATACGACACTTATACACGTGTACTGCCATTGCAACCCGTAACGGTAACAGCGCCTAAGCCGATTGCGAAAATCGATGAGCGTTATGAAGGTACAAGTGCTGCTTATCACGGCAATCCGACACCCGAAAACGATGGCATTGCAAAAAATAAAGAACGCAATATCAACTACCTGAACACCAGTGTAGACTTACCTGCCAATGATGGTGGACTGGCTAGCAGATGGTAGTTTTGTTTTTTATACTGAAACAAAAACGGTTGGCAATTGCCAACCGTTTTCTTTAATATCTTATCGTGCGTCGAAGTCTATTACAACCCTTTCTGTTCGTGGGTGAGACTGACAGGTGAGCACATAGCCTTTTTCTACCTCGTCTTTTTCAAGCGCATAGTTTACTTCCATATCTACAGCACCCTCTACCACTTTTGCGCGGCAGGTACAGCATACACCGCCTTTGCAGGCAAAAGGAAGGTCTGCACCTACTTTCAGTGCAGCATCCAGTATGCTATCACCATTGTAAGCAAGGTCCATTTCAAATGTAGTTCCATCCAGTGTAATACTTACTTTACTCATCTTGCCGTCATTCGCCTTATGTTCTTCTACCCATTTATCATGCGCAGCTTTTGGCTGATCGGGCGATGTAAACAGTTCAATATGTACATTCTCTGATGCTACGCCCAGGCTTATCAGGCGTTCTTTTACAGACAGTATCATGTCTTCAGGCCCGCAGATAAATGCTTCGTCAATACCTTTGATATCAATAAGTGTATCGCAGAATTCTGAACATTTGTCTGCAGAAATGCGCCCGTTGAACAAAGGCACATCCATCTGCTCGCGGCTCAGTATATGGTACACACGCAGGCGCTGCATGTATATATTCTTCAGCCCTTCTATCTCTTCTCTGAAGATAATAGTACCCCTGCTACGGTTGCCATATATCAGTGTAAACGTGCTTTCAGGTTCATTTTTGAGTACCGTTTTCATGATACTCATAACAGGTGTGATACCGCTACCTGCAACAACAGCCAGATAGTTTTTAGCCTTCTTCTCAGATGCTCTCGGAGAGAATTTGCCCATTGGTGGCATTACTTCCAGCTCGTCGCCTTTCTTCAGTGTATCATTTGCATAGGTGCTGAACTTACCACCATCTACTTTCTTTACCGCTACGCGTAGCTCACCATCATTGGGGCTTACGCATATAGAATAAGAACGACGCACTTCTTCGCCATTCATTTGTGTACGAAATGTCAGGTATTGCCCTGCTGCAAAGTTGAATGTGTCTTTCAAATCGGCAGGCACTTCCAGTGCTACAGATACACAATCGCTTGTTTCAGGCTTTACTTCCGCTACTTTCAGATTATAAAACTTCAATGCAGACATCTATGGTCTATTAAAATTGAGGCGTAAAAATATATAAAAAACGCTTGGGGCTCCATGATTTTACTCATATCAGCCAAGCATGCTTTCCAAATCTTCTTTCTTTACCAGTGTAAACACTTTTTTACCATCAGGCGCATACTCGGGTTGTGTGCAGGCAAACAGCTCGTCTATCAGCGCCTGCTGCCCTTCCTGATGTTGCAACCCACCAGTATTGCGCGATAACCTGCGCGCCATGTTTGCAAGCAGTGTTTCAGAGCGGCGCGCCAATGCATCAGGTGCTTCGTGCTTCAATTGTTCTATCACTTCATCCAGCACATTCTTCTCTTCACCCGCAGGCAGTTCTGTGGGTACACCTTGTACCACAAAGGTATTTTGGCCGAAAGGAGAGATATCGAAACCAATGCGCGACAGGTCTGTCAATGCTTCTGTAAGCAATATCGCATCCTGCGGAGATGTTTCATAAGACAAAGGGAACAGCAATTGTTGTGATGGTGTGCTACCATTGTTCCACTCTGCCAGCAGTCTTTCGTACCAGATGCGCTCTTGCGCTCTGCGTATGTGTATGAGCATCAGGCCCGACTTCACGGTGGTTACAAGCATGCTGCCTTGTATAGATATGATGCTTTTGGCATTGGCAGTTTCAGGCTCTTTGTGCAGCGATGGTGCAGTTACCATATTACCTGCATCTGCAAAAGCCTGCGTTTGCTGCTCTGCAATATCGTCGGCTATTTTGTACAGTTCCTTCCACTCTCGCAGGCTGTCTTTCTTCACTGCCAGATGTGCCTGATTCTTCTGCGAAAATGTATTAAACAAATATCCCTTCTCGGTTTCCTGCTTAGTATCCTGCGTAACAGGTAGTTGCACGCTTGATAGTTGTTGTATTTCAGGACTCAATGTAAAATCGAGCGATGGCGCTATGTTATACTTTGCCAATGCGTGCTTTACAGCCGCATTCAGGTAGGCATACATCAGCTTGTCATCTTCAAACTTCACCTCCTGCTTCGTAGGGTGTACGTTCACATCCACACGTGCAGGGTCTATTTCCAGAAACAGCACATAAAACGGGAATGCCTCTTTTTCAATCAACCCCTCGTATGCCTGTACCAGTGCGTGATGCAGATAAGGGCTACGTATGAAACGGTTGTTGATAAAGAAGAACTGCATGCCACGTGTACGCGTAGCAGCTTCGGGCTTGCCGATGAAGCCCGATATATTCAGAAATTCAGTGTTCTCTTCTACAGGTACCAGGTTCTTTTCATAAGAATTACCCAGCAAGCCTTTGATGCGTGTTTTCAGATTGCCCGCTTCCAGATGGTATTGCTCCGCACCATTATGCCACAGCCTGAAGGCTATCTGCGGATGTGCCAATGCTACACGGGTAAACTCATCTACGATATGCCTGTACTCCGTTGTATTACTCTTCAGGAAATGTCTGCGGGCAGGTACATTAAAGAACAGGTTCTTCACCATGATGTTGGTACCTACGGGCGCTGCGCATGGTTCCTGTTTCTTTACCTCTGTAGCCTCTATTATCAATTGGCTGCCCGTATCGCTATCCTGTTTGCGTGTTTTCATTTCCACCTGTGCCACCGCCACAATAGAAGCCAGTGCCTCTCCGCGAAAGCCCATAGTGCGTATAGAAAACAGGTCGTTTATATTACGGATTTTCGATGTCGCATGGCGTTCAAAACTCATACGTGCATCGGTGGGGGTCATCCCGCTGCCATTGTCTATTACCTGCACCAGTTCCTTGCCCGCATCTTTCAGCACCAGTTGCACCTCTGTTGCACCTGCGTCAATAGCGTTTTCCAGCAATTCCTTTACAGCCGATGCCGGCCTTTGAATCACCTCTCCCGCTGCTATCTGGTTGGCAATGTGGTCTGATAATAACTGAATGATATCGGGCACTGAAAAAAATGAGTTTCCGCAAAGGTAAGATATAGGCAATGTAAAAAGGGAAAGCGTACTAACATGATGAAAATCATTTTTTAATAAGACTGTCGTCATTTATTTGCACCCCTGTCTGCTACACCTTTGTAGTGACAAAAAGGATCGGTGAGTATTCTTTTTATCAAACAACATCGGCCTCAGTTTTAGTTAGATATAGTGCATAATGGGTTTGCCGCCCCCTTTCCAGGGGGCGGGTGTATTTTATAGCATTCAGTTTTAGCTTCTCCTTGCCAAACAATAGGCTATATTTGTTATATGGCGTTTGGTAAAAGACTCTTCATATCTGCTTCTTTCCTAATAACATTTTTTTCTTCTGTGGCTTTTGCACAGCGCAGCCGCGTTGTAACGAATAACAATGCTGCTCCTGCTGTGAACCTGAAAGCCAGGTGGGTAGATAGTGTCTATAACAAACTAAGCGATACCGAACGCATAGGCCAGTTGTTTATGGTGGCTGCTTACAGTGGTGGTAAGGACTATAACGAAGAGAAAATCAAACAACTGATTACAGACCGCCGCATTGGTGGTGTCATCTTCATGCAGGGTACTTGCGAGGCTCAGGCATCGCTCAACAACCTGTATCAGCAAATGGCAAATGTACCATTGCTGGTAGGTATGGACGCAGAATGGGGGCTTGGTATGCGCCTGACGGGTGTAAAGAACCTTCCCAAATCTATGATGATAGGCGCTACGCGCGATACTGCTATTGCCTATCAGGTAGGTGCTGCCATTGCCAAACAGTGCAAGCGCATGGGCGTACATATCAACTTCGGCCCTGTGGTAGATGTGAACAACAACCCCAACAATCCCATCATCAACGCACGCTCTTACGGAGAGGATAAAAGGCTTGTAACACAAATGGCACTTGCCTATATGCGTGGCATGCAGGACAATGGTGTGATGGCATGTGCCAAGCACTTCCCGGGTCACGGTGATACAGATGCAGATTCTCACGAGGATATGCCTGTTATCAGCAAGAGCCTTGCACAGCTCGATACATTGGAACTATACCCTTACAAGGAAATGATTCGCAACGGTATCAAAAGTGTGATGGTTGCACACCTCGCAGTACCGGCATTAGAATCCGTTAAAAAAGTACCTACTACATTATCATACAATACCATTACCGGTTTGCTGCGTAACAAACTTGGTTTCAAAGGCATCGTATTTACCGATGCGCTGAATATGAAAGGTGTTGCCAAATATTATGAACCCGGTGAAATAGATGCACGTGCACTGATAGCAGGCAATGATATGCTGCTCTTCTCTCAAGATGTACCATCAGGCATGAAGAAAATACTGGCTGCCGTAGATAGTGGCAAGTTGACATGGGCAGATATTGAAATGCACGTGAAGAAAGTACTGGCTGCAAAATACGATGCGGGCCTCAACAGATGGAAACCTGTTGAAAGCATCAATGCTACGGAAGAAGTAACAGGTGTGGTAATCCCGCTGCGCTATGCTACAACCAAAAAAGCTGTCACACTGGTGCGCGACAGGAACAATATTATTCCTGATTTGCTCAATACCAGAAAGCGTGTGGGTTATGTAGGCATCAATGCAAAAGACAGCAGTTTTCTTTCTACTGCACTGTTGCAGGTACTGCCAAATATGAAAATGCAATGGCTGCCGAAAGGTAGTAGTGGTGCTACTGCAAACAAACTGATGGGAGCCATCAGCATGAACGACATCACAATTGTAGGTATTCATAACATGAGCTTCTATCCTACAAACGGTTATTATTCGCTCGATGACCAACAGGTAGCACTCATTAAACAACTGGCAAACCGCCGCGATGTAATGATAGCACTCATGGGCAACCCATACCTGCTGAAGAATACCTGTGAAGTAGGCTCTGCCATTGTTACCTACGAAGACGATAGCCTTGCAGAGCAAGCCGTAGCACGTGTATTGCTGCGCAAAGAAGATGCGCGTGGCACATTGCCTGTTACCCCTTGTATAGATATGCAAACAGAGGGCAATGTATTGCTTGCATCAGGCAAAACAGTTGCACCGAAATTGGATGAACTGGTAAAAACAGACTATACCGAAGATGCAGGTGTTATCAATACCGCTGCGCTCGATAAACTGGATATGTTCCTGCAACGCAGCATAGTTGATGGTGCGTTCCCGGGTTGCAGGGTACTGGCTGCCAAAGACGGTAAAGTGTTTTACGATAAGTCTTTCGGCTATTACGACTATACTAAGAAGCAGGCTGTAACAGACAATACACTCTACGATATAGCATCTGTTACCAAAGTAGCATCTACCACACTGGCAGTAATGCGACTGTATGAAACAGGTAAGCTAAGCCTTGATAAAACTATCGGCGATTACCTGCCGATGGTAAAAGGTACAGACAAGGCCGACCTGAAAATAAGAGACTTGTTGATGCATCAGGCAGGGCTGAAAAGTTGGATACCTTTCTACAAAGAAACACTGGACGAGAAAGGTAATCTGAACCCTGAACTGTACAGTACAAAAGCAGATAATCAGAAATGGGTGGAGGTGGCTAAAAGCCTGTACCTGCGCGGCGACTACATTGATACTATCTGGAGTAAAGTACTGGCAAGTCCTTTAGAAAATAAAGGCAAATGCGTGTACAGCGATTTAGATTTCTACTTCCTTGCTGCTATTGCAGAGAAGATAACAGGACAGCGCATTGATAAATATGTGGAAGAACAATTTTACAAACCACTTGGTTTGAAGAATACCACTTACAATCCGTTGAAGAAATTCAAAGAGACTGATATTGCACCTACGGAAAATGACATCTTCTTCCGCCATCAGCAGATAAGAGGTTATGTACACGATCAGGGTGCTGCTATCTTGGGTGGTGTGGCAGGCCATGCAGGCGTGTTCTCTACTGCCAATGACCTTGCAGCAATCTTCCAGATGCTGCTGAACAAAGGCACCTACAAAGGACAACGCTATTTCAAGAAAGAAACCGTTGAGAAATTCACTGCGTACAATTCACTCATCAGCCGCAAAGGGCTTGGCTTCGATAAGCCTAAAGAAGACAAAGACGATGGCGGACCTGCGGGCAACAGGTGCAGTGGTTATGCATTCGGTCATCAGGGCTTTACAGGTACTTGTGCATGGGCCGACCCTGCTACGGGTATTGTATTCGTTTTCCTGTCAAACAGGGTGAGCCCTTCTGCGGATAACAACGGTATTAATCGCCTGAGTGTACGCACCATTGCACAGGACTATATTTATGAGGCGCTGGGCTTTGGTATCAACCACGAACGCCCTGCTGTTTACAAAACACAGTCTACACAAAAAAAATAACTATTATATATCTCATTGCTAAGCATTTAGGCATTAAAGCTATCTTTGTCCGCACAATTAGCTCGTATGCAATTCGACAAAAGCGGTCTTGATAATTATAAACTGATAGAACTTTATAGCGAACTGGTTCGTCCACGTATGATAGAGGAGAAAATGCTTGTTCTTCTCCGTCAGGGACGCATCAGCAAATGGTTTAGTGGTGTAGGACAGGAAGCCATTGCAGTAGGTGCTACTATGGCCCTCGATAAGGATGAATACGTAATGCCGCTGCACCGCAATCTGGGTGTATTTACAGCCCGCAAAATGCCGTTCGATAAACTCTTTATGCAATGGCAGGGCAAAAAAGAAGGATTTAGTAAAGGCCGTGAGCGTTCATTTCACTTTGGCGCAAACGAGTATCACATCTGTGGTATGATATCTCACCTAGGTCCGCAACTGGCTATAGCAGATGGTATAGCACTGGCACACAAGCTGCGCAAAGACAATAAAGTATCTGTAGCATTCAGCGGCGATGGCGGTACCAGCGAAGGTGATTTTCACGAAGCCCTGAACGTGGCAGCCGTATGGGGTTTGCCTGTTATTTTCATTATAGAGAACAATGGTTATGGCCTCAGCACACCTGTCAACGAGCAGTTTGTTTGTAATCAACTGGCAGACCGCGCCATTGGTTATGGCATGAAGGGCATTACCATAGATGGCAACAATATCCTTGAAGTTTATAAGACAATCAAAGAAGCACGCGAATACTGTATTACAGAGCAGAAGCCTATCCTCATAGAGTGTATGACCTTCCGTATGCGCGGCCACGAAGAGGCAAGCGGTGTGAAGTATGTACCGAAAGAACTGTTTGAAGAATGGGGCAAGAAAGACCCTGTTGCCAATTATGAAGCATACCTGCTGCAACAAGGCATTCTTACAGAAGCCATTATACAAGAGATACGCGACAGAATACAACAAGATATAGAAGCAGGGCTTGCAACAGGCTTTGCAGCGGGTGCTGTAGTGGCAAATACCGCTGAAGAAGTAGCTGATGTATATGCACCTTGCAATATCACTACCACTACGCCTGCAACATCTGCCACATCCGAAAAGAAATTTATACAGGCCATCAGCGATGGTTTGAGGCAGAGCATGGAAAAGCACAATAACCTTGTGCTGATGGGACAGGACATTGCAGAGTATGGCGGCGCATTTAAAGTAACAGAAGGTTTCGTAGCACAGTTTGGTAAAGAACGTGTACGCAATACGCCACTTTGCGAAAGCGCTATCGTTGGTACTGCACTGGGCCTTTCTATCAAAGGTTTTAAATCTATGATGGAAATGCAGTTTGCCGATTTCGTAACGGTGGGCTTCAATCAGATCATAAACAATCTTGCCAAGATACACTACCGCTGGGGGCAGAATGCCGATGTGGTAGTACGTATGCCAACAGGTGGTGGCGTAGGTGCAGGTCCGTTCCACTCGCAGAGCAACGAGGCATGGTTTACACATACGCCTGGACTGAAAGTAGTTTACCCATCTACACCCGAAGATGCAAAGGGCTTGCTGATAGCAGCTATCGAAGATCCTAACCCTGTTATGTTCTTCGAGCACAAAGCACTCTATCGCAGCATCAGTGGCATGGTACCTGATGATTATTATACAATTGAAATAGGCAAGGCACGCCACGTACAGGTAGGTGAAGACATTAGCATCATTACCTACGGTAGCGGTGTGCACTGGGCTACAGACTACGCAGCACAGCACCCAGATGTATCGATAGATATCCTCGACCTGCGTTCACTGCTGCCGCTTGATTACGATGCAATACTTGCTGCAGTACAGCGTACAGGCAAGGTATTGCTGCTGCACGAAGACACATTGTTTGGTGGTATAGGTGGTGAACTGGCAGCGTGGATCTCCGAAAACTGCTTTGAGCTGCTGGATGCACCGATAGTACGTTGTGCAAGCCTTGATACCCCTGTACCATTTGCCATAGAGCTGGAACAAAACTTCATGGCAAAAGGCAGGCTGCACGAAAGTGTACAAAAACTGATGGCTTACTAATACTTTATTACTTTAGTAGAAGAATTCATAAATCATGCGTTCAATCAACCTCATAATAGTAGCAGGTGCATTGCTGTTGCAGGCATGTGGCAGCGACCAGCCAAACAAGGGCAAACCAATAGTACTGGGCGACCCTGCTACGATTGTTACTGAAACAGACTCTCAGTACCTGCAAGACTTTGTAGCAGACATCAAACCGATTGAGAAACCTGTTGAAACAACACCAACAGAAGATACTGCTACCAAAGCACCTGCCGAGGCTCCTAAACAAGAGCCTGCAAAAGCGGAGGAGCCAAAGAAAGAAGAGCCTAAACAAACTGCTGCTGCGCCTGCACCAAAAGGCAATGGCCTGAAGGTAGAGTTTAAAGAGATAACCATACTGATCCCAAACATCAATACACGTACCTACAAACAACAGGATACGAAGAAAGCCAATGGTGCTACTTACGAATTGACAGGGGGTAGCATAGCAGGCAATCATATAAAAGCAGGTGGTGGTAATGTAGCCAAGGTAGCACAACGCTACCAGACGGTGATTGCTGTGAAGACAGATATCGGTACACTGGTACTGGAATCACTGAGCCGCACCACAGACTGGCAAAACCTGAAAGGTGGCAACAATACATTCAGCATCAGCGGGCTGGAACAAGGCCAACTACAATACATTAAAGCAGGCCCTGCAGCTATAAAGAATGCGGTTACACGTGCTGCACGCAACAAACGTATGAGCCGCGCTAATGAACAGAAATGGCTGAAGGCAATCAGCCGTGTGCGTGATGCCAATGATAAACCACTGGTAGTAATACTGCGCAGTGTGATGTGGAAGATAGAAGGCAAAGACGCATCCGGCAAGCCTTACCAGAAACAACTTAGATTAGATATACCGCTTAAATAACAAAAGCCTCCAAAGATGGAGGCTTTTTATTTTAGTCTATTGTTGCTATACACTTTAGCTCTATCGCTATGGGTGTTGGTAGTGAATTTATCTCTACCGTCGTGCGGCAAGGTTGATTGTCTTTGAAATACTCTGCATATATCGCATTGTATGTTGCAAAGTCGCGCTTCATGTTTACAAGGAATACAGTTACGTCCACCAGCTTATCCCAACTGCTGCCGCTTTCTTCCAACACTATCTTCACATTATCAAATACATTGCGACATTGCGCTGCAAAATCAAACTCCAGGAAGTTACCATTCTTATCCAGCTTCAATCCCGGAATCTCATTCGTAACAGTACGCGGGCCTATGCCTGAAAGAAACAGCAGGTTGCCTACACGGCGTGCATGCGGATACAATCCTACCGGTGCCGGTGCTTTATCTGTAGATATACGTTCGCTCATAATTATATCAAAAGTAAAAAGTCAAAAATTAAATCTTATAAATCAATGCACACATTCTTTACATCTGTAAAAAACTTCAGCGCATCCCAGCCACCTTCGCGGCCTACGCCCGAGTTTTTGAAACCACCGAATGGTGTACGCAAATCACGCAGCAACCAGCAGTTTACCCATATGATGCCGCTGTGTACTTTTGCAGCTACACGGTTGGCACGGCTCACATCCTGTGTCCATATAGTAGCCGCAAGGCCATAGTCACTACAGTTTGCCAGTTCCAGTGCTTCGTCTTCTGTTTTAAAAGACTGTATCGTCACCACCGGGCCGAATATCTCTTCCATGTTAGTACGACAGTTAGGCCCAAGCCCTTCAATAATTGTAGGCTCTATGAAATAACCATTCTTGCAACGTCCTGTACCCTTTACGGCATTACCACCCAGCAGTATTTTGCCGCCTTCCTGCTTTGCCAGTTCTATACAGCTCATCACTTTATCAAAGTGCATTTTGCTGACAACTGCACCCTGCCTGCTGTTATCATCCAGCGGGTCGCCCACAGTCAGTTTTTTAGCTTTCTCTATAAACTCCGCTTTGAATTTTTCGTAGATGCTTTCTTCAACCAGTATGCGACTACCACACAGGCATATCTGCCCCTGACTGGCAAATGAAGATTGTATTGTAGTACGCATCATCTTTTCCCAATCGCAATCGGCAAAAATGATGTTCGGGTTTTTACCCCCCAGTTCCAGCGATATCTTTTTGAACATCGGCGCAGCTACAGCAGCTATTTCTTTACCTGCACGCGTACTACCTGTAAATGATATGGCTTTTATTTCCGGGTGCGATACGATGGCAGAACCACAGTTAGGGCCGTTACCATGCAGTATATTCAGCACACCTGCCGGCAAGCCTGCTTCTTTACATATCAGGCTCAACAGGTAGCCTGTCATTGGCGTTACCTCACTTGGTTTAGATACTACGCAATTGCCCGCAGCCAGTGCAGGTGCTATCTTCCAGGTAAAGAGATACAAAGGCAGGTTCCACGGAGAGATGCAACCCACCACACCAATAGGCTGGCGCAGCGTATAGTTGATGGTACCATTTTCCATATTGTGGCTTTCCGTAGCAAAGTGCATCAGGCCCGTTGCAAAAAAGCGGAAGTTGCTGGATGCGCGCGGTATATCTACTCGCTTGCTCAGCCACAGTGGTTTACCGTTATCATTTGTTTCAGCCAGTGCCAGTACATCCAGATTTTGGTCTATCAGCTCTGCAATGCGATTAAGTATGCGAAACTTCTCTTCTGCAGGTGTAGCACTCCATGCGGGGAAAGCTGCTTTTGCCGCAGCAACTGCTTCTTCTACATCCTGCGTTGTGCTGTCCGGTATATAACTATATACCTCGCCCGTAGCCGGGTTTACATTGTCTATGTATTTACCATTGGCAGGCGCTTTCAGTTCGCCGCCTATATAGTTTAGTATCTTTTCAGGAGCTTTCAAATCCATTGTGCAAAGGTAATGGCTATGTTGATTATATGTTTGATTTATTACCTATTGGTTAAAAATGTTGCAGTTTGTTGCAGATTATCAGGTGTTTTGAATTTGCAACATTTCCTAACCCATCTGCATCAGAACATTTTCAATAGCAAATATACTCATTAATTTTTATTAATTAATATGCATAGAGCTACAATTCAACGAATGATTATATATTCATATTTTGGCATGCAAATTGTTACTAAAAACTAAATTCTTTGTATGAAAGCTAAATACCTATTACTCCTGCTATTGCTGACAGGGATTGGTTGCAATGACGATAAGCAGGTTTTTGTGTATGAACGACCCTCATTTTCAATAATCGATATATATAACAGTAGAGTATTAGCGGAAAACGATTCCGTTATATACAGCAATATGACCTTGCAGCTGAAAATGGCTGTGACAAAATTCAGTGTGGGTATTGGCATGCCGCGCAGCAATAAAGCATATGCAATGATGCGCAAGGATGAAAGTGAACTAGCACCCGGTGAAAAAATAAAAACTTTCAAAATCATCAGCCTGTATGACTATAATGTAAAGTTTAAAGCAGGAGCAGATATTACGGATAGCTGTGTGATAAAAGAAGGTAACAGCACCTACGATAGGAAATCGCTAATTGCGAGAATGAACAAAACCTACAGCGACATATACATAGGCAGTGGCGCATTACAGGGGCTGAATATTACTATCAAGAATCCTCCTGCTGTACAAAGCCTGCAACGTTTCGCCATCGTGTTTGAAACAGAAAATCAATCAGTACTTACAGACACTACACGTCTATTCACTATAAAACTCTGATAACTATGTACAAAAAAGTACTTACCTCAGCATTATTACTTGCATCAGTTTTCAATAATAACAATACACATGCACAACCTAAAGGCAAGGGTAAAGCTTCTACAAGGTTTTATGTAACAGGCGCTGCAGACTTTCAATCGAATGGATATGATGTAGATACAAAGACTCAGCAGGAAGGTATTACAGTAGGAGAAAACCCTCCCCAAGACGGATTGCTAAGATGTAAAGACAATGTTGGCGGCAGGGTTGGTATTGAAATGGTCAGGTATACTAAGTACAAGTTGTTTATTGCAGCAGGTTTTGATTTTCGTGTTGTTCCTCAAAAAGTGTCACTAGTATATAATGCAAATGAAAATGGATTTGCAAATAGCAGCTACACAATGAACGAGGAATACAGTTTCGTAAACTACTCTATGGACTGGAAATTCAGGTTAGGTATGGCTATACCAATGCCTGGCAAAAGGAATGCACTTGATATAGCTATTGGGCCTGTATTCAATATTCCATTAAGTGGAAAAGACAACGGCTGGGGTAGTGCTGTATATGCACAGACAGATGAAAACAGTCCGTACAAAAGCCTTATCATGTATCAACAGATAGGTTGGGGCAGCAGAAAGTATAAGGACAATGAAACAACACTCTTTCCGCTGAATCTGCTAGCAAATATTCAACTTGGCTATCGTTTCTTACCATCTACTTTTTTACCCCGCAAAAACTTCAGGGTAGGTATAGATTTCAATGCACGGTTGGTAGGTAATTATAACAACCATATAGAGATAACGACTTTTGATGCCAACAGGAAATCCAGAGGCACACAAAAGTTTGATGATGCAATGATTACATTGGGCTTGTTTGCAGCTTTAGAACTGTAAGCCCATCCGTTGTTTAAATTCAGGTTTCAACAAGTCTTTCAGTTGGCTGTATGGTAAGAACAGTGTTATAATACCATCGGCATAAGAAGCAATTTCGTAAGGATTGTACACAAAATTGATGCCTGTAGGTGTAATGCAGATATTACCATTGGGTGTAGCCCTGTCTGTCAGCATTCTGTCTTCAAGTTTTTCAGGTGCGGGGATTGCAAAGTATCTGCGTGCTTCATTATTCAATAACGTACTTAGCTTGGTTGTATCTACAGTCAATACATCTTCCATCTTCCACACTCGCTTTTGCTGCATGTCTATGTTTAAATAGCTTACACCGTAGTTGCCATGCGCGCCACCCGTATATTCACTACCCGACATTTCTATCACCAGCCAGTTATTGTCATTAACTATTGCATCCATAGCTACGCTGCTATAATAGTTGTTCGATGCCATCATCAGCGAACTTTCTGTTGTATCCTGCCCTATCGTTTCTCTATACCATACTGCATATGCAGCTATTTGCTTTTTCACACAGTCTTCTACAGTTATAGCCTGCAGGCTATCCGCACCTAATTCGTGCATTATCAGCTTTTCTATAAACTGAACATCTTCATTCTTCATAGCACTGCTACCGCGCAGCAGTTTGTAAGCAATAGTTGCAGCAGGTTCAGGCTTATCTGCTTTGTACCTGATAGAATCTTCTTTTTCCCAGATGCTTAGTTGGTAACTACCTACAGGGTATTCTTCTTTCAGGTTAATATTGTATGTTTTACTACCATCAGGGCTTGTCCATTTACCTATGATGGTATTGTCTTTAAACAGTATTTTCCAAGTGGCTTCTCTTTCATCTTCACGGATGGCAGTTGGCTCAGCCACCAGGTAACCATCTGCTATAGTTGTGTCTTTAGAGAAGTATATACCGATAGGTTTTCCTTGCTTTACATAATAATAACTCCCTGAAAATGCGCCATTGTCTGATGACAAATGCAACACAACAGGTTGTCCTGCAATAGTGCCACTGTAGCGCTTGTAATAGGTGTTTTTATCAATCGTAGCATCACTTTGATTTACGAACTTTTGTTGCGGTGCATCATTATCGCAAGATGCCAACAAACAGCTAAACAACACTAAATACAGCCATTTCATACGCTATAGTTTCCTTTGTTGTAAAGATAGCTTTTAAAAAACAGTACACTTTAACCCAAACTTAAAGTTCTTACCTATTAATGCTCATAAGCCCAGTCTATATGTGTATAGTAATACTATCATTCTGTTTAATACTACTATCAAATTTAAAGCGACCTGCTTAAACACCTGTCATTTCATTTCAAGTTTTGTGCGAATTGAGAAAAAACCTTCAACAAAAAATCTGCACGCCATGTTATTCCCATTACAAAAACAATATGACATGACTTACAGAAAACTATTACTCACCACATCAGCCGTGCTATCAATGGGAGTAGCAATGGCACAACCTGCCAAAGTTCAGGTTATTCATAATTGCGCAGACAAAGCAGCAGACACTGTAGACATTTGGGTGAACGGTCCAACAACTACAAAGTTGGAAAATGTACCATTCAGAACAGCTACAGCATACTTGTCTTTGAATGCAGGTGTTTATAACATTGGTATTGCGCCAAAAACGAGTACAGTTGTTACAGACACTTTCTACAATTTGAACGCATCTCTCGCAGCTAATGGTAAATATGTAGCTGTAGCAGGTGGTATTGCAAGTACAACAGGTTATAGCCCTGCACCACCACTACGCATCAGTGTATTTGCAACTGCAAGAGAAACAGCAGCTAACGGTGCTAATACAGACCTGCTCATAATGCATGGTAGTACAGACGCACCGACAGTAGATGTGCGCTCGGGTACAAGCACATTGGTAAACGATATCGCTTTTGGTTCATTCTCAAGCTACGTAGAACTACCAACTGCTGATTACAAAGTACGTATTACAACTAGTACAGGCGCCACAACAGTACAAACATACAGCGCACCACTACAAACACTAGGACTAGGTGGTAAATCGATAGTAGTACTGGCATCGGGCTTTTTAAACCCGGCTAATAACAGCAACGGTCCTGCATTTGGTTTGTATGTTGCATTGCCTACAGGTGGTGCATTGGTACCATTGCCTACAACATCAGCAGAAGTTTTTGCACGTGTACAAGCTATACACAACTGTGCAGACAAAGCAGGCGACAGCGTAGATGTATACCTGAACGGAACTAAGATTGCAGACAATTTCGCTTTCAGGACAGCTACTGAGTTTTTGGATGTACCTGCAAAAACTCCTATTAATGTAGGCATTGCGCTGAAAAACAGTACATCTGTTGCTGATACGTTCTACAACCTGAATGCAACACTTGACTCTGCTGGCAGATATATACTAACTGCAAATGGTATTGAAAGTCCTACAGGTTATTCTCCGAATCCTGCATTCAGGCTCAGCGTATTTGGTCCTGCAAGAGAACTAGGTAGCAATAATGCTAATACAGATCTGTTGGTAATGCACGGTAGTACAGATGCACCTACGGTAGATGTTCGTTCGGGTAGTAGTGTATTGGTAAACGATATAGCTTTCGGCAATTACAACAGCAGCGGCTATGTATCATTGCCAACCAGCAATTATACAATCAGCATTACAGATGCAACCGGTGCAACAACAGTAAAAAGCTATTCAGCACCACTTCAAACACTTGCACTGCAAGGACAGGCTATTACTGTACTGGCATCTGGTTTCCTGACACCTGCTAACAACAGCAATGGTGCAGCATTTGGCCTGTACGTAGCGTTACCAACAGGTGGTGCACTTGTACCACTACCAACTGCAACAACAGGTATCAATAATGTAGCTGCAAAAGCGTTGGCATTCAGCATAGCACCAAATCCGGCAAACAATACAATCAGCATCAATGGTATAGATGTGAACAGCAATGTAAACATTACCGTTACAGATATTTCAGGGCGAGTGGTTAAATCGGTTAATAATGCAGGGGCACAAATCAACATCAGTGATTTAAACAGTGGGGTTTATTTCTTGAGGGCAGACAATGGCGTAGAGCAAGGCGTACAGCGATTTGTTAAACTGTAGTTGTTTTTGTGATTGGGTATGTGATGAGTAAGGGCACCTTTCAAGGTGCTCTTACCTTTTATATTACACCCATTATAGTTCCTTTCTTTCCATTGATGATAAATTCATCGCCTGCCTTCTTGCCTTTCAATTGCGCACCAAGCGGAGAGTCTATAGATATGGCATAGTATGTTTGTCCGTTCACCAATAATTTGCCGGCACTGATGGCTATAAAGTAATTGGCCTGCGTTGTTGTAACGATGTTCCCGGGTATAATAATATCAGAAAAAGTATCAATTGCTATCCTATCCAATACGTCCATTTGTTTGCGTAGCTGCAGCAAGCGTGCATTGTTCAGGTCTATATCCTGCTGCATCATTTCGCGGGCGGTTTCATATTTATCGCCTGCACTGCTCTTGGTTTCATTTCGTGCCGCTTCGCGCGCATCAGCAATTACAGCCTCCGCATTCTGTATGTTATTATTCAGATAAGCACGGCAGAGATTATGTAGCTGTTGTTTGATGAGCATATACAATAATACAAAAGTAAAGGCTACCAAATGGTAGCCTTACTTGATTTGCGATCTATATAATCGATGGGTTAGAAACTATTAGCTGCAACCTGTTGTTGTACCACAGTTAGGGCACATGTAGCAGGTACCGTTTCTCAGGGTGATGTTGCCACAGTTGCGGCATACCGGAGCATCAGCACTGGTTCCCATCATCTTCTTAATATCTGCAGTTTTATCTGCAGTTGCTGCAACCGGTTTTGGTGCAATGTTTACATTTTTTTGCGTTTGTGCCTGTGGTGCAGGTGCTGTTACGCGTACCTGAGACAATTCCTGTTGACCGGCGTTTGCATCATCTTCTTCCTGTTGTTGCATACGCTCAGGGTCTTGTACGTGTACCAGATCATTACGATCCAGGTATTCATAAGCCAACAAGCGGAATACAAAGTCAAGTACCGATGTTGCAGACTTAATGTTCGGGTGCTCTACAATACCAGCCGGTTCAAAGCGGGTAAATGTAAACTTGTCTACGAATTCATCCAACGGCACACCATACTGCAAGCCTATTGATACAGCTATCGCGAAGCTGTTCATCAGGCTACGCATGGTAGCACCTTCTTTCGCCATATCCAGGAATATTTCACCCAGTGTACCATCACCGTATTCGCCTGTACGTACAAACAATGGTTGTCCGCCAACTTTTGCTTTGATGGTATAACCACGGCGCTTAGCAGGCAATTGCTTGCGCTCTACGATACGGCTCAGTTCACGTTTCAGTTTTGTATCAGGGCTTGCCTGTACGCGTTTGCTGACTTCTTCCAGCAGTTCGTCGATAGTGAGTTTACCCATATCAACAATCACGCTGTCTTCAGCAGTAGCTTCCGCTTCTTTTGTTTCTTCTTTTTTCTTTTTATCGCTCTTGTTGCTCAGTGGCTGGCTCAGTTTAGAACCATCGCGGTAAAGCGCACAAGCTTTGATACCTAACTGCCAGCTCAGCATGTAGCAGTCTTTAATTTCATCTACAGTAGCTTCGTTTGGCAGGTTGATAGTTTTAGATATCGCACCGCTGATGAACGGCTGTGTAGCACCCATCATACGGATGTGGCCGTGTGCATGGATGTAGCGTTCGCCTTTCTTGCCGCATTTGTTTGCGCAATCAAAAACCGGCAGGTGTTCGTCTTTCAGGAATGGCGCACCTTCTATCATCATAGTACCGCAAACATAGTCGTTAGCAGCTTCTATCTGCTCGTCGCTGAAGCCCAGTTCTTCCAACAGGTTGAAGTCTGGAGCGAAGTATTGCTCTGGCGTGAAGCCCAGACGTTTCAGGCACTCTTCACCAAGATTGTATGCGTTGAATACAAAGCCAATTTCAAATGCGCTTTCTACTGCAGCATCCAGTTTTTTCAGTTCTTCTGCAATAAAGCCTTTTTCGCTCAGTGTCTCGTGGTTGATGTACGGAGCACCTGCAAATGTTGCGTGGCCTTTTGCATACTTAACAATAGCATCTGTTTGTTCAGGTGTATAACCCAGTTTTTTCAGTGCTGTTGGTATAGATTGGTTGATGATTTTGAAATAACCACCACCTGAAAGTTTTTTGAATTTAACCAGTGCAAAGTCAGGTTCTATACCTGTAGTATCACAGTCCATTACCAGACCGATAGTACCTGTAGGTGCAATAACCGTAGCCTGCGCATTGCGGTAGCCATGTTTTTCGCCCATTTGTACTGCATCGTCCCATGCTTTTGTAGCTGCTTTCAGCAGGTAGTCAGGGCAATACTTAGCATTGATACCCATTGGTTTTGTTTCCAGACCTTCATAAGCATCGGCAGCATCGTATGCAGCAGCACGGTGGTTGCGCATTACACGCAGCATGTGCTTTTTGTTTTCTTCGTAGCGAGGGAAAGCACCCAGTGCAGCAGCCATCTCTGCAGATGTTTTATATGCCACACCATTCATGATAGCGGTGATAGCACCAGCAATAGCGCGTGCTTCTTCACTGTCATATGCAATACCACTCACCATCAGCATAGAGCCGAGGTTTGCATAACCCAGACCCAGCGTACGGTAGTCGTAGCTCAGTTGTGCCACTTCAGGAGAAGGGAACTGTGCCATCAGTACAGATACTTCCAGTACTACTGTCCACAGGCGTGTCATGTATTCAAAACCTGCTACGTCAAATGTGCTTGTTTCTTCATCAAAGAAACGACGGAGGTTGAGTGACGCCAGATTACATGCTGTGTTATCCAGGAACATGTATTCTGAACATGGGTTTGATGCACGGATAGGACCACCTTCAGGGCAAGTGTGCCATTCGTTGATGGTAGTATCATATTGTGTACCCGGGTCAGCACAGCGCCATGCAGCGTAAGCTATCTTATCCCACAGTGCATTTGCAGATATTGTCTTCATTGTTTTGCCGGTGCTGCGGGCTTTCATTTCCCAATCTTCACCATTAGCAAGACGACGGAAGAATTCGTTTGGTACGCGAACAGAGTTGTTTGAGTTTTGGCCTGATACTGTGCGGTATGCTTCACCTTCGTAGTCTGACGCATAACCTGCAGCAATCAGCGCAGCTACTTTCTTCTCTTCTTCTACTTTCCAGTCGATGAATTCTGTTATTTCAGGGTGGTCAAGATCCAGACACACCATCTTAGCGGCACGGCGTGTAGTACCACCGCTCTTAATAGCACCTGCAGCACGATCGCCAATTTTCAGGAAGCTCATCAAGCCGCTTGATGTACCACCGCCACTCAGTTTTTCGCCTTCTGCACGAATGCCGGAAAAGTTTGTACCAACACCCGAACCGTATTTGAAGATACGAGCTTCACGTACCCACAGGTCCATGATACCACCTTCATTTACCAGATCATCATCTACACTCAATATGAAACATGCGTGCGGCTGAGGACGCTCGTATGCGTTTTTAGAACGCTCCAGTTTGCCTGTTATCGGATCTACATAGTAGTGCCCTTGTGCTTTACCATCAATACCGTAGCTGCTGTGCAGACCTGTATTGAACCACTGTGGTGAGTTTGGTGCGCAGCTTTGCAGCAGTATGCTGTATATCAGCTCATCATAAAACACTTTAGCATCTGCAGCGGATGCAAAGTATCCGTACTTGTCGCCCCATACCATCCAGCAGTTAGCAAGACGATGCGCTACTTGCTTGATAGAAGTCTCTCGGCCTGTAGTACCATCAGCTTGTGGTACACCTGCTTTACGGAAGTACTTCTGTGCAAGGATATCTGTAGCTATCTGAGACCAGTGCTTTGGCACTTCAACATCCGTCATCTCAAATACTTTCTCACCGTTCGGGTTGCGAATTACCGATGTGCGGTAATCGTACTCAAACATATCAAACGGGCTAACGCCATCTTTCGTGTAGTGGCGGTTGAACTGCAAGCCGGCTCCTTGCTTATTCGTTTTTGATGCTGCCATATGGGTAAAATATTTTGTTAAAGAATTATAAAAAATCAAGGTTGAGAAAGCGAAAATATCTAAAAGCACACCACTTGGGAAAATAAGTATTCAACCCCTTGTGGATAACCTTACCTACATCAGTTAAACCCTTATCAGGGGCTGATTTTCAAAGATATACACAATGTACGGGGACAACTTTATTTTGATTTTCTGGATGGGAATTTTTATATTCTTTCACAGGTGATTAATAGAAATATAAAAGCCCCGCAATTGCGGGGCTTTTACTATAAATCTTTGCTTAAGATATTAGTCTATAACAAGGCGCTGTACTTGTTTTGCACCTTCTGCAGTACGCAATTCAACCACATATACACCGCGAGCCTGATTGCTCATATCGATGTCTTGTGTGAATGTACCACCATTGTGCTTAACAACTTTCTGCATTACAGTTTGTCCTGTGATGTTAGTTATGTTAATTGTAACATCATTCAATGCTGCAGCATTGCTGAACTGCAGACGGAATTTACCTGTAGTAGGGTTCGGGAATAAACCAAAATCTTCTATACCACCAATATTGCTGACATTGGCAGGGAATTGTTTACGGAAAATCACCATCAAATCTTCCGTTTCACCAGATGTGTAAGGACCACATGCTTCGTCTGAAGGTATGTTAGGAGATATGTCATTGTTAAGAATGATGCGCATGCCTGTAGGAATGCCAGTAATAACTTTTGATGGTATTGTAATGTTATTGACAACAGTAAAATTACCTACGCTTGTATATCCTGTATATACTCTCTCGTACGGAGTTTCATACTCTTTGTCATTATCAAAGTCCATGAATACAGTAATCTTAGCATCAGCATGCACAGAAGTTCGCTGAGTGTGGTATACCGTCAATTGGTATGTGCTATCAACATCTAACAACAGAGGAGGATTATCTGTATGGTCTGTACGTTTTTCCTGAGCAGCAGGATTTTGTAAGTGAGCACCACCGCTATTCGTATTGAATGTAGTGAAGACTATACCGCCAATATCACTGCTATCTAATGGATTAGTTGAATTCTTAGGATTACCACCTATTGCCTGACTATAGCAATAACATTTGTAAGATGGTCTTGCATCAACTTTAACTACAGCACTATAAGTAGTGTCTTTAGTAGGCTCACATATCATACGGACTTTGTAGTATAACGGCTGACCAGTGAAAATGCGCATCAGTGTATCTTTATTACCACTATTTGGTATTGTGCTCCAAACTATGTTATCTCCTGAAACCTGCCATACTCTGTTCAGTTCAGACTTAGTAGTTTCATAACCACTATTAGTTGTAATGTAATCATAACCAGGACACAATGCGTTTTCTGTAGATGCTACAGCACCTGCATTACCACCGGCTTTACAAGGTTCATATCGGATATCTGCCAGGTAATCCTCAACTTCACCCTGAGACATGCCAAAACCACAAGAATCTACATTAGAATTACTTAATACTACACGCATACCTGTAAGTCCAATTTTTGCAGTACCGGGAACAGTGAACGTTCCTGTTTCTGTATAAGGTATTAATGAACCTGCATCTATTCTTTCACTAAATACTTTTTCACCGGCATCGAAAGTACCATTCCTATCATAGTCTATGAATACTGCAACATTACCAGGTGTAAATGTAGCCGTAGAGTTAATAGAGGATATTAATATCCTGAAATTATTTATACCATTATCACGGTAAAGCACTACAGGCTTGTTAGGCGAGTATTGGAAATTAGAATATGTTTTGTTAGCACTAGAGTTGCTGAGTGCAGGCGTTGCATTACCGTTATTCAAAACAGTATCACCCTTACCTGTGTTAATAACTTTAATATTGCCTATATCAAGACCTAGATTAGATGTAGGGGCAACGTCACAATAACAATAATAGAACGGGGCGATACCTATTCTGTAAACAGGTGTCATAAAGCTCAGACCAGAATTAGTACAAGTAATTTTACAACGATACCAACGTGGTGCAGTTATAACATCATTAATTTCACCACTCAGAGATACGGTACCTGTGAACGGTTGAAAAGCAGTACTATTATCAGAATATTCCCATTCATAAGTCAGATTAGAAAGATAAGAACCCGAAAGCCCTACTTTAAATGGTTTGCCAGGACAAACTTCAGATGGTCCGTTTACAGTATAACCAGAAGGCATACCAGTACAAGGCATACCATATGTAAATATAGTATTTGGCCTACTTGTCAGTGTATAACCTATAGTTTGTGCACATTGGCTACCTCCACAGTCCTGATTATAATAGTAAGTACTATTGAAAGAAGTATTTGTGTAGTTTACACTTGCATTGTAAGTGTATCCACGACAACCTGAACCTGTACCATGACATACTTGTACTACTATATTATCAACACCGTTCCATACAAAAGGCGTTGCTAATGTAAAGGCATTCATACCTAGCAATACAGTATACGTACCAGGTCCATATACAGGAAATGTAATACCCGGTTGCCAACTTGTAAGGGTAGAAGCAGTAGTTGTACCCATTGTAACTGTGTAACCCGGAACACCTGTTATGATACCATTTAAAGCAGTAGTATTCCATTTAACAGCAGTAATGATACCAGGACCCATACCAGCAGCTGTAAGCTCTGATGCAAGGAAGAGATATTGCTGCCTGTCACCTTCAAAATAATCATAAAAAGGAGCAGGCATGCTAAATGCACTACCGGTATTAGTTCCGGTTCCAATTAAATAGTCGAGTTGTGCGTTTGATGTGAATGTACTAAACAAACACACAAGGGCTAATAGTGCACGTTTTAAGGATTGCATAAATCTGCGACTCATATAAACAAGATTAATAATTTAAAATTATTTAGGACTTGAAAGATAAAAACATTTCACTAATTATCAAAAAAACACGCACCGAAACGGTAATAATAATTGATAAATTATACTATATTAATTTCAGGTTAAACACAGTTTTGTCTTTAGCAATATAATTCTGATATTTTCTTCTATTTTTACGCAAATTTTAAACAATGCAGTTCCCTGACAATCTGAAGTACACTAAAGACCACGAATGGATATTACTGGAAGGTAATGTAGCTACAGTAGGTATTACTGATTTCGCTCAACGCGAATTGGGTGATATCGTTTTTGTTGACATCAATGCAGTTGGCAAATCACTTGGTGCTAACGATACTTTCGGTACCGTTGAAGCAGTAAAAACAGTTTCTGATCTTTATTTGCCGGTTGCAGGTATTATTAATGAAGTTAATCCGGGTTTGGATGGTGCACCTGAAAGTGTAAACTCTGATCCTTATGGTGCAGGCTGGATGGTGAAAATGACTGTAGATAACACTGCAGATGTTGATGCACTGATGGATGCTGCTGCTTACAAAGCTCTGATAGGCGAATAATGCAAGCTACTGCTGCAAAGCACAATCATATTTTTACTACATACGCAAAGTCCATAGCCATACTATGGACTTTGCTCATTTTCTTCCTTTGCTTCATACCCGGCAAAGATCTCCCACATCTCAATATCCTGCTTGTAGATAAGTGGACACACATGGTTTTGTTTGGTGTCTTCACCATACTTTGGCACAATACCGTACGTAGCAATAGTATAGGTTTTAAGCTGATACTGCTTATTGCTGCCACATTCCTCGGTTGGTTGGTAGAATATGTGCAAGGGCATTATGTGCAAGGCCGTTCTCAAGACAATATGGATACGCTTGCCGATGCTGTAGGCGGGCTGATAGGCATCATACTATTTAGCCTGTATGTACGTTTTAACAATAGCACAAAGAGCCAACGTGGCTAAGTTTATTTATTTTAGCGCATCAGCAAACAATTGTAATGATATACAGAAGTAAAGCACCCTTACGCATTGGCCTTGCCGGTGGTGGCACAGATGTAAGCCCCTACTGCGATATATATGGTGGTGCAATACTGAATGCAACTATATCTCTTTATGCCTATGCAAGTATAGAACCACTGCACATACCTGAGATAATAATAGAAGCTACAGACAGAAATGAGATTACTACCTGCACATTGGCAAATGAAATAGCCATTGACGGAGAACTGACACTTGCCAAAGGCGCTTACAATCATATCGTAAAAAAATATGGCGCGGTACCAAGTGGTTTTAAACTGACGACTTTTGTAGATGCCCCTGCAGGTAGCGGGCTTGGCAGCTCTTCTACCCTGATGGTAGCTATTGTTGGCGCATTTGCTGAATGGCTGAAACTGCCGCTGGGCGAATATGATATTGCACACCTTGCTTACGAGATAGAGCGTGAAGACCTTGCAATGGCAGGTGGTAAGCAAGACCAGTATGCTGCAACATTCGGCGGTGTCAACTTCATGGAGTTTTACGAGGGCGATAGGGTGATTGTAAATCCGCTGCGCATCAAACAAAAACTCTTGTTTGAACTGGAGAATAATCTGCTGCTATACTTCACATCTACCAGTCGTTTGTCTTCAGATATCATTGAAGCGCAAAGCAAGAATGTGAAGGATAAAAATGAGAAATCGATAGAGGCTATGCACCAACTGAAGGAGCAGGCCAATATGATGAAAGAAGCATTGCTGAAAGGCAATATCCACGACTTCGGTTCTATCCTCGATTATGGTTTCCGTTTCAAAAAACAAATGGCGCAAGGCATATCGAACGATGCCATGGACAATATATATCAAACCGCACTGGATGCAGGTGCTACAGGCGGCAAGATAAGTGGTGCAGGTGGTGGTGGCTTTATGATGTTCTATTGCCCAGCCAATACACGCTATGCGGTACAAAAAGCACTGCAGCAGTTTGGCGGAGAGTTTCGTAACTACAGCTTCGTAGAGCACGGGCTGTCAACCTGGAGTATATAAGATGGAGTGTGTAGTACTGGCAGGTGGTTTGGGCACAAGGCTGCAGAGCGTTATAGGATTGTATCCTAAATGTATGGCGCCCGTTAATGGCAAACCTTTTCTCCATTACATATTCAGCTATCTGCAAACACAGAGGTGTACGCGCATTATACTATCACTTGGTTTCAAACACGAAGTAATAACAGATTGGCTAGAGGCAGAGCAGTGGCCTTTTGCTATAGATTATGTGATAGAAGAAACACCGCTTGGTACTGGTGGAGGTATCAGCTTGGCACTCACAAAAGCTACAACAGATGATGTGGCAGTACTGAATGGTGATACGATGTTTCGCGTAGATATGCAGGCAATGCTAGCTTATCATGCATCAAAAAATGCAGCAACAACACTGGCATTGAAACCCATGCAGGAATTTGAAAGATATGGTGTTGTAAGAACAGATGATGCAGGTTGTATCACGGCTTTCGAAGAGAAGAAATATTACGCAGCAGGATTGATAAACGGCGGTGTGTACATTGTGAACAAAGCAGCGCTCGCTTCAAAACAGTTGCCTGAAAAATATTCTTTCGAGAAAGATTATTTCGAGGCGTTTGTGCAAGAAGGCAACATGTATGGCTTTGTAAGCGATGCTTATTTTATAGATATTGGCATACCTGCAGACTACGAAAAAGCACAGGAAGATTTTAAAACAGTATTGTAAATGAATATAACCATCATAGGCTCTGCACACCCGCTGCGTGGCGGTGGTATCGCTACTTTCAACGAGCGCATGGCAGAAGTATTGCAAGAGCAGGGGCACAAAGTGGTTATCTATTCTTTCTCGCTGCAATACCCTTCTTTTCTCTTCCCTGGCAAATCGCAGTTTACAGATGAACCTGCTCCAAAGGGTCTGGAGATACGCAGTGTTATCAACTCTGTAAATCCGTTTAATTGGCTGAGTGTAGGCAATCGCATCAAGAACGAAAAGCCTGACTTAATCATTGTACGCTATTGGTTGCCTTTTATGGGTCCATGTTTCGGCACTATCCTTCGTAGGGTTCGTAAAAACAAACACACAAAGATTGTTGCCATTACAGACAATGTAATACCACACGAGCATCGCCCAGGCGATATGGCTTTTACCAAATACTTTCTGAAGAGTGCTGATGCTTTTCTTGCCATGAGCAAGGATGTGCTGAAAGACCTGAAACAATTTACAGACAAGCCTTCCGTATTCAGCCCGCACCCGGTGTACGATAACTATGGCAATGCTATTGGCAGAGAAGAAGCATGCAAGAAACTGGGGCTCAATCCAACTGATAAATACATTCTCTTCTTTGGCTTTATACGCAAATACAAAGGGCTTGATTTGCTCTTGGATGCCATGAAAGATGAACGCATCAAACAAGCAGACATCAAGCTGATAGTAGCCGGAGAGTTTTATGGCGACGGTGATAGCTACTTGCAGCAGATACAACAAAACAGCATTGGCGATAGTGTAAAACTATTCACCGAGTTTATACCCAACGACGAGATTAAATATTACTTCTCTGCTACAGACCTTGTGGTACAACCATACCGCACTGCGACACAAAGCGGCATTACACAGGTTGCTTATCACTTTGAAAAACCAATGGTTGTAACCAATGTAGGTGGCCTGGCAGAAGTAGTTCCCGATGGCAAAGTAGGCTTTGTTACAGCACCCGACCCTACTGAAATAGCGACTGCCATCATCCGTTTCTTTCAACCAGACTCACTGCCAAACCTGCAACAAAACATTGCTGCAGAAAAGCAGAAATACAGCTGGGATACACTGCTGACAAATCTTTTGGGAATAGCTAAGCAATGCTAAAACAACACACCTGTATCTCCCGGCTTATTGCGGCCAAGGTGTTTGTAGGCTTTCTCCGTAGCTTCTCTGCCACGTGGCGTACGCATGATGTAACCTTCCTGTATCAGGAATGGCTCGTACACTTCTTCAATAGTTCCCGCTTCTTCGCCTACGGCTGTTGCAATGTTATTGATACCTGTCGGCCCACCCTTGAATTTCTCAATCAACGTACTCAGGATTTTATTATCCATATCGTCCAGCCCGCTTTCATCTACATTCAGCGCGCGAAGGCCATGCTCTACGATTGCAAGGTCTATTACACCATTACCCAGTACTTGTGCAAAATCGCGCATACGGCGCAGCAAACCATTGGCTATACGTGGCGTACCACGGCTGCGGCTTGCTATCTGCATAGCAGCTTCCGATGTTGTTTTTACATTCAACAATCCCGCAGCACGCATTACAATACGTTGCAGTACTTCGGAATTATAATACTCCAGCCTCGATTTGATGCCAAAACGGCTCAACAAAGGAGAAGTGAGCAAGCCACTACGTGTAGTAGCACCTACGAGTGTAAACGGACTCAAGTTTATCTGCACAGAACGGGCGGCAGGGCCGCTGTCTATCATGATGTCTATCTTAAAATCCTCCATCGCGGCATAGAGGTATTCTTCTACCACGGTACTCAGTCGGTGAATTTCATCTATAAACAATACATCACGTGGTTCCAGACTTGTCAGCAAGCCGGCTAGGTCTGCAGGTTTTTCTATAACAGGTCCACTTGTTTCTTTAATATTCACACCCAGCTCATTCGCTACAATACGCGAAAGGGTGGTTTTACCCAAACCGGGAGGGCCGTGAAACAGCACGTGGTCCAACGATTCGCCACGCAGATTGGCAGCTTTGATGAATATGCGCAGGTTTTCTACCAGTTTTGGCTGGCCAGAAAAATCGTCTATAGACTGGGGGCGGATACTATTCTCGTATTCACGCTCCTGCGGGCTTAAATTGTCTGTAGGCCTGATGTGCGACTGCTGCATTGGGTAAAGTTATGAAATCTATACCTTTGCTGCCATTAATACACATTCCGCAATGAATAATAAGAATCATAAACTGGCTACAAAACTGATACACGCAGGTGTAGAACCGGACCCGACTACGGGTGCTATCATGACACCTATATATCAAACATCTACTTATGTGCAGGCAGCACCGGGAGACCATAAAGGCTACGAGTATGCACGTACACAAAACCCAACGCGCACTGTATTGCAAAATGCACTTGCGGCTATAGAAAACGGCGAATATGCACTTTGCTTCGGCAGTGGTATGGCAGCTACAGATGCGGTTGCAAAACTGCTGATGCCGGGTGATGAAGTGATTGTTGCTAACGACCTGTATGGCGGCACTTACCGCATCTTCACCAAAGTATTTGCGCTGTATGGTATCAAGTTCCATTTCATAGATATGAGCAATGCGGAAAACATCCGTGGCTATATCAACAGCAATACAAAAATGATATGGACAGAAACACCAACCAACCCATTGCTGAATATCGTTGATATAGAAGCATGTGCTAAGATTGCTAAAGAGCACAAGCTGCTGCTGGTTGTAGATAATACATTCGCTTCTCCATACTTGCAAAACCCGCTGGACTGGGGTGCTGACATCGTATTGCACTCTGCTACAAAATACCTGGGTGGACATAGCGATGTTGTACACGGTGCGCTGATAATGAAAGATGCGGCACTGGAAGAAAAACTGCGCTTTATACAAAACAGTTGTGGTGCTGTACCGGGCCCGCACGATTGCTGGCTGGTGTTGCGTGGTATAAAAACGCTACACGTGCGTATGCAACGCCATTGCGAGAATGGTGAGAAGATTGCCAACTATCTACGCAATCATCCTAAAGTGGGTAAGGTATATTGGTGTGGTTTTGAAGACCATCCTAACCACAATGTGGCAAAGAAGCAAATGCGTGGCTTTGGTGGTATGATGTCCTTCACACTGAAAGATGATAATATGGATGCGGCGATGGATGTGCTGAAGAAAACACAATTGTTTTCATTGGCAGAATCTTTGGGTGGTGTAGAATCGCTAATAGGGCATCCTGCATCTATGACACACGGTTCCATCCCTCGCGAGGAGCGTATAAAGAATGGCCTTGTTGACAGCCTGATACGCCTGAGTGTTGGTATTGAAGATGTTGACGACCTGATTGCAGATCTTGCACAGGCAATAGGATAAAAAATAAAAGCCCCGAATTATCGGGGCTTTTATTTTGATGTATCGTATACATTGTCTGCATTCACATACACAATCAGTGTTTTGCCTTTTGCCAGTTTTGCATTTCGCTCTACTTCTTTTATCAGACTTTTGGTATTCTTAGTAAAGAAATGTACCCAATGCAATACAATCACATTATCGTAGCCGGTGATTGTATTAATAGCTGCAGAACCTTTCAACGGCTTAAGACATTGCAGATACTCCTGTAGTTTTATTTTATCTGTAGCAAGCGTTTCATACTTCGGTGGAAAGACATCCATTTCACCATGTTTATTCCACGTTAGCCGTAACATCTTCATATAGCCATCACAATTCACTATAGCCATATCCGCTGTGGGCTTCTGTATATAATAAGTTGCTATCAGCGGCTGGCTGAATGTCTTGTATATCCCTCTCTCAGCACTGTCTTTCTTGTTAATAGTTTTAGCCAGGTATGTGTTGTAAATAGTATCTGTGTAATAGCTATACTTGCTGTCTATACCATAACGGTGTTGTAGCTTTGCTATCTTCTCTTCAGAAAGATGCCTGTTATTTTTTACCCCAATAGCTCGCAGCAATACTATTCTGCAACTGCTGAAACAGAGTAAGCATACCAGACCTAATACTATTTTACGCATATACGCTATATCAATGTCCACCACAGGTTTTTATCGGCATACTTGCCCCAATCTTTAAAGCTAGTTTTCAGTGTTTCGTATAGTTCCTTTTGGGTGGTCTTTTTACCTTTGTCGCTGGTAGTAAAATCTGTGTCTTTAGGTTTTACCATCTCTATTTTTTGCGCTACCCATGTGGTATGCATACGTGGTATTGCCAGTTGCAATATCATGCCAGGCAAGCCGCCAAACATTTCAGGGCCACCACTTACCATGATGTCTTCTGTATAGAAAGCAACCACGTACACAGAGTCGAATATCTTACCCACTGCTTTGCGGCATTTGTAATTGGCTATGGTGCGTATTTCGTCACTTATCTTCCATTCTATTTTGCGCATACTGTCTTCTACCAGAAACTTCTGTTCAAACACAGTTTTATTTGCCTTTACCTTCTCTGTACCAAAATCTGTCAGCACCACATTATCGTTGGCAGGAGATTGTGCAAACCACAGTTTAGTACCACCTTCTACTTCCTTCCCTGGTTTGTAGAGCGATTTTGATGTATTGAAATACAAATCGAAATACGATGTGTTAAAGTCGGGTATCTGTGCTTTGAATTTTTCAATCCACTGTTTTTGTTCATCATCAAGGTCGTTCAATTGACGCTTAATGTTTATTTTACGTTCATACTCAATTTTACCGTATTGGGTAAACTGTGCGTTTGCGCAGAATGCGCTTATCAGAAATATGCAGATTAATTGAAGCTTTTTCATCGAGGGTTATTTTATCATTTTAATAATAGTACCTGCATCTTGCTCAGGCGCTGCACCTGCTGCAGATTTGGTGAAATTCCACGTCAGCGACAGCAAACCGTAACGACGAATGGTATTGTAGTTTGTTTCTGTTACGATGTTGTTTTGCGCATAGCGGCTGAAGCCCAGGTTCTGATTCAGGATATCGAATGCAGAGAAGCGGAGCTCCAACTGATCGTTCTTCATGAATTTTTTAGCCACATACGCATTCCAACGGAACACATTATTGTTTCTGTCAAACACACTTGTCTGCTGACGGATGTACCAATTGATATCTGTGCCTACGCTGAATTTCAAAGGCAGGTCGTAAGAAGCATCAAACGACTGTTCGTAAGTCCAGTAGCTTGTTACCAGTGTATTGATAGTTGACTTGTTATCGTTGTATGTTATGTTAGGGTCGTAAGACACACTGAATTTATCGTTCTCTGTATGCCAGCCCAGACGAACACCCACACTATACCTGTTGTTGTCACTTTTGTTAGTTACACCATTAATGACGTTATTGATATGGTTGATGCCGATGCTACTATACAAGCCCGCATCAAAGTTTATTTTGTTGAACTGCCTGCCATAGCTGATGTAGCCCCACCCATTGTAGTTGCCATCCACATTTATATACTGGTAGGTACGGCGACCAACAGCATCTACATTTTCAGAACGGCTGATGGCATTATCAACCATATTCATGCTGACATTCATCCAGATGTATCTGTTGGTAATCATCTTGTAGTCATTAAAGCTCAGGCTTACTCTGTGCGTAAACGACTGGCGAATGTTGGCATTACCTATTGCCACGTTCAGCGGATCCAGGTTGTTGCGCAATGGTTGTATCTGGTCTATGGTTGGCTGTTGTGTAGAACCATTATAGTCCAGACTTATTCTACGTTGTTTGTTGATGCTGTATTTAATATACGCCTTAGGGAAAAAGTTGGTAAAGCTATAGCTGCGTGTAGTATCTCTCATCAGGTCTTCCTGCACAAATGCTGCATTTGATACCGAACCACCCGCAGACATTGTCAGTTTTTTAAACACGAACCTCAGGTTACCACCTCCTGTATGTGTCATGACGTTGAACATAAAGTTGTTACTGAAAATAGTGTCTAACGATTTGTAAGAATCGTCTGTTGGTGTCTGTTTGTTGAATGTTTCGCGTACAGAAGTGTTGTTGTCTACTTTGAATGAGTAATTGGCATCAATAAAAGCAACTTTAGAAAGCGGTTCTGTATAGGTAACCCTTGCAGATAATGACAGTGCTTTGCTTTCGTTCTGTTTGCGTTGGTCTGCAATATCGTTCACTTTACTTAGCAACGCGTTCGTTGTTGTATCTCTCAGGTAGTAAATATTCTCAGACCTCAGGAAACCATTGCTCACTGTCTCGCGATAGTTCTCTGTCATGTTCAGCGATATGGTTCTGCCTTTCTTTTTAAACTTCTTCCTATAGTCGAGCGTTGCATTCAGTGTTTTTGTTTCGGCATCTGTTGTTACAGTACGCTTATTGCTATTCAACATAGAGTCTTGCTGATCTACAGTTTCTGCAGTATAGTCAGTAGTTGTTTTAGTATTAGAAATACCACCGTTTGCCGTTAGTTTTATGCTTGACATAGAGTCTATCGTCCATGTATAGTTACCATCCAGCCTGTTACGCTGTCCTATAGAATACTTATTATTCGATTGGCTGCTATAGTTCTTTTTGTTATTGGGCAGTGAGTTTTCATTGAGTGTATTGGTAGTAGCTGCAATATCCTGTTTTGCATAACGATAGTTGCTACCCAGATGGTGTTTGTCCTGTTTCCATTTGTTGGAATAGTGTGCACCTGCCGTCCATGCCCTCGGGAAGCCCTCACCATTATACCTGCCATCCCATCCTTCCATATCATCATCGCCACTTGTATAATAAGTCACAAAACCTCCGTCTTCATCCATAAAGCTGTTTGTATTTTCACTGCCAAACTTATCACGGTCTTCCCAGCCAAGACCCATCTTGCCCGTATTTGCCATAATACCGAATGCAGAAAGCTTGCGCTTGCCCTTAAAGGCATTGAACATTGCCTGATTTTCAAAATAGCCCTGATCGTCACCGGCACCACCGGCACCTACTATCTTGCCAAAGTATCCTTTCTTCTTATCTTCTTTCAGTTGCAGGTTGATGGTACGTGTTTTTTCACCATCATCAATACCTGTAAATTCTGCCTGTTCACTTTTCTTGTCAAACACTTGTACTTTATCTACCGCCTTTGCCTGCAGGCTTTTGGTTACCACCGCAGGGTCGTCGGTAAAAAACTCCTCACCATCTACCAATATCTTTTGCACTTTTTCGCCATGCGCTATTATCTGTCCGTTTTTATCTACCTGTATACCCGGTAGTTTTTTCAGCAGTGCCTCCACATTGGCACCTTCTTTTGTCAGGAAGCTATCCGCCATGTATTCTACCGTATCGCCCTTTACCTTGATGGCCGAATATTGTTGCGTCAGTATCACCTCTTTCAGTAAGTGCGCTTTCGAAACCATCGGTATCATACCCAGGTCCACCGGCTTATTATCCTTTACGTTGATTACATCTACATATTCTGCAAGGCTGGGGTAGCTGGTCATTACCAGATACTTGCCCGTGGTTTTAACCTTCAGCGAGAAGGTACCATCCTGCTTGGTACGTGTAAAAGTTTCCAGCACAGAATCCGACGCCCGCAGCACGGTGATGCATGCGTAAGGCAGTGGCGCACTGTTTAATGTGTCTGATACAGAGCCCGTAATGGTTATGGGCTGTGCATAGCCTGTGCATGCCAATAGCAGCAAGGCAAAAAGGGTGGTCAAAAGGCGCATGTGGGAGTGTTGGCTAATGGTTTGTTGACATTAACGTGACAAAAATGAACGTATTGCCTTAAATCGTGAAATTTTAAATGTTAAATATAACTAAAGGTGAAAGCGAAAAAGGGGGGATTTTTTCAAACTATTAATCAAGAGTTTATACACATTGTTGACAACTGCACAGCAATTATATTTTTAAAATGCCGGCTTAGTTTATAACTTTGTGCGACCGCAACAGCTACTTCCTCAATTTTATTGTAATATCTGTATGCTGCGCTACCGGTCTATGACAAAACAGGAGCGTTATGACTAAGTATATATTTGTAACCGGTGGGGTTACTTCATCGTTAGGAAAGGGAATTATAGCCGCATCTCTGGCTAAATTGTTACAGGCACGTGGCTTCCGTACCACTATTCAGAAATTCGACCCGTATATCAACGTAGATCCGGGTACACTGAATCCCTACGAACACGGCGAGTGTTATGTAACAGAAGATGGTGCGGAAACAGATCTGGATCTGGGACACTACGAGCGTTTCCTGAACACACACACATCGCAAGCCAACAACGTAACTACAGGACGTATCTACCAATACGTTATCAACAAAGAACGTGAGGGTGCTTATCTGGGTAAAACCGTACAGGTTATCCCGCACATTACCGACGAGATAAAGCGCCGTATGACGCTGCTGGGCAAAGACAATAAGTATGATATTGTTATTACCGAGTTGGGTGGTACTGTGGGCGATATCGAATCACTTCCATACATCGAGGCGGTTCGCCAGATGAAATGGGAACTGGGTGATGACCGCGCACTTGTTGTACACCTGACACTGATACCATATCTGAAAGCGGCGAAAGAACTGAAAACAAAACCAACACAACACTCTGTAAAAATGATGAGTGAGCACGGACTGAACCCCGATGTATTGGTTTGCCGTACAGAAGAACCACTTTACAAAGACCTGAAACGCAAAATAGCCCTGTTCTGTAACGTAACACAGGATGCGGTTATAGAAGCGCTGGATGCTGATACCATTTATGGTGTACCACTGGAAATGATGCGCGAAAGGCTGGATGAAATATGCCTGCAGAAGCTGAACCTGCCAATGGGTACAGACCCTGACCTGACTAAATGGAAAGAATTCCTGAACAAACTGCGCTATCCTAAATCTAAAGTTACCATCGGCCTGATAGGTAAATATGTAGAATTGCAGGATGCTTATAAATCTATACTCGAAGCACTGATACATGCAGGTGCTATGAACGAGTGCAAAGTTGAAGTTCGCAACATACACTCTGAACACCTGACAACAGAAAACGCGGTTGAGAAACTGCAAAATCTGGATGCCATACTGGTAGCACCGGGCTTTGGTAGCCGTGGTATAGAAGGTAAGATAGACGCCATCCGCTATGCACGCGAAAACAAAATACCTTTCTTCGGTATTTGTCTGGGTATGCAAATGGCATGTGTAGAGTTTGCCCGCAACGTACTGGGTATGAGCAAAGCACACTCTACAGAAATGAACCCGGATACCAACGAGGCAGTAATTGCCATGATGGCAGAACAGAAGAACATCACGCAGATGGGTGGTACCATGCGTCTGGGTGCATATGATTGTGAACTGCGCAGCGACTCTCGTGCAGCAAGTATCTACGGCTCTACAAAAATATCAGAGCGTCACCGCCACCGTTACGAGTTCAATAACGAATTCCTGGAAGCATACGAAAACGCAGGTATGATACCTGTGGGTAAAAACCCTGCCACAGGCCTTGTTGAAGTGGTAGAAGTGAAAGACCATCCTTTCTATGTAGGTGTGCAGTTCCACCCGGAGTATAAGAGCACGGTAGAAAACCCGCATCCTTTGTTTATGGCATTTGTAAAAGCAGCTAAAGAAGCGCAGGAAAAACGCAACGGACAGAATTCTGTGATATATGAAGACAGTGTTGCAGAAGGTTAATCTGTAGCATAATCATAAAAGAAAAAGCGCAATGAATAATCATTGCGCTTTTTCTTTTATCATCTATATATGCTTAAAATTCATTCTTCCACATCATACTTTCTATTGGCTTATTTGGCTGGCCACTGTATTTGGCATTTTTCTTCTGGTTATATTTCACTTCTATCTCTCCATCTACAGGGAAGTATATCAGCTGGCCTATCGGCATACCTTTGTAAATCTTTACCGGTTGTTTTACAGATATCTCCAGCGTCCAGTTACCACAAAAACCTACGTCGCCCTTACCTGCAGTAGCATGTATATCTATACCCAGACGGCCGGTAGATGATTTACCTTCCAGAAACGGTACGTGTGCATGTGTTTCTGTATACTCCTGCGTTACGCCCAGATAAAATATATGCGGATACAATACAAAACCATCATCAGGTATTTCAAAACATTCTATCTGGTTGTGCTTCTTCGCATCAATAATGTGTTCTTTGTATGTAGCCAGTGTAGAGCCAAGATGCACATCATAACTATTACTTCCCAAACATTCTCTTGTATAAGGTTCTATTTTGATAGTACCCTTTTCCATTTCTTCCAGTATGCGCTTATCTGATAGTATCATGGCAGCAAATATAATATCAATTAGCAGATGTCGTAATTAGCTAATTAGCTAATGTTTGTAATATGTGAATATAGTCCTCAATCAGCTGGCCTTCTGTAAATATTACTACCCTGCTAATCAGCTAATCAGCTAATTTTACACTATGCCTTTATATCAGGAATGGAGCAGCGATGCCTATAGCCTTGCCGCTATATGGAAGATTGAAGAGCCCGAAAGCTTCTTTACAGAACGCACAGGGCTGCCTGCGCCAGATATAAAAGCAGAAAAACGCAGGCTGGAAAGACTGGCAGGCCGCTTTCTGCTAAAGCACCTGAAGGAAGATTTCCCGCTACTCAACATCCGCCCCGATGAACATGACAAACCTCGCATAGACGACAATCTGTATTATTTCTCCATATCTCATTCATGGCCATATGTGGCGGCAGTTATTAGTCCGTATGTAGAATGCGGTATTGATATACAATGCTGGCACCAGCGTATGGAGGCATTGCAACACAAATTCCTTTCTGCCCCCGAGCAGGCACTTATTAATAATGATACAAAGGTGATAACACTGGCATGGAGCGCTAAAGAGGCTGCCTATAAATGGCAGGGCAGGCGCGGAGTAGAGTTTGCCGACCATATGCACATCCGTAAAATGGAGAAAACACCGGATGGATTTAATATTAATATTTTCATGCATTTAACTTCTCCTCAGAGAGAAATATCGGCACAAGGCATTGTAAAACAAGACTTTGCATGTGCTTTTGTGGTTCATGACGAGGTGTTTCATCCGTTTCAATAACGAAACAATATTTTAATAATATTATATTTTTAGTCGAATTTTCACAAAAATTTGGAATGAACACATGGTTTTCTTTACATTTGCGTAAAATTTAATCTAATGTCATCACTTCGTTATCTCGCACTGCAAGAAATGGCTTCCGAAGAAAAAAAGGTAGCCCACTATGGTGGTAAACGTATTACCAGCATGTTTGCCAGCAACGTATTTACCGGCCGCGCTATGCGCGAATACCTGAGCGACGAGGCTTACAAAAGCCTGATGAACTCAGCTAAATCGGGAACTAAGATAGACCGTAAGATGGCAGACCAGATTGCAGCAGGTATGAAAGCCTGGGCAGAGGAGCGCGGTGTTACACACTTCACACACTGGTTCCAACCACTTACAGGTACTACGGCTGAAAAACACGACTCTTTCTTTACTATTAAGAGCGATGGTACTGCAATCGAAATCTTTGACGGTGATGCATTGATACAACAGGAACCTGATGCGAGCAGTTTCCCTAATGGTGGCATCCGTGCTACTTTCGAAGCCCGTGGTTATACAGCATGGGATCCTTCTTCTCCTGCTTTCATCATGGAAGCGGCAAATGGTAAAACACTTTGCATACCTACTATATTCATCGCTTACAACGGCGAATCGCTGGACTATAAAGCACCGTTGCTGAAGTCTATCGCTGCGCTGGATAAAGCGGCAGTAGATGTTTGCCACTACTTCGATAAAAACGTTACTAAAGTAACTACTACACTGGGCTGGGAGCAAGAGTATTTCGTGATAGACGAAACACTGGCTAATGCACGCCCCGACCTGGTAATGTGCGGACGCACACTGGTAGGCCACTCTCCTGCAAAAGGACAACAGCTGGAAGACCACTACTTCGGTTCTATTCCTGACCGTGTGTACGAATTCATGCAAGACTTCGAACAAGAGTCTTACAAACTGGGTATTCCACTGCGTACGCGCCACAACGAGGTAGCACCGGGCCAGTTTGAATGTGCACCTATATTTGAAGAAGTGAACATAGCAGTAGATCACAACTCGCTGCTGATGGACGTGATGAATAAAGTGGCAAAACGCCACAAACTGAAAGTGTTGCTGCACGAAAAACCATTTGCAGGTGTAAACGGTAGCGGTAAGCACAACAACTGGAGTCTTGCTACAGACACAGGTGTAAACCTGCTGGCACCGGGTAAAACACCGCGTACCAACCTGATGTTCTTGACGTTCTTCGTAAATGCCATCAAAGCAGTACACGACCATGCAGACCTGATGCGTGCAGCTATTGCTTCTGCAAACAACGACCACCGTCTGGGTGCTAACGAAGCGCCTCCGGCTATCATATCTGTATATATAGGTAAATACCTGACAGAAGTACTGGACGAAATTGAAACAAGGGTAAAAGATAAATTCAGTGAGCAAGACGAGGTTATCCTGAAGCTGGACATCCATAAGCAAATCCCTGAATTGCTGATGGACAATACAGATCGCAACCGTACGAGTCCGTTTGCGTTCACAGGTAATAAATTCGAATTCCGTGCGGTAGGTTCTTCTGCCAACTGTGGTTCGCCTATGACAGTGCTGAACACCATCATGGCTCAAAGCCTGAAGAACTTCAAACGCGATGTAGATGCGCTGATTGAAAAAGGTGAGAAGAAAGAAGTAGCACTGATGCACGTACTGCGCGACTATATCACGAATTCTAAGAAGATTCGTTTTGAAGGCGACAACTATAGCGATGCGTGGGCTGAAGAAGCTAAAAAACGTGGCCTGAACAACTTCAAAACTACACCTGAAGCACTGGATGCTTTTGTAACAGATGCTGCTAAGAAAGTATTTTTTGAAAACAACATCTATAGCGAACGCGAATTGGATGCACGCCACGAAATACTGCTTGAAGAATATGTGAAGAAAGTACAGATTGAAGCGCGCATACTGGGCTATATGGCTACCAACCACATACTGCCTGCAGCTATCAACTATCAGAATGTACTGGCTGAAAACGTACGTGGCCTGAAAGACCTTGGCCTTGGCGAAAGCAGCTACAAAGCACAGTTGAACATACTGAAAGTAGTAAGTGGACACATACAGGAGATTAATGATAATGTAGAAGCAATGATTGAAGCTCGTAAAAAAGCAAACAATGTAGAAGACATGCACAAGCGTGCTGCTATGTATTGCAACGATGTGAAAACATTCTTTGATAAAATACGCTACCACGCAGACAAACTGGAACTGCTGGTGGAAGATAAGCTGTGGCCGCTGCCAAAATATCGCGAGCTGCTGTACTTGCGCTAACAATTTTCAAAGCCCCGCACTGTTGCGGGGCTTTGTGTTTTAATAAGCTTTACTATGCACAACAATTATAACATACGATTAATAACACCCGCTGATGCGGAAGCCGCGCTTGCAGTATATGCGCCTTATGTATTGCACACTGCCAACACGTTCGAATACGAAATACCATCTGTAGATGATTTCAGAACGAAGATTGAAAAGATAACTGCACAATACCCCTGGCTGGTATGCGAGTGCGATGGCGAGATAGTGGGCTATGCCTATGGCAGTACTCACCGCGAGCGCGCTGCCTACCAGTGGTCGCCAGAATCTACTGTGTATATCTCAGACAAGCACCACAGAAAAGGGATAGCACACATACTCTACAACACACTCTTTGCATTGTTGAAACAACAAGGGTATATCAATGTATTTGCAAGTGTATTGGTTACCAACGTAAACAGTGTTGAATTTCACAGAGCTTATGGTTTTGAGGAAATAGGCCTGTTCAAAAACATTGGCTACAAACTTGGCGAATGGCATACCAATCTCTGGTTTCAGTATACCTTGCAGGAACATGTAATAGACCCGCCGGTGCCCATACCAATAACTAAGCTATTGAATGATGAAGAACTGAAAATAATAATCAACAAATCTGCTGAATTGCTAAATACTTAACTTTAGTATATGAGTAAACAACATCACTACACCGCTACCATAACATGGACAGGTAACAATGGAGTAGGCACTACCCGCTACGATGCCTATGAGCGTGCGCATACATGGGCTGTGGATGGCAAGCAAACAATTGCTTGTTCGTCTGATACGCCTTTTCGTGGAGATGGTACAAAACACAATCCCGAAGATGCGTTATTGTATGCACTATCCAGCTGCCATATGCTGTGGTATTTGCATTTGTGTGCAGATGCGTGCATTATTGTTACAGACTATACAGACAATGCAACAGGTGTGTTGAGTATGGATACGCCCGAAGGTGCACGTTTTACAGAAGTAACACTGTTTCCTGTTGTAACGGTTGCAGATGCATCGATGATAGCAAAAGCAAATGCCCTGCACGATGAGGCACATGCCAAATGCTTCATTGCCAAGTCGGTAAACTTCCCCGTAAAGCATGAGTCTAAGGCTATCGCAGGTTAAAAACATATTATTATCAGCTAATTATCACATTAGCTAATCAGCTAATTGCAGTATTTTAGCGCAAATTTTACTGACAGATGAACAAAGTGGTTGCAAATGCGGATGAGGCTATAAAAGGCATCGAATCCGGCATGACCCTCATGTTGGGTGGCTTCGGCCTCTGCGGCATTCCTGAAAACTGTATTGCCGCATTGGTACGCAAAGGCGTTAATAATCTTACTTGTATATCAAACAACGCCGGTGTCGATGATTTCGGTATTGGGCTGATGCTGCAACAAAAACAGGTAAAGAAGATGATATCTTCTTACGTGGGTGAAAATGCAGAGTTTGAACGTCAGTTGCTGAGCGGAGAGCTGGAAGTAGAACTGATACCACAAGGTACATTGGCTACACGCTGTATGGCAAGTGGCTACGGCATGCCTGCAGTTTATCTGCTGGCCGGTGTTGGTACAGAGGTAGCAGAGGGCAAAGAGGTGCGCAACTTCAACGGCAAAGACTATCTGCTGGAATATGCTTTCGATTCAGACTTTGCTATTGTAAAAGCATGGAAGGGCGATGCACAAGGCAATCTGGTGTTTAAAGATACTGCACGCAACTTCAACCCAATGATGGCAATGGCTGGTAAAATAACTATCGCAGAGGTAGAAGAACTGGTACCTGTTGGCGAACTGCACCCGAATGAAATTCACACCCCGGGCATCTATGTTCACCGCATCTTCCAGGGTACGGATTATCAAAAGAGAATCGAACAACGTACAACTCGTAAAAGGAACTAATCATGGCTTTAGATAAAATACAAATTGCGCAACGCATAGCGAAAGAACTGCAGGATGGTTTCTATGTAAATCTTGGTATTGGTATTCCTACACTGGTTGCCAACTATATACCGGAAGGTGTAAACGTAGTGCTGCAAAGCGAGAACGGCTTGCTTGGTATGGGCCCTTTCCCTTTCGAGGGTGATGAAGATGCCGACCTGATAAATGCAGGCAAGCAAACTATCACAACACTGCCGGGTTCAGCTTTCTTTGACAGTGCTATGAGCTTTGGTATGATACGCGCAGGCAAGGTAGACCTTACCGTGCTGGGTGCTATGGAGGTGGCTGACAATGGTGATATCGCTAACTGGAAGATTCCGGGCAAGATGGTGAAAGGTATGGGTGGCGCAATGGATCTGGTAGCTGCTGCAAAAAACATCATCGTGGCTATGCAACATACCAACCCGAAAGGCGAAAGCAAATTGCTGCCAAAATGTTCGCTGCCGCTTACAGGCGTTAAATGTGTGAAGAAAGTAGTGACAGATTTGGGTGTGTTTGATATTACAGAAGAAGGCTTCCGTTGTCTGGAATATGCACCCGGCGTTACTATTGACGAGATAAAAGCAAAAACTGCAGGCCGTCTTGTTATTGCAGACGATGTGAAGGAAATGACTTTCTAAATGCTCACAGTCTATCACAACGGCGAATGCAGTAAGTGTAAAGAGCTGTCTGAATTATTGCAAGGCCGCAAAGTGCAATACAAATTCTATCTGCACGAACCATTGAGTGTTGAAGAGCTGCAAACATTGCTCACCAAACTTGGCGCAACTGCAACAGACATTGTTCGCACAGGCGAACAGCTTTTTGCAGCAAACTATGCAGGCAAACAGCTTAGTGATTACGAGTTACTACAGGCAATTGTAGACAACCCGATACTACTGCAAAGACCCATAGTAGTGAATGGAGGCAAAGCAATTATTGCACGTCCGCCTCAATTGGTAAAGGATATATTATAAAAACCCTCCGCAAAGAGGGTTTCTTTTTTTATTTTCATAGTATGAAAAAAGCATTACTGGCCGTATGGATGTTGCTGATTGCTTCTGTTGCTCTGGCGCAGCAGAAGAATGAAGAGGCACTGGTGAAAAAGATTGTGCAATGCTTTGGCACAGAAGACGATTCTGCCTATGCCGATCTTTTCCCAAAATTTGATACACTTTGGAACCTGGCTCAGCGTTACTCCGATACAGGCATCGTCAACAACAGGCGCATCAATAACCTGCGTTCCAATCCGCGCCAGCTACAGCAGTTCGATCCTGAATACAATAAATCCATCATTCGCGATTTCAAGTTCATTCATAAAAAAGGTCTGGACTCCGGCATCCACTGGAGAGATTTGCTGATAGCACGTTACGACCTTGAAAAAGCAATGCTGCCGCGAGAACTGGTAGGCCTTGAGAAGATTGTACAACACCGCCTGCAGGGCTACATATTTGTGCAGGATTTGCTGACGCGCAAAATCTATTGTATTGCCATCAAAGATGTGCATGGCATTAATGATAAATGGTATGGCGGACGCATTGTGAACATATTGGAAGCAGAGACCATTGAGGAATACTACGAGAAGCTGGCGCTGGAAAGAAAAATGCTGAAAGATGTGCTGATAGCACAATTGTATGCATTGTCTGATACCATAGGCAAAGCAGAAGACAGCCTTGCATTGGCTGCAGCAGCCAGTAATAATAATGGCGGTGGTGAAACAGCATCTAAAACAGGCAAAGCCAATCCGCTGAGTATGACGCCTGAAGAAGATGAAGAGAAAAAGAAACCACTTACCAACGATGTTGTAGAACGTAAGCTGTATACCGGCCTCTTTGATGGTGAGATAAAAATGGAGCTATATATCCGCAGCCTGAAGGGGCCATGCCCCAAACCTGTTTGTGCATGGGATGCCCTCTATAAGTTTCAGGACATGGAAGACTACGTAGTGCTGGATGTAACTAAAAGCCCAGAAGGCAAACTGATACTGACAGAAGAGGATGTAGGCGTAATGGAAATTACCATAATGGGCGATAAAGCTACCGGCGAATGGTCTTCGTTCAAAGACAAGACTACTGTAGAGGTAGAACTGACAGAGAAGCGGGAAGTCAAAAACCGCAAGCTCTTTATGCTCGATGATATACTGGAAGGCGGTATGAACTTTGGTGAATACTAACCATTTCAATATTCTTTATACCGCTATTGCAAACACTTAGCCTGCTGCATTGTTACAAACCTGTAACTTCGAATCTCTTATGGCAAGTATGCAACCAACTATAAAGACATTCGGCGAACTGAAGGCATCCGGTTATCAACCAAAATCGGTAAAGGAAGAGGTACGTCATAATCTTATTAATTCTATACAAACAAATCAAAACCCTTTCACAGGTATTCTGGGGTATGAGGACACTGTAATACCTGATGTGGAAAGGGCTTTGCTTTCGCGTCACAATATATTATTCCTTGGTCTTCGCGGGCAGGCGAAAACACGCATGGCGCGCGAGATGGTAAACCTGCTGGACGAATGGATACCCGTTGTAGATGGCAGCGACATCAACGACAGTCCGTTTGCACCGATATCGTTGTATGCACGCAATCTGCTCAATGAAATGGGCGATGCAACACCTATCAACTGGTTGCACCGCAGCGAGCGCTATGGCGAAAAGCTGGCCACGCCAGATGTATCTGTTGCCGACCTGATAGGCGATGTAGACCCTATCAAAGCGGCCAATATGCGACTCAGTTTTGCAGATGAACGTGTGTTGCACTACGGTATCATACCACGTTCTCACAGAGGTATATTTGTTATCAACGAGCTGCCCGATTTGCAGGCACGCATTCAGGTATCACTCTTCAACATATTGCAGGAGGGCGATATTCAGATACGTGGTTTCAAACTGCGCATACCTTTGGATATTCTTTTTGTATTCACTGCCAATCCCGAAGACTATACCAATCGTGGCAGCATTGTAACACCGCTGAAAGACCGTATTGAAAGCCAGATAGTGACACACTATCCTAAAACAGTACACGTATCGCAAGCCATTACAGAACAGGAAGCAGATGTATTACCGGAGCAATTGCAAAAGGTAGAAGTGCCTGATATTGCGAAGATGCTGGTTGAGGAGATTGCCATGGAAGCACGCAAGAGCGAGTATGTAGACCAGAAGAGTGGTGTATCTGCACGCCTTACCATATCAGCATACGAGAATCTGATAAGCACAGCAGAGCTACGTGCATTGAAGCATAGCAGCAACAATACCATGGTACGTATTGCTGATTTCATTGGCGTTATACCATCCATCACCGGAAAGATAGAACTGGTGTATGAAGGGGAACAGGAAGGTCCTACTAACGTAGCACATCGTTTGCTGGAGCAGGCTATCCGCACTATGTTCATACAATATTTCCCCGACCCGCAGTCTTTCAAAAAACAACCGCGCGGCAACGACAAAGTGAAGCCAAAACCAAATCCTTATCAATCTATCATAGATTGGTTTGGCCGTGGCAATGATCTTGTTACCATGCAGGATGCAGCAGACGATGCTTACCGCAACAACCTTTATCAGGTAGATGGTTTGTATGCTGCTGTAAAACAGTATTATCCAAATGCAGATGAAGCACAGATAGCACTGCTAATGGAGTTTATGCTGCACGGTCTGGCATCCTTCTCACTCATCAGCAAGAAAGGTGTTGAAAGCGGTGGCTACAGCTTTGGCGATATACTGGGTAGTATGATGAATATGAACTTCAATAGCGAGGAGGAAGAAGAAGAGGAAGATTTTTAATTTTGTTGATGCACAACTTTCAAAACGAAATATTTTACCGCACGGCACGTAGTGGTGGTAAGGGTGGGCAGAATGTAAACAAGGTAGAGACAATGGTTGAAGCCTGGTTGCATATTGGCCAGTCGCATGCTTTTACACAGGAAGAAAAAGAACTCATTTCTAACAAGCTAGCCAACCGCATCAATAAAGATGGCTACCTGATAGTGAAGTGCAGTGAAACACGTTCTCAGCTGGAGAACAAACAAATTGCTACTGCAAAAATGCAGGAGATAGTTGCGAAAAGCCTGATAGTACCTAAAAAGCGTAAGCCTACAAAAATCAGCAAAGCTGCCAAAGAGGCACGCCTCAACAGCAAAAAGAAAGCATCAGAGAAAAAACAACTGCGCAGGAAGGATTGGTAGTTTGTTGATTGGTTGACTTGTTAATTAGTTGATTAGTTATTAAAAGACAACATAAAAACCCTTCATTCTCTAATCCAATTAATCCAGGTTAATACTATCCAACAAAAACTCTATAGTGCGCGGAAAGAAATAGTGTTCCAGTTTGTGAATCTTATGCGCAACATCATCAGGCGTATCATTTGATGATACACTACATCTTGCCTGTGTTATGATATTACCTTCGTCATAGTGTTCATTCACATAGTGAACAGTAATGCCTGATTCCTTTTCCTTGTTAGCAACCACTGCCTCGTGCACATGATGCCCATACATGCCTTTACCGCCATACTTCGGCAATAGTGCGGGGTGCACATTTATTATTCTGTTAGGGAAAGCATTCAGGATTGTTTCAGGTACTTTCCACAGATAGCCTGCCAGAACAACCAGCGATGGTTTGTATTCCATCATCTGTTCCACCAGCAGCACTTCTTTTGCAGTATGCTTGTCTACTATCAGAAAGGGAATGTGTTCATTCTTAGCAATCTCCAACACGCCGGCATCTGCCTTGTTCGATACGATGAGCGAAACCTTAGCCTTACCGTTGGCCTTGAAGAAATCTATGATAGCCTGTGCATTGCTGCCGCGGCCCGATGCGAATACGATGAGTGAATGCATAAGAATAATGCAAAACTACAAAACAGTTTTGGTGATGCTGCATTTATGTAATTTAGCAATATGGCAGATGAGAAATTAAGGCTGGATAAATACCTGTGGTCTATACGTATTTTCAAAACGCGTACCCTTGCCACAAAAGCCTGCGAAGAAGGCAAAGTAAAACTGAACGGTGCAAATGTAAAACCTGCTCGCAGTGTTAGCATTGGCGAAATCTACGACATACGTGCCGAGCGCAAATGGACCATACGTGTAACAGGGCTGCTGCAAAAACGTGTAGGTTTTGAGGAAGCTATCAAGAACTATACAGACCTGACATCTGAAGAAGACCTGCAGTATAACAAGCGGATGGGTACCAGTTTCTATACAGGTAAGCGCCTAAGCAAAACAGGCCGCCCGTCCAAAAAAGAACGTCGCGACCTGAATGATTTTCTCAGCGATGATGCTGATTTCGAAAATTAGTACATTACAGAGAAACTGCCTTTGTTATTTGGATTTTCATATACTTTAACCCAGTTCTCACCCAAATCCTGACTACGATACAAACCTTGGTCTGTAGCAGCATATATGTACTTCTTAGAAGTATTGTTCTTGTAGTAATCGTATTTTTCTGATAAGCTTTTAACAAATGCATTCTTAGGCATACCTATATTAGCAGTCACAAACTTTGTCGATCCTACAGGCAAGCGATACACACCACCACCATTTGTACCTACTAATACTGTCTGGCCGAAACCACCACACATACTAAGAATCTTCACCGTATTTGGTATTCCGGTATATTGAGACCAGCTATTACCATCATTCGTACTGAAATATACGCCATTAGTACCCGTCATATCTGCAGCAAGCAATGTATTCCCCATGTGAGAAAGGAAAAACTTGCCTGTAGCTGGTAATTGTGCACCCGTCGTTTGTTGCCATTGCGCATTAACACCAGTTAGTTTGAAGGTACGTTTGTTAACATCATCATACCCTATTAGCAAACCGTTATCAAGAATAGTAAAAGATGTGAAAACAGAGCCACCTGGTATAGTTTCATCGTTCACATTTTTCCAGTTAGCATAACTGATGCCTGGGCGTCCGTTAGAGTCATTGAATATTAGCCCTTTAGGACCAACACCACCTAAGTATACCCTGTTATTAAATTTTGGAACGTTTATTATGATAGACTCACCATATCCATCAAAAGAGCCTCCGCTAATGAAAGTCGGATTGGTAGAGCTTCCTGCCTGTCCAAGATTTTCTATAATGTGGACATTGTTTTTTATGTATAGCAAATTTTTGCCGGAAGTAACCATGCTAACAACCGGATAATTATCTGCTCCGAAAATAGTCTGAAAATTCAGGCCATCATTTGTTTTGTATATAGCACCAAAAGTATCGCCTACATACAATACATACGGTTTTGATACGACACTGTTGTTATCAATTTCATTATAAGTGGGTTTACAAGCTCCAGCAGAAAACGCTAACCCAAGTACAATACCAAGCTTGTAGATAACTTTACGATTATCCATCGAGAAAATTTTCATCAAGTTTATAAAAAATAGTTAACAAATCAAAGGGTTTTGTTAAAACAAAACCCCATATCAGATACCCATTTTAGGGCAATATCATATTATTTTAATTTAAAATTAATTATCTGGCTGTTACTATCTGTTCCTGCTTGTTCAGTTCAGCCATTTTGCTGGCATAGTTCAGCAGTTGTATCAGGCTGTTTTCTTTTTTGTCTATAAAGTTTACAGATATATTATATTCAAATGTATTGCCTTTATTTTTACCACCATAGGCAGTTACATCATCCAGCAGGTTTTTGCTCATTTCAAGCATAGCCTTATACTTTGGCTCTTCTGATGCAATACTTACGTTGGCAAACATAGATTTTACGTCAAAATACATTCCCCATGGATACTTGGCTATGTCTTCAGTTTTTGCAGAATGTTTGCCTCCTTTGTATGTTGATTGTATATAGCCGTCTGCATATCCGCTGTTGTTAGATACTACCAGAAAGCCTTTATCAATAACGATATTTATATCTTGCCTGCCCGATTTTATCAGGTATTTCTTACCGCTTGCATCCGGCACCATCATGCCTGTTTTCTGTGCCAGTTGCAGCAATTTATCAAAGCTTTCTTTTTTGCCTGTTTTCATGGCAAAAGTGTACTGTATATCTGCATCCTGCGACTCAAAAGCCTGCTGACCGGGATACATGCTGTCTGCCGGTATGGTAGTGTTGTAAATCTTGAAATTATTGAGCGCCAGTGCAAAGTCTCCTGAGAATGCAGAGAACACATCATCAGCATTCAAGCCGCTTTCTGCCAGCCCTGCATTCATAAGGCCCGTCATGCCCATCTTGTCAATCATCCCCTTCATTGCTTCAGGAGATATGTAGCAGCCTGCCAGCATATTTAATCCTTCTGCAGGCATTCTTTCTATCATATCCTTATCCGCATTCTTTTCACCAAAGCCTTTCATGATGGCTTTCAGTTCGTCAGAAATATAGTATTTCATCTGTCCGTCTATCTTACCATCTTCAAAGTCGAAACCTGCAGCCAGTGCAGCATCTTTCCACAATGCTGCAGACAGTGCCAATCCACCTGTCATGGCAGGATTCATATAATCACCTGTCAGTGCTTCATAGTTCATCCACATCGTAATATCATGTCCTTCTTTTTCAAGGCTTACAAAGCTTTGCTTACTTGTTATCACATTATCGCTTGCTATGTTGAATGCCTTGTCCATCTCAACAGCCATCAAAGCTTCGTCGGGCTTTCTTTGCTTTGTAAGTTCGTTATACAGACTGTCGTAGGTTTCGGCGGTAGCATTGCTTAGCTGATTGTAGATATTATCCATTGGCGGGTATATGGTGTTCATGATGATAAGTACATCTTTTGTCCACCCAGCATACATGCCATCGGTTATCAGCGCTTCTTTTCTATCTTTTTGTGTTTTTACTACAGCCTGTGGTGCTACTTTTTTCAGGTATGCCTGCCATTTGGCTTCATCCTCCATCGGCAATATAGCTGTTACTCTGCTGCCTGTTTCAAAACGCTTGTCTGTTTTTACATACAGGTAATAGGTTGTCATGGCTTCAATACCACTGTTTCCCATATCCTTCATGGCGTCTTTCTTGTCCATGCGCTGCTGCATTTCTTCCAGCAGTTTGCTGCCCCACAGTGCATCCCAAGCTATCTTTTTGCCTAGCTCGGCAGTATTTACACCTACTACCACACCGGCATCTTTGGGTATGTATTTTATGTGTTCGGGAGATTTGCTGCAAGATGCGAATATGCATATTGTCATCAGCAAGATGAGGGCGATACGATTAGTCATAACAAATATTTCAGAATGTAAAACTATAACTATTATACAACAAAACAGCCTATACGTTTATAAATCGTACAGGCTGCAAAAAAGTTACAATGCTTTGTTATTTTTTTAGAACGGCAGGTCATCTACATTCTCCGGAGAAGGATTGTAGAAGTTGCCACCATTACCTGCAGGTGCAGGATTGTTTACCGGTGCATATCCGGCAGGTGCGCCCGCGCTTTGCGTTGGTGCCGCAGCATTAGCAGGCTCTATACGCCACGCATCCAGATTGGTAATGTAGTTTACCTTACCATCTTTCTCCCAACGGTTGCCTTTAATGTTGAAGCTTACTTTTATAGCATCACCTTCATTAAACTTGTCCAGTATATCGCATTTCTGCTGCACCAATTGCATTTTAGCAAAGTTGGTATAAGTGTTACCATTTATTTCTTCGGCGAGCTCCAACACAAATTCACGTTTTCTGAACTTATCACTCACTACCTGTGTAGGATTTTTTACCAACAATTTGCCGATTACTTCTAAACTCATTACTACTTTATTTAAACTTTTATATAAAACTTGTAAGCATGCAAGATATGCAAAGGGCATGAAAATAAAAAAGCGCCCGTAAACACAGGCACTCATGTTCGCTTTATTTGATATCTATAACATTAATAACCCGCCTCTGCTATTGCTTCGGCAAGTGTCGATTCCAGTTTCAATACTTCTTTTCCCAGTATGTGATGGTACAAAACCTGCCACTCTCCTTTTATTCTGCTCATAAAAAAGGATCGCTCTCCGGGCATATTGCTGGTAATAAAAAATAATGGTTCATTATTATTCAGCATCAGTTTTTCAAATGCGAAGTCGTAGCCTTCAATGTGCTTTTTAAATATTTCTCCCCTCATAACGTAGTTTTTAATCCGGTTCATGCTTACAGGTGGCGATTGCAATTACTACTTACAAAGGGTATTTTCTATATGTTTCTCTCTCAATATCCCTGTTTATACAACAGGCGTAAAGCTATAAACATACCTAAATACAGCGTGTAGAATAAATTCTATTGCCTTAAGTACTTGGAATTACAGAAATTCGCACGCTTTTTGTTAGTATTCTAAAAAGCCGTTTCGGAGATTACCCTAAAACAAACAGAACGATACTGATGCAGCATAGAATATTAATAGCAGACGACCATAGCATGATACGAAAGGGTATCAAGCTATTACTGCAAACACATCTTGGAATAAAGGATGTGTTTGAGGTGTCGAATGGCAACGGGGTGATGAGTGAACTGCAGAAAAAAGATTATACCCACCTTATTCTCGATATTATATTGCCCGATTGTACATCTCTGGAGATAGTACCTAATATTCAGCGCTTGTACCCTGATCTTAAGATCATGGTATTCTCCATGCTCAATGGCTCTGTGTATGGAGAAGCGCTGAAGCAATATAACATCTACTATTATCTGGAAAAGACGACTAAAGAGGAAGACACCATTGCTTTTCTTGACAATTTCATCAATCACTACAACCCCGCCGAAACCACATCATCCAAAGGCACTACTATCAATCCCTTCACACAATTATCGGCCCGCGAACTGGAAGTCCTTCACTACATGCTGGGTGGCCATGGTACAAAAGATATATCAACTGTACTGAACCTGAGGATGAATACCGTATCTACCCTGAAAAACAGAATATTTGAAAAAACAGATACTAAAAATCTGAAAGAACTGATGCAGCTTGCGTCTATATACAACGTTAGCTGATAACATGCCCATACAATTATGCTTTTAAACATTCCCTGGTATCAGAATGGCTGGTTAATACTTGCTATCAGCATTACCGCACTTGGCTATATAAGCTTGGTATTATTTTTGCGTGCAAAGCGTTTCATTATACGTCAAAACGTATTGCGTGCATTGGTAGAAAGAAAAACTAAAGAAATACGCCGCAAAAACGAAGAGCTGGAAAAAAACGACCTGATTAAAACAAGGCTTATTTCCATCATCAGCCACGATATCATTACACCTCTCAAGTTTCTGCACCTGGCAGGCCGCAATCTTGTAGAAAGCCACGAACAGATGACGGATGAATTGAAGATGGAAACACTGGAAGAGATAGTACACACTGCGCGCGAGCTGGAAATGTTATCCACCAATATCCTCAACTGGATTAAGTATCAGAACGAAAACCGCCAGCTAGGCAGAGAGGAAGTGCGCCTCAACGAAATGGTGCGCAATATATTCAGCATACTGAATGGTATGGCCAAGCAAAAGAATATCTTCCTGACCAATGAGGTGCCTGAAGATTTTACCATACGCCAATACGCCGAGCCATTGCGCATTATCATTTACAACCTGGTTGTAAATGCGCTCAACTTTATGGAGAAAGGGCATATCACCATCGTAGCAAAGCAACTGCGTAATGGTATGCTGATAGAGGTAAAAGACCAGGGCTTTGGTATGACTAAAGAACAAATCAACAATATTCTTGCAGACCAGTTTATCGTATCATCTGCCAATGTAGATGGTAAAAAAGGCAACGGGCTGGGCTACCTCATCATCAAAGACCTGCTGCGTGTTGTAGAGGGCAATTTCAGCATCAAGAGTGCAAAAAATATTGGTACTACTATCAAACTATTCTTTCCAAAACAATAAATAAGAGAGGCACAAAAACAAAAAAGCACCCCCTTGGGTGCTTTTCTTTTTCACGGAGGGAGGCATATGGGGGTCGAACCCACGACCTTTGGAACCACAATCCAACGCTCTAACCAACTGAGCTAATGCCTCCGTGTTCCCTGTTTGGGAGGGCAAAAGTAATGATTTTTCAGAATTTCAGACAAATTTTTATGAAATCATCATATTACTAAACCACCTCTTGTATTGATATTTAACAAAATATGCGTTGGGCAACCATTATATTTGCGCACTAATTTTTACTTATGAAGAATTACCTGGCCGTACTGGCACTGATATTATTGCCTGCGCTTACATGGGCGCAAGACGTTGAAAAAGGTGGCGAAAAGAAAAGTACGGTACAAAAACCATCCCGCGATTTTCTGATGCTGCAAATCAGCTACGATAACTGGGTGAAACCAGACAGCATCAAAATGAAAGGCCTCAGCCGCGGTTTCAGCGGATATCTGTGTTATGATTTCCCTATCAAGAAATCAAACTTCAGCTTTGCAGCAGGTATAGGTATTGCTGTTTCAAACATCTATCTGGATAACCAACAGGTGATGAATACTGACAAAGATTCTACCCGTGTACGTTTTGTTCCTGAAACAGTAAACTACAAACGCTACAAGCAAACAATCACTTATCTGGAAGCTCCATTCGAACTTCGCTTCTTTGGCAATAAAGAAAACCGCAACAGCGGTTTCAAAGCTGCTATTGGTATGAAGGTGGGAACCCTGTTAGGGGCACATGTTAAAGGTCGTGAAGAAACTACTAAAGTGAATTATAAAAGCAATAGCCGCAAGTATCTGGAAACATGGCGCTTTGCAGCTACTGCACGTTTAGGTTATGGCAACTTCTCGCTGGTAGGTACATACAATCTTACCAACCTGTACAAGAGTGGTGAAGGTCCTGAAGTTACACCATACTCTATTGGCCTTTGCATTACCGGTCTTTAATACTTATACAACTACAATATAAAAACAGCCGCATGCTATCATGCGGCTGTTTTGTTTTTCTAAAACCAACACCTGCGTGGCTTTGCCTTTCCGTCGTGTGTGTATTTATGATTGTAATGATGCGCCAACCTGTAAGCATAGCTGCTGTATAGCTGTTCTTTGCAGCGCTTTAGTTCGTTTATAAAAGGCACTACAAAATCATTCAATACAGAGTTTACAGATACCGTCATGTAAGAACCGGTATGCGCTGTGTCAGGATTGTTGTTGATAGGTGTTTTGCCATTTTCAGAAAACAGGTCTACATGGTAAATAACCGGGTTCAGTTTCTTCAGCCGTTTAGTACCCTTACGCTCATTGCGCCACGGGTGCTCTTTATACTGTAGTTGTGATAAAAGAAATTCCTTATTCCATATTGCCAGCTGATGCGACATCAGGTAGCCACTTGCGTTATTATCAAGCACTCCTACACGCAGCCCGTCAATAACAATATCCGTAGCAATTGTTTTATACACTTCAGAACTGTTCAGCTTCATCAGTTGCAATTCATTTTCCAATGCAAACTGTACGACACTGTTTATGGTATCTGTACACAACATTTCAGAGAGCCACATATCTTCCTGCATGTATATAATGTACGGCTCTTCAATACATTGCAATGCCACACGCAGTCTTTCCGTCCACTCGCCTTTGCCCGTTTTTATATTGGTAAATACATCGCTGTTGTAGTCCAGCTCTTCTGTAAGAAAATAGTAATTGCAGACCACCGTTTGTTGTGGCCAATACTTTTTGAAGAAGTATTCAAATCCCTGAAACAATAGTCTGTACCTGTCGCAGGCATGTACTACTACGGCAATAGATTTTTGCATGGGTCTTAAGTGTTTGTTAAAACACCTATGCAATGCCTGTGCCAAAAATGAATAATGGCTTATACATCGTATGTCATGCCTTCCATACTGGCATATACATTCGGGAATATTTCTTTCGCTTCTTCGGCAAAAGGTTCAATATCTCTGTACTTGGATGAGTAGTGCCCCAGCAATAGTTTATTCGCCTCCGCCATCTTAGCTACCTGCGCTGCCTGCTTTGCTGTACTGTGGTAGCGTGCTGCTGCTTTATCGGCATCTTTCTCCATATAGGTACATTCATGATACACTGTATCTGCACCCTTTATGTATTTTACAAAGCTGTCTGTAAACAACGTATCTGCACAGTAGGCATATGTTTTAGGTGGTGGCCCGTCTGTTGTCACCCATTCATTCTTCACGATGGTGCCATCAGTCTTTTCATAATCTTCACCTTGCTTCAGCTTATCGTAGTAGTAGCGTGGTATCTCATACTCTCTGCATTTTTCCGGCACTATCTTTCTGCCGCGTGTTTTACTTGTTATCAGAAACCCATGGCATTGTATGCGGTGTTCTACAGGAAAGCATTTTACTGTATAGTATTCGTTATCTACCAGCACTGCATCACCTTCGGGCAATACATGGTAATGAAACTCGTAAGTCAGCACTGTCTCTGCCACACTTTGTATGGCATCTATTATCGGCAACAATTCTTTAGGGCCATATACATGCAATGGTGCTGCACGCCCCAGCAGGCTCATGCTGTTTATCAAACCGGGCAAACCAAAATAGTGGTCGCCGTGCATGTGGCTGATGAATATATGATTCAGATGCCTCCACTTTACACCAAAGCGTTGCATTTGTATTTGTGTACTTTCTCCGCAATCTATCAATAGTACTTCACCCCACACGTGCACAGCCTGCGCCGTTGGATGCCTGCCAAATGCCGGCAAGGCAGAATTATTCCCTAAAATTGTTACTCTCATTTCAAATATTTAAGCCGTAGGGGGGTAATCTGTACAGGTAATTTAGTTACTATTATTCGCTTTCGTCAAACAAATCGCGCTCCAGTATTTCCATGCTCACTATATCTACAGCTTCTATCATTTTGGGCGCTATGTTCAATACCGTATCCAGTTCTGCATCCTGCAATTGTTTTAAAACATTGCCCTGCACACCTGTAAACACAAGCGACTGAGAATTGTTGTAACAATTTTCGTGCATTTGCACCAAATCGTCAAATGACGTATTGTCTGCTTCTGTGCAATGTTGCAGGTCTATAATGTAATTGGTACTGCCGCTTTTTGCCAATTCTTGACATTTATCAGACAATGCCGCTGTCATATTAGCATCTATAGCAGTATTGACGGGTGTTATAACACTATATGTTGATTTGGTATCAATTTTGAATTCCATAAAACAAGACGTAGTTCTGGTTTATCAGCAATGCTGTAATTGAGCCAAAAATAGTAATCGTGCTATAATTTCTTTCGTATATTTAGTAAGACGAAGGCCCGAAGCAAGGTGAAAGGCAATACATATATAGCGAAACCCGATACTTCAACTACTGCCTTTATCGTTAATTTTACTAAAACAAAGGATGATTCATGGATTCTAATTTCTCACCAAAAGTCAAGGAAATCATTTCCTACAGCAGAGAGGAAGCTCTCCGTCTGGGTAATGATTTCATAGGCACAGAGCATCTGTTGCTGGGCCTTATCAGAGATGGTGAAGGGTTGGCTGTACGTGTGTTGCAAACCTTACAGATAGATCTGTTCGATTTGCGTAAAGAACTGGAAAGTGCTATTAAAGACAAAAGCAACAAACCCCTCTCTAACGTCAACAGTTTGCCGCTTACCAAGCAGGCCGAAAAAGTAATTCGCATTACGGTGCTCGAAGCCAAAGCCCTGAAAAGTGCTACGGTAGAGACAGAACACCTGATGCTGTCGATTCTGAAAAACAAAGAAAACGTAGCTACGCAGATACTGCATCAATACCAGGTAGATTATGACCGCTTTAAAGATGAGCTGAGCATACTGCAGGGCGATGCACCTCGCGGCGATTATAGCGATCCCGGCGATGACTACGAAGAAGATGATGAACGCAAACAGTTTCAGCAAAGGAAACCTGCGGGCAATTCAAAATCTAAAACACCGGTACTCGACAACTTCGGCCGCGATATTACCAAGCTTGCAGAGCTGGGTAACCTCGATCCGATTGTAGGCCGCGAAGAAGAGATTGAGCGCGTATCGCAAATTCTTTCTCGCCGCAAGAAAAACAACCCGATACTGATTGGTGAACCGGGTGTTGGTAAAACAGCCATTGTTGAAGGCCTTGCACTGCGCATTGTGCAGCGCAAAGTATCGCGTGTGTTGTTCGACAAACGCGTTATCAGTCTGGATCTTGCTGCACTGGTAGCTGGTACAAAATACCGTGGCCAGTTCGAAGAAAGGATGAAAGCCATCATGAACGAGCTGGAGAAAAACCGCGATGTTATCCTGTTCATCGATGAGATACATACTATTGTAGGTGCAGGTGGTGCTTCCGGTTCGCTGGATGCTTCCAACATCTTCAAGCCGGCACTGGCGCGCGGCGATCTGCAATGCATAGGTGCATCTACGCTGGATGAATACCGTATGTACATTGAGAAAGACGGCGCACTCGACCGTCGCTTCCAGAAGGTATTGATAGAACCACCAAGTGTGGATGAAACAATTACCATCCTAAATAACATCCGTAACAAATACGAAGATTTCCACAACGTAACATACGATCAGGAAGCTATCGAAGCATGCGTGAAGCTGAGCGACCGCTACATGACAGACCGCCTGCTGCCCGATAAAGCTATCGACGTGATGGACGAAGTAGGTGCACGTGTGCACTTGAAGAACATCAACGTGCCGGAAAACATACTGGAGCTGGAGAAGAAGATTGAAGACATCAAGCAAGAGAAAAATAAAGTGGTGAAGAGCCAGCGTTTTGAAGAAGCCGCAGCACTGCGCGACAAAGAAAAACGCCTGGGTGAAGAACTGGAAAAAGCTAAAGCAGAGTGGGAAGAAGAAGCTAAGCACAAACGCATACCTATACACGAAGAGCATATTGCCGAAGTGATAAGTATGATGACGGGCATACCTGTAATGCGCATGGTTGAGGCAGAAAGTGCCAAACTGCGCCGAATGGGTGAAGACCTGAAAGGTGCTGTGGTAGGGCAGGACGAAGCGATTGCTAAAGTGGTAAAAGCCATTCAGCGCAACCGTGTAGGCCTGAAAGACCCGCGCAAGCCTATCGGCTCTTTTATATTCCTGGGCCCTACGGGTGTTGGTAAAACAGAGCTGGCACGTGCACTGGCACGCTACATGTTTGATAGCGACGAAGCACTGATACGTGTGGATATGAGTGAGTACATGGAAAAATTCTCGCTCAGCCGCCTGATAGGTGCGCCTCCGGGATACGTTGGTTATGAAGAAGGTGGTCAGCTTACAGAAAAAGTACGCCGCAAGCCATACAGTGTAGTATTGCTCGATGAGATTGAGAAAGCACACCCGGATATCTTCAACATACTGTTACAGGTGTTGGACGATGGACAACTGACAGACGGTCTTGGCCGCAAGGTAGATTTCAAGAACACGCTGATTATCATGACGTCTAATATTGGTGTACGCCAGTTGAAAGACTTTGGTTCAGGTGTGGGCTTTGCTACTGCTACCAAAGTAGAGAACGCAGACGAATTGAGTAAAGGCGTGATAGAAAAAGCGCTGAAGCGTACCTTCTCTCCTGAGTTCCTCAACCGTATCGATGATGTTATCATCTTCAACTCGCTGGACGAAACGCATATCGCACAAATCATCGATATCATTATGAAAGGTGTGATGAAACGTCTGAATGCACTGGGCTTCACGCTGGAACTCACAGATGCTGCTAAAAAGTACATCTCAGAAAAAGGGTACGACCAGCAGTTTGGCGCGCGTCCGCTGCACAGGGCTATACAGAAATACTTGGAAGACCCGCTGGCAGAAGAAATGCTGAACCACCGCATCAACGAAGGCGATGTAGTGAAAGCAGACTACAGCGAAGAAGAAAAGAAAATAGTCTTCTCGATAGACAAGGCAAAACCTAAAAAAGAAGAAGAACCGAAGAAAGCAGAGTAAGTTTAATTTGCTTTTAATAACTAAAGGGGCTGTATATACAGCCCCTTTAGTATTTTTATACATACATTCTTACACTCATATCACATACCTATGAGAAACCTGATATTAATTATTGCCCTATTGTGTTCAATCAACACATATTCCCAGAACATGGTTCCTAATGGAGATTTTGAATATTATTCCAATTGTCCTACAAGCATTAGTCAAACTGGCAATGCAGTTCCATGGAGGCAGTACCATGCCTCTACACCCGATTATTTTAATACATGCGCTACTACAGGCAGTGGGAGTGCAAAAGTCCCGAATGTATATTTAGGTTATCAATTTCCGGCTAGTGGCAATGGCTTCATGGGTGCATACTCATGGAATGGAAGTAGTAACACCGATACATGGACTGAATATATAGCTACACAAATAACGCCATTATCTATAGGTGTTTCGTATGAAGTATCAATGTCAGTATCATTAGCCAATAGTGCTGGCTCTGCTAATAATGGTCTTGGAGCTTGGTTTTATGACAATGGAGCCACAACTACTTTAACAACAATTGGTGGCAACACATTACCTGTAATTCCCCAAATTCATTTTACAAACTTTGGTGTAATAATAGATACCCAAAATTGGGTAAGAGTAATAGATACTTTTGTTGCAGACTCTGCATATGATAATATTGTAGTCGGTAAATTTAATCCTACAGGGGGGCTATCTACTACAAACGTTTCTAGTACAGGAGGGTTGTCATATTATTACATCGATTCAGTCGTTGTAAAGCCGCTTACCCCAAAGAATTTAGCTGTAACAACATTGGATACTATTAATTGTAATGGCGATACAATCTTTGCAAATTATACTGTTTTATCGTCTTCGACACTATCATCTTCAAATGTAGTTACACTACAATTATCCGACGCTTCAGGTAGTTTTACTACTCCTACAAATATTGGATCCGTGACATCTAATGTATCTGGTACAATTATCGGAATTATTCCAATAAGCATCACACCAGGGTTATCATATCGTATAAGAGTAAAATCCAGTAATCAAGTAGATAGTTCGAATGCTAATTCCAAAAACATAACAATTGGCAAATACCCCAACAAACCCGTTGCATTATCCAACAGCCCTATATGTAGCGGCGATACTTTAAAGCTGAATGCTACCACAACCACTACAGGCAACGTAGCATATGTTTGGACAGGACCAAATAATTATGTATCAACTTTCTCTAATACTAATATCCTGAATGCCTCTATCAACAGTTCAGGCAGCTATATAGTTACTACTTCAATTTATGGATGTAGTACAAAAGACACAGTAATAGCTACTGTCAATCCTTCACCAATAGCTATTACTGCTAGTGCTTCTACCCCCGTATGCGTAGCAGATACACTCAGGTTATTCTCCACCAACTCTACCACTGGCGCAGCATATAGCTGGGTCGGACCTAATAGTTTTACAAGCAGTGTTCAAAATCCATACATTGTAAATACTACTATGGCTGCTACAGGAGACTATATTGCAACTGCTTTACTCAGCAATGGGTGTACAAGAAAAGATACGGTTACCGTACAAGTAAAACCACTGCCAGCTAATTTCAATGCTACGGTTACAAATGTTTGCGAAGGCAATACACTCTTCCTTGCTGGCAATACAAGTTCTGTAGGTGTCAGCTTTAGTTGGACAGGGCCAAATGGCTTTACCAGCACGCTACAGAACCCTAACATATCGTCTGCTACCACAGCCGCTACCGGCAACTATTATGTTACAGGAACGCTCAATGGTTGTTCTATTAAAGACACTGTATATGGCAGTGTCTATCCTATACCTGCAAGGCCTTTACCCATTGCCAATACACCTGTATGCGTTGGGCAGGATTTGAAACTAAATGTCAGCAATCCGCAATCAGGTGCTTACTCTTGGTTGGGGGTTGGGGGCTATAGTGCTGCTGTTGTAAATCCTGTACGTAGCAGTGCTACTGCTGCTTTTACAGGTAAATACTATGTAACTGTTACAGCCAATGGCTGCACATCAGACAAAGACTCTGTGACGGTAGTAGTTAACCCTGCACCAGTCATCAATATGTACCCAAGCCCTAAAGACAGTATCTGTCAGGGCGCTACACTTAATTTAATTTCCAATACTGCTAATACAGGTACATCTTTCCAGCGCTATTGGTACAGAAACAATACGATTATCGGCGGTGCATCTAATTCAAACTTCAGCACTACTACTGCTACAGATTATGATGAGTATTACGTAACACTCGTTGCAACTGGTGTATGTGCAGACCCATATACAGATACCAGCAACAAGATAACAATGCGTGTATTCCCATGGCTGCCTGCGTCTGTATCCATCACTGCCAATCCTGCCACAACAGTACCAAGCGGCACTATGATCAACTTTACTGCCACACCTGTGAACGGTGGCAATAAGCCAACCTACCAGTGGACAAGAAACGGAACTCCGGTAGTAGGTGCCCTCAGCAATATCTGGGGAGCAAGCACCCTCAGTCACAACGACGAGATATGCGTAAACATGAGCAGCAGCTACCTATGTCCCAATCCTAAAACAGCAAAAAGCAATTGCATCAAAGTCAGCATCGAAACCACCGGTATCAGTGGCATAGCGGGCAACCCAAATATAAAAGTGTATCCAAACCCTGTAAGAGATGTGCTGAATATTGATGGCATCAAAGCAGGCAATACAATAATACTCTACGATGTATCTGGCAGGTTACTCTTGCAGCAAACAGCGCTCACCCATCAGGAAGTAATTAGTACATCTGCTATTGCATCAGGTGTATATCAATTGGTAATAACAGATAATAATACCATTACAAGATTCAGGATTACAAAAGAATAATAACAAATTTTACGTATATTTGTTATAGTAAATCAGCTCTTTGAAAACCTAATAAACATGAAACAATTATTTGCTGCAAAACGCAACAAACTGCAACCTGCCTGCCGGACAGGCAGGCAATCCGTAACCGTTTGTAACCATTCCCGAAACAATCTGTATTGATTATCAACAACCTAAATGGTTACAAAACCAAAAACAAGTGAAACACTATCAAAAACTATCAACAGATAATTCAAAGCATTATATAAATGCATTCCTTATTTTTGGCGCGCTAAAAAAGAAAGGATATAGTTTATGAAAATGACACGCTTTGTATTATTAGTTAATCTGTTCCTTTTTACATTGCATGCTGCTGCACAAAACGAAAAGCGTTTTCTGAAGCGGGAAATCCAGCAACTGTCATCTACTACCATGCATGGCAGGGGCTATGTGTTCAAAGGAGGAGAAAAGGCAGCTAAGCATATTGCCAAGCACTTCCAAAACATTGGCCTGAAAGCTTTTGACAAGGATAGCAACTACTTTCAGCCCTACTTCTTCCCCATCAATACCTTTCCGGGAGATGTACTGATGAAAGTAAACAAGACGGTATTGGTACCGGGGGTAGACTTCATCGTCAATGGTGCCAGCAGCGGTTATATATCAGATGGCAACATCCGCCTGAAGCGGATAGACCTCGGCAAGGTGAAAGACTCTGCCAAGTGGGAATCTGTAAAACAGCGTTTCGCAGACCGCGAGTTTGGCTACTACCTAAAGAATGCAGATACCGTAACCAAATACCTGAAGTTCAGTATCCGCAGTTTTGCCAAAGAGTTTCCGAAAGGCCTGTTCATAGTACCGCAACACGGCAAGATGATATGGACTGCCAACACAGAAAACGTGCCGGGTACTATTGTAACTATAGAAGATACAGTACTACCGAAGCATCCACGCAAAGCAGATGTGCGTATAGAGGCAAAGATGAACCCCTCTTTCAAAACGCAGAATGTAATCGGCTATGTTCCGGGTACAGAAAAGCCCGATAGCTTTATTGTCTTCTCTGCCCACTACGACCATCTGGGGCAAATGGGCACACAAGCCATCTTCCCCGGTGCACACGATAATGCAAGCGGCACGGCATTGGTTATGTATCTGGCACAGTACTTTGCAGCGCATCCGCAGAAGTACTCCATTGCTTTCATGCTGTTCAGTGGTGAGGAGGCAGGGCTGATGGGTTCTAAGCATTATACAAAGTATCCGTTGTTCCCACTCAGGAATATCCGTTTCCTCGTGAATCTGGATATGACGGGCGATGCAACAAATGGTATAACAATGGTGAATGCTTACAACAATACACCTGAGTACCGTATAATGGATAAGATAAATGGTGAACAGGGTTATATACCAAAAATCAACCTGCGAGACCAGACCCAGAATAGCGACCACTGGCCGTTTTGCGAAGCAGGTGTAAAGGGTGTATTCATCTATGGCAATGGCACAAAGCCATACTATCACGATGTGTTTGATGTGGCCAAAGAGATATCGCTGGAAAACATTGATGGCTTGTCGAAACTGCTGATAGAGTTCACAGGTGCATTGCAATAAAATCCCCCGAATCATAACGTCGGGCTTTTAGAAACATTATAATACTTTTACATTCTTAATTCATAACAGATGAAGCAATACATTTCTGCACTTGGCCTATCGGCATTGCTGCTTGTTGCTTGTGGCAACGGTGGCAGCACTGCCAACAACGATGCTGTACAAAAAGAAGCACAGGCATTTCTGGATAAGTACACTACCGAGTACGTGAAGCTATATACCAATAGCAGCGAGGCACAATGGAAGTCGAACACGGAAATAGTAGAGGGCGATTCTACCAATACCGTCAATGCTGCAAAAGCCGATGAGGCAATGGCTGCATTTACAGGTAGCAAAGAGAATATTGCACAGGCTAAAAAGTTCATGGAGCAAAAAGACAAGCTCACTGATATACAGGTAAAACAACTGGAGCTGATATTGTATGCTGCTGCCAACAATCCGCAGACGATTGCCAATGTGGTAAAGCAACGCATCAAAGCGGAGAACGAACAGACACGTCAGTTGTATAGCTTCCAATACATGTACAATGGCAAAAAGGTAAGCACCAATGATCTGGACGCAGCACTGAAAAGCGAAACAGACCTGAACAAGCGCCTTGCTGCATGGGAAGCCAGTAAAGAAGTGGGTAAAAGCCTGAAAGGCGGATTGGTGAACCTGCGTAACCTGCGCAACAAAACGGTGCAGGAGCTTGGTTATCATGACTACTTCAGCTACCAAGTTAGCGACTATCACATGGAAGCTAATGAGATGATGCAGACTATGGATAAGCTGATGAACGAGCTTTATCCGCTGTATCGCGAGTTGCATACATGGATGCGCTATGAAATGGCTAAGAAGTATGGTGCAAAAGATGTACCCGACTATCTGCCTGCACACTGGCTGCCAAACCGCTGGGGGCAAGACTGGAGCTCTGTTGTAAACGTAGAAGGTATAGACCTTGATAAGATACTGGCTACAAAATCGAAAGAATGGATAGTGAAAGAAGGCGAGAAACTGTACACCAGTATTGGTTTCCCTGCACTGCCCGAAACCTTCTGGCAGAAATCGAGCCTGTATCCATACCGCGCAGATAGCAACGTAAAAAAGAACAACCACGCATCTGCATGGCATATGAATCTGGATAAAGATGTACGCAGCCTGATGAGCGTAGAACCCAATGCTGAATGGTGGGAAACTGCCAACCACGAGCTTGGTCATATCTACTACTACATGACGTACACTAACAAGGACGTTCCGCCGCTGTTGCGTGGTGGTGCCAACCGTGCGTATCACGAGGCTATAGGTACTATGATGGGCCTTGCTGCTATGCAAAAACCTTATCTGGCAGGCCGTGGCCTTATAGATGCCAATGTGAAAACAGACAGTGTGCAGGCATTGCTGAAAGAGGCGCTGAACTCTGTTGTGTTCATATTCTTCTCATCGGGTACCATGAGCAATTTTGAAAAAGCGTTGTATGTAGATAACCTGCCTGAAAACCAGTTTAATGCCAAGTGGTGGGAACTGGCTAAGAAATACCAGGGCATTGTACCACCATCTGCACGTGGCGAGGAGTATTGCGATGCGGCTACCAAAACACACATTAATGACGACCCTGCACAGTACTACGACTATGCACTGTCTTATGTAATACTGTATCAGTTGCACAACCACATTGCTAAAAACATACTGAAGCAAGACCCGCGTGCTACCAACTACTACGGACAAACAGGCATCGGCGACTTCCTGAAGAAGATTACCTACCCGGGTGCATCTAAAGACTGGCGCACGGTACTGAAAGAAAGTACTGGCGACGAGCTGAATGCAAAAGCAATGCTGGAGTATTTTCAGCCACTGGTTAGCTGGTTGAAGGAACAGAACAAGGGTAAGAAATATACGCTACCTGAAAGTTTATAAAATAAAAGCCCCGAGATTTCGGGGCTTTTATTTTACTCTTTTATATTGACTTTGTCTCTTTGAAGTATTACCAGCTGACATAAAAACTGCTGCGTACGCTCCGGCTTTACTATCTACTAATAGATTACTATCTGAGGTAAGTGCTAATTGCATCTTTAAACTCTTCTCAACATATAAGAGAAGTGGTATGCCAATTAGTAGAAACTTCTTTCTGGTGACAAAATAACCATCTTTTATTTTGCCTTTTAGTATTCGGCTATCTCGTAAACTATCCCCTAATATTAGTGTAACATTTATCCTCTTTTCATTCAATACCAGTAACATTACTCCCCCCTTTGCATCGTAAATCGGCTCCTTAAAGCTCATGTGATTGATGTCATTCCATAAATTAGAACTTTGATACCGACCTTGAGTATCTGATATATTGATATAATATCCGTTCAGGATTTTAAGATTATCCTTAGTTATTGCTACCTTATTATCATGTTTTGCAGGTAGTACTGCATAGCAGCCTGTAAGCATGGGCACCAATAAAACGAATATGTAAAGAGGCCACTTCAATGATTGGGAGTTGTAATATAAAGCTACATAATCAACCCTACAAAATGGGGTTTGTCTTGCTTTGCTTATCTTTGCACCCCGATTAAATAAACATCATATAACAATGCGTGTAGCTGTAGTAGGCGCAACAGGGCTGGTTGGCAGCACCATGTTGCAGATTCTTGAAGAAAGAAACTTTCCTTTGACTGAACTGATACCGGTGGCTTCTGAGAAGTCTGTAGGTACGAAGGTGAAGTATAAGAGTAAGGAATACAGCGTGGTTAATGCCGAAACAGCTATCAGCATGAAACCTCAACTGGCTATCTTCTCTGCAGGCGGCAGCATATCGCTGGAGCTGGCACCGAAATTTGCCGAGATTGGTTGCTACGTAGTAGATAACTCTTCTGCATGGCGTATGGACCCTACCAAAAAGCTGGTAGTGCCTGAAGTAAACGGCCACGTGCTGACCAAAGAAGACCTGATAATAGCTAACCCTAACTGCAGCACCATACAAATGGTGATGGTACTGAAACCCCTGCACGATAAGTACAGCATCAAGCGCGTAGTAGTAAGTACTTACCAGAGCGTTAGCGGTACAGGGCAAAAAGCCGTGAAGGAAATGGAAGACCAGCGTGCAGGCGGCGAAGGCTTTGGCGTGTATCCGCACCGTATAGATATGAACGTGCTCCCGCATATAGACGTGTTTCAGGACAATGGCTATACCAAAGAGGAGATGAAGATGGTGAAGGAAACCTGCAAGATACTGGGCGACGAAAGCGTGAAAGTAACCGCTACTACCGTGCGTGTACCTGTAACAGGCGGCCACAGCGAAAGCGTGAATATTGAGTTCAAGAACGACTTTGCAGAAAACGATGTACGCGAGATACTGAGCAACATGCCGGGAGTGGTAGTAATAGACAATCCTGCAGCCAATGCCTACCCAATGCCACTGGATGCAGCAGGCAAGGACGAGGTGTTTGTGGGCCGTATACGCCGCGACTACAGTCAGCCAAATACGCTGAATTGCTGGATAGTGGCCGACAACCTGCGCAAGGGTGCTGCTACTAACGCCGTGCAGATAGCGAAGTACTTGCATAATCAAGGCTGGCTTTAATGCAATTTTAACGTGTCATAAGATTGTAATAACTTGATGAAGGTCAATCTCATCGAGAAGTGTACACGTACCTTTGTACGGTCAAAACACTTCTTAGATGAAATTGAAATCTTTACTATTTATTGGTGCATCAGTACTGGGTCTGAATGCAAGTGCACAAACATGGGTTGCAGACTCTGTGGAAATGGGTGCTGGTTATGCAAATGATGTTTATTATAGCCTTAAAAATGATTCTGTTTTTGCTGCTCCTAATAACAATTGGCATTTAGCATTTCAAACATTACCGCCAATAGGCGCAAGCTCTAATGTTTCCATTAGGGCGAATCACGTTGTAGGTTCCGGCAGAGTAAATGTGTATTCGCTGCACATGAAAGCAAACGGTAAATATGGTACAGCATTAACCAACAGCGATACTGCAGGTAAGGTTGCACTATACAATACGGATACTAGCTGGAATTTTGGCGCATTCAACCGCATGAACAGTGCCAGCAACCCATTCGACTTTAGTTGGGGTTTGTACGATGTAACTTCACATTCTGTAAAAGGCGACTCTCTGTATCTGATTACCATCAATAATGATGCTTATCAGGTTTGGGTTCAAGAATACAAAAGCACTCCTGCAGACAGTATTTCTTATGTAGTACGTATTGCAAACTTTGACGGCTCTAATGACAAAGAAATACGTGTATATAGAAAGAACGGATATACAGACAGAAACTTTGCTTATTACGATGTAGTAAACAATGTTATTAGTGATCGTGAACCGAGTCGTACATCATGGGATATTGTTTTCACACGCGCTATTGAATTTGTAGCTGCAGGTCCGGGTCCGTTGCAGCCATATCCAGTTACAACTGTATTTTCAAACTTTGGTGTAACTGTTGCTGAGGTTAATGATTTGAACCCGTCAACTACAGGCTATGCAACAATGCCATATCTATCAGATATTCATGTTATAGGCTCTGACTGGAAGAAAGCTCCTATGGGTCCTGGCCCATGGACAATGAGAGATTCTGCTCATTACTTCATCAAAACAAAAAATACCAACGAATACTATCAGTTGCATTTCACTAACTTCTATGGTACTTCAAACGGACGTACTGTATTTGAAAAGCGCAAACTGGGTGATGTAACATCTGTTAACAACGTAAAAGCACCGGTTGCAGCATACAGCATTTATCCAAACCCTGCTACTACAGAGGTAACAATAATGGTAGATGCTAAAGAAGCTGCAAGCACGATGATATATGTAACAGACATGACGGGTAAAGTAGTAGACAGATATAATGTAAGCCAACAAGCCGGTCTGAATGGCTACCGCATCAATACAAGTGCATACGCCAACGGTAATTATGTGGTAACGATAGCTACCGCAGACTGGAAGGTAACAGAAAAACTTAGTGTTGCACACTAATAACCATATTTAAAAAAAAGCGTGGATTGATTGAAGAAAAAGTTCGGTTGTTGCAATACACAACCGGACTTTTTAAACAAACGGAGATTATGTTTTTGAGGTTAGTAAATACAATAATATTAGTACTGTTTGCAGGGTTGGTTTCTTATGCACAAAACATACGTATAACAGTTCTTGATAAAGACAACCAACAACCAGTATCATTGGCTTTTGTAAACATATATGGTGCAGGTAATTCGTTGCAGCAAACAGAACAGACAGATGTAAACGGTATCGCTAACCTGTCTCTCACAAGCTATCCATGTACTATTGAAATAGTAATGCAGGGGTATGAAAAACAAAAAAAATACTACGAGACGGCTCCGGTCAACACCAATCCTGTTATTAACATCACCAAAAAATTCGGCTCGCTTAACGAGGTAGTTGTGACCGGTTTAGGACAACCAACCAAAGCAAAAAATGCACTTTCCAACTATCAGGTAATAACAAAAGCACAGATACAATCGCAGGGCGCCGTAACACTTGATCAGGCACTGCGAAACCAGCCCAACATCAGCTTGAGTACTGATCAGGTACTTGGTACAACTGCTGTTGTACAAGGTATGAGAGCAGATAAGCTGAAAATACTGATAGACGGTATGCCTGTTAACGGAAGAGAAAACGGTAATATCAACATGTCTCAGATTAATATGAACAATGTTGAACGTATAGAACTGATACAAGGCCCTATGAGTGTTGTATACGGTACAGATGCTGTTGCAGGTGTTATCAATATCATTACCAAAAGAGAACACAAGAAACTAAGTGGTACTGTTAACACATATTTAGAAAGCGTTGGCAAATACAATGCCGATGCAAGTATTACATTCAAGCTGAAGGAACGTAATCAGTTTACCCTAGGCGGTGGCAGAAACTTTTTCGGAGGATATTTGAATATAGACAACCCTGTTACATACGGCGGGGATACCCTACGTACACAACGTTCATACTTTTTCAAACCTGTAGAGCAGTACATTGGCAATTTCGCATATCAGTATACTACTCCTTCCTTATTCAAAATAAGGTTTGCATCAGACTACCTTAACGAAAAAATAACCAGTAAGGGCAGCTTACAAACTTGGGACCCGTGGAGTTGCTATGCATTTGATGAATATTTCTACACCACAAGGTCTCTTAACAGATTATCCGTAGGTGGTAATCTTGGTAAAAACGGTAAGTGGCAAAGTGACAACAGCTACAATATTTACAACCGTATCAGGAATCGTTTCAAAAAAGATATGGTAACGCTACAGGAAGACCCGGTTAACGATCCGGGAATGAATGACACTACGTTTTTCAGAAACGTAACAATGAGAGGCAGTTATATTAATAGTCTTAAAAAACTTCAATACACCGTTGGTTACGATGTAAATATGGAATTTGGGAAAAGCCGCAAAGTAGATAGCGGTTATACAAGAAACATTCAGGATTATGCACTATTTGCTAATGTTTCTTATCCTGTAGTTAAAGATATGTTTACAATACAGGCGGGCTCTCGTGTGGCATACAATACTGCTTATACACCACCTGTCATACCAAGTATCAATTTGCTACTTACTCCACTCAAAAACCTGCAGGTACGTGCATCATATACACAGGGTTTCAGAGCACCTACATTGAAAGAAATGTATCTGACATTTATTGATAACAATCACCACATAACAGGAAATAGCAATCTTAAAGCCGAGAAAAGTAATAATGTACAATTATCAGCTTCGTATCAGGTCTATGAAAAAAAGGCTGACTATCTGCAACTGATGCTGAGTTCCAGCTACAATGATATTAGTAACGGTATATCACTTGTTAATTTGATTCCGGGTACTAACTATTACACATATGCAAATATTGATCACCTCTCAAACCTGATTAACACACTGCAGATAGACGGACAAGCAGGTGATTTTCATGGACAAATCAGTGCTTCTTACAATTATACATTTGGTCAAAACGGAAACTACAATGCTTTTAGTGCATTAGAAGGAAGTGCAAATTTGCAATATGCATTTACAAAAATACAAACTAACCTAAATCTGTTTTACAGATATAGCAGCACACAACCTTTTCTTGACTACAATGATGACGGAACTGCTAAATATGCAGGTAAACAAAACGAATTGCAGTTGATAGATGTTACTGCTGAGAAAAAATTATTTGCGGGCAAGGTGAGGATAGTTGCAGGCTTTAAGAACATAACAAATGTACTCATCCGTCAAACTTCAGGACTTGTAGGCTCTCCGGGCACTCACGGTAGCACGTCAACCTCAACAGCAGGCCCTTTGATGCCACGCAGCTTCTTTACATCGCTGCACTTTACGATAGATTAATATTATTGCACTATACATAATCAATGTCGGGAAAATGCGCAGGCAATTCCCGACATTTGTGTTTTATGAAAAGCCTTGCCGCGCTGAATAAGTACTTTGTCCGCTACAAATGGCGCTTGCTATCGGGTATATTCTTTGTTGCCATCTCCAACCTGTTTGCTGTTGTTTCGCCAACCGTAGTACGCGATGTATTGGACAAGGTGCAGCAAAGCATCGATCAATACCACAAGCTGACTGATGTGGCAGCCATGGGCAAGGTAGAAGCTGATATCTTTAAACTGGTATTACTGAACGGATTGCTGCTGCTGGGGCTGGCGCTGGCGCGTGGCGTGTTTATGTTCTTTATGCGGCAGACGATTATTGTAATGAGCCGCCACATAGAGTACGACCAGAAGAACGAAGTGTATCGGCACTATCAGCAACTGCATACACAGTTTTACAAAACACATTTTACGGGCGATTTGATGAACCGCATTGCGGAAGATGTATCGCGCGTGCGGATGTACACGGGGCCATCGCTTATGTATAGCATTAACCTGATAGTACTGAGCATTATGTGTATATGGGGTATGTTACGTGTGAACCCGACACTGACTTTGTATGTTGTGGCACCTTTACCGCTATTAGCCATCTGCATATATATTGTCAACAGTATCATCTTCCGCAAGAGTGAAAAGATACAGGCACAACTTAGTGAGCTGACTACTACTGCACAGGAATCTTATTCGGGTATCAGGGTTATCAAATCTTTTGTGCAGGAAAAAAACATGCTCGGCTTCTTCTTCAATACATCTGAAAACTACAGAAAGAGTGCGGTGAACCTATCCCTGACAGAAGCTATCTACTTTCCTTCCATGAACCTGTTCATAGGATTGAGCATGCTCAGTACGGTATTGATAGGTGGTTACTACGCCATCAACGGTGATATAACGGTTGGTAATATTGCAGAGTTTGTATTGTACATCAACCTGCTGATGTTCCCGATATCCAGCATCGGTTGGGTGGCATCTATGGTGCAGCGTGCAGGTGCATCACAAAAGCGCATCAATGAGTTTCTGCAAACAGATTCGGATATTAAAGATGCGCCAGATGCTATCAGCAAAACCATTGAAGGTAATATTCATTTCAAACATATCAGCTTTACCTATCCGCATACAGGCATACAAGCGTTGAAGGATTTTGATGTTGAGATAAAAGCTGGACAGAAGATTGCCATTATTGGCAAAACAGGTTCGGGCAAATCTACACTGGCACATATGCTGCTGCGTATGTACGACCCTACAAGTGGTGAAGTGTTAATAGACGGTGTTGCTGCGAATAAATATCAGCTACAGAACCTGCGCTCGCAAATTGCATATGCACCACAAGAGGCATATCTGTTTTCTGATACGGTGTATAACAATATCAAGTTTGGCAGCGAGTGGGCAACAGAGGCAGATGTAAAGAACGCTGCACGCTTGGCCGATTTGCAAAAAGATATTGATACCCTGACCCATGGTTATGAAACTATGATTGGTGAGCGTGGTGTCATGTTATCGGGCGGGCAAAAGCAACGCATGGTACTGGCAAGAGCATTGCTGAAAAACAGTAAGATATTGTTGATGGATGAATCGCTATCGGCAGTAGATACGCAAACAGAACAAACAATACTAAACAACCTGCAGGGCTATCTGCAAGACAAAACTACCATCGTTATTACCCACCGCATATTTACCAGTTGGAACTTTGATAAAATACTGGTACTGGAAGATGGTGGTATTACAGAACATGGCACCCATAGCCAACTGATGGCGCTGAACGGCAAGTATGCTGCACTATACAGGCATCAGACAGAAACAGATAAATAGATTAGAACAGCGACTGCTGAATGCCCATATCTTTGGGCTGATTGAGGAACGGATATTCGTCAACTATATCGTAATGATTCAGCTCTTCATTAAACTTTCTTAATACTACACTGCCGATTTTAAACTTTAGGCTGATGCGTGTGATGAGCTCGCCTGCAATATACATTTCCTTGTCGCTCAGACCCTTGCCGATAGTGATGTGTGGCAATCTGTTCTTAGCTGTGTTCTTAATGGGCAATTCATGAAAATCGGTGATGATTTTCACCACCTTTGTTTTAGAATCTTCATCGGGCAGTATGCAGAATGTACCATGATGAAATTTCATCAGTTCATTGAAACATACACTTATCTCCGGCAAGCGCCTGGCTATTTTTTCGATATGCTCTTTTACATCGGGCAAAGCATATTCATTATTCAGTTCAAACTCACTCACAGTAATATGCGCAATAGAATTGACAGCATTGTACCAACCAATGGCTTCTTTCAATTGGTTTTTGCAAGCCTCTACTTTTCTGACAACATCTGCGTCAGGAATAATAGCTATTGAATACAGGGATACGCTCATACAACAGGCACGCAATTTACAAATAAAAAAGCCCGGTGTACCCGGGCCTTTTAACTAAATACTATCCGTTTATTTATTGCTTGTAAATTCTATTGGCAGTGATAGTTCCTTACCATCGCGCATCACTTTCACTTGAGTTTTATCGCCTTCGGCAAATTTGCCAAGTGCTTCCATATAAGTTTGCATACCTGTTATTTTATACTCTCCCAATTGCAGGATGATGTCACCACCTTTCATACCGGCTTTCTGTGCAGGTTTATTATCCGTAACACCATCTATGCGCACGCCGCCATCCTGGTAAGAATAGTCGGGCATTACACCCAGTGTTACTTTAAACCTTACTTTGCCAACAGTTGATTGTTTTGTTGGTGTGAACGCAGGCTTCGGTTCTTTTTCCATCTTGCCAACTACATCGTAAATATAGTTTTGCAACATAGCCTGCCCTTTGTAGTTTATCTTGTCTGCATCATCGCTTGGCTTGTGGTAGTCTGTATGCAGGCCTGTGAAGAAGAAGAGCACAGGAATATTCTGATAATAGAACGAGCTATGGTCTGATGGGCCAACACCTGCACTATCATACGTTATTTTGAATGCAGGATTGTTCTTATCTATCATCCTGCCCCATACAGGTGATGTACCGATACCGCCTACCGTCAGCGCATGTGTGCTATCATTCAGCCTGCCCACCATGTCCATGTTTATCATGTAGGCAATTTTTGTGCTATCCAGTTTTTCTTCTTTTACAATGGCTTTAGAACCCAGCAAACCCAACTCTTCGCCAGAGAAATGCACCAACAGATAGTTATAATGCTTCAACTTGCTGTTTTTGATTTTCACGCCCAGTTGCATCAGTGCGGCAGTACCGCTTGCATTATCATCTGCACCATTATGTATCTGTCCGTCTTTCTTTGCATGCAGGCTGTTGCCATCTTCACCATGACCCAGGTGGTCATAGTGAGCACCTAATACTACCGTGTATTTTGCGCCATTATCAATATATGCGGCAAGGTTCGTCCCTGTCATTTCGGCCTTCTTCAGCACTATCATCATATCTACCGCCACACTACCTTCGTGGTTTTCTACATATTTCTGATAGCCTTTATGCAGCATCATAGCCACAGGAATATCCAATGCTTCGTAGTCTGATTTCTTATTGAATTCAGGTGTGTATTTAGCACCATAGCTATCATAAAACAATACAGCAGTAGCCCCTTGCTTTGCCGCATCTTTTGCTTTTTCGTAGGCTACTTTTTCCCAATCGAAGTGTGCATCTTTTGCTTCATCAGCATCTGCAAAAAGCGGCATCATCCAAATGTTGCCATGCTCCAGTACACCGGGCAACGCATCGCCATTAGCACGCTTGCTGTTAACGCTGAATGGTAAAGGAAAAATCTCTTCAAGGTCTGTAACCTTCTTACCATTGATGCTGATGCTTGTCAATGGCATTATTTCTTTACCACTTATAAAAGTGAAAGGATAGCGATAGTTGCCTTTGTAAGCAGGAATACCGTTTTGTGTATAATAGTTGATGATGTATTCAGCAGCTTTCTTTTCGCCGGCAGTACCTGTGCGGCGCCCTTCCAACTCATCTGAAGCCAGATAACCAATTTGCTTTTTCAGTTCTTTGATTGTCTTCTTATCCTTAGCAAAAGAAGTATTGGTAATAAGCAGTGGTGCAAGTACTGCCATTGCCGAAGCAAGAAAAATTCTCATTCTTATTATTTGAAGCAGCAAAATTATACCATTTGCAATAGGTTTAGTTCTATTGACAGGAAAATAAGGCAATAAAAAGCCCCGTACTTCAACAGTACGGGGCATGATATAGTTTGTAATGGATTGTATTATCCTTCAGAACCCTGCTCGAGGCCCGGTTCGTTGTTTTCTTCCTGTACTATAGTGCCATCAGCGGCCACCAGCAGTTGTGCTTCGTCTTCAGGCATTGCATCTGCAGCATCTGTAGGCAGTACAATCTCTATGTTTGTAATATCTTTCAGACTTGGTAATTCGCCTGAATTGTTGATACCCAGATAATCCATGAAGTTTTTAGACGTAGCATAGGTAAGCGGCTTGCCCACCATGTTTTCGTTACGTCCTGTAATAACTATCAGGTCTTTTTCCAACAGTTTCTGGATGGAATAATCTGCACTTACACCACGGATAAACTCGATTTCTGCTTTAGTAATCGGTTGTTTGTAGGCAATGATGGCCAGTGTCTCCATAGCAGCGGTAGACAGCTTTTTGATATGCTTATCGCCATTCAGCTGCAATACTGTCTTGTGGTATGCTTTTTTAGTCAGGAACTGGTAGCCACCACCTGCTTCCCTCAGTTGGAACGGGTAGTATGGTGCTTCATATTTTTCACGGATAGCTTCTATACAAGTAGCTACGCGGTCTCCTTCTATAATTTCTTCCAGTGCTGTGCTCAGCATATCTGTCATCTCCATCAACGTAATCGGACGGTCGCTGGCAAATATGATAGCTTCAACGTGCGGCATTAATTGTTCGATATCCATATAATCCTCCTTTACTGGTACACACCGAAAATAAAACAGATTGCAGTTTCAGCCCCGAAAAGAAATACACAAGTGTGGGTAAAAACTAACACTATAAAGGTACAGGTAATGCTGCAAAAGGGCTGTTAAATAAGAAAGCCCCGATAAACGGGGCTTTACTAGTATAATAAAGTATTCTATACATGAAGAATGAGGCCTGGGGCAAAACCCAAGAGCACTACCAGTAATACTGTGATTAACAGTAACAGTTTGTCTGTAGCAGTAACCTCTGAATTGAATTCAGGATTGCCTTGTTTGAAGTACATAGCAATGATGACACGGAAATAGTAGTAAGCACTGATAGCCGCCATAAACAGGGCAAATATTACCAGCCACATCATTTTACCTTGCTCTACCGCTGCCAGTAATACAAAGTATTTTGCCATGAAGCCTGCAGTACCCGGGATACCTGCCAGCGACAGCAGCAGGATAGTAGTGATAGCTGCCAATACAGGGTCTTTCTTTGCCAAACCGTTGAAGCCATCATATGTATAATCTTTCAGCTTCATCATTACAGCAAACATACCGATGGTAGCCACACTATACGCAACTGCATATATCATCATTCCTTCCCATGCAGTAGCATTAACTGCCAGTACTGCAAACAACATAAAGCCTGCCTGCGCTATGGAAGAATAAGCCAACATACGCTTAACACTTTGCTGGAACACAGCCGTGATATTACCTACAAATAGCGTAGCTGCTGTGATGATAGAAAGAACTATAGTCCAGTCGCCGCTGATAGCACCGAATGAAACAGAGAACAAACGCATAAATGCCACAAATGCACTTGCCTTAACAATCGTAGCCATGAAAGCTGTGAAAGGCGTTGGTGCACCATCATACACGTCAGGTGTCCACATATGCATAGGTGCTGCAGATACTTTGAAAGCGAATGCCACCATCAGGAACAGGATACCTGCCAGTGCCATAGGGCTCAGCATATCTGACTGCAGGAATGTGTATTGAATGATATTGAATGTACCTGTTGCACCATACAACAGGGTAATACCCATCAGTAATATACCTGTAGAGAAAGAACCCATCAGGAAGTACTTGAGCGACGCCTCACTGCTTTTCAGATTGCGTTTGTCGCTACCTGCAAGTATGTATTGCGGGATAGACAGTATCTCTATACCAATGAACATGATGAGTACATTGTTGTAGGTAGTGAGCAGATACACACCACAGAGAATGAAGAATATCAGTGCAAAGTACTCGCCCACGTGGCTGCCTACGCGTTGTATCTCTTTGTTTACCAACAGTGCATACAGCAAGGTACAGCCTGTCATCAGGGTATTGAACCCTAATGCATAGCGATCTACACGCAGCATGTTGTTAAAGAAAGACAGTGTTTCTGTGGGTGCAGTAGTTGCTAATTCCCAAACGTTAACGCCCAGCAAAGCAAGAAGCAGGAACACCGCAATGGATGCTACAGATTTCTTTTCCTTTACGAACAGGCCCGCAAACATCAGGATAACCCCAAATACCGTTGCAGCTATTATTGCCTTCATATTTTATTCAGAACCGGGATGGTCGGGTATAAATCGATTTGCCCGGATTATTTAATTTTTTACAGTTATATACTCTTTACTATATCGCTTACTATGGTATCATCATATTTGCTACGCCGGCAGTCATATCCAGCAATGGCTTAGGATACACACCGAGGAACAGGATGATAGCTATAATAATGGCCAGTCCGGCAAATTCGTTTGCCGTCAGGTCTTTTTGCATTTTCATTTCTACGGTGTTGCCGTATGCAGTCTTCTGCACCATGTTCAGCGTATACACAGCACCCAGTATCACACCCAGACCTGCCACTACCATAAATATGATGCGGTATGCAGATGCACTTGAGAACAGGCCGTTGAACAACATGAACTCACCAATGAAACCGTTTGTAAGTGGCAGTGCTATGTTTGCGAATGATATAATAACCAGTGCGATAGCCATTTGCGGAGCGCTCGTAGCCATACCACCAAGTTTGGTCATATCGCGTGTGCCCCAGCGTTGCTCTATCATGCTAACTATCAGCCACATACCTGTTATGTTGATACCGTGGTTGAACATTTGCACCATCAGACCATGCATACCAACATTTGTTTGTGCAAATGCCGCAGCGCTCATCAGGCCCATGTGGGCGATAGATGAATAAGCTACGAGGCGTTTCAGGTCTGTCTGCACAATAGCTATGAGTGATGCATATACAATACCTATAATAGAAAGTATGATTACCGTATTGCTCCAGAAAGCCACACCCTGTGGTACAACAGGCATAAGCCAGTTAATAACCCCGAACAAACCCATCTTAACCATCAGTGCGCTCAGCACTACAGTAACTGCTGTTGGTGATTGCTCGTACGTATCGGGCTGCCATGTATGGAACGGGAAGATTGGCATTTTGATGGCGAATGCTACAAATATCAGCACGAACAACCATTGCTGTGTAACAGGGTCAAGTGAAGCACCTGCACGTACAATGTTTTCCCAGCTATATGCATTTACACCCGGTGTCTGCAAAGACAGGTATATCAATGCAGCCAGCATCATCAAGCTACCGAGGAATGTATAAACGAAGAATTTGAATGTAACCTGAATACGTTTTTCACCACCCCAACGAGAACATAGGAAGTAAACAGGAATCAGCGCCAGCTCCCAGAAGAAGTAGAACAACAGCGCATCATGTGCAAGGAACACACCTGTGATACCTGCTTGCGACAGGAGCATAAGACCGTAGAAAGAACCAGGGTTCTCTACCTCTTTGTTCCAGTTGCTGATGAACACCACCGGCATAACGATACCCGTCAGCAGGCAGAGCATAGCGCTCATACCATCGGCATGTAAACTAAGTTGCGCACCGAGGCGTGGAATCCATTGCATGCTCCAATCCATTGGTTGGGCACCGCACGTGGTACTGATATAGGCTGCCAGTCCCAAAGTGGCCAATGAACCGATGAGGGCAACGGCTTTTGCATTTTCTTTTGCAAGAAAACTGACAATGCCTGCCACAAGAGGAACCAGTATAAGTAATGTCAACATCATAACGCTAATGCAATGTTTTGCAGTTGCTATCTATTAATAATTTAATCCGAAAAATCTTATCGCAAATAACAGGGCCATGCCTATCACCATCACAAAGATGTAGAAACCAACCTGGCCTGTTTGCAGCAAACGTACACGGTCACTGCTCCAGCGTACTAACCTGCCTATACCGTTTACGATACCGTCGATACCCAGTTTTTCAACAAAACGATCCAGCGCATCAGACAGTGCTGCCAACGGGCGAACGATAACTGCATCGTACAACTCATCAACATACCATTTATTTTCCAGCACTTTTGCAATGCCTGTATTTTCAACAAAGTTTGGCGTTTTGGTTGCTACCCTTGCCACGATAATCATCACAATTACCAGACCGGTAGAAAGGCCCATCAGCATCCATTCTGTATTATGTTCCAGATGGTGCACATTGAAGTTGCTAACCACAGAACCCAGATACGTGTTCAGCGTATGATGCTCGCTGATAACAGCAGGCAGACCTACGTAACCACCTATCACAGACATGATAGCGAGTACTATCAGTGGCATAGTGATAGCCGCAGGGCTTTCGTGCAAGTGATGATGCTGTTCTTCCGTACCACGGAAAGAACCCGTGAACGTAAGGAAGTAGAGGCGGAACATGTAGAAGGCTGTCATCAATGCAGCACCCAGTGCCAGGTAATACATTACCGGGCTGTGTTCATATACAGATGCCAGAATTTCGTCTTTAGAGAAGAAGCCCGCGAAGCCAGGGATACCTGCGATGGCAAGACAGCCTATCAGGAAGGTAGCACCAGTAATCTTCATATGCTTGTTGAGGCCACCCATTTTGCGGATGTCCTGCTCGCCACCCATTGCGTGGATAACACTACCCGAACCAAGGAACAACAGGGCTTTGAAGAAAGCGTGTGTCATAACGTGGAATACTGCGGTAGTATATGCACCTACACCCAGCGCCAAGAACATGAAACCAAGCTGACTGACTGTAGAATATGCAAGTACTTTTTTGATATCATATTGACGGATGGCAATTGATGCTGCCAGTATAGCCGTAGCCAGACCGATGATAGCAACCAGATTGAGTGCGGCAGGTGCAAGATTATACAGCGCATGGCTTCTTGCTATCATATATATACCTGCAGTCACCATCGTTGCAGCGTGGATGAGGGCAGATACAGGTGTAGGACCCGCCATTGCATCTGGCAACCATGTATATAATGGTATCTGTGCACTTTTACCCATAGCACCAATGAACAGGCAGATAGCTATCCAGTTGTACATATTAGCAGACAGTTGCACTTGTCCGCTATTCAGCTGACCAAAGAATTCGTTGTATGAAAGTGTACCGTAGTTGAAAAGTATCAGCAGCATACCCACCAGGAAACCGAGGTCACCTATGCGGTTCATCACAAATGCTTTCTTAGCGGCATTGGTATAATCCCTGTTTTTGAACCAGAAACCGATGAGGAGGTAAGAGCAAAGACCTACACCTTCCCAACCAATGAACATAATAAGATAGTTGGAACCTAACACCAGCAGCAACATCGAGAATACGAACAGATTGAGGTAGGCGAAGTACTTCACCATGCCTTCATCCTCATGCATATAAGATGTAGAATATACGTGTATCAGGAAACCTATACCTGTAATGATAAGCAGGAACAAGGAAGACAATGCATCTACCTGAAATGCAAAAGGTATCAGCAACTTGCCCGATTCTATAAAATTGAACAGGTGAACTGTAGTGGATGCACCGCTGTTTTTCACTTCGAAGAAGATACCCAGCGACACCGCAAAAGATGCCAGTATAGCAAGGCTACCGATAACACCACCGGCAGTCTTTGGTATTTTTCTCCAACCTATACCGTTAATCAGGAAACCAACTAACGGGAATAAAGGAACCAGCCAAACAAGGTTAGTCATTATAAAAAATTAGTGTTTAAGTCTGTTTAATATGTTGATGTCTACAGAATGCACCTTACGATACATCATCACGATTATTGCTAACCCTACCGCTACCTCTGCAGCAGCCACCACCATTATAAAGAATACAAATATCTGCGCAGCTCCGTCGTTGTACATTTTAGAGAATGCAACCATCAGCAGGTTTACCGCATTCAGCATCAGTTCTATGCACATAAATACGATGATGGCATTTCTGCGCATCATGGCACCCATCATACCGATGCAAAACAAAGCAAGGCTCAGAAACAAATAATATTGTACAGGCATCTTTAGCTGTTTTCTTCTTTTTAATAATTAAGCTGTTTGTTCTTTTTCCTTTTTACCTATTACTACGGCACCAATCATTGCACTGAGGAAAAGAACACTGCTTATTTCGAACGGCAGTACAAACTGTGTGAACAGTGTCTTACCGAGGTTTTTAATCAGACCGATATCTGTTGATGTCTGGTCGAGTGTTGTAATCGTTGATGTCCTCAGCGCGGCCAGTATAACCAGCAGCAACGTACCGCCTGATATAGCACCCGCTATCTGCACCAGTCGGTTCTTCTGCGGTTCGGTATCGGCATTGAGGTTCATCAGCATTATCACAAACAGGAACAACACCATGATGGCACCGGCGTATACTATAATATTAACGATGGCCAGAAACTGCGCATTCAATAATATATAGTGACCGGAGATGGCAAAAAATGTGGCAATCAGGAACAATACACTGTTGACAGGGTTGCGGCTAAGTATAACACCCAGCGCACAGCTCAATGCCATGACAGTTAAGAACCAGAATATTATTTCGTAAACACCCATGATATACTATTTGCTTTCTTGTTTATGAGGGTGAGCAATCAACAAATCTTCTTTTTTGTAGATGAAGCTGGAACGAGAGTAGTGCGTAGGCATGATTGTTTCGCTCAGGTATACTGCATCTTTAGGACAAGCCTCTTCGCACAGGCCACAGAAAATGCAACGCAGCATGTTTATCTCATACTTAGCCGCATACTTCTCTTCACGATACAAGTTTTCCTCGCCCGGTTTGCGTTCTGCTGCTTCCATTGTAATAGCTTCTGCAGGACATGCCAGTGCACAAAGGCCGCAGGCAGTACAACGCTCACGTCCCTGCTCATCGCGGTTCAGTATATGCAAACCACGAAACACCGGGCTGAACGGACGCTTCTCCTCAGGGTATTGTACAGTAGCCTTCTTTTTAAAGATATGGCCAACTGTTATGCTAAGTCCCTTAGCTATAGCAGGCAGATAAATCTTCTCCCCGAAAGTCATCGGGTCGCGATTTACTTGTGCAGACCTGTTAGTTAGTTTCATCTTCAATACAATTATTTAATTACCCACAATATCACAGCACCTGTTATCACCATGTTTACCAATGCCAGCGGAATCAGTGATTTCCAACCGAGACGCATCAGCTGATCGTAACGGAAGCGCGGCAGTGTCCACCTGATAAACATGAAGAACAGTATAATGCATATTGCTTTGGTGAGCAATGTTAATACACAAATGATGGCAAACAGGATAGGGCTGACGCTTGCTGCTACCTGATCCATGAACGGGAAGTTGTAACCACCGAAGAACAGAGTAGCTATAACCGTAGAGCTGATGAACAGGTTGATGTATTCGGCAAACAGATAGAAACCCAGTTTCATTGAAGAGTACTCTTGGTGGTAACCCATGTTCAATTCGCTTTCACACTCCGGCAAATCGAAAGGTGCACGGTTCAGCTCTGCGAATGCGCAAACCAGGAATATGAAAAAGCCCAATGGTTGCTTGAAGAAGTTCCAAGTAAAATAGCCTGCATCCCAGAAGCCATGTTGCTGCTCTACGATTTCGCGTAGGCTCAGCGAACCTGTCATCATCAGCATTGCCACAAGGCTCAGGCCCATTGCCAGCTCGTAAGATATAGCCTGCGATGCAGCACGGATACTACTCAGCAGCGAGAATTTGTTGTTGGAAGCCCAACCACCCAGCATCACACCATATACACCAAGACTCACCACACCAAATATGAAAAGGATACCAATATTAATATCTGCTACCTGCAGAGAGATAACACCGTTTTCTGTAACGATATCCGGACCCCAAGGCACCACAGCACTTGTCATTACCGCAGTAAGCATAGCCAGTGCAGGACCAAGGATGAAAAGGAAACGTGTAGAACGATCCGGAATGATTTCTTCTTTGAAGAAGAGCTTCAGACCATCTGCAAGCGGTTGAAACAAACCCATGAAACCCGCGCGGTTAGGGCCACGGCGGTCTTGCATTACGGCTGCTACCTTACGCTCTGCCCATGTAGCATACATGGCAATACCCAGCGAACCCAGCAGTATAACTGAGATGAGCAGTAATTTTTCTATTATAAAAGCTATATCCAATTGCATAGCGGCGCAAAACTAATTAGTTCGATTAATTATTTACCTGTGTTCTTAAAATCATCGCTGTGTGCAGGGCCTGCTATCTTCGACAGCTCTACTTCCGGCCTGTTTACATCACTCACACTATGAATATCAAGCAACATTTTCGGGTCTTTACCTATCACTTTGTCTATCAGCACAGGTTGTTTCTTAACACCTACATAGTGTCCTTGTGATATTACACTGTGTCTGCTGATTTTTGACGGACCTTCTATCACCCAGTCTTTCACAGATTTTTTGTGGAAGCGGCAGTCGTTACAGATCCATTCTTCCACTTCGCCCCACTGGTCTTTGCGTGCAGTAACACGGTATACCTCATCGCCACGCATCCACAGGCGTGCTTTACCGCCACATGTTTTACAATCACAATGCGCATCTACCGGTTTGGTAAACCATACACGGTTTTTGAAACGGAATGTTTTGTCTGTAAGTGCACCTACAGGGCAAACATCTATTACATTACCTATGAATTCGTTATCCAGCGATTTGCCAAGCAGTGTACTGATAGCAGCATGATCGCCACGATCTAGTACACCGTGCTCACGTTTTTGCGTAAGCTGCTCTGCTGTATATACACAACGGTAGCAAAGTATGCAACGCGTCATGTGCAGTGATATATAATCACCAAGGTCTTCTTTTTCAAACGTACGACGATCGAATTCGTAGCGTGTTGTAGATGCGCCATGCTCGTAGCTCAGGTCTTGCAAATGGCATTCGCCTGCCTGATCGCACACAGGGCAATCCAGCGGGTGATTCACCAACAGCATTTCCACCACACCTTTGCGCGCATCCAGTACTTTATCAGAAGTAATGTTTTTTACTTCCATACCATCCATCACCGTAGTACGGCAGCTTGCTACCAGCTTCGGCATAGGGCGCGGGTCTTTTTCAGAACCTTTGCTCACCTCTACCAGACAGGTACGGCATTTACCACCACTACCTTCCAGCTTGCTGTAATAACACATAGCAGGCGGAGTAACATCACCACCTATCATACGTGCTGCATTCAGGATAGTAGTTCCCGGTGCAACTTCTACAGTAATATTATCAATCGTTACTTTAAACTTCGGTGTTTGTTCCGACATATCAAGTCAACAGTTAAAAGTCAAAATTCAAAAACTAAGCGCCTGCAGGTATATGTATCGGGTCTGCATAATGTGCGAGACCGAAATTCCTGTTTTGTGCTTCGTCCGGATTATTTACGTGCCATTCAAACTCATCGCGGAAGTGGCGTATAGCAGCAGCTACCGGCCACGCAGCAGCATCGCCCAGCGGACAGATGGTGTTACCTTCTATCTTGCGCTGAATATCCCACAGCAGGTCTATATCGCTCAGCTTACCTTTTCCGTATTCTATGTTCTTCAATATTTTGTACATCCAGCCTGTACCCTCGCGGCATGGGCTGCACTGTCCGCAGCTTTCGTGATTGTAGAAGCGTGCCAGCGTCATGGTATGACGCACCACACACTGGTCTTCGTCCATCACTATGAAACCACCCGAACCCATCATAGAACCGGTAGCAAAACCACCGTCTGAAAGGCTTTCGTAGTTCATATAGCGTGTTTCGCCTTTTGCTGTTTTCAGCAGCAGGTTTGCAGGCAAGATAGGTACAGAAGAACCACCCGGTATACAAGCCTTCAGGCGTTTGCCATTGGCAATACCACCACAATATTCATCAGAGAAGATAAACTCTTCTACAGACTGAGTCATATCTATCTCGTATATGCCCGGCTTCTTTACATTACCACAAACTGAAAGCAGTTTGGTACCTGTAGAACGGCCTACACCTATTTTAGCATACTCTTCGCCACCATTGTTGATGATAGGTACTACAGCTGCCAGTGTCTCAACGTTGTTCACCACCGTAGGGCGCATCCACACACCTTGTATGGCAGGGAAAGGAGGTTTGATACGCGGATTACCACGCTTACCTTCCAGCGATTCTATCAGGGCAGTTTCCTCGCCACAGATATAAGCACCACCACCACGCTGCACATATATTTCGCAATCAAAACCGCTGTTCAGGATGTTCTTACCCAGCCAGCCGTTGTTTTTTGCTTCAGCAATTGCCTGCTCTAGTATATCTACTATCCACGCGTATTCGCCACGGATATATATATAAGTAGCATGACTACCCAGTGCAAAGCTGCTCACTATCAGGCCTTCTATCAGCAGGTGCGGAAGGAACTCCATCAGGTAGCGGTCTTTGAAAGTACCCGGCTCTGATTCGTCGGCATTACACACCAAGTGACGAGGCACACCTTCCGGCTTTGCCAGGAAGCTCCACTTCATACCTGTAGGGAAGCCTGCACCACCGCGACCACGAAGGCCACTCTTCTTCACTTCTTCCACTATTTCGTCCGGCGTCATTTTGAACGCTTTTTCCACAGAACGATAACCACCGTGCTTGCGGTAAGTATCGTAGTAGCGGATGCCTTCTACATGTGCGTGTTCTAGTAATAATTTCATATTCCTCAACCCCAAGAGGGGGCTTTAAAATTTTTAAAGTTTTGTACTCTGTCTGCTAAGCAGTTGCCATTTTTTATTCTTCCATACCCACACCTGCAATCCGTGCAATCTGAATGGCAGGGTTTTACCTTCCATTATCACATCTATCTCCAGCGTCGCACGTATACATCCTGTATTTCCGTCTATCGTTACCTGTTCGTCGGTCGATGTGATTTTTAAATAATCTATCGTGCCGTTGTACAGGTTGTTCATCATTTCCTGTTTGGTTTCCTTCCACCCGTTAGAGTGTCCGTAGACCAGTTTGTTGCTCAGCATACCTTTCAGTGCTGCGGTATCTTGTTCTACCAACGCATGATGAAATGCATTAGCCGCAGCCTTCAGGCTTTTTTCATCCTGTGCAAATACAGTACTATATATAAAGAGCAATGATATGGTAACAAGGCTACGCATATCAGTTATTGTTTGCAGCGTTTCTTCTGCACTCATCTATTATCGCATCTACCTTTTCTTTCGTCAGGTGTTCACGGTAGTGTTTACCAAGCTGCATCATCGGTGCATAACCACAAGCACCCAGACATTCAGCAGGCTTCAAAGTAAACATGCCGTCAGGCGTGGTTTCACCTTCTCTGATGTTCAGTTTTTCTTTGATGTACTCTATAATATTATCACTGCCGTTCAGCATACAAGGGCCTGTGCGGCATACTTCAAATACGTATTTGCCAACCGGTTTCAGGTTGAACATCGTATAGAAAGTAGCAACCTCATATACTTCAATTGGAAGTATGCTCAACAATTCAGCAACATGGTCCATAGCTTCTGTACTAAGCCAGCCGCCATTTTCTTCCTGTGCCAGATGCAGAACAGGTATCAGTGCACTCTTCTGCTTTCCTTCCGGATAGCGTGCAATGATTTCTTTTACTTTATTCAGTTTTTCTGCCGAAAATTTCATTTCTCTTTACTGTTTTACGCATCAAGTTCACCCGCAATTACATTGAGGCTACTTAATGTAATAATCGCATCACTCAATAAACCACCACTTACTATTTCAGGATATGCCTGATAGTAAATGAAGCAAGGCCTGCGGAAGTGCAGACGATACGGAGTACGTCCGCCATCGCTTATCAGGTAATAACCTACCTCGCCATTTGCACCTTCTACACCATGATAAACTTCGCCCGGTAATACATCTATCTCACCCATCACCATTTTGAAGTGGAAAATAAGTGCTTCCATCTTCGTGTACACATCCTGCTTTGGTGGCAGGTGATAGTGGTCAGATTCCGGTGCGTAGAAAACATCTTTCTGCGTCGGGTCTTCCTGTTCAAGCTTAGCAATTTTTGCCAATGCCTGTTCTATAATCTTGTAGCTTTCCCAGATTTCGTCGTTGCGCACCATATAACGGTCGTAAACGTCGCCGGTAGTACCTACTGGTATTTTAAAATCAAAATCTTCGTAAGATGAATATGGTTGAGCAACACGAAGGTCGTAGTCTACACCCGCAGCACGCAGGTTGGGCCCTGTGAAGCTGTAGTTGAGCGCACGCTCTGCACTGATAGGGCCAGCGCCAATGCAACGCTCCATAAAGATGCGGTTGCGATTCAGCAGGGCTTCAAATTCACGCATCACTTTCGGGAAGCCTTCCATGAATTTGTTGATCTTCTCCCATGCTACCTGTGTGAAGTTTCTTTCGAAACCACCCACGCGACCTATGTTTGTAGTAAGACGGCTACCGCACACCTCTTCGTATATTTCATATATCAGCTCGCGCCACTGGAACACGTAGGTGAAACCCGTAAGCGCACCTGTATCTACTGCTACAACCGAGTTACATATCAGGTGATCGGCAATACGCGCCAACTCCATAATGATGACACGCATATAGTCTACACGCTTAGGCGTTTTGATGCCCAGCAGTTTTTCTATCGTCATGTGCCAGCCCATATTGTTGATAGGCGCGCTGCAATAGTTCAACCTGTCTGTAAGCGGCGTTACCTGATAGTAAGGACGACGCTCCGCAATTTTCTCGAACGCACGGTGGATGTAACCGATGGTAGGTTCTGTACTCAGTACCCTCTCACCATCAATCTCCATGATGTTCTGGAACACACCGTGTGTGGCAGGGTGCGTAGGCCCCAGGTTCAGCGTAGTACTCTGCTTCGCAAGCGACTCCTCTGCCAGTTGTATATGATGTTGTGTTTGCTCAGACATTAGTCTTAAGTCAATTAGTTAGTTCAAATATTATATGCTGCCACCGCGGCCAAACATTTCGTCGTCTTTATCGAGGCGAGTAGGGTCTTCCATCTGGTATTCTTTACGCAGCGGGAAGTAATCCATTTCGTCCACATTCAGTATTCTTGTCAGGTTCGGATGTCCTACGAAGTTGATACCAAGGTTATCGTAAGTCTCGCGCTCCATCCAGTTTGCACCCGAGAATATTTTTGTTGCCGTGTACACATCAGGCTTTTCAACAGGTACATATACCTTCAGGCGCAGGCGGATGTTTTCTACCAGATTGTGCAGGTGATACACCACACACAGTTCTTCGCTTGTTCTTTCAGGATAATGTACCGCTGTCAGGTCTGTCAGAAACTGAAAGCCTTCTGCATCGTACAAATGCTGTATTACTTTCAGGTTAGCATCAGCAGGCATCCTTACTGTCAGCAGGCCATATTGCTCATCCCATTCGGTAAGCTGCTCACCGAATTTGTCTGAAAGCTTTTGTTTTAATATTTCGTTGGTCAATGCCATATTCAAAATCAAAAATTAAAGGTCAAAAAGCAATTGCTTTTTGCATGACTACTGTATCGCGTAGCTTTCCATCAGCTCTTTGTACTGCGGGCTGTTGCGGCGG
>DATGXJ010000015.1:0-208539 GCA_035299045.1 Flavipsychrobacter sp.
TTTTTTCTAATACGTCACTCATGGGTAAAAAACAAGGGGACTATTATGTCCCCTTCTTTCGAATTAAATCCATTGCAAATGTAAGTGATTTTCCGTTTTCAGCCAAAAAACTGCCAACAGATACAATTATATTTTAATTAACGGGCTATGAACATGGTTTTTGTACCTTTGGTATCCTTATGATACTTAAGATAATTATCTGGTCTATCGTCCTTACAATGATTGTAAGGTTTGTCTTCCGATTCTTATTCCCGGTAATGACAATGACCAAGGTGGCGCAGGAAAGGATGATGCAGATGCAACAGCAAATGGAAGAGATGCAACGCAGACAGCAGGCGGCTTCTCAGCCACAGGCTGCCCCTAAAAAGAACATCGACGGCGATTATATAGACTATGAAGAGGTAAAATAATCCCTTCTTTATTTCTTTGGCAGGAATATATTGTCCTCAATTGTCATTCCTTTTTCCAGATATATAGTTCTGATACCTACCAACTTTGCCCCCTCTATATGCTGCGGGCTATCATCTATAAACAAGGTATCTGCCGCATTCAGCCCGTTTTCATCCAGTATATGACGGAAAACCTCCGTATTGGGCTTGCGCATTCCTATGCGGTGAGAGAGGTATACCTTATCGAAAAACACACCAACCGTAGGCATACCATGCGCTTTGTACAATATATCGTTGAAGGCAGCTTCGTGTATAGCATTCGTATTGCTCAGCAGCAACAAATCGTAATACAACCTCAATTGTTGCAGTATCTGCAACCTGCGCAGCGGAAAGTCCAGTAGCATGGCATTCCACGCATCTGTTATTTGCTCTGCAGAAAGCGGCATACCTGCCATAGCCTGCATTTGCGCTATAAATTCAGCTGTATCTATCTTCCCTGTTTCAAAATCATCGAAAACAGGCGTCTGGCTCAGTTGGCTGTAGCGTTGCGGAAAATCTGTAATACCTAAATCTATGAAAGCCTTTTCTGTAAGCTTATAATCTATGTTTAGTAATACCCCACCTAGGTCAAATAATATGTGCTTTACTCCTTCTATCATTTTACAAAAATAAAGTTGTAAAGAAGATTTTTCATTTTTCGAGAAAGTCCATTACATTTGCAATCCATTTTTGGCAATACGCCATGGGTCCTATAGCTCAGTTGGTTAGAGCACCTGACTCATAATCAGGGGGTCCTAGGTTCAAGTCCTAGTGGGACCACAATCACATCTTAAAACTCGCTCTGGTAGCGGGTTTTATTTTTTTACCCCAAAGAGATGGCGGTTTAGGTGGCGGTTTTTAGCTTCTTTTACACTAAACACAAGCTCAATTCAAGCAATAACTGATGAAACAGAATAGCTGTTTTTCACAATAAGGGTTGATCTGGTCGCTCCAAACGTAATTACTACCTAGTTTGGAGGCATTGTTGAGAGGAACGTATTTCTCCTTAGACACACTAACATCATAAGGCATTTGAGCTTTAGTACACAGCGATGCTACAGTTGATATAATAGCAAAAATCGTACTTTTTCATAAAGAATTTTTTGCCATTATTTAGTTATTGATTATAATGATGACAGTCTTTGCAAGAGCAATACACTGTACAACTTATTTCAATTTTTAATAGTTAAATGACAAGCCGACTCCCAATCCCATATCACTATCATAATGCGTCCGAATACCTAGGTTTCTTGTTAATATGTACCTTAAGTCAACCATGTATTCCAGGTCAGAATTAACCATAAAACCAGCTCTCAGTCGTTTGGTAACAGGAATATCTTCCCTCATTAGTGATAATCTGAATATACCATCATGATAAATTTCTGCCTGTGCATTGATAAGCATGGGTAGCGTATACATCAAACCAAGGCTCACAGCTGCTCTGTTATCCTTCTTATTAACCTGGCCAAAGATATTTTCCTCATGTTCGTCAATTCCCGTACCACGGTATCGCCAATCAAAGCCAATAAATGGCATCATCCACTGTGTTTTACCTATAAACCGTCCTAGGTGTGTTTCAACTTCATATCCATGCATATTGTTGTATCCTAAACGCCATTCCGAACCTAAATTCCACCTTGCGTTCATGAGCATCAGCTCTCCGTCGTTACCATTTGTTGCAATATCATTTTGCGCAGTAAAATGAGGCATATTACTTTCACGTTGCAGCATTTTATATGCCTTAGCCTTATCGGGCAGATATTGGTTTTCATAGTCATCTACAGAGAATACACGATTCATACCTGCCATCATGTGATATAGTATATGGCAATGGAAAAACCAGTCGCCCTCCTCATTTGCAAGGAACTCAATTGTATCAGTCTCCATTGGCATTATATCGATGATATTCTTCAATGGGGCATTTTCACCATGCTTATTTAACAGCCTGAAATCAAACCCGTGTAAATGTATCGGGTGCCTCATCATAGAGTTATTGTATATTGTTATACGAAGCACCTCACCTTTCTTTACTAGTATTTTATCAGCCTCTGATAATACCTTGTTATCCATACTCCAGACATACCTGTTCATATTACCAGTCAGCTCGAACCTAATATCTTTTACAGAAGAGCTTGCAAGCAATGTCGTTTTATATGGAGATTTGAGCATTGAATAATTAAGGGTGACAATATTGCTCAATGTATTGGCATTATAGCGGTTAGGATCATCATCATGACTCTTGTGATTATGACCCTCTTTGTGGCCTGTTATTTCAGGATACATTACTACATTCATATCCATTTGATTCAGGCTCATATTCATACCCATATCGTCAAGATTGCCATCCATCTTCATCATATCATTCATCATCTTCATCCCGTCAAAATATTTCAGACGTGGCATGGGGCCTGCAAACTGTTTCGAACCACTACCTATAAAATAACTTGCTGATTGTGTACGGTCCTCGGTAGTCGCCATGAATTCATATGCTTTACCATCTTCAGGAATCGTAACCACAACATCATACGTTTCCGACACAGCAATTATCAACCTATCTACCTCTATAGGCTCTACGTCATTCCCATCACTTGCCACTACTGTCATTTTACCACCGGCATAACGCAACCAGAAATAAGATGATGCCCCTCCGTTAGATATGCGTAACCTCACCTTATCTCCTTTCTTTAGTTTTTGCCTATCTATACTTTTAAGCTCAGTAGTGTTATTGCCATTTAATAGTATCTTGTCGTAATAAACATCACTCACGTCCATTGCCAGCATTCGCTTCCATTCGTTCGTAATTTTCGTACGGAACCTCCCCTCCCTTATTGCCTCTGAATAACTTTGAGTAGCTCCCTTTTTAATTGCAAACCAGTCTGTTGCACTGTGCAACATTCTATGTACGTTTTCGGGTTTTAGGTTCGTCCACTCACTTATCACAACAGGTACAGATGGCAAGTCGTCAATGCCTTTTCTGAAAGTAGCGTCATCCACTCTCTTATGCATGATAAAATTACCATACATGCCAATCTGCTCCTGCAAACCTGAATGAGAGTGATACCAATGAGTTCCGTTTTGAATGATTGGGAAGCGGTAAGTATAGGTCGCGCCCGGCGGTATCGGCATTTGCGTCAGGAATGGAACGCCGTCCTCTTTATTAGGCAAAAACACACCATGCCAATGCAAGGATGTTGATTCGTTAAGCTTATTATGCACCACGATCTCTGCTGTATCGCCTTGTGTAAATTCAAGCGTCGGCATAGGTATCAGTCCGTTTACTGCAATAGCTCGCTTCTCCTTACCGGCATAGTTAACAACTGTATCATCTACATACAAGTCGTAATGAATCACTTTTTGCGCTTCAGCAAATTGTGACGCAAACAGCATAGACAACGTCAGCGACAACACCTTTTTCTGAAAAATATTCTTAAAGTCCATTTTATAAATTTCATTTACTAGTTATCAGGATATGTTACTTATTAGGCTATGCATCCAGCATCAAAAATGTACTATTAGTTATACTTCTCATTATCAAAAAACAATTCAACATTTGCTTTGTTCTCGAAATAGGAAACTTCTCCGTTTTTACCCGTAACAGCTATTATAGCATCTGCCTTATCAACTTCCCTTTTGGAAACAGGATCAACTGCAATACGCGTGTTTATATCTTCAGGAATTCTTTTTTCACACATTTCGCAGCATCCGTAGTACTTCTTACCATTTAGCTTCACTTCAATTTGCTTTTTTGCCAGGTATGTATTGTTCACCATACACACCTCCTCAGCAGGAACAATATTCATAGCATGGATTGACGACTCATTCATGTATGACACAGCCACCATATCCCGTGAAGGGGTATCTTCGTTTTGTTGCGGATTCCTCTCAACACACGAACTAAAAAGTACAGTTGCCAAAATTGTGGTTATCAATATGATTCTATTTTTCATCTCACCTTTATTTAGTTTCTGTGACTTTACCGCAAGTAAGCATTGAAGCCCCGTAGTATGGATTCTTTATCTCCTTCACTTCGCTTATCCAATATGCTTTCTTCATTGGACAATAATCGATATATACCAGGTCAGTTCCTTTGTACTCACCTATATTATCAACTAGTAATTTCGACAGTTGTACAAAGGTTTTTCGCTGTGCTGATATATCATTAGTGCCTGCAATAGTTGCTGCTAACTTTGAAACCTTCGCACCTGCGTTGTCTTGGCGTGTTATACTCTCAGACAATTGCTTTGCAGCAGATGCCGCCACCTTTGAATTATCTGTCACCAGTGCATTTTTAACCTCTAAATACATTTGCATTGTTTTCGTGTATTTTGAAGTCTGTGCAAATACTGCCGGCAAAGAGCAGATAATAATCGCGATAACTAATGTTGCTTTTTTCATTTTATTGATTTTTTACAAAGCTACTCAGCATCCATTCCATAGTTGTTACATAATAACATGTGATTTGTATAAGATTTTATAATGAAAAAAGCCGGATTTACTCCGGCTTAATCACTACTACGAAACCCTCACTTACGAGTCTTTTAATCTATTCTCTCAGCTTTATATCCAGCCTTAACTACCGCATTTATCACTTCTTCGGGCGTGATATATCCATCCGATACAACACTCAGTATTTTTTCAGGGTTCTGAATATCTACCTCCCAGTTGTCTTTTCCTACAATCTTGTTCAAATGAGGAGTTGCATTTGCAACACATCCCATACACTTGATTGTAGTTTTGAATTTCATTGTTTCCATATATTCAATTTTTAGTATGCTTTTTTATATTCGTCAAAGGTTCCGAAAACCTGAATTATTATCATTGCGTATATTATATAGCAAAGATACCTTCATGTTCACCCCTGACTGTTATATGTTGACGGATCATTTTTATATAATTTTCCTATTGGTACTCTACAGCCATTTCAACATCGTTGTTAGCAGGATAACTCTGGCACATCAAGCGCAGTCCATCAGCTACTTCTGCACTGCTCAGTGCATAGTTGGCGGCCATATATACCGTCCCCGATAGCAACATTGCACTGCACATGCCACAGGTACCACTTTGACATGAATATTGAACCGGAATCTTATCATCTATTGCCGCCTGCAATACTGATTGACCTGGCTCAACATCAAGCAGATAAGTCGTATCGTTGAAATGAAACAATACCTCAGTGGACTCCTTTGGCAAGGCCGAAGCGGGTTTGCTCGCGAAAAACAGTTCAGTTTTAACATTAGAGATACCCATATTAGACAAACATTCCTCTGCAAGATGCACAAAACCCTCAGGGCCACAGATATACCCTACAGATTGACTGTATTCTGCTCCAAATACTGTCTTAATTATCTTTTTCAGATGAAGAGCAGTCAATCGGCTATAGATAACATTGTTACCTGCTTCTCCAGAGGCGTTTTGCCGCGAGTATACATGGTAAGACACAAACCTGTCAGCAAACATATTATTTAATGCCAACAGCTTTTCAGCATACAAAACGTCCTGCTGGGTTTTGTTTGCATCAATGAGCAGGACTTTATTTTGTGTATTTAACAGCTCGTGCTTGAGTATTGAAAATATAGGCGACATGCCGCTACCGGCTCCTATCAATATCGTGGTGGATGGCTTCTTATTATCCGCAACCTCATAAAACTTGCCCAAACAATCACCGACATCCCAATATTCAATTTGTTCAGCATTGTCAACGATATAGTTGCTCATGGCTCCGCCATCAACACGTTTTACGGTTACTGCCGGTCGTTCCCCTTCTATACTATTTAAGGAGTACGGCCTGGATATCACTTCATTATTTACCTCCAGGAAAATATGCATGTATTGACCCGGAATATGTGGAAAATTCCTTCCATTCGTGTCAAACACTACAGTTACAGTATCGTGCGTCTCTCGCACGATACTGTAAGTTTTCCAACGATATACGGGCTGCATCTCTATTTTATTTTGAAAGTCGCGATAAAGACATTCACCACTGCAATCACAGCAGCACCGATGAATGCGGCACTGAAACCGGAATTTAAGGACGTAACGCTATCAACACCGCTCTCCATTGACGTAGCTGTAACTGCCGATGCCACAACTGCAACCAATGCCAAACCTAACGCAGATCCTACCTGGTAGCTGGTATTTACTATCCCGGATGCCAATCCAGTTTCTTCAGGCTTCGCCCCGGACATAGATGCCATTGTTGTGGGGATATACGCTAGCGACATACCCAGCGCTCCTAACAAAGAAGCGGGCAGAACGTGAATGAGATACGAACCATCTGTTGGTGCAATGCTGAACAGTACGAGAGAAACCGCTAATGAAACTAATCCCGCAATCATTATTTTCTTATGGCCATGCTTCGCAACCAGTTTCCCGGTAACGCCCACCATTAACACCATGATGAGTATAGTCATGGGCAGCAGGGCCAATCCACTTTTAAATGCATTCAGGTTTAGTATTTGCTGCAGGTATAGGTTCAGAAAAAACCAAAGTGGTATCCAGGAAGCTGCCATTAATCCCATCACAACATTTCCCTGTGTCAGGTTAGGGGCTTTGAAAATACGCAGTGGCAGAATAGGTTCCCTCTTTGATTTCTGAATAAAATAGAACAACACAAACAGCCCTACTGAAACAGCCATTAACAAGATTGTTTCCAGAGAAGCCCATCCTGCAGATTCTGTATTAACTATTGTATAGACTAACAATATCAATGCAGCTGTTGCGGTTATGGCGCCTGACCAATCTATCCTTCCTTTTGATGTTGCACCTTTTGCAAGGTTGGCACTACTCAACAACATTACAATAATAGATATAGGGATGTTGATATAGAATATCCATCTCCAATCCATCCATTCTGTAATAACACCACCTAAAAATACACCCGCAGAGCCACCGGCGGCTGCTGATGCACCCCAGAAGCCGAATGCCTTACCTAACTCTTTAGGGTCCTGAAATGTAATCATGAGCAAAGTAAGCGCGGCTGGTGCTATCAAGGCAGAACCTACCCCTTGCAGAGCACGTCCTGTGTTCAGAGACTCGGGCGACCAGGCCATACCTGCAAGCAACGAGGCTGCAGCAAGAATACCAAATCCCAGGGTAAAAATCTTCCTTGCACCATATAGATCCGACAACCTGCCACCTAAAAGCAGAATACCTCCGAATAATATTACATACGCATTAAAAATCCACTGAAGACCACCTTGCGTATAGCCCAGTTCTTCTTTGATAACCGGTAGCGCGATACCTATTATTGAGGTATCCATAATAACCATAAACTGTGCAGCGCACAATAATGCAAGCGCTGTCCAGCGTCTTTCGTGCATTGTCTTTGAAAAAGTGTTAGTTTCCATAATCTTTTTTTTACAAAACTATTTCCGGCTTGGTCCTTGCCCGTTACACAATAGCCATTAGTATTTATTCTATTTTAAGCTGACATATACTACAGTATGGGAGCTCCTGTTAGCAACTTAAGATCAAGCTCTACTGACCTCAGGTTGTATATTGACATAAACAATTCAATTTCCGCCTTAGTAACAGCCAATTCCGCATCAGCCAATTCAAGGTGCGTACTCATTCCTTCTATATACCGCTCCCTGATAATGTTATAACTGATTTGTGATGCTATCAGGGTTGATGTATGTACGGAGTGCTGAAACTTCAGGTCTTTTATCTTTTGCTGCACTACAATTGCCTCATCTTCCACCTTCTGTTTTAAATCTTTGAGCATAAATCTTTCCTGCATAAGCTCATACTTCTTTATCTTGTTTTGAGCATTAAGCGCCCCACCGCCATAAATAGGGACTGATAGCTGAAGGCCTACAAAAGACGTCCTGGGCCAACTATAGTTCCGCACCTGCCATTTATCATTCTGAGTCTGAACCTGGTACTGGCCAGCTGCTGAAAGTTTAGGCAGCCTGGACAATGTTGCTTTTGAATATTCCCTTGCTTTTTTATCTACCAACATTTGTGCTATTGCGACATCATGGTTTGAGGCGGCAATTCCGTTTTGAATATCCAATTGCAATGGGCCCTGCTCATCAATGTGCAACAAATTTGTATCTGCAAGTACCAGATTGAGCGCGGACTCTACCCCCAGCATTCGTTTAAAGTCGAACATGGCAGATTGTTTTTGATTCTCCAATACTGCTATAGCTGACAAAACATTCTGTAGTGAGATAAAGCTGTTTAAAGTATCAGTCCTCAGACTCTTGCCCTGGCTATACAAACTCTTTGCGTCCAACAATGCCCTTTTATTTCTATCCAGGCTCCTCTGCATGGCCGCTAATTGCCTGTCAATAATGAGCAATGCCATATATTGTTTGTAAACCTCTGTCTTCACCTGCTCGTTAACCTTGTTCAGCCTCCGGCTTTCGATGCTGTTATCAATCTTTGAAATTCGCCGTTGAGCATATGAACCTAAATCCAACACCGGTTGAGTTATTGCTATATACGCATTCGCAGCATTCAGCCCCCCGACCTGCACATCTGCTACAGGCAGTTGCGGAGTACCTAAAAAGCTACCTGGCATGAATATTACCTGCCTGTCAAAATACTGGGCATATCCTGCACCTGCATTTATCTGGGGCTTTAGTCCTGCCGAGGCTAACCGCACGCCCTCCCTTGCCTTTTTCTGTTCGAATTCCTGAACTTTTATATTGTTATTGTTTAGTTCTGCATATTTTACAGCCTCAACAATACCCAGTCTTATTTCCTGCGCAGCACCTGCGTAACTCATAGCAACAGCTGACGCAAACAGGAGTATATTTTTTAGCTTATTCATAAATTCTCTATTTACTTTTCTTCAATACTTTTTTTAACCTTAGATGATGACAGGTACGAATACACTGCGGGGATGATAAACAGTGTCAACACTCCTGCAAACACCAGACCTCCTGCAATTACTATCCCTAGCGACTGCCGGCTGTTATTCGTTAATGCAATGGGTATTGCTCCGAATATCATAGCGAGCGATGTCATGAGAATCGGCCTGAATCTCTGCTCTGCAGCCATTATTGCTGCTTCAAACTTCGTATGCCCTTTCTCTTTAAGATGGTTGGCAAATTCTACTATCAGAATGCCGTTTTTGGTTATCAGACCAATCAAAGTGATAATACCGATCTGGCTAAAAACATTTAAACTGTGTCCGAACCAGTACAGGCTGACCAATGCACCGGTAATTGCCATGGGCACTGTAAGCATGATTATAAACGGATCTCGCAGACTCTCAAATTGAGCAGCAAGGATCAGGTAAATAACGACCAGCGCCAAAATCAAAGTAAACAACAGATTGCCCTGTGACTCCAGGAAGTCCCTTGACTGCCCCGCAAATGAAGTTTGAAAGTTTTCTCCCAGTACGTCAGTTTTGATACGTTCCATTTCCTCAATACCTTCTGCCAGGCTAACGCCGGGAGCAAGCCCAGCCGATATTGTGGCTGAGGTATATTGATCGTATCTATAGATAGATGCAGGACTTATGCTGGAACCTATGGTTACAAGGTTATCAACTGATATCATTTCGCCGGCAGCAGAACGCACATAGATAGATTTCAGATCATTAATATCATTCCTGTTTGTTCTTTCCACTTGCCCGATTACTTCATATTGCCTGTCATTCCTCAGGAAATATCCATATCGTTGGCCGGAGAAAGATAGCTGAAGCGCCTTGGCAATCTCCTGTACAGATACGCCCATCATAGCGGCTTTTTCCCTGTCTATATTGATCTGAACCTCCGGCTTGTTGATTTTAAGATCGCTGTCTACGAACATCAACTTTTTACTGGTTCTGGCTGCATTTAAGAACTGTGGCAACTTTTCTGTCAATAAGTTCATGTCATTCGACTGTAATACAAACTGTACCGGCATACCACCACCATATCTTGTACCAATAGTTGGGGGCAGATAAGGGAAGAGCAACACATTTCTGAAATTACCTGAAGCTGCTCCGTATTTATTATACAAATCCTGCGTACTTACTTTTCTTTGAGAAGGATCTTTCAGGTAAATTGACTGAAATGCAATATTGTTTGGAGCAGGAGCGGGTATAAATGAAATAGCTACCATAGAGTATGTTTGATACAATCCATCCGTAGAGTCATTTACATATTTGCCCACTTCTATCATGTTTTTCTTCACGTAGTCAAAAGAAACTCCCTCCGGCGCTATGGCAATCAATGTCATGTTAGACCTGTCTTCCACAGGTGCCAGTTCTGATGGCAATTTTTTACTTAATACCACGATGAGGCCTGCGGTGATTGTAAGGAATACCCAACCCAGCCATCTGCGTTTCATAAACGCACGGAGCACATTTGCATATCCATTGTTGAGCTTTACAAATACGGGTTCTGTCAACCTGTACAGCCTGTTCGGCTTATCTTTAGGCTTTAATAAATATGCACTCAGCATCGGAGACAACGTCAACGCCACAAATGCAGAAACCAATACTGAACCGGAAACCACGATGGCGAATTCTTTGAACAGTTGTCCGCTAATGCCACCCATAAATACTATAGGAAGAAATACTGCAGCAAGTGTTATTGTTGTAGAAATAACAGCGAAATATATCTCTTTGGAACCTGCAAATGCTGCCTGGATTGGCGACATTCCTTCCTCGATCTTCTTGTATATATTCTCCAGCACTACAATTGCGTCATCTACCACCAATCCTATAGCTAGTACAAGACCGAGTAATGTCAGCACATTGATTGAAAAGCCGGCCAGGTACATTATAAAAAATGCCGACATTATAGAAACCGGGATGGCTAATACAGGTATCAGGGTCGATCGCCAATCCCTGAGAAAGAGGAAGATGATAACTACCACTAAGCCAAAGGCAATGAACAATGTTTCTTCCACCTCCTTAATAGATTCCCTTACAGGTTTTGTAAAGTCAAATCCTACAATTAACCTGTATTCTTTCGGCAATTCTTTTCTTAATTGCTCGAGGCGCTTATAAAACTCATCCACCACTTCAATAGCGTTTGCCCCCCTTTGTATCTGGATTGCAACTCCTACTCCTATTCTGTTTGCTCCATCTGTTTCATTAATTATAGCTGTGCGTTCGTTTACCTCCCCCAATTCAGCATAGCCAACATCACTGAGTTTGACAACTGTATTATGCTCTTTCTTCAATATCATATTATTAAACTCATCTACAGTTGTAAGGCGTCCCATAGTTCTCACGGTCAACTCGTTGTTGTCTCCCTCAATACGCCCTGCGGGTAAGTCGATATTCTCCCTGTTTAGTGCGTTTTTGATGTCTTCCGGGGTCAGTTTGAATGCAGCCATTCTTACTGGGTCAAAACGAAGCCTCATAGCATACTTATGTTCTCCTACTATTGCAACCTGCTTTACCCCTTTTATGGACTGCATCCTGTCTTTGATAATCGTTGATGCGAGATGGCTTACTTCCTTAATATCCTTTGTATCACTTTCAACTTCCAGAAATGCTACCAGGTTATCAGGAGAAGATGATTTCTCTACTATCGGAGGGTCAACATCTGCCGGCAACTGGGATTTTGATTTAGCAACTTTATCCCTTACGTCATTCAATGCATCTTCCAGGTCTATATCTCTGCCAAATTCTACTGAAATAACACTCACCTGCTCTCGCGACTCTGATGATATCGTACGTACTCCACCAGCTTCCGCTATCTGAGCTTCAAGCGGCTTTGTTATTTTTGACGCAATTACATCAGGGCTTGCACCAGGGTAAAACGTTACAACAGAAATAACAGGAGGCTCAGTTAATGGGAACTCGCGTACCCCAAGGTTCTTGAAACCTACAACGCCCAATATGATAATTATAGCGGAAAAGACCGCTGCCAATACCGGCTTTTTAATACTTAATGATGGCAAATTCATAGCTTCTATTTTTTCGATGTGATAACCTGAACAGCTGCACCTTCAGATGTCCTCAATATGTTTGATACAATAATGCTGTCTCCGTTACTTACTCCTTCAGAAACAATAGCCTCAGACTCGTTGCGGGTTACAATTGCAACATTTTTCATTTTTGCCAATCCATTTTTGACAACGAATACACCATATCCCTTTTCCATGGGGATGAGCGCTTCAGTGGGAACCTTAACGCCTTTCTGCCCTGAATGCTTTTCAAAGAGAACTTTTGCAGACATGCCTCCTTTCAATTCGCCTTGGCCTGATGTGTAAACAGCCTGAACATCAATACTCCTGCTATTACTATTTACAGAAGCTGCTGTGGCTGTTATAGTAGCGTAGTACTTTTTATCCGATAAGGCGGTAGTAAATTCCACTTTACGGCCCGGAATAACCTCGTTAACGTACTTTTCAGGTACTGAAAAATTGAGCTTTATAGTCGATAAATCCTGCAGTTCTACCAGCAACTTACCCGGGGTTACATAACCACCTGGTTTGATATTTGATATTCCGATTTTGCCAGAAAACGGCGCGCGTATTTCTGTTTTCTCCAACTCATCATCAAGTAGCTCCTTACGGGCAATAGCCATATCTAGCAGCGCCTTAACATTATCATACTCCTGTGGCTGTATTGCTTCATTTGCCAATAGTTTGCGGCTCCTTTCTTCGTTCATTCTTGCCAGTTCCAGCTCAGCTTTTGCATACTTCAGTTTTGCCCTGATGTCTCCATCTTCCAGCTTGTATAGCAACTGGTCTTTTTGTACACTGGAACCGTCTTTGAAATTGACACTTTGAATTTTTTTTGAGATTTCACTTACGACCTCAAGTGCATGGTTAGAAGCGGTTGATGCAATAATACTTTCAGCATCAGACATATCTTCTGTTTTAGCAATTAGCACATCCACAGGCACAGCCATAGATTGAGCACCTGCAGGTTGCTTACTGTCAGAGCTACTACATGAGCCCAATATTACTGTAGATATAAGTGTCGAATACAGTAACCTTTTGACTTGATTATTCTTTTGCATAGTTGCATTCATTTTAATATTCAATGCAAAAGTATTCTGAAGCATAGCCTCGGGCTTTATACAATAGTTGGCTTCTTGTATAAGATTTCAGACAAAAAAAATGCCCGGCACATGCCGGGCATTTCAATTGATCTGCATTCAACTATGACCATTTCAATCGAAGGCTGTTAGTTACTACACTCACACTACTTAAAGCCATCGCCGCACCTGCTATCATAGGATCTAGCAAAAAGCCGTTTACTGGGTACAATACGCCTGCAGCTATTGGTATTCCTATAAGGTTATAGATAAATGCCCAGAAAAGATTCTGCTTAATAGTTCTCACAGTCTTTTTTGACAACCTTATTGCCTTCGGGATCATTTTTAAATCAGAAGTAATAAGTGTCATTTTTGCAACATCTATAGCAATATCACTCCCTTTGCCCATAGCAATGCTTACGTTGGCCTGCGCAAGCGCATGACTGTCGTTAATACCGTCGCCTACCATTGCTACGATTTTTCCCTCGCTTTGCAAGTTCCTGATAAATTCAGCTTTGTCACCCGGTAACATTTCAGCCCTGTAGTTAGACACTCCCGCCTTTTCTGCTATAGCTTTCGCAGTAGCTGCATTATCGCCTGTCAACATATATACTTCCAGTCCGTCATCAGTTAGTTCCTGTATTGCTTCCCTGGATGTTTCTTTTATCATGTCAGTTATGGCTATCATGCCAACTACTGTCGATTCATCTCCGAATAGTATCACAGTTTGTCCCTCAGCCTGCCATTCACCAAGTCTTGATTGCATATCATCAGACAGGCTCAACCTTGACTCATTTATCAGCTTTTGATTACCAACCACATAGGTAGTACCGTTAGCATTTGCCTTTACACCCTTACCTGTAATGCTCTCAATATTGTGCAATTCTACAGGCCTGATACCTTCTGAGTTATAGTGTGCAACTACAGCATCGGCCAGAGGATGTTCCGATTGCATCTCCATAGCTAATAATATTTGAGCATACTCGTTGCGGTTTTTGCTGAAGAATACATTGCTCACAACAGGTTTTCCTTGTGTTATTGTTCCTGTCTTATCAAGAATTATCACATCAGTTTTATGCGCCAGCTCAAGAGATTCGGCATCCTTGATTAATATGTTGTTTTCAGCACCTATACCGACACCAACCATAATTGCTGTTGGGGTAGCTAATCCAAGCGCACATGGACAGGCTATTACAAGCACCGTAACAGACGTTAATAATGCGTGTGTGAAAGCATTATCACCACCCGCTAACATCCAGACAATAAACGTAACTATAGCAATACCAATTACAACCGGTACAAATATCCCAGCTATCTTATCTACCAGTTTTTGTACAGGGGCTTTGCTACCTTGCGCCTCTTGTACCATTTTTATTATCTGTGCCAATAGTGTTTCAGATGCTACTTTTTCAGTTTTGAACCTGAAGCTGCCCTTCTGATTTATTGTGCCCGCAAATACCTTTTCCCCTGCATTTTTTTCAACCGGCACAGGTTCGCCTGTTATCATGCTTTCATCTACGAAAGAGGATCCATTAACCACCTCGCCATCTACAGCAATTTTTTCACCGGGTTTCACCAGAACAATATCTCCCACCGTCACCTCATGAATAGGGATTGTTTTTGTTTCTTCATTATTCAAAACAATCGTCACGGTTTTGGGCTGAAGTCCAATTAATTTTTTTATAGCAGTTGATGTATTGGACTTTGCCTTTTCTTCCAGCAACTTCCCAAGAGAGATAAACGCGATAATGACTGCTGAAGCCTCAAAGTACACATGAGCATGCAAACCGCGTGCATGCCAGAAGTCCGGGAAGAAGGTATTGAACATACTGAACACGAATGCAATACCCGTGCTTAACGCCACCAGGGTATCCATATTGGCTTTTTTATGCATAGCTTGTTTCCATGCAGTCACAAAGAAGTTTCTACCGAAGTAAAAAACTACCGGCGCGGAGAGGAGCATCATTATCCAATTGCCATATGGCATATCCATAAAGAACATACCTATAACAACAACCGGAGCCGATAACACAGACGCCCATATAGTCCTGTTCTTTATTTCATTGTAGCTCTTTTCTATTGCAGCTTCCTTAATCTCCTCCTTGTTCTCTGATTCTATAACCAGGTCGTATCCGATAGACCGAACTGTATCTCTCATCTTTTCAGGCGTAGCTACTGTACTGTCGAACTGTACCCATGCATCCTGGTTCGCGAAGTTCACGCCTGCATCTATTACGCCCTCTACAGATTTCAACATCGACTCTACACTCACAGCACAGGCGGCACAAGTCATCTCAAGAACTGGATACGTCTCTTTGACAATGCTACTGGAAACGGAATTATTTTTCATAAACTCTTTTTGCAAAACTACTCTCGCTCGAAATGTTGATTGTTATATTACGATGGTCAATGTTTATAACATTTTAGCCTCCTGAGCAATACTCATTCTATAGTCCGAAGGAGTAACGCCGGTTATTAGTTTAAATTGGGTGGAAACATGCGCTACGCTACTGTAACCCAGCATATATGCAATATTTGACAGTGTTTCCTGGGTACATGCAAGCAAATCCTTCACCCTGTCTATCCGATATTGTATAATATATTGCTCAATAGTAGTACCGGTACTGCTCAAATAAAGTGAGCTGATCCTATCGTAACTTACGCCTATATTCTTCTCTATTTCTTTGGCAAAGCGGAAATTATACGGGAAATCGTAACTGCCGTTATAAAACAGGGCAACAAGTTCCTCTACACTTTTTACTATGGTTGCTTGCTTGTCTTCCAGCAACTGCAAGCCCAGCACTTGCAATCTGTCACTTATCTCTGACAACAGCTCTGTTTCTGACTTGTGCAGATAGACTTCCCCAAGCATTATCCTGTCGATAGGGGCACCTATTGCATCCAATTCATTCTTTACCAGCATTATACAGCGCTGGCATACCATTCCCTTTATTTGTATCCTGTAGCTCATATGCATAGTAGTTTTTATAATGCAAATGTCTAAACAGGATTCGGGGAATCTTTATACAATTACGATAAATACTTACATGATTTTGCTAAATCCTGTCAAGTGGCTTCCGTAGGTTCTCATTTAGCTGTTTAAACTGTGAGGGGGTGAGACCGGTAACCTTTTTAAATTGCTGGGAAAGATGCTGAACACTAGAATATCCCAGTTCATATGCTATTTCGCTGATATTTTTCTCATCGTAGGTAATCAACTCCTTCACACGCTCTACCTTCTGCTGAATGACATATTTCTCGATAGTTATACCTGCAACAGCTGAGAAAAGTGACGATAAATAATGATAATCCATGCCAACCTTATCTTGTATGAGGTTAGATATCTTATAGTTAGCATCATCATCATTCTGACTATGCACCAGGTTGACAATTACATTTTTTATCTGCTCAACAATCTTTGACTTGTTATCGTCCAAAAGCTCAAATCCGATATTACTAAGCGCCTCCCGTAATGATTCAAGTTGATTCGATGACAGCTCCTCAGTTAAATCAACCTTACCTAATTCAATATTATTATAGTGTACACCCTTTCCCACAAGAATATCAGTAACCGCTCGTATGCATCGCGCGCACACCATATTTTTTATGTGTAGACTTGACATTAAGTATCCTAGCATTATTACTTGTTGTAAAATTAGCAATTAATATACATTTTATCTCACCCATTAACAGGCTCTCAGATTCCCTAGTGGGACCACAACACAAAAAAGGCTTCAGATATCTGAAGCCTTTTTTAATTTAGTCACATGCGGCTATTTCTGTTCATACTTTTTTTAGCACTCACATTGTCTGCCAACGCACAAAGTGCATACATCCTAGTACTAGGCACAGTGCAAGATGGCGGGTATCCGCATTTGGGTTGTAAAAAACAATGTTGCGAAAAAGCATGGAAGAATGCTACCGTTAAGCAACACATCGTAAGCCTTGCATTGGTAGATTCTCAAAGCCATAAATGGTGGTTGTTTGAAGCTACACCGGATATAAGGGAACAACTACAACTCTTCAAAGCACTTACCAAGGGCAAGTATAATTATCTGCCGGATGGCATCTTTCTGACACATGCACACATAGGACATTACACAGGACTTATGCAACTGGGGCGAGAGGTGATGGGTGTTAAAGATGTGCAAGTGTATGCCATGCCCAAAATGAAAACATATATGGAAACAAATGGCCCGTGGAGCCAGCTTGTATCATTGCGCAACATCATTATCAATCCACTAGGTAATGAGGCGAATGTGATACCTACAAGCGGCATCAGCATAACACCATTTATTGTTCCGCATCGCGATGAGTATTCTGAAACTGTGGGATACCGAATCAATACCACTTCAACTAGCTACCTCTTTATACCTGATATAGATAAGTGGCAGAAATGGGATAAGGACATAATCACAGAAGTAAAGAAAGCAGACTATGCTTTTGTAGATGCTACATTCTTGAGCGATGCAGAACTATCCGGCAGGCGGATGGATGAAGTACCGCATCCGTTTGTAAAAGAAACGATGGACTTGTTCAGCAATCAGCCAGATGATGTGAAAAGCAGAATTCACTTCATACACATCAACCACACCAACCCATTGCTGTGGAGTAAGCCCATACAAGACAGCATTCGCAAGCTACACTACAACATAGCCATACAGGGCAATGCATATTAAAAAAGGGGCTTATTAGCCCCTTCAATATTTATTAGCTGAATGCGTCTTTTATTTTATCGAAAAAACTGCGGTCCTCCTTCATCTTATCTGCATCAGGACCGGGTTGAAAGTTGTTCGAGTCCTTCAACTTCTCCAGTATCTTGCGCTCGTCATCCGTCAGGTGTTGTGGCGACCATGCATTTACTTCTACCAGTTGATCTCCTTTTTCGTAAGACTGGAATGCAGGGAATCCCTTGCCTTTTAGCCTGAATATCTTACCACTTTGTGTACCAGCAGGTATTTTGATTTTTGCCTTTCCGTCTATAGTTGGCACCTCTACCTGTGTACCCAACACCACCTCAGGGAATGACAGATGTAACTGGTAAATCACATCCAGTTCATTGCGCTTCAGGTGCGGGTGTTTTTCTTCTTCTATCAGTATCAGCAAATCACCATTAGGACCACCACGCTCACCTGCATTACCTGCACCGCCCATGCTCAGCTGCATACCATCCTGCACACCTGCCGGTATATCCAGACTGATTGTTTCTTCGCCATATACACGGCCTTCACCTTTACAACTGCCGCATTTAGATGTTATCTGTGTACCCTCACCATTACAAGTAGGACATGTAGTTACTGTCTGCATCTGCCCAAGGAAGGTCTGCGTTACTTTACGCACCTGTCCGCTACCACCACAGCTGCCACAAGTCTGCACTGAATTTTTATCTTTTGCACCGCTGCCACTACAAGTATTGCACGATACGTATTTCTTAACTTTTATCTTCTTATTAGCACCGTTAGCTATTTCAGCAAAATTCATTTTCAGCTTCACACGCAGGTTGGCACCACGTGTACCCTGCCTGCGTCCGCCGCCCCTTTGGCCACCACCGCCACCAAAGAAACTGCCAAACATATCGTCACCAAAAATATCGCCGAAGTTCTGGAAGATGTCTTCCATACGCATACCGCCCGGTCCGCCACCATAGCCACCGCTTGCAGCGCCACCCATACCTGCATGGCCAAAACGGTCGTATTGTGCTTTCTTATCTGGATTGCTCAACACATCGTAAGCCTCTGCTGCTTCTTTAAACTTTTCTTCTGCTGCCTTATCTCCCGGGTTACGGTCAGGGTGGTATTGCATCGCTATCTTCCGATATGATTTCTTTATCTCATCTGCACTTGCAGATTTTGATACGTTCAATACCTCGTAATAATCTCTTTTTGCCATTGTCTTTGTTAGTCGTTTGTAATCAGGAAGGGGCAATCAGCGTTTATTCCTGACTACCTGTTTCCTCAGCAATTATTTTCCTACCACCACTTTCGCAAAGCGAATCAACTTATCGTTCAGGTAATACCCCGGCTGCACCTCGTCTATCACTTTACCTACCATATCTTCTGTTGGTGCAGGTATTTCTGTTATAGCCTCGTGCAGGTCTGCATCAAAAGCCTGATTTTTTGCTTCCATTTTCTTCAATCCCCTATGTTGCAGGGTTGATTGCAGCTTGCTGAACACTAGTTGCACACCTTCTTTTATCTGTGCAATATCTTCAGACGATTCCATTTGTTTCTGTGCACGCTCACTGTCATCCAGCACATCCAACATAGCCTGTATCACATCCTTACCGGCTGTTTGTATCAGTTCTATGCGTTCTTTAGCCGTACGCTTCCTGAAGTTATCAAACTCTGCTGCAAGGCGTATGTATTTATCTTTAGCTTCTTCCAGTTCCATTCTCAGCTTCTCAAGTTCACTCTCCTCGCCTACTTCATCATCCAGATGCTGCATGCCATTTACACTTTCATCGGTATTCAGGCTTGCTGCCAGTGCTTCTTCATTCATTTCTGCTGACAGGTTGTCGGCGTTTTCATTCGTTAGCTGCTCTTTTTCAGACATTTGCTCGCTCATTGGCTTTTTCTTTTTGAAAAACATTGTGCAAAAATACCTTCAATTATTCTGCCATACTGCAATATGGGACAAATTGTCGCACCAAAACTCTTAGAATTGACATTTTGTATATATAAACGATACCTTCGTATAAATATTCAAAGGCATGAAAAACACTGCGGCAGCCATTATTATTGCAGTTTCACTACTTGCAGGTGCTTTTATCGTCGGTAAAGCCTACAATTACAAGTTCAAGACAAAGAACACAGTTAGCGTTTTGGGTAGTTCTCAACACGACTTTACTGCCGACCTCATTGTTTGGTCTGCTACATTTACCCGAACGTCTATGGACCTGAAAGATGCATATGCCAGCCTGAAAAGCGATGAAAAAGCTGTAAAAAGCTACCTACAGGGCAAAAATATTTCAGACAAGGAAATGGTTTTCTCATCTATTGTGATAGACAAACAATACAATTATTCTTACGACCCCAATGGCAGGCAAACAGGAACGACATTTATTGGCTACCAATTAAAGCAAACAGTAAAAATAGAGTCTAAGAATCTTGATGGTGTAGAAAAAATATCTCGGGAGATAACAGAACTACTGCAATCAGGCATTGAGCTCAGTTCTCAGGAACCATTATACTATTACACAAAACTATCTGACCTGAAAATAAACCTGCTAGCTAAAGCATCTGCAGATGCCTATAATCGTGCGACTACAATTGCCAAAAATGCAAACAGTCAATTAGGCAATCTTCGAAAAGCTACAATGGGCGTATTTCAGATAACAGGTCAATACAGTAATGAGGACTATAGCTACGGCGGTGCATTCAACACTACCAGTAAGAGCAAAACTGCCAGTATTACCGTAAGGCTGGAGTATGAGTTGAATTAGCGAATAAGCGACTTTAGCTTCCACATAAGGGAATCATTTTTTTGCAGCGTGAGATATAATTCTCTTTGCCCGCCAAAACCACGAAAAAAACGCTCTACTCCCTGATCCATACTACCCTCCATATCAAAGCAGGCATTTCCCCTTGCTTTAGCATCTTTTATACAATGCCATAACAAGGCTGGCATGGCTTTGTAGTTATCGTTACCCGGCTTCTGCGCTCCCATAAAATAGTAGCTGCAATTTGCGTCCCACACATTACATATTAAAGCAACTATGTCCGAGCCCTGTTTTGCTGTATATATTGCCCCAAAATTGTTGGCAATGCACATCTGCAACAGTCGCTGCGTATCTGCAAGACTATGCGCCTGCATTACGTCTTTTTTATTCAGGGTATGTTTCTGATATTCAAATAGTGTAGCTATCGCATCATTATCCTGTGCTATAGTCAGCTCTGTAGCGGCTGCTTTTATATTTCTGCGCAGGCTTTCTTTCATATTGCCAAGCAGTGCTTGTTCGTCCTGCAGCACATCAATCAGAAATGTTTGCCTGGTACTAATGGAAAAACCATTTGCTTTCAGCAAGCCTGCCTGCTTCAGTCCGGGCAGTAGAGATACATCCCAAACTTTGGCATCGGGCAGTTGTTTTATTAGCGCGGCAATAGTTTCATGTTCAAAACCATCTTTGTTAGCGGCTTTTAAATCTTGTGGATACAAAGCAAATGGCCCCTGATATGGTGTCAGTTTTGGCGTACGTATAATGCTTACACCTATCTTCTGCTCTTTGTTATAAGGCCATATACCTGCTACTTTATCGCCGTTCATAGCTATAGCAACATCCCAATCAGCACACACAGCATCCATCCACCAGTATTGCAGAAACACAGGTATTTGCGGATTGGCTTCGCAGATGCTTTTATACTGTTCTTTGTTGCTCATTAAACTACCTTGGGGGCTATCTTATTTAAACTGTAATACCCTTGCAGGGTGAATACGGCGAATATACAACGATGGTAACCACATACATAGTATACATAGGATAATGGTTGCACCATTTATCAGCACAGGTTGCCACCAGTAGAGCTTCACAGGTACATACCTGAGTGAATAGTTGGCCTCTGTAAGTTTCAGAAATCCTGTTTTTAATTGCAGCCAGCAGATGCCAAATGCAAGTATGTTGCCCAATACAATACCCATACCCGATATGATGGCGGCATGATATAAAAAGATGCGTTGTATCTGCCCGTTTGGCATACCCTGCGCCTTCAGGACACCTACCATACGCACCTGTTCTACTATCAGTATCAGCAATGCAGCAGCTAGGTTGATGATGGCTACAATTGCCATAATGCCGATAATTACCCTTGTATTTACGTCTTGCAGGTGCAGCCAATCAAACAGATTCGGGAAAATATCCTCCATCGTGTAGGTAGTAAGCGGTGGTTGCACATAGTTGTAGAATACGGTATTGGCAACTGTATCGGCCATGGCATCGTCGTCCAATTGCATCTGGTAGCCATTTATCTTGTTAGCATCCCAGCCATTTACACGTTGCAGCAGGCGCAGGTCGCACAGTGCGTAAGATTTGTCTATCTCTTCCATACCTGTATGGTAGGTACCGGCCAGTTTCACTTTCCTGATGCGGGGCAATACAGAGCCAGGCTCTATAAAATAAAGCTCCAACATATCGCCGGTCCTCACATTCAGCTTGTCTGCCACTCCTGTTGATAACATTATCTCCTTGGAATAAGCAGTATCGCTATAGTCTAGTGTGCGCCCTTGTACATCTATACTGGCTGGCAGCTTATAGTTTTTGTCAACACCTTTCAGCTGCAAGCCCTCCATCATATGGTTTACATTTACTATCGCTGGACGCGCAGCAAAAGCATCTATGCTTAACACATGCGGTACTGATGTCACCGTTTTCTCCAAACCAAAGTCTCTTTCTATTGGTTCAGGCGCTATCACAGTATTCGCATTCATGGTTCTGGGTTCTACATGCACATGCCCCCAGAAGCTGAACAGCTTTTCTCTAATTTCGTATTTAAACCCTGTAACAATGGCCAAAGCCATGATCATAGCTGCCACACTGATAGTGGTTGCCAGTACCGCCAACCTGATGATAAATGACGAAAATGCACCTTTACGATGCATCAGATACCTGCGTGCTATGAAAAACGGGAGATTCAACTATGTATGATGCTTTGCTCTTCAAATATAACCTTTATGCTGCAGTGCTGAAAACAAAAAAGCCCCTCCTGTCGGAAAGGCCTTTCTGAATATATGCGGATTGATGGATTACCATATCAGGACATGAGCACTACCACCTCCAAGGTTTGTCCATTGGGTTTTGATAGCACTGCAAGTATTGCATGATGTATTCGTTACCATACACGATGTAAGTGGCAATGAAGAGCAAGGTATGCCTACTGCACATACGTTCTGGTTAGGAGAACCGCTGCAAGTTGGAGACATCCATGCGTACGGTCCACAAGGATTCCATTCTTTAATGAAAGACCATAAAGAACCTGCTGCAGGAGGTGTACCACCCCATGTAGCTGAACCCAAAGTGAAAGTCACTACCGTACCGGGAGTAATCGCGTAGTTAACCGTACTATAAGATGTTGCACATGTTGGCGAACTTGCCGCCAAATAATAATTAACGGTACACTGAGATGTGTTTTTGATGGTGATAGTCTGTGCTTTAGTGGCAAATGCAAATACTGCCAGCAATGCTGTGAAGAGAACTGTTTTCATGACTTTAAAAATTTAAATGGTTAACAATAACCTAAAGTTAATGCCTGTTTATACCCAAGTCAACAGTTATACACAACAAAATACCCCGTGATATCACGGGGTATTTGCAGAAAGTTATCCACAAGAGGGCATTAATCAATAGCTACTGCGCTTTCTATCAGCACACTTGCTTTGTTGTTCAATACCTCTACAAAACCACCTGAGATTTCGTAACGCTCAGTGGTATTCTTGTCTTTCAGTATTTTCATTTTGCCCTTACCAAGCGTAGCGATGATTGGTGCGTGGTTTTCGAGAATCTCGAAATAGCCCTCGATACCCGGCAACTGAACGCCGTAAACTGTACCGCTATATACTTTGTGTTCGGGTGTTAATATATCTAATTGCATTGTAGCAAATTCAAAAGTCAAAAAAACAAACCTATTAACAAGTCAACTAATCAACTTAGTTTTTAGCTTGTTCCATCAGTTTTTTACCCTTAGCTATCGCGTCATCGATAGTACCTACCAGGTTGAACGCTGCTTCAGGATACTCATCTACTTCACCATCCATAATCATGTTGAAACCACGGATAGTTTCTTCGATTGGTACAAGTACACCTTTCAGACCTGTAAACTGCTCTGCCACGTGGAATGGCTGAGACAGGAAACGCTGTACTTTACGTGCACGTTGTACTGTCATTTTATCATCGTCGCTCAGTTCATCCATACCCAGGATAGCGATGATATCCTGCAATTCTTTATAGCGTTGCAGTATCAGTTTCACACGGTTAGCACAAGTATAGTGCGCTTCACCAACTATAAGTGGAGTCAGGATACGAGATGTAGAATCCAGAGGATCCACCGCAGGGTAGATACCCAGATCGGCAATCTTACGACTCAATACCGTTGTAGCATCCAGATGGGCAAATGTTGTTGCCGGTGCCGGATCGGTCAAGTCATCCGCAGGTACGTAAACCGCCTGTACGGAAGTGATTGAACCATTTTTAGTTGACGTGATACGTTCTTGCATCAGACCCATTTCTGTAGCCAGTGTAGGTTGGTAACCCACCGCTGATGGCATACGGCCCAAAAGTGCCGATACCTCAGAACCAGCCTGCGTGAAACGGAAGATATTATCTACGAAGAACAGGATGTCTTTACCTTTACCTGTACCATCGCCATCGCGGAAGTATTCTGCCATTGTAAGACCAGACAGCGCCACACGTGCACGTGCACCCGGTGGTTCGTTCATCTGACCGAATACGAATGTTGCTTTAGAGTCTTTCAGTTGTTCTGTATCTACTACAGACAGATCCCAGCCACCTTCTTCCATGCTATGCAGGAATTTCTCACCGTATTTAACGATGCCGGCTTCAATCATCTCACGCATCAGGTCGTTACCTTCACGTGTACGCTCACCTACACCTGCAAACACTGACAAACCAGAGTATGCTTTTGCAATGTTGTTGATCAGTTCCTGAATCAATACCGTTTTACCTACACCCGCACCACCAAACAGACCAATTTTACCACCTTTTGCGTATGGTTCAATCAGATCGATAACTTTGATACCAGTGAACAGAATCTCTGATGCTGTACTCAGGTTTTCAAACTTAGGAGGTTTAGCATGTATCGGACGACCGTTGGCTTTGTTTGGCTGAGGCAAACCATCGATAGCATCACCTGTTACGTTGAACAGACGACCGTTGATTTGCTCACCGATTGGCATTGCAATCGCTTTTCCCGTATCTACCACTTCCATACCACGTACCAGACCTTCGGTACCGTCCATCGCTACGCAACGTACGCTATCCTCACCAAGGTGCTGTTGTACTTCCAATACCAGTTTCTCACCGTTAGGGCGTGTCAGCTCTAACGCGTTGTAGATTTCGGGCAGCTTATTTTCTGCACTGAAGTGCACGTCAATTACCGGACCGATGATTTGCTTAATTTTACCAACGTTTGGCATAAGATTCAATTATATAAAAGACTAAATATTAACAACATATTCGGGCAAAAATGCATGCATTTCACCCAATTTTGGCGCAAAGGTAAGGTTATAGATGCAAAATGCAAAAGGAAAATTAAGATAAAAAACCTTTACACATATTAAAAAATCGCACTACTTAGCCACGTATTACTGTAACCCATAGGTTAGTATACATTTTTGTCGGGCGATTATGCTCTTTACCTGGTATCCATTTGGGCATATCATAGAGCTCTTGCATTGCCCTGTTATAAAATATTTGCGTCACCAATGGCTTGGTTATCATTTCCACATTCAACACCCTCCCATCCTTATCAATTAGAATTTTTACAGTAAAGCTGATATAATCTGCATTAACCATATCTAGCAATTCCGGATCTACCAAACGGTACATGTTATTTCTCTTTCTATCGTAAAAAGGAGCAATCATAGCATCGCAGTCACCTTCAGACTTACCTAAAGGGTCATAACATTTTCTTTCTTTTGACAGTCCGTTTTCATAGAGCTCTGTACAACTTATTTTACCATTATTATGATAGTAAGTCCATAAACTATCCTTGTACGAACCATTAATCACTTTACCTGATGCAGATAATTTACCATCATCATAATAATGTTCTTCAGTACCAGGACCATTACCATCTTTTGTATACACACCTTTAAAAACCTGCGCTCCATTATCATTCCATTTATAACGACATTTTATCAGTTCATCATATTTATAAAACGCCGAATCTATTAACAACCCTTTTTGATTGTATGCTTTATACACACCATCACGCATGTTATTCGTATAGCGTACTTTGTTATCAATTTTCCCGTTTGGGTGGTAGTAAAAAAAGACCCCTTGACGATTATCAAAATGGCCATCTTTATATGTAGCGAAATAACCTTCCATTCTTTTCACCTGCTGTATTACATAAAAATCTTTCACCTTCCACCAATTGCCGTCTTTAAAGGCCAATCTGTAATAATAAGCAGAATCAGGAGAACAAGGCTCACCATCATAATTCATATAGTATTCAATAGTATCACTAGCTGATTGTGCAAATGATGGCATACTAAAAATCAGACTTATAAATAGGGTAAGTATGTTTTTCATGGCGCAAATCTATAAAAAATCAAAAAGGCTGCCATTAACAGACAGCCTTTCTATAACATCAATATATTCTTACGGTTTGTACATAATAGATACAGCACTGCTGTTTTCGCATTTAGGCAATGCATCAGAATAGTATAACACACCTTTGTAGAAGATGAAGATATACCAGTCATTATTCTTCGGCAGGCTCGCCAGTATTTCATTTGGCTTGCTGCCCGGGTTATGCTGAAAATCTGCCATTGTTATAAACTTAGACCTGTCAGTAGTAACCCTTTGCATCAGCCAACCCATCAGTGCAGCACTTTCTTTTTTACGCTTTGCGTAGTTGCTTACCACACCAGGGGTACTTTCGCGGTAGCGATATATATCTGCACCCATTATATACTCCATCCTGTCGCAGATAAACATCTGCATGGCAGGGTCATCCATCATGCGGTTATCTACAACTATGTTATACTTGCAGCTTTGGTAGCGTTCGTCTTTCTGCAGTTCTGCCATTGTATTAGCAAGCATGGCATCGGTAGAAGATTTTTCATTGAGGTTCTTCAGTATAGTTACTATAGACTCTTTTACTACGTAGGCAAATAAATCATTGCTCCATGCACCCTCTCTGCGAGCCATGATAACACGCTGTGTCGCGGTATTTAGCATACGTCTGTAGTCATCATTGCCCTGAACTACTATTTTCAGATACTTGGCAAGGTCATAAAAGCTTTTTAACGAGGTTGATGTTTCCATACTGTTTGGCACCAGCATTTCGTCCTTCATCAGCTTATCAAGGTCTTGCATGGTTTGCATATACTGTGTACGTGTCACAAATACATCTTTGCTTTTTGCCATGGTATCGAAAGCAGCTTTTTCATTTACCAACTGATGATACTGCAATGCTTCTTTATCCAGATTATTAGCGCCGGGCACATACCAGTGTCCGTTGTAGTTCATTATAGTTTTATCCTGTGCGTATCCTGCTGTTGCGGCAGCAAATAAAGAAAGCGCTAATGCCAGCTTTTTCATGTACATGTTATTTTCAGAGGTTTGAAAATAGTGTTAATTGCCCTAATTTCATATATCTCGTATATTATTCTTTAAACTGTAAAACACATTACCATGCCATCAAACATCACAGATCGTATTAAAGCGGTTCAGAAAAACATTGGTACAGCACAAACAGGCGTAATAGACATGGAAACGTGCCTGAAGCTGGAAACAGCGCTGAATATTAAACCAACCGGCACTTCCCATACTGCACACATCAAAGCAATACAGCGAGCGCTGAATGTGGGCGACGACGGTATAGTTGGGCCGGTAACTCTTTCCCGAATAGAGGCATTAATTCAACCAAAGCTACCACCCATCCCGATAGGTGCATCTATGGTCATTTCTGCCAAATCATTGGATCTTATTGTAAATGCAGAGGTCACCTCAAAAGAGGTATACCGTCAAAAATACCAATCGCCGATATGGCCTGGGGGGGATAGTGGTGTTACCGTAGGTATCGGTTTCGATTGTGGTTATTGTAGCAAGCAAGAGCTTGCAGATGCCTGGGGAGCAACATTATCTCCCACACAATTATCACTACTGCAAAGCACTTGCGGCAAAAAAGGCGCTGCATGCAAAGACCTGATACCTGGCCTGAAATCTATAAAAATTGCTTACGATGCTGCCGTAAAGGTTTTTTATCAGCATACACTCCCGGCATGCGCACGAGATGTAAAACGTACCTACCCTGGCATTGAGAAACTACCACCCGATACACAAGGTGCTATATTATCGTTGGTGTACAACAGAGGCTACCTTATCAACGATACTGATCGCAGAAAGGAAATGAAGGCACTGAAACCAACCATAGCTGCAGGAGACCTTGCGGGCATTGCAGCACTGCTACGCAGCATGAAGCGCCTGTGGGACCCCAAAAAGCAAAAAGGATTGATAACCAGACGAGAAAATGAGGCGTTGCTGGCAGAAAACGGAACATTCAATATTCTACCCGAAAACACAATAGTTGTATAAAATAACAAGGCTCTCCGCGGAGAGCCTTGTTATTTTATTATTCAGATTACTTACTGTATTCGTTGAAACTCGAAAGTAGGGTAGCCTTTCATACCATTTTTGTAAAAATCGAGGAAGCGCATTTTGAAATAATGCCCGTTCCTGTTCTTTATAGTGTATGTTTTTTCTTTGTTTACCTTGTATGTAGCAGAGTTATTGCCGCGGTCTATTGTTACAATTTTCCAATCATAGCCTATTACATCTCTGTGTTTTTTGAAGTTATAACCAAGCAATGTAGTAGCAGATATATCTTCATATTTTTTAACAGAATCTACCACACAACTTGTGTTATTAGAATTATGCAACACACCTGTAACGGGATAAGCAAAATTATCTAGGTAATGATATATAATCCTATATCGGGTAAACACTATGTCCCAGGTATTCTTCGGTGGCTCAGGATTTACAATTGCGTTTTCTTTAAATGAGAAATACACATAATTGTAGTTTGGGTTTTTAGGTAGCGTTACGGTATGCATATCATTAGTCCTCAAGCTCGAGTATTGTATGATATACTTATCATCTGTTACAGCAACCAGTTGTATTTTTTTGAAAGTATCTTTGTTATGCGTAGGGTCAAGCTTTAGTATATATACTTCATTCTTGCTCATCCCCCCGTTCAGCCACTCACCTATACCTGTAGAATCCGGCAGGCCACAAGACGCATCTACCAACCATTTATTGTCTGCCAGTTTAGGGTCATCATTTACGCTAAAAATATCTGTTTTATGGGTATTGTAAGCAAGTACTTTTGCTGCACCGTTCATAAATACATGGTATCCGTTTGGTGATGCTTCAAATGCTAAGTCCCAACTAAGTATAGGGCTGGTGTAAACGATTGAATTTGTTTCGAAATCAAAGAACAATTGGTCTGTATAATCTTCACCCATATCAATCTCTACCCTCTCTGAGCCATTTTGCTTAGGAAGCGCAACAGGCACATCAGGTTTCTGACACGATACTACAAACAAACTGCAAGCCGTAATTAGTCCACCAAGTAGTCCTTTCAATCTCATTATGTTGCAAATATCTGATAGTCACAAATACCTAATGTCAGACAATTGTCATTAAGCTATTATATTATGTAAGATGCTTGTAAAATAATCAATCAGCTCAAATTTAGCTGTATACGGCAGAATATTATTAGGTTTGCAAAGCAAAAATTGAATAAATGCAGTTCAGACTAATATTAGCTAGCCTAATTCTTTCATTGGGAATCATTTCTTGTAATGATACTCAAAATCAATTTACTATAAAGGGAGATGTTATAGGGATGCCTGAACAAACAGTTTACCTTACTGAGCTTGGGATAGACAAAATCACTATTGTAGACTCTGCCAAATCTGATATATCAGGAAAGTTTGAGCTATCCGGCAAAGCACCTGAAGCCGGGTTGTATAAGATAACTTTCAGCTCAGATAAAAATAAAAACATCCTGGTTTCTGCCGATAAAGGGGCTATTAACATTAAAGGGAACTGGAATGGATTGGATGCAATTACTGTAAATGGCTCAAATAGTACAGCCAGCCTTCAAAAATTCATATTTGTCATCCGCAATCATATGCAAGACTTCAGCACACTTGGTATTGTGTTGGATAGCTTCAAAGCACGAGGCGATGATAGCATGATGACAGTAGTACAAAATGATATAAGTGAAATGAATGCAAAGCTTACTCATTTTATTGAAGAATATGCTGACACCACGTCTTCATTACCCAATGCTTTATTTGCAGTGCAATTTCTAAACCCACAATCAGAAAAAGCATATTTTCAACAATTCATTCCCGGGATGAATAAACGTTTCCCTAAAGCAAGGCTGGCACAGGATTTTACCAAAAAAATTAAAGCCATATATAACAGCTCGCCTGCAACTGACAACGGATTGCCTGGCGTAGGTACCGCCGCCCCGGAAATAGCACTGCAAACACCAGAAGGTAAAACAGTCACACTTACATCTTATAAAGGCAAGTATGTACTTGTAGACTTCTGGGCATCATGGTGTGGCCCTTGCCGTAAGGAAAACCCGAATGTTGTAGCTGCATACAATCAATTCAAAGACAAAAACTTTACAATACTGGGCGTATCGTTGGATGATGACAAAGACAAATGGCAAGAAGCTATTGCAAAAGACGGACTTACATGGACACACGTAAGTGACCTGAAAGGTTGGGAATCTGTTGCAGCCCGTTCTTACGAAGTACAGTCTATTCCAGCCAACTTTCTGGTGGACCCTAGCGGTATCATTATTGCAACCAACCTGCGCGGCGAAGAGCTGGCAGCTAAGCTGGCAGCGGTTTTGAAATAATTACTGAATATATTATCATTAGAAAAGGGCGGTTAATAACCGCCCTTTTTTAATTCTTTGCCACAAGTACCGATTTCGGGGTTCCTGATTTAGTATACCTGATATCAAAGCCAATACTTAGCATTAAGAGGTTTACATTATACCCTGCATACGGATATACAGGCAATGCCGATGTACTGGGGTATTCTGCAAAAGAGGTATTCATAAAATTGTTTGGATAGTATTGCACTTTGAATGCAATACCCGGGTCTAAAGACACACCTGCAAATACATAAGGCATTATCAAAGGTGTCCTGTCGCTGAACCATTCATTGAATTTATCTTTCTTACCACGCTTCACAAATCCTTTTTCACGATAGTTGAAAGGCACATCTACACCACCGCCTATAAAGCCATAGGTACGTTTTTTCAGGTTGCCGAATTTTATACCTATTGGTGCGCCTATGGTATATACCCTACGCTTAATGGTGCTATCAGCAATCTTATCTATAAAACCGATGTTTTTGATGCCAATACCGGTGTACACACCAAAATGCTTGTTGAAATCGTAATTAAAGTTGAACCCAAAGTTCAAAATATAGCTGAATCGCAATGTAGTCAGCTTGCTTCTGCCCGCTTTTTGCAGGCTGGAAGTTGAAAATATGGCTGCATCCAGCGCATTGCTCATATAAAACTTCTTTACAGGGCGGGGTTTCACATCTATCAGTTCTACCTCGGTGTTTGTTTGTGCATTCAGTAAAATTGGGCTACCTGCCAAAGACACTGCCAATAACGATGCAGTTAAGTATCTGAACTTCATATGTTTCATTTAACGCCATAAAGATAGGTTCAAAATGCATCCGTCTGCAAAAATTGCAGGTTATTTGGCTTTGGCATAAGTATTGACTTGTATCTTTACTTGCTGCATTGCATGCAAAGCAGCAATAATGTCATACTAGCACATGAGTACAATGAAATCAATGATGGATATGTTTTTGGGGCAATCGGAACAGGAAGTAGAGTTTATGCCTATAGTACCCTTGGGTGAGGATGAGATGGACGACCAGGAAAAAGGAAGCTTACCTACAGAAATACCTGTGATAGCACTGCGCAATACCGTTTTGTTTCCGAACGTGGTGTTGCCGATAACGGTTGCCAGGGAAAAATCTGTAAAGGCTATAGCCGAAGCACAGAAAAACGGCAAATGGATTGGCGTGGTTGCACAGATGGATGGTAGCACAGAAGACCCTGAAACAAGCGAGATATATCGCGTAGGCACGCTTGCCAAAATCGTGAAGCAGATAAAAATGCCCGATGGCAATACTACTGTATTCATCATGGGGCGTATGCGTTTCGAGATAGAGGAATACAAACAAACCGAACCATACTACACCGCATCTATCAAATATCTGGAAGATCATTTTCCACAAGACGATGCAGAGTTCGAGGCACTGGTGGCATCTATCAAAGAGCAGTCCGAAAACATTGCACAGCAATCGCCAAATACAGCAAGCGAAACAAGCATTGTGCTTCGCAATATAGAGCATAAGTCTTTTCTGGTACACTTTGTAGCATCTAACCTGCAGGCAAAACTTGGCGATAAGCAAGCACTGCTGGAGGAAAACAATGTAAAAGCACGTGCCGAACGTTTGCTGCAACTGCTGCAATCTGAACTGCAATTGCTGGAACTGAAGAACGAGATTACCAACAAAACACGCGCCGATATAGACAAGCAGCAACGCGAATACTTCCTGCAACAGCAAATGAAGTCTATCCGCGAAGAGCTGGGCGGCGACCCTAACGAGCGTGAGATACAAGATCTGATAAAACGTGCAGAAGGTGTTAAATGGACGGATGCTGCCAAAGAGCTTTTCCAGAAGAATATAGAAAAGCTGCAACGCATGCACCCTAGCACACCGGACTATTCAGTTATCTACAACCATCTGGATCTGATGCTGGACCTGCCATGGGAAACCTACACAGAAGACAGCTACGACCTGAAGAAAGCACAGAAAGTGCTGGATGGCGACCATTATGGTATGGATAAAATCAAGGATCGTATCCTTGAGTATCTGGCAGTACTGAAACTGAAAGGTGATATGAAATCGCCGATATTGTGCTTTGTAGGCCCTCCGGGTATTGGTAAAACATCGCTTGGTAAAAGCATTGCCAACGCCATCAACAGAAAATATGTACGTTTGAGCCTTGGCGGCTTGCACGACGAGAGCGAACTACGCGGCCATCGTAAAACATACATCGGCGCTATGCCGGGCCGTGTTATACAATCGCTGCGCAAAATAAAATCTGCTAACCCTGTTTTCATTTTGGATGAGGTAGATAAAATAGGTAAAGACTTCCGTGGCGACCCAAGCTCTGCATTGCTGGAGATTTTGGACCCGGAACAAAACAATACATTCTACGACAACTATCTGGAACTGGAGTTTGACCTCTCGAAAGTACTGTTCATAGCTACAGCCAATAGCCTCAGTGATATTCAACCCGCGCTTCGCGACCGTTTGGAAATCATCCAACTGACAGGCTATTCTATGGAAGAGAAAACCGAGATAGCGAAGAAACACCTGATACCGAAGCAGAAAGAGCTACACGGCCTCGACAAAGTGCAACTGAAATTCAGCGATAAAGTGCTGAACAAAGTGATACAGGAATACACCCGCGAATCGGGCGTGCGCGAACTTGACAGGCTGATAGCGAGTGTAATGCGCTCTGTTGCCAAACAAGTGGCAATGGAAGAAAAAGTAGCTGCTACTGTTTCTAATGAACAAATAGAAAAAGTACTCGGCAAGCCACGCTTCAATAACGACATATACACCAAAGGGCACCCTGCCGGTGTAGCTGTAGGCCTTGCATGGACTTATGTAGGTGGTGATATCCTTTTTATAGAAACAGGTCTTTCAAAAGGCAAAGGTGGCTTGACACTAACAGGCAATCTGGGTAATGTGATGAAAGAAAGTGCATCAACAGCACTATCATACCTGAAAGCACACGCTGCAGAATACAATATTGCTCCCGAGAAATTTGACGAATACAGCATACACATACACGTACCCGAAGGTGCTGTACCTAAAGATGGTCCAAGCGCAGGTATTACTATGCTATCGGCACTAACATCTGCCTTTACAGGCCGCAAACTGCGTCCTTATCTTGCTATGACCGGTGAGATAACACTACGCGGACAAGTATTGCCTGTAGGCGGTATTAAAGAGAAAATACTTGCAGCTAAGCGCGCGGGTATTAAGGAAGTGATTATGTGTGCACAAAACCAAAAAGACGTAGAAGAAATAAACCCGGCTTTTATCAAGGGTGTTAAGTTTCACTATGTAACGGAAATGAGCGAAGTAATACAATTGGCACTTGCCAAGAAATAATCTTAGCTACGAATATCTGAAAGGGGGATTACACTTGTAATCCCCTTTTTATATGTATATTTAATAACTAATAAATACCTATGAAGAGGATAATCGTTTTTGCACTTACGCTCTTTACCATCAATAGCTATGCGGTAGATAATACAGGTACTTGTAAAACAATCACTACCCCCAAAGGCGATGTCATTAACTTTTCTGCTATCGGTAGCAAACCAGTCCATATTGCCAATAGCAACACAACCAAAACAATAGCATACGGAGAGGAAAAGCCAATATTGCTGAATGGCAACACTATTTATTATGTAAGCGATGATAACGATAGCGTAAATAACTACCGCATCTGGCAGCAATGGATTGACGCACATATAGCGGCGGAGAAAAAGCTAAATGACGCCATTAAAAAGGAGAAAAAGCAACTACCTAAAGGCACATATTATTATACCATGAAAAATATGGTTATCAATGCAGCAGGAGAACTTGTGTACTACGAAACAGATGGCATTGTAAGACGCAGGTACACAGAAACCACAAGACAACATCCCGGCAAACTAATGATACCTGCAAAACCGGAACAGAACATAAATGAAAAACTGAAAGCAACCGCAGATAAGCTGACATACACCCCTATGATTGTTGGTGGCAAAGCCACTGCTTATTACAATTATTATACACTTACCTTCTCTGTAAAATAAGCTATTGAAAAATCTCTTTACCATATTGTTTTGCATCTTTCACTCCCTGCTCTTTGCAGCAGAGGCCGATACAGTGAAAGTAGTGCGCAATGGTAATACCATAGAAGTAGTGCAACAACGTGCAGATACAATTGCTGTCATCAATCCGCAGACCTACAAACAAGAACAACGGACCATTACACATCCGCCAACACCCATAAGCCTTAACGGCACTGCACTCTATTTCGATAAGGAAGCTAAAAACTTCATCATTAAAGCTGCACAAACACAGTTGCAGGATTGTATTCGCACCATGTTCAAAAACATAAAAGACGAATTACCTGCAGGCACCTACACTTGCGAAATACCCGACCTTGTTATTGATGCAGAAGGCAAAGCGGCATATTTCAGCAACAATGTATTTTACGCATCAAAAGACGTGCTGCTTTCAGACAAATTATTCCAATCCATCAACGAGCAGTTTGCAAAAGCAATCAACGAGATTGAATTTATCCCACTCACTATAGACGGTGAAAAAGTTCCTTTCCGTATAGATATGAGTGCAGACATTAGGCTTGCACAATAATATATTTTGTTTTTACGTTTTGTAACGTATATTTACGTTATGAAACGGAAAACAACATTACAGTCTCTTACCAAAGCAGAAGAAGAAGTAATGCAAATCATATGGCAACTGGACCGTTGTCTGGTACGCGATGTCATTGAGCATCTGGGAGATCCGGACATCCCGCACAGCACAGTATCCTCAGTTGTGCGCATACTGGAAAAGAAAGGTTTTCTAGACCACAAAGCCTATGGCAAAACATACGAGTACTTTCCCATCATAACCAAAGAAGCGTATGCGCAACATGGCGTGCAAAGTCTGATGGAAAAATACTTTGGCGGCTCACCTAAAAAACTCGTAAGCTTTTTGGTAGAAAAAGAAGACATGAAGCTGAAAGAATTGAACGAATTACTGAAATCGCTCGATAACAATAAAAAGAAATAGCCTATGCTACAGTACCTGCTCAACATGACAGCCATATGGCTACTCAGCCTGCTGATATTTGACCTGTTTCTCAGAAAAGAATCTTTTCATAGCTATAACAGGCTATATCTTATTGTCACATTGCTTACAGGCATCTTACTACCACTTTGGTCTCTGCAGGAATCAGACATTGTGTACATCACCAAAGTGACCGAACCTGCTATTGAGAATGTGAGTGCCGTTAAAAAGACTATTGTACAATCAACTGTAGCCGAAACAACTACAGACTATGGCAGGCTACTGTTTTATGCATATGCAACAGGCGTAGTGGTTGGCTTGCTGCTAATACTGAAAGAAGTTTTAACCATTGTGCGCCTTTACAGAAAAGGAGATAAAACAAAAGACGGCGTATGGACTATAATAGAAACAGGCAAATCGCATAGTCCGTTTTCAGCATTCAGGTATGTGTTTATCAGCAACAAGCAAGACTATAGCAATGATGAATTGAGAATGATCCTTTCTCATGAAGAACAGCACGGACACGCTCTGCACTTTATAGACCTTACAATATTTCAGCTAACTAAAATACTATGCTGGTTTAATCCGTTGGTTTACATATACCACAACAGGCTGCTTGTAGTACACGAATATCAGGCAGATGCCGCCGTAGATAAAACACCTGCAGAATATGGCAGGTTTCTAATTGAACAAGCACTATTATCGCCAGCCCCTTCCCTTTCTCATTCTTTTAATCGTTCACCCATAAAAAACAGAATTATGATGCTGACTAGAAAAACCTCTGCACTTGCGCAAAGAAAACGTGCGATTGCCATACCATTATTATTGGTATGTGTGTTATGCTTCACAAAAAATGCCTTCTCTGACGATAAGCGAAAGATAGACGGAAACAAAGTGACATATAAGGGCAACGTTATTACCATGCAGACATTTCCGGAAGACACTACAATTGTAGAAGACCCCACAACAGGTGAAGAAAAAATTGTAGTAAAAAGAATGAACCCGAGACCAAAGCTGTTAAACGGTGAAAAAATTTGGTACGATTATGAAAAGGATGCAAACGGCGAACATCTCCCTGTTGCCGACTTGAATACTATTGGCACATTGTCAGCGTCGAGCATTATCCAAACCGTCGTTAACGAAATAAAAAACGAGCTTACCCAACTTCCTGACGACCAATACAACCTTGGCCTCAACAATGTAATGCTGAACAAAGAAGGAGAAATTGCTTATTACGATTTTGAAGGATTCCGTGCATCTCACACAGCCACCAAAATACCTGAAGACCTGAAAAAATATATAGACAAAAAGATAGTAGCTGTTATGGATAAACTAGCTGCAAAGCCTGCAACTATAAAAGGCAAGCCTATTATATATATGACTGCTAATGGCGACTTCTTTAGGAATATTACTGTAGAAAAAGGGAAAATAATGCTATACTAAATAAATAAAGCCCCGATAATATCGGGGCTTTATTTATCAGACTCATTCCATTCATTAGTTCTTCACCGGCAGCAGCGAGTAGTTCTTACCAAACTCCATCATTTGCTGATAGAAGCTTTCCGGATATTCTACTTTCACATCTTTCACTTTACCACCTTCCATTACAGGCACCAGCTTAGGTTGTATAAAACCACGGTAAGGTTTTACGTTCAACTTGGCATAGCGTTCCAGTATTTCTTTGTGCAATACAGGATCTACCTTCACACCGTAAGTTTCTACAAGGTTTTTACCTGCTTTGTAATCACCTTCAGATTTTATGCGTTGTATCTCGCTCAGCAATTCACCAAACAGTGTACGCAACTTTTCGTAGTCATTGATTTTCACGTATGTCTTACCATCTTTTTTCACCATTTCAACTACGTTGTCTTTCTTACCTTTTTCATACACCCAGTGCGCATTCAGTGCACGGTTGCGCATGTGCGCTTCTTCCAGTTGGTCGCCCAGCTTCAGGCGTGTCAGCTGTGTCATCAAGCCATTCATCATATAGCTGTCATACTCTGCCATACCTACTTCTTTGCTAGGTGCTACACCTATATCTACCAGTTTCTGGTCTAGTGCGTAATACAGGCCTACAAGGTCTGCACGTGCTTCTTCTAGGCAAGATGCATAGTTTTTCAGCGTCTTATCTGTTGTTTCCACACCTTCATTTATTTGTCCTGAAGCGTGGCCTATACACTCGTGCATATCTGTGTGCAGGTCAGATGCCAAGGCACCATATTTACGAGCACGTGCTTTTGTTGCATCGTCTATAGCAAACTCATCCAACATACCGCTTTTAGCACTAGCTACATTATATGAGTGTATGATATTACTCAGCGATACGGACTTAGAACCGTGGTCTTTGCGTATCCAGTCAGCATTTGGCAGGTTGATGCCGATTGGCGTACTAGGAGCAGCATCGCCGCTCTCTACTATTACCGTAATGGCTTTTGCAGTGATACCTTTTACTTGTTTCTTTTTATGCTCAGGCATCAGCGGAGAATTATCTTCAAACCATTGCGCCTGGTCTGCTATAGCTTTGATGCGTTTGGTAGCCTCCATATCTTTCATAGATACAGTACTTTCAAAACTACCTTTCTTACCTATCGCATCCATGTACACTTCTATAAAGCCGTTCACTACATCTATACGAGAGTTTACGTCTTTTACCCATGCGATGCTGTAGTCGTCAAAAGTTTTCAGATCACCTGTCTGATAATATTTCACCAGCAGTTCCAACGCTTGCTTTTGCTCTGCATTCTCTGCTACAGCTATGGCTTTTTGCAACCAGCCTACAATCTTGCTGATAGCGCCATCGTACATGCCGCCAACTTTCCATGTCTTTTCAACTATCACACCGTTCTCTTTCAGCACTTTGCTATTCAGCCCCCAAGATGGTGCATTGCCTTTGGTATCAAACTTAGCATAGTATGCTTCTACTTCTTTCTGTGTTACACCTTCGTAGAAGTTGTTTGAAGAGTTTGCGATGTTATCGATATTAGGACGCAGGTCAACCAGCTTTGGTTCAATCTTAGGATCGTATATAATTGGCGATACACGTGCTATAAAAGCGTCTGTACTTTCACCCGCTTCTTTTGGCAGTTGTGTGGTATCACTACCTTTTACCAATGCAGCAAAATAAGCAGCATCACATTCAGGAAAGAATTTTTCATTGCCATAGTGGTGGTGGTTGCCATTGCTGAACCAGAAACGCCCTATATACACTTCAAACTTTTTCCAGTCTTCGGCATTCTTGTCGCCGTTATAAGTACCGTAGATTGTCTCCAGCGTTTTGCGCAGCAGGATACCGTACTTACTCTTCTGGTCGTAGATAATATCACGTCCGCAAAGCGCAGCCTCATACAGATAGTACGAAAGTTCTTTTTGCTGAAGGCTCAGCTCATCCCAGCCCGGTATCTGATAGCGCAACATCTGCAGGTCTGCAAATGCTTCAGCCTCTACCTTGAAGTTGGTATCATATCCTGAAACCACTTTTGCACTGTCTGTTTTGCCGGCAGTATTATTACCACCACCGCAAGACGACAACATGATTTGTGTTCCCATAAATGCCATTACGGGTATAGCCCACTTTTTCATTATTTAATAATTGCTTTTTAGAAGCATTAAAAATACCTGATTTAGCTCAATCATTAAAACCTACTTTTGCACCTATGAAACGCACCCTTATGCTGCTGACATCAGCCTTACTGATGCATTCTTGCCAGCCCGATAATACTAAAAGCAAAAAAACAGCATCTGAAACCATCAAGCCCGGAGTAGAAATACTTGCAGACAGCCTGCCTATTGCTGAAGACAAACTAAACAACCAACACTTCAGCATCCACATATATACCAACGACAGTAGTGTAAGTGGTTCTTACGATGTACAAACACAATGGGGTTACAATATTGCCACCACCACCATGCGCATGCCATATGGCGGTGAAAACTATAAGCCTATACTCAGAAGGTCTTCAGTACCATATACTTATATTATAGGCTTCAATTTTGAAGACGACACTACCTTTAGAGAATACTATGAAGTGAGTGGAGACAGGGGGCAAATCAAAGCTCGTTATACGCATTCTTATACCCTTCAATAAGTGTGTAACATTTGGCTATCTTTATAACATAAGCCATTGAATGAAAAAGCTGCTGAATAGCCTTTACCTGCAAGTGCTAGTTGCCATTGTCTTAGGCATTCTGGCAGGTCATTTTTTTCCGCATATAGGCGTACAACTAAAGCCACTGGCAGATGCTTTCATCCGCCTTGTAAAAATGATGATTGGCCCTGTCATATTCTGTACTATTGTAAATGGTATAGCAAGCATGGATGACCTTAAAAAAGTGGGGCGTGTAGGGCTAAAAGCGGTGCTGTATTTCGAAGTCGTTTCAAATGTGGCATTGCTCATCGGGCTTGTAGTTGTCAACATCATGCAGCCAGGCAAGGGTATGCACATCGATGTCAGCACATTGGATGCTTCAGCTATCCCCAAGCCTGCACATGATAATATTACTACTGTTGATTTTCTAATCAATATAATACCTGAAAACATTGTAGCAGCCCTTGCTCAAAACAATCTGTTGCAGATTCTGTTTTTCTCTGTGTTATTTGGCATAGCGCTATCTAAAATAGGCCCTAAAGCCAAGCCTGTACAGCATGTCATACAATCTTTTTCAGATGCTTTATTCGCACTAATACACATGATAATGAAAGTTGCTCCTTTAGGCGCACTCGGGGCAATGGCATTTACGGTTGGCAAATATGGCTTGGGCACATTACAATCACTGGGCTCACTGATGCTTACATTTTATATCACTTGTATCATCTTCATAGTAGTAGTGCTTGGTAGTATCATGCGGGCAATTGGCTTTAATATTTTCAAGCTGTTGAAACACATAAAAGATGAACTCTTTATTGTTCTTGGTACTTCGTCTTCAGAGTCTGCATTGCCAAGTGTTATGGAAAAGCTTGAAAAAGCGGGATGTAGCAAATCTGTAGTTGGATTGGTAATGCCTACAGGCTATTCCTTCAATCTTGATGGAACAGGCATTTACCTCACTATGGCAGCTGTATTTCTGGCGCAAGCAACAGACACCCCGCTTACAATAGCCAACCAGATATCACTGTTAGTGGTATTAATGTTGGTTTCAAATGGCGCTGCAGGTGTTACAGGCAGCGGCTTCATCATTCTTGCATCCACACTTCCTGCCTTAGGTAGCAATATACCTATAGCCTCTCTTGCATTAATAATGGGAATAGACCGTTTCATGAGCGAAGCGCGGGCATTAACTAATATTATAGGCAATACTGTGGCAACATTAGTTGTTGCTAAATGGGAAAAAGAAATAGATCCCGAACTGGCAGATAAATACTTAAGGTGATGGGTAATTGCCCTTGCTTGTAAATTTTTTGTGCGTTTGTGTGAAACCGTTGTTCTGGTAAAAAGCATGAGCTTCTTCTCTCCAGTTGCTCGATGTAACTTCAAAAACATCGTATGGTGTTTCATTTATCATTGAGCGCAATATAGCTATCAGCTTCTTACCTATTCCCCACCCTCTATATGCCTCTTTGATATACATTTCCTGTATTTCATAAGCAGTACCTGTATGATGCAACAACTGCTGACTGTGACAACTTATAAAGCCGCAAGGAGTATTACCTGTTTCTGCAACCAGATAAATGATGGTTTCATTCTGCAGATTTCGTTCAAAGCACTGCATAAAACGCTCTTTGTTATGTTGTTTATCAGACAGGCAACATAGCATTTCATAAACATGCTCTGCATCAGCATTCGTTGCTCTGCGAATAATCAGGTTTTCCATAGCCAAAAAATCATTGGCATATTAAGCCCTCTATATCAACTGATTATTTATTCTGTTTTAAGTTTTGATGACCAAATTAAAAGCAAAATGGTCGGCATTGATTGCCGACCATTTCTTATTTGATTGCAGTAGTGTTATTTCTTAACAAACTGAATAGTTTCAGAGATGCTTTCATCTGCATTCACTACTTGCAGCATGTAAACACCAGCAGCAAGGCTTGTCAGATTGATCTTAGCAGTCTTACCACCATCCAATTGCAGTTTGTCTGTATAAACAACTTTACCCAGTTTATCCAGCACTTTCACTTCCGTATTTCCTTTCAATACTTGTTTGAAGCTGATATTCAGTTCATTACCTGTCATTGGGTTTGGATAAATATCCAAGTCAAGATTTTTCTGAACACCTGCTACTGAAAGTATTGGGTCTACTAATAGTTGTGATGATGTACTTGGCATAGTACTAACACAAACACCATCTACCATACAACGATACATATTACCATTCATCGTAACAACAGGTAGAGATATACGCAGCGTATTAGTATATACACCTGAGTATTTACCTCCTTCAGCTATGTTTCTGTATCCATTACCGCTATTATCATTTTCTTGCCACTGATAGCTGGTACCTGTTGGAGGCACACTGAATGTTGCAATTTGATATGGTGTGGCAATAAGGCTAGCTGGGCTTGAAACCGGAGCAGATCGTACACCTAATGGTATATCAGGCGTATAGTAGTACAAACCACACAATTGTGTTTCAGTTAGTACACAACGGTATACATTACCATTCAAACTATTTGGTGCACCACTGATACGCAATGAATCTGTATTAGCTCCTGAGTATGGCGGAACATTTGCAAGATTTGCGAAAGTACCGTTAGTCTGCATACGTTGCCATTGATACATAACACCTGCACCAGTGGCACGAACACCTAACTTAACAGTACCACCCTCACAAACAGTATCTGTAATGCTGCTGCTATTTATAATTACAGGATTAAGTACATTCAATATTGCTGCAGCAGACACTGCAGGTGGAGCACACGTTCCACGTACTACACAACGATACTGATAACCCTGCATAGACAGTGAAATATTCGCTATCGTCAGTGTAGGTGTATTTGAACCAGTGTATGGAGATGAACCACCAATATTCTGGAAGCCCGAACCATTATTTTCCTGCCATTGATATACTGCACCAGTACCTGTAGCTGCTACAGTGAAGGTAACAGGAGAACCCGGACATACTGTTTGTCCGGTAGGCTGTGTAGTTATTGCAGGTAGTGTATTAACTGTTAGTACAGCACTATTTGTAATAACCGGAGGGGTACATGTTTGATTACTAATTACACAACGATAGCTGTAGTTATTCAGCGCAAGAGTGGCACCAGATATTGTCATGTTAGCTGTTGTAACATTGCTATAAGGAGCGCCATTTGTTAAATTGGTAAAGCCTGAACCAGTATTGACTTGCCATTGGTAGCTAAGCACACCTGTTAATGTTGCAGCTGTACCAATTGTGCTGAAGACTACTGCACTACCTACGCATACTTGTTTGTCGGTTGGTTGACTGAAGACAGTAGGAATACTATTAACAAACAACATTGCATTATTTGTCAGCAATGCAGGAGCACAAGTACCACTAACCACACAACGGTATGCACGGCTATGTAATGAATTAGGTATACCCGAAAGAGTCAACACATTGCTGGTTGCACCACTATATACACCTGTATTAGTTACATTAACAAAACCTGCACCGTTATCCACCTGCCATTGATACGCTAAAGATGAGCCTGTTGCAGTTACAGTATATGAAGTTGTACCATTTTCACAAACAGTAGAGTTGACTGGCATTGCTGTAATTACAGGGCGCGTATTTACATTAAGTGTAACTGCGTTTGAAACTACAGAAGGAGTACAATTTCCGGTAATAACACACTGATACTGATAGCCTGACATGCCACCCAATATATTTGCTATACCCAGTGTTGGTGTCAGTACACCGCTGTAAGGAGCAGTATTCGTAAGATTTACAAAACCAAGACCTGTATTTACCTGCCATTGATAAGTAAGCCCGGCACCGGTAGCACCTACAGAGAATGAAGTAGTTTGGAAATCACAAACTGTAACGGATGTAGGTTGTGACGTTATTACAGGAGCCGGCTGAACTGTGAGTGTTGCCGAATTACTGAAAAACGGTGTTGTACAAGAATTACTTAATACACAACGATACTGATAAGAGCTAAATCCTATTGGTGTATTCAATACAGACAAGTTTGCAGTAGTAGCACCACTGTAGTTTACACCATTAGCAACGTTTGTAAATCCGCTACCTGTGTTTACCTGCCATTGATAAATTAAATTAGCTCCACCTGCTGCAACTGAGAAATTAGCTGTGCTGCCAGAGCAAACAGTAAGATTAGCTGGCTGTGTATTAACTGTAAATCCTGAACCTATATTTAAAATAGATGTTTGAGAAATAAGCAAATTCGGAGGACAACTACCACCTAATACTACACGATAGCCATAACCGTTCATAGCAGGACTAACTGAAGAAATATTGAGTGTAGCAGTGTTAACACCACTATATATACCTGCATTAGATAAATTATAATAGCCTGTACCATCATGTACCTGCCATTGGTAAGTAAGGTTTGTACCTGATGCATTAACAGTAAATACCGCAGGAGAACCATTACATGCAGTAGTATTTGGTGTCATACTTATTACACCTGTAGGTGCACCTACACTTAATGTAGCAATATTTGATGTAGCAGTAGCAGTACTACAACTTACAGTTGCAATACAACGGTATTGATAACCATTAAATGTTGAAGGTGGTAATGTAAGTAGTAATGTACCGGTAGTAGCGCCACTGTAAACACCACCATTCGTAACATTTGTAAAACCTGTACCTGTATTTACCTGCCACTGATATGCCAAACCACTTCCTGTTGCAGCTGCTGTTAGTGTCAGATTACTACCAGAACACAAAGTAGAAGAAACAGGATGTGTTGTGAATGATGGCGCTGTACATACCAGATTAACATTGTAATCCTCTGTTTCACCAAATGAGAAGGTAGTACAAGCATCTGTATTATTGATTGTACTTGAATAGCGCACCCTCACGCGCATCTTTGTTAAGCCGGCAGTTGCAGTAGGAGGCACTACCACATTATTAGTAACCACAGATCCATTACCTGTGCCTATAGATGTAAACTCTGTAGTTTCAAATACACCATTTTGGTTATAATCTATCCAACATGCAACACGTTCAGTTCCTCCCGGCCCTACCGTTACGCTAATAGGCGTTGTAGAACCGATAGAAATATTAGGTGCAGCTACAGATAATCCATAATCGATATACGCTGGAGTAGCAGTACAACCTGAAGTATTATTCAATGTGCCAAATGTGACATTATTAATTACATCACTAAAAACACACCCGCTAGAGTTTCCTGCAACACAATAACATGAAAGGAAATTATTCATATTAACTTGTGTAGATGCAGAAAGCCCTGTATTACTACCACATGTAACTGCACAACGATAAAATGTAGCAACAGATTGTGTTGTAGTTAATGTAGATGATGTAGCACCAGAAATATTAGTCCATGTACTGTTGTTGGGAGAAGACTGCCATTGGTAAGAAACACCACTACCTGCCGTTGTATTTTGAAGTGACAACGTAAAGCTGGTAGCAGGACATACAGGATTCAGCGTAGACAATGTATTGCCTGGTGTTGGTGTACCTGTACAACCAGAACCGCCTGTTACAGAAAGATTATAATCTTCTACCTCGCCAAATGAGTATGTTGTACATGGGTCCATACTGCTATTACCAAAATACACACACCTTACGCGTAAACGTTTAACACCTGGAGTAGTACCTGATGGAACTACAAAGCTGCTGGATACAAAAGAACCATAACCTAAGTTTGCCTGGTAAACTTGCTCACCTGCATCATAAAAATCACCGTCAGCATTAAAGTCAACCCATATTTTATAATACTCACTATAGTAGTAATTATTCAATATGATGAAATTCACAGTGCCACCGGCTGCTATTGTATGTGTTTGCGTAGAGTAATATGCATATGCAGAACTACCTGCACAACCGGAATACCAGTTACTGATGTTTGTTGTACCACCAGAAGTAGCAAATGCCTCTATCTGATCGCCCCAAAAACAGCCTGTAGTGTACAAACCTGTACTACACTGTGCATTTGTAGTGTTTGTAGAAAGTGCCAATATCAAAACCATGGCCACCCTTTTCAACCAATTGTAAAGTTTTAAATTCATAACGGATAGATTTCTGTCACACAATGTTTATTGTTATTCCAAATGTGTTGCGTATTACAATTTAGTGTTAATTTTTTAATTCGCAACAAAAAAAATTTGAAAAATTTAACATTCACCCAGTAAAATATAAACCTGCGCTATTTAAACAAGAATTTATATATATCCTGCTTACGTAAAAAGCTAACCCTGTATTGTGGTAGCGGCTTTACCTGATTGTCCATACGTTTAAACAGAGGGATTGCATTCCACAACAAATCTTTATCTCGATTTACAATAAAAATGCGTCCTGCACCACCCATGCAAACCAACATTTCTGACTTTGAAATCGGGTAAATACTCCCTCCTGTAGGCGCACCAGGATTGGTAAACGTATCTATATTACAAGGATATGACCATATCTTCTTCAACCCATTACCTACTGTATCAGGCTCCTTGTATATTTCTGCATAAGAAATGAAGTTGGGATTTCTTATTGTATTATTATTAAATATATATACTAATTTATTTTCTACCCTGCAAGCATGCTGGCTAGAAAACAACGACTCATTTTCCGATTCTACAGTATTGGGCGCTTCTCTCATGGGCCTTTCACGCTCTCTGCCGTCTGTACGCATATCCTGTACAGGCTTTTTACCAACGTAGGTATCTTTCAGGTAGCCTGTAGGGTATTCTATCTTTGCAATTGTGCTTATGTTTCTGAAACCAACATAGATGACACTATCCTTTTCATCAAAATAAAAGCTATTCATATGCGTCCCGATATTTGCCATCCTATTGCCAGGAGACATAACTCCTACTGACGGGAAAAACGGAGATGATCGCCAAGACCAGACAAGTTTTCCTGTTTCATCATATTCCAGCAAATTGCCACAAACAGATTTTCTGAACATTTTACCATCACGTTTTACAATATCACCACTATCTGTCACTTTCAATTCTTTTGGCAATTCATTCTCCATCAACTCATTCCCTGCTACCATGTAGTGCCCATTGCTGAGCTTAGTAAATTCATGATGATATGTCTGTGCTGTCTCAATTTGCTTTACCCCGTTTAGCGGGCCTTTCCATAACACCCTGCCATAATAATCGAACTCATATATACCATGCTCAAACAATGCGGTAAATGTCCCGTCTGATGTAGGTTTCAGGTCTCTCATAACATGCATTCCGGTATCTAGCTGCGGTACATCTGGAAGATACCACACAGGATTACCCTTTAAATCATACATAACTGCACTGTTGTCTAGCAGTATATATATGTCATCAGTCTTCATCTTGTTATTCAAAACCTGCATTTTATAATATGCAGTATCTATATACTTTATGTAGCCAGTACGGAAATAATTAAGCCCGGTAGTGCCAATATCCTTACCCGATTTGTCTTTGTATATCACTTGCCAGGTATATAAAGCATTGAAATCTGGTACTGTCTCGATAAACCTATTGGAATCTGATTTTTTTTCTATGAAATATCTACGTTCCATTTGCCCCACATCAGGAATTGAATCTTTTGCAACGTGTAATACATATGTGGCAGCATCCTTTTTTTGTGGCACCTGAAAGCCTATTATTCTGTAATTTAGTGTGCTACCATTAGCAGGTTTAACCTGGGCATCTGCTACGTTCACCAATACACAAGCTAATAAGTAGAGTAATTTTTTAAACATGGAGCTAAAACTTGATTATTGTAAATCTAAATATTTCAGATTACTTACCCTAACCCTAGCAACTGTTACAGTCGTATCCTGCAACAACAAGGAAACAACTATTACAAAAGTCGCTACAGACTCACTTTTTGTACCACCTGATACTTCCACAATTCCACATGATGAATTTGGCAATATGGTACGCTACGGCAGAGAGTTGTTATTAAACACTGCATACTACATTGGTCCTAACGGCACAAAAGGGAAATATCTTGGGAATAAAATGAATTGTTCAAATTGCCATTTAAAAGCCGGTACTGTACCATACGGATTGAATTTTTATAGCACTCATGCACGCTATCCTCAATATCGTGGACGTGAAAATAGGGTGATGACATTGCCAGAACGGGTTAATAACTGCGTGGAACGCCCACATAACGGCACACCTATGCCTCTTGACAGTAAAGAAATGGTAGCAATTGTTTCCTACATGCGTTGGCTATCTGCCAATGTAGCTATTGGGAAACATGTACCGGGAGATGGTGCTATAGAGCTTCAATATCCAACCCGCGCTGCAGACCCGGCAAAAGGAGCACAAGTATATGCAACACATTGTGCAAGTTGCCATGGTGCAAATGGAGAAGGCCAGTTTAACGGTGATTCTTCTACATATATTTATCCTCCGCTATGGGGAAATTTTGCTTTCGAGTGTGGCTCAAGCATGCATCGTGTACTTAAGATGGCAAGATTCGTGAAAGCAAATATGCCACATCTTAAAGCTAGTTGGAACAAACCATTCCTTACAGATATTGAGGCTATAGATGTTTCTGCTTTTGTTGTAGACGACCGCATACACCCACGTCCTAAAAAGGAAAAAGCAGAAAGCTATCCCAATATAAAAAACAAACCTATTGACTACGATTTAGGCCCATACGCAGACCCTTTTACTGAAGACGAACATAAATTTGGACCATATCAACCAATAATAGATTATCATAAGGCAAATAATCTGCCTGTCATTTTCTAAACATATTCTACCAGTTCCCTAATATAATCTCGTAATAAATAATTAAGGCGGCTAATTAGCCGCCTTAATATTATCATGTGTATATGTTCTTATTGTTTTACAAATTGTGCAGTTGCAGCAATATTATTTTGTTCACTAACAATCTGCAACATGTATACACCCGCTGCCATATCGGGCAGGTTTAGCTTAACACTGTTCTGATTGTTCAGGCTTACTGTTTCTGTAAACAATACTTTACCAAGTTTATCTGTAATACGTACGACTGCCTGTCCGGTTAAAGTATTTTTGAAACTGATGTTTATCTGATTACCACGTGTAGGGTTTGGATAAATTTCAACACCTTCAGTAGCTTTTACATTTGTTACAGACAATGCAGGATCTACTATCAATTGACCTGAAGAACTTGTAACCGCATCAGAGCAAACACCATTTACTACACATCGGTACATATTGCCGTTCAGTGTATAGCCTGCAGGCCCTACACGAAGTGTATTTGTATATACGCCTGTATACAAGCCACCCTCTACTAAATCTCTATAACCATTGCCGCTGTTATCATTTTCCTGCCACAAATAACTGGTACCAGTTGGCGGAACGCTAAATGTAGCAATTTTACCTGGCCCTGTAAGAATAGTACTAGGTGATACCAATGGCGCAGCTATTACATTAAGGACTATATCATTTGTGTAATACAACAAACCACACAACTGATTTTCTGTAAGTACACATCTGTAAACACTGTTATTCAATGTTGCAGGGGCTCCGCTTATCCTCAAAGAATCTGTAGTGACAGCAGAATATGGAGGTACGTTTGACAAGTTTACATACGTACCGTTAGACTGCTTACTTTGCCATTGATACATAACACCTGCACCTGTAGCTCTTACACCAAGCTTTACAGTTCCACCCTGACATACATCGCCTAAATTACTATGACTATTAATTGTTATCGGATTCAGCACTGATAATAACGCAGGAGCAGATATTGCATCTGGGGTACACGTACCTTTAACAACACATCTATACTGATAATTATTCATTGCTAATGAAATATTTGCAATACTCAATGTAGCAGTATTTGCTCCTGTGTTTGGTGCATTACCTGAAACATTTTTAAAGCCTGTGCCATCATCTACTTGCCATTGGTAACCGATACCGGTACCTGCACCACTTATTGAGAATACTGCAGTAGCACCAGGACACACAACCTGTGTAGTTGGCTGGCCAGTTACTGCTGGCAGAGTATTAACTGTTAATTGTGCATTTGAAGATGTTGTTACAGGTGTACAAGTTGAATTGCTCACTATACAACGATAGCTGTATCCGTTTAATGATACAGTAGCACCTGTAATAGTCATATTTGCAGTTGTTACATTGCTATATGGAGCTGCATTTGTAAGGTTGGTGAACCCGCTACCTGTATTCACTTGCCATTGATAGCTAAGAGGATTCGCCTGTGTAGCAGCAGTAGCTCCGATAGAGAATGTAGTTGCACTACCAACGCATACCAATTTATCAACCGGTTGGCTAAATATTGCAGGAACACTATTAATATACAACATTGCTCCGCCACTAATTACTGCAGGCGCACAAGTACCAGTTACTATACAACGATATGCACTACCATGTAGTGTATTTGACACTGTAGATAAGTTTAAAGTAGCAGATGTTACACCACTATAAATACCGGTGTTGCTGAGGTTGGCATAACCGCTACCGTTATCTGCCTGCCATTGATAGACAAGGCCAGTGCCTGTTGCAACAACTGTGAAACTTGTAGTGCTGCCATCACATACTATAGCATTCGCAGGCCCTCCTGTTATTACAGGTCGTGTATTTACTGTTAAAGTTGCAACATTACTAATTACAACAGGCGTACACGTGCCGGCAGCTACACATCTGTATTGATAACCATTCATAGCACCAAGTACATTACCTATGGTTAATGCAGTAGTATAAACACCTCCATATGGTGGCACGTTAGTAAGATTTACAAAACCCAAACCTGTATTAATTTGCCATTGATATGCAAGATTATTACCGGTTGCTGCGATAGAAAAACTTACATTCTGAAAATCACAACTGGTAACATTAACAGGATGCGTAGTAATAACAGGTGACTGTTGCACTGAAAGTGTGGCAGTGTTTGTAAAAAACGGACTAACACAGGTATTACTCAATACACAACGATATTGATAAGAGTTGAAAGTAAGTGGAGTATTTAGTATAGATAATGTTGCCGTGGTAGCACCACTGTAGTCGGTACCATTAGTTACATCTGTAAAACCACTGCCAGTGTTCACCTGCCACTGGTATACAACGTTTGCACCGCCTGTAGCAACGCTAAAGTTAGCAGTACCACCAGAACAAATTGTAGTATTGGTAGGCTGAGATATAACTGGAATTGCTGTACCGATTGTTAGGTTAGCTGTTTGTGAAATCAGTACCGTCGGAGGGCAAGTACTACCTACAACACATCTATAACCAAACCCACTAATTGCACTTGTAACTGTTGAAATATTCAGCGTAGAAGTATTGACCCCGGAATATATTCCTGAATTAGATAAATTATGGTAACCTGTACCGTCATGTACCTGCCACTGATAAGTAATATTGTTGGCTAATGCATTAACAGAAAATGATACAGGATTGCCATCACAAACTGTAGTATTAACAGGATTTGCCAGAATTGCAGTTGAATACCCGATAGAAAGTGTTGCAATATCAGATATAGCCGCTGTGCTTGTACATAATACAGATGCTATACAACGATACTGATAACCATTAAATCCGACAGTTGGCAATGTAAGTGTTAATGAAGCCGTTGTAGCTCCGCTATAAACACCACCATTTGTAACATTTGTAAAACCGGTACCAGTATTCACTTGCCATTGGTAGTTTACACCACTTCCGGATGCTGCAGTCGTAAACGTAACATTGTTACCTGTACATAATGATGCTGAAGTAGGTTGCGTAGTAAATACGGGTGCATTACAAATCAGATTTATGTTGTAATCTTCTGTTTCACCAAAAGAGAAAGTAGTACATGGGTCTGTATTAAGAACAGCGGGGGATGTAGAAGTTGAATACCTGTTTCTTACACGCATTTTTGTCAATCCTGGTAATGCTGTATTTGGTATTACTATATTGTTAGTTATAGTAGTACCATTACCCCTCCCAATAAAAGTGTATTCAGTTGTCTCGAATGTTCCGTTTTGGTTATAATCTATCCATACTGCAACATGTTCGCCACCACCGGCGCCAACAGTTGCACTGAAAGGTACTGTAGTTGCAATATTAATATTCGGAGCGGCAACCGTAAGACCATAATCAGTTCTTGCTGGCAAGCTTGCGCATGTAGAATTATTATTTAAAGAACCAAATGTAACATTGGTAATAACATCACTTGAACCACAACCACTCGTATAGTTAGCAGCACAGTAACAATACAAGAACGTATTCATGTTCAATTGAAGTGCATTTGAGAAAGTTGTATTACTTGAACAGGTTACACCGCAACGGTAGTATGTTGCAGCAGTCTGGCTGGTATTAAGTGAACTTGAGGTTGCCCCTGATACGTTGGTCCATGTACTACCATCTGGCGAAGATTGCCATTGATAAGTAACACCAGTACCAGGTGTCGTATTTTGTAGAGACAATGTAAATGTCTGTCCTGGACATACAGGATTGATATTGCTTACAGTATTACCTGGTGCAGGCGTACCTGAACATGGCACCGGCACATCGAACCTGTAACCGTTACCATTACCAAACCAACCACTTGTGGTAGTTGTACTCGTAAAAGAACCATCCAGTGCATTAATGTAATTATTAGCTCCACCTGTTGCATTTCTTATGCCACATGACCTTCCTGTGCTTGTTGTGCCGTTTGCAACACCATACAGTAGCTCTATACGGCCAGGATTTGAAGATGCTGGACCATATAATTTTATCATGTAGTTCACTGTATTAGTTGAACTCAAAGTAAAACCGCTACCACATGCATCTTTCCACTCAAAGGCATATATACCGGTACCTGCAGCACCATGTACCATACTTCCTATGCCTACACCACCAAAGTTTGCACCACCATCACCAAACCAAGCAGCAATCATATTCTGCGGGCCAGCAGTTGCAAACATATTTGCCGGATTACGTCCGTCAAAGATTGTAGTTATAGCAGTCTGATTACCGAATGCAATCCATCCGTTTGTACAAAAGGTAACAGTAGTGTAACCTGTACCATTATACGTAAATGTGAAAGGAAGCGTAACCAACACCCCTCCATCATCTTGGCCGCCTGTTGTTAAACCACCTGCGCTATTAATAACTGTACCACCGGAAATTGATGTATACGTTTGCCCTGAAAGTACCGTTCTGGTATAGGTAGTAATCTGGGCTTGAAGATTTGTGCCGAAAATCAGCACAATCAATAAAGAGTAAATTTTTCTCATAGAAACCATAATAAATTAATCTTAGGGCGCGCTAAAATTAGTTTATTAAACGGCTTCCAAAATCAAGTGTTAGAAATAATTCTATGAAATTAATACACTTTTAATTTTATGACAATTTGTTGACAAATCAACATAAAATTAATTCTGTAACTGATAGTTAAAACGAACAATATTTGTTAAAAGAAATCATACTCACGCCTGTTGTAGTTTAACCTAAAACCTGCGTATATGTATGTTGTTGATTGTGTAGGGAATACGTTGTTCTCAAAACTATATGTACGATATGCTCCACCTAGGTCAATGAATAAGTTCTCTTTTAACTCGTAAGCAAAATTCAGATTTACAGATGCACAATTTGCTCTCACGCCGTTTATTAAACTAACACCATAACTGTTGAACCTCGTATCATAATCTTTAAATATATTACCTCCAAAATTCAACCCTCCACTATCTACTCCTTTGTTATAATACATACCTTTTAGTGACATATAAAGGTTCTTAACAGGCTGATATCTTATTACACCCAACAACTCTGCAAAGCCTGCACCCAAAGGATGCGCTAATGGCTGATTATAATGTGTGTAATTGGCAGTACTATCAAAGTGCGTGTATGTATATGGACGAACAAGATTTAGCTCACCTTGCAAATCGAGATTCTTTACAGTGAATGCATCAAAATATTTACCACCTAATTGTATAGCAAATTTGTTTGCCCAATAGCCATTGCCTGCTACCAGTTCTTTAGATGTAAACTCATCTAATAATACCTGCCCGTAAAATTGCAGGTGTTTTGCAGCTATCGCTTTAAAGTTAAAACCAAGTACTACGTTATCAGGACTGCCAAGTGAGCGCTCAATCTGACGATATAATATGATAGGCACCATGTAGCTGAATTCATATCTGTCTCTGCGGTCAAATATTACACCTTCAAATATCCCAACATTCAGCCACCTGGTAGCGTTGATGCTCAGGTGGTGCATGGTTGCATATTTATGTGGCAATTCTCTGTCTGCACCACGCCTGTATTGTGGTGTCAATTCCATATACAGATTTTGGTAATTGAATTTCCATACCCTTGTATTCAATCTCAGAAATGTAGCACCTGCAGAAAAATCACTCAGGAACATACTCCGCATACCATCTCCCAGAAAATGCTTGTCATAGCCGAATGTTACATTAATATGATCTTTCACAGCAGCAAAGTCTATGTAACCGCGTGCAGTCAGATAGTCAAATTTGTTGCCGCCTTTTCTTGTAAAGAAATCATTGCCGGGTACCGCATCGGCACTGTCTGCCCATTGTGCTGCAAAGCCAGGCATCGTTTCCTGATTATCAGTAAACATGGTATAGAAGCCTACCTTCTTTGCAATCAGGCCTCTTGCTTCCAAGCCCCTGCTACTGGTAAATAGTGTCCCGTTGTTCTTCTCATACATACCCTGTGCCGTAATGATGGGATTGGCAGACAGGAAGAAGTTGTCATTATTTACATATATCAGGTCGGGCTGCTTTTTATAAAAGTTCTTCAGTATGGCACGTTTAGAATCTATGGCACCATTTTGCTCTAGTGCCCACTCGCCACTTACAGATATTGCATGTGCTACATTGTACTTGTCAATCTCACTCAGGTTATCAATGCGCGATTCCTTACGCTGCCATTGCAAAAACTCTACCGCACTTTTGCGCGATACAGGTTTTACGAACAGAAACAAGTCGTCTGACAACCTGCCTGAACGGGTTTCCAACCTGTCGAGCAGATGATAGTCTTCCTGATTCAGTTGCAGATAGGTTGTTTGTGCCTGTGCGGCGATTGCTGTGAATGCAATGGATAATCCGAGTGATGCAGCTTTTTTGTACATAGAATATGTTTTCTACAAGCGTATGCGCTAACTTGCCACAAAAATATAGTTATAATTCAGTTTATCAGTTATTTATATGGCTTCAGTATTAATTAAAGGCGCTACAGTTGTCAATGAAGGAAAACAGGAAGTAACAGATGTGTTTGTAAAAAACGGACGCATCGAAAAGATAGGCACAGGGATACAACCCGACGCTGATTGCAGAGAAATAAATGCAGAAGGGCTTTATCTGTTACCGGGTGTTATAGACGATCAGGTACACTTTCGGGAGCCGGGCCTTACACATAAAGCCAATATTGCAAGCGAAGCACGTGCCGCGGTAGCAGGTGGTACTACTTCTTTTATGGAGATGCCCAACACCGTACCTGCTGCACTGACACAGGAACTACTGGAAGATAAATATGCCATAGCTGCCAGTTCATCTGTTGCCAACTACTCTTTCTTTATGGGCGTGGCAAATGATAATGCAGATGAAGTACTGAAAACAAATGCAAAGAAGAAAGATATCTGTGGCATTAAAATATTCATGGGCTCCAGCACCGGCAATATGCTGGTAGATAATTACCTGACGCTAAACAAACTCTTTTCTGAAAGCGAATTGCTGATTGCCACACACTGCGAAGATGAGCGTGTAGTAAAAGCAAACAAAGAAAAATACCCCAACGCAGACCACGCATCTTTCCACCCGCTGATACGCGATGTAGAGGCTTGTTTTGAAAGCTCTTTCTCTGCTGTGCAATTGGCAAAGCAACACAACACGCGCCTGCACATACTACATATATCTACTGCCAAAGAATTGCAGTTGTTTACCAACATGCTGCCTTTGGAAGATAAACGCATTACATCTGAAGTATGTGTGCATCACCTGCACTTTACTGCCGATGACTATGCACAATTCGGTAACCTGATAAAATGTAATCCTGCCATCAAAGCACCTGAAAACAAAGCAGCACTTTGGGAAGCACTGCTAGATGACAGGCTGGATATCATTGCTACAGACCATGCCCCGCATACATGGGAAGAAAAACAACAACCCTATGCACAGGCACCGGCAGGCGTACCATTGGTACAGCACTCGCTGCTACTGATGCTGCAATATGTGAAGCAAGGGAAAATAAGCATTGAAAAAGTGGCAGAGAAAATGAGCCATACACCTGCTATCTGCTTCCAGATTGCAGAGCGCGGCTACATACGTGAAGGCTATTGGGCCGACCTTGTGCTCGTAGATATGAACAATCCGTATACCGTTACAAAAGACAATATACTTTACAAATGCGGCTGGTCACCATTTGAAGGCCATAGCTTCCCTGCCACAGTAAAATATACTTTGGTGAGCGGACAGATAGCATACGAAAACGGAACTATCAACGATAGCGTGCGCGGACAAAGGCTGCGTTTCGACAGGTAATGCAAAGCGACAAAACCACACTCAAAGACCTTTCTGTATTTGCTGCCGATGAAAACGGCAGCATTTTTGGCTTGCTGGCACATACCACAACGCAGGCAGGTAAAGACATGCTGCGCAGGCATATACAATCGCCGCCTGCTACGCATCAGGATTTGATGCAGATGCAGGATGTAGTAAAATTCTTTACCCGCAATACAGATTTGTGGCCTGCTATCATTACCAACGGCACATTGGTGATGATAGATAAATTCTTTGACGCTGCAGATACGCAATCTACCCCACCTGCAGGCATCAACTTGATACTGGGGCGCTATTTGCAGAAATGGCTGAATAAAAACGAATACTTCTTTACACAATTTTCCTTGTCGCACATAGCCGACTTTATGAAGGGCTGCAGGCAAATGACCGCACTATTGCAAAGAAACGACCTACCCGAAATGCTGCGCCGCGAACTGGAATTGGTATTGCAGGAAACCAACCACCGCCTTACAGAAGAATTATTACTCGTAAATAAAGACACTCCATATCGCGACCTTGCTTTGCTCAACTACAAAGTGCGCCGCGAAATGAAACATAATATCAACCGTCTTGTAAATCACTACGCAAGGATGGATGCATGGCAGGCAATGGCAAAGGCATCGTTGCTACATAGTTGGCATTTTCCTGAACTGCTGCCACCCGATGTTTCGGTGCTGGATGTAAAAGAACTATACCACCCGCTGTTGCAACAGCCCATACCATACACCATCAACCTGCAAGACAAGCAAAACTTCCTGATACTCACAGGTGCTAATATGAGTGGCAAAACCACTTTTATGCGTGCGCTCGGTGTGGGGGCTTTGCTGGCACATATAGGTATGGCAGTACCCGCATCAACTATGCGCATCAGCTTTTTGCAAGGCATCATTACCAATATGCATGTGGAAGACAACCTGATAAAAGGCGAAAGCTACTTTTTTGCAGAGGTGCAACGGATGAAGCTGACTGCACAACAACTGCAAAATCACGGTGCTCACCTTGTGCTGATGGACGAGCTTTTTAAAGGCACCAACGTGCACGATGCATACGAATGTACAAAAGCTGTAATAGATGGCCTGCTGAACCATCCGCACCATCTGATGATACTTTCTACTCACTTGTACGAGGTTGCACAGCATTTCAGCACCAACGCATCTATCAATTTTGCCTACTTCACCACGCAAATGGCGGACGATGAGCAATTCCTTTTTACATATGAGCTGAAACAGGGTATCTCAAACGACCGTATAGGCTACCGCATACTGCAAAAAGAAGGCGTGCTGACTTTGTTGCATAAACAAAAACCATAAGCCGCTGTTTTAGGATAAGATTATAATATTAAGATTTGTAATTTGAGCCTAAAGCGCATGATAGTGTGTAATTTTGACAACACTATTTATCAGGCGTGATAATTGAGTACCGTTACATAGACGAAACATTACAAAATGACTGAATTCAGGCCGGGGCGCTTTCAGATACTTCCTCCGATAGTTAAGAACTTAATTATCATCAATTCCATTATGGTATTTGCCCAATATGTATTGGGCAAGTTTGGCATAGATCTTTCAGACTATCTGGGCCTGCATTACTGGAAATCCGTTTACTTCAAACCGTGGCAGTATTTCACGCACATGTTTTTGCATGGCAGCTATTACAATGTGAATGCTACGCTTACACACCTGTTCTCCAATATGTTTGCCCTATGGATGTTTGGCAGCATACTGGAAAACGTATGGGGCCCCAAACGCTTTCTTACATTCTATATAGTATGTGGTTTGGGTGCGGCGGCATTGCACATGGGCGTGCTTGCTTACGAATACAGGGTAATAGAACAGGCATTTACTCAGTATCAGCACAATGCTACGCTCGATCAGTTTAATCTCTTCCTGAACCAACGCGTACAAATGAGCGGTAATCCGCTCAGCATGCAGTTGTATGAAATAGCAAAAGTATGGAGCAATTCACCGTCACAGGATTTGGCAAATGAATCTATATCTGCCATCAACCAATATCTGCACGGCCTTAATTACAAGCCTACAGGACAATACATCCCCGGCATTTATGACGAGGCTACCGTAGGTGCTTCGGGTGCGGTATTCGGTATATTGTTTGCCTTTGGCTATCTGTTCCCCAATACACTGTTATATCTCTACTTTTTGGTACCTATTAAGGCAAAATATGTGGTTGCCGCTTATGCACTTTTTGAACTATATGCAGGCATCCAGAATTCTGCCGGCGATAACGTAGCACATTTTGCACACCTGGGTGGTATGCTGGTAGGCTTCATACTTTTGAAAATCTGGAACAAACAAAACAGGAGCAACTTCTATTAAGAGCAAAAGATATGGCAATGAATACATCGCGCAAACGTTCTCCTTTATCTTCTATACCTGGCTATAGCCAGAATGCTGTGCTGCAAATTATTGTAGCATCCGCAACAGGCTATATCACCTTCCACCTGATACGTGTTATACTACTGGTAGCAGGTTTAAGGCCCGAATATTTTGAAATCAACTTCACTCCCAATGTAGCACTGCCTGCTATAGCCAATTTTGGCGCAAAATGGTGGACAATATTTACCTACGGGTGGACGCATGATGGTTTCTGGGTGTTGTTTACCAATATGGTATGGCTATACGGCTTCGGCTCTGTTATGCAATCGTTGGTAGGCTACAAGCAGGTAATACCGCTGTTTGTATACAGCCTGATAGTAGGAGGGCTGTTTTATGAAATGGCACAACTGATGCCGGGTGTAGGCAGTGCAGGCTTCATGATGGGTGCGCATGCAGGTGTTGTAGGTGTAGCAACAGCCGTCCTCACACTTTCACCTTCTTACCGTTTCTATCTGGCACCTACTTTCAGCATACCTATATGGGTACTCGCCATCATCTTCTATGCGCTGATGCTGGTAAACGTAAATCTGTATACACCATCACTGTTTATGCTGGGTGGCGGTGCGCTTACGGGCTTTGTATACATGATGCTGGTAAAAAACGGCAAGCAACCGGGTATGTGGGTATACAACATGTTCGATAAGCTAAGCAATATGGCAGAGCCCGATGCAGACCGCATACGCGAAAAGAACAGCAAGAAGCGCAACGAAGCGCTGAACGCCTATACTAGCAGACAACACAATCAGAAAAGAATAGATGATATTCTGGATAAAATAAACCAGAAAGGCTACGACTCGCTTACGAAGGAAGAAAAAGACATCCTGATGAAAGCAAGTAAAGACAACAACCCATAATCAACCACAACATTGAAAGACAACAAACCGGGATTTCTACGCAAGCTGCTACGCTACACTTTACTCCTGCTGAATGTTGGCAGTGTGGTATGGATAGCCCTGTGTGCGCTTGCAGCCGTCAAAAGCCCGCTTGAAGTTAGCCACCTGGCACTCGTTACCCTCACCACACCATTTGCCATTATTGCTAATGTACTCTTTGTATTTATCTGGCTATTTACCAGCAAAAAAATACGCTCGCTGCTATCACTAATAGCATTGGTGGTTTGCTACAAGCTGATATTCGTTGTTTTCGGTTTTCACTTTGGTAAAAACGATATGGCCAAGGCAAACGACCGACTGCGTATAGTTACCTGGAATGTACACGGCATGGGCATATTCAAAGTGCCGCGCGATAAAGCTTTTGAAAAAGATATACTTACTTACCTGAAAGAGCTGGATGCAGATATTATGTGCCTGCCCGAATATTCTGTACCAAAGACAGACTCTATGAAGCCCTACGGGCGCAAGATAATGGAGAACGGCAACTACCCCGAATACCGCTTTCATTACGACAATACACTGGGCACTACTATATTCCTGGGTACGGCTGTTTTTACCCGTCACCAGTTCTTCAACTACAAGGCACACCAACTGGCAGAATATACATTCCTGCTGCAGGGCGATGTGGCACTGCCGGGTGGCGATACCATGCGTACATTTTATGTACACCTCAGCACCTTTGGCCTCAGTGATGATGAGAAAGCCTATATAGAATACGTAAAGAAAAACAGCTCTGCACTTACAAACAGCCTCGGCCTTACACGTTCTTTCATCTGGAAGTTCAACTACGCATTTGCCAAGCGCGCAGAGGAAACAGACAAAGCTGCTACCATCATAGCGCAAAGCCCATACCCTGTAATGATTTGCGGCGATTTCAACGATTTGCCCGGTTCTTATACATATACCAAACTGCGTGGCAACCTCAATGATGCGTTTGCAGACAAAGGTAAATTCCTTGGCCGTACCTACAGCCAGATACTGCCTACCCTGCGCATCGACCACCTGTTTTACGACCCTGCAGTCCTGAAGATTGTCGGTTTCGATTGTCCGCACACAGAACTATCAGACCATAGGCCGGTTATTGCCAATTTTGAAATAATCCGCAAGGCTGGCCGTTAAAGCCTTATTTTTGCACATTATTTTACCATATGTCCGACTTACACATATATAATTCATATTCAAGAGAAAAGGAGAAGTTTGAACCAATAACCCCCGGTCACGTAGGCCTGTATGTTTGCGGCCCTACCGTATCGGGAGAATCTCACCTTGGCCACGCGCGTCCGTACATTACGTTCGATGTAGTGAATCGTTATCTGCAACACCTTGGCTATAAAGTGCGCTATGTGCGCAATATCACAGATGCAGGCCACTTTGAAGAAGAAGGCCGCGATGCGGAAGATAAGATTGCAGGCAAGGCACAGCTGGAGAAACTGGAACCTATGGAACTGGTGCACAAATACACCAGCCTCTTCCATTGGGGTATGCGCCTGTTCAACAATCTGGAACCAAGCATAGAGCCTACAGCTACAGGCCACATCATTGAGCAGATAGACATGATTCAGAAAATCATTAAAGAAGGGTATGCTTATGAGGTGAATGGCTCTGTGTATTTTGATGTTAAGAAATACGCCGAGAAATATCCTTACGGTAAACTTTCCGGCCGCATTATAGACGACCTACTGGAAACAACACGCGACCTTGAAGGACAGGATGAGAAACGCAACAAAACAGACTTTGCACTGTGGAAGAGCGCACCGCCTGAACACATCATGCGTTGGAACAGCCCGTGGGGCGAGGGTTTCCCGGGATGGCATATTGAGTGCTCTGCCATGAGCCGCAAATATCTGGGCGAAACATTCGACATACATGGTGGTGGTATGGACTTGCAATTCCCTCACCACGAAAGTGAGATTGCACAATCTACCATAGCACACGGGCACCCGCCTGTGCGCTACTGGATGCACAATAACATGATTACCATCAACGGCAAGAAGATGGGCAAATCATACAACAACGTTATCAAGCTCACTGAACTGTTCAGTGGTGCACACCCGATACTGGAGCAAGCTTATCACCCGATGGTGGTACGCTTCTATATATTGCAAACACACTACCGCAGCACACTCGATTTCTCTAACGAAGCCCTGCAAGGCTCTGAGAAAGCATTGCGCCGCCTGTGGGAAGCATATGAAGTATTGAAGAAGCTTGCACACCCGGGCAACGAAACTGCAGGCGATGCGGCACTGGACACACAGGTTGTGAAATGGTGCAAAGAGTGCGACGACTTTATGAATGATGATCTGAACACTGCCAAAGTGATTGCCAATCTGTTTGAGTTGGCACCTGTAATCAATGGCATGAAGGGTGGGCAGGTTGCTATGAATGCACTCAGCGCATCAACATTCGCATTGCTGTCTGCTACATTCAAAACATACCTGGAAGATATACTTGGTTTGCAAGCGCTACAGGCACAGCAAAGCAATAAGATAGATCAGGTATTGTCGCTGCTGATAGAAATACGCAAAGACGCACGCACACGCAAAGACTTTGCAACATCAGACCAGATACGCAACAAACTGTCAGAAGCAGGCATTACACTGAAAGACGAAAAAGACGGTAGCGTCTCTTATACTATAGAATAAAAGAAAGATGAAAAGAGCCGGCAAGCTATTCAGTTACCTCAAGGATTTCAGACTTCAGGTAGTACAATTTTGTATCACTACGCTACTGGCTGTGGTGTTCGGATTGTTTTCATTCACCATGCTTGCACCTGTATTGCAAGTACTCTTTGGCACGGGCACTACACCTGTTGCAGATAGCAAAACAAAGGGCGGACTGAATATTGCAGGCTACATCACACAATGGATAAACGATTTTGTAGCGCAACACGATAAGCTCACATCGCTCACCTATATTGTTATCACGGTTGTGGTATTTACCATACTGAAAAACCTGTTCATTTATCTTTCGCTCAATATCCTGAATCCTATCAGATATGCACTGCTGCGAAAGCTGCGCGATGACATGTTTACCAAAATACTATCGCTGCCCATAGGCTTCTTTACCGAAGAGCGCAAGGCCGATTTGATATCGCGCATGACCAACGACATCAACGAGATTGAAGTATCTATCATGAATGTGCTGGAGTCCTTCATCCGCGAGCCGTTGACCATCATCTTCGTGCTGGTATCTATGATACTCATCAGCCCACAGCTTACGGTATTCTTGGTATTATTCCTGCCAATTGCAGGTTTTGTAATTGGCCGCATTGGCAAATCACTGAAAAAGCCATCCAACCTTGCACAGGAATATCTAGGTAGCATACTTGGCATAATAGATGAAACCATCGCAGGTATGCGCGTGGTAAAAGCATTCAATGCAGAGCGCCATCAACAACTGAAATTCAGAGAAACAAACAATACACTCTTCCGTGTTCGCAAACAGATATCAAGGCGCAAAGAACTTGGTTCGCCCATGTCTGAAACAATGGGTGTGATAGTGGTTTGTATGATATTATGGTATGGCGGCAAGCTCATTTTCTCAGGGCAGTCATCACTTACCGGTCCTTTCTTCCTTACCTACATCGGCCTGTTCTACATGATTATCAACCCTATCAAAAACTTGTCTACCGCACTCAACAATGTACAGAAAGGTGCAGCAGCATTGGATAGGATAGAACACCTGCTTAATGCGGACAATACCATCACAGACAAACCTGATGCTAAGTCTATTTCTACGTTCAGCCAATCGATAGAACTGAAAGATGTACGCTTTGCTTATGGCGATAAAGTGATACTGGACAACATCAACCTGACGATACATAAAGGTAAAACCATTGCTCTTGTTGGCCCATCGGGTGCAGGCAAATCTACACTTGCAGATTTGATACCACGCTTTCATGATGTGACAGCGGGCGAGATACTGATAGATGGCATCAACGTAAAAGACTATAAGCTGTTCGACCTGCGCAAGCAAATGGGTGTGGTAAGTCAGGAGCCTATTCTCTTTAACGATACCATTTACAATAATATAACACTGGGTACAGGCGGTGCATCTGCAGAGCAGGTACAGGAAGCTGCACGCATAGCCAACGCACACAACTTCATCTCACAAAAGCCAGATGGTTACGAAACCATTGTTGGCGACAGGGGTGCGAAACTGAGCGGTGGTGAGCGCCAACGTGTTACCATAGCGCGCGCAGTACTCAAGAACCCGCCAATATTAATACTGGATGAGGCAACCTCATCGCTCGATACAGAAAGCGAACGCATCGTGCAGGATGCCATCAATACCTTGATGAAGAACCGCACTTGTGTCGTTATTGCCCACAGGCTATCTACCGTGCAGCATGCCGATGAGATTATTGTACTGGAGAAAGGCAAGATAATGGAACGTGGCACACACAATGAACTGATAGCTAAAAACGGCTTGTATAAAAAGCTGGTAGACATGCAGCAGGTTAAATAATACGGTATATTTGTATTGTTTAATACCCCCCTCTGATTGATGAAGAAAATACTTGTAACAGGTGGTTGCGGATACATTGGCGGTCATACGATAGTAGACTTGATAGCCAATGGGTTCGACGTAATATCTGTCGACGACTTATCTCGTGGTTCGCTGCGCATGTTGCAGGGTATTGAAAAGATAACAGGCAGGCCGGTAAAAAACTACAAGGTAAACCTGTGCGATGCTGACGATACGGAAACCATCTTTATTGAGAACCCCGATATAGTAGGCATCATACATTTTGCAGCATTCAAATCTGTACCCGAATCTGTAGAAGAACCGCTGAAATACTACAGCAATAATCTGGATTCACTCGTCAACATACTGCAGTGTGCAAAAAACTATAAAGTAAACCACTTTGTGTTTTCATCATCCTGCTCGGTATATGGCAATGCTACGAAGTTGCCTGTTGAAGAAACAGCACCATTGGCAGAACCAGAATCTCCGTATGCACGCACCAAGCAAATAGGCGAGGCTATGTGCAGAGACCTTGCCAGGCAATACCCCGACTTTAATGTTACACTGCTGCGCTACTTCAATCCCGTAGGTGCGCACCCTTCTGTGATTATTGGTGAGCTGCAGGATAAGCCTGAAAACCTTGTACCTGTTATTACACAAACTGCCATCGGCAAGCGCAACGAAATGCAGGTATTCGGCACAGACTACCCTACCCGCGATGGCTCTTGCGTACGCGACTATATACATGTAATGGATATTGCAAATGCACATACCAAAGCACTGCAATACACACTCGATGAACATAACAGCACCAACTGCGACGTATTTAATCTTGGTTCGGGCAATGGCGTTACGGTACTGGAGCTGATTAATGCATTCGAAAAAGTATCGGGCGAGAAGCTGAACTATAAATTAGGACCACGCCGCCCGGGCGATGTTGTAGAAGTATTTGCCAATAATGCAAAAGCACGTGCCTTGCTCGATTGGGATATCAAATATTCGCTGGATGACATGATGGACACGGCATGGCGATGGGAAGTAGCAATGAAAAAAGAAGCAGCTAAAATATCAATGAATTAAAAAGCGGGGCAATTGCCCCGCTTTTCTTTTATCGTTATTTCTATGAACTTTAATTAGCAATCCATCTGTAAACGTCAAGGCCATTTGCATATACCATCAGCGCCAGTAAAAGCACTAACCCGATTGTAGTTGCTACTTCCATCACTTTTTCATTTACTTGTCTTCCTGTTATCATCTCATATAGCAAAAACACAACGTAACCACCGTCTAGACCCGGTATTGGCAACAAATTCATTACAGCCAGTATGATAGATACAAAGGCAAGTAGTTTTAAGAAAAGCTGCCAGTCGAATACGGAAGGGAACATTTTTGCAAAGCTACCAATACCCCCAACACTTTCAGATGCTTTTACTTCTGACGAAGTAAATATCAGTTTAAGTTGACGCCCGTAGTTAGCTATTTCATCCACTGTATTTGTAAAGCCTTTGCCTATAGCAGTAAGTGGGTTGTACGTGATCTTATCCAGTGTAAAGAAGTCTGCATAAGATTTTGGTGAAAAACCTAAAAGTTTTGTATCAGGCACCTTGCCGTTCAATATTACTGTCTGCGCATTTCTCACAACGGTCAATGATATTGGTTTACCTGCAGATGAACGTTTTATCTTCTCAAACTCATCATAAAAAACCACAGGCGTATTATTTACGGCTACAATACTGTCTCCAGCCTTCAGCCCCATGTTGGAAGCCTCGCTTTTGTTTGCTACGCCCTCAACTACAATAGGTGTACGAGGCTGTATAAACGAATTGCGTTGCGCCTTGATTATTTTATTGATTGTACCTTTAGGTATCGCAATATCTACGCCCACACCATTGCGCTGAATATTTATAACCTTAGCTTCGCTATATATGATTTCAGGCATTATCATATTAAACCTGTCAATCTTTTTACCATTGACCCCTACAATTATATCTCCATTACGGAGGCCTATGCTTTCGCCCACACTGTCTACGGCTATACCATATTTTGCATTTTTTACAGGCAGGTATTCTTCGCCCCATACACCAAATATCAAAGCATAAATACCTACAGCTACCAGCACGTTCATGATGATACCACCCAGCATGATGAACAAACGCTGCCATGCTTTTTTAGAACGGTATTCCCACGGTTGTGGTGGTTGCTTCATGGCTTCTGTATCCATGCTTTCGTCCACCATACCGGCTATCTTTACATAGCCGCCTAACGGGAACCAACCAAGACCGTATTCCGTGTCGCCTTTCTTCTTTTTGAAGAGTGAGAAATTGAGCAGACCCGGGAACGGGAACAGAAAATCGAAGAACAGGTAGAACTTCTCTACACGTGTTTTGAAAAGGCGCGCAAAGAAGAAGTGGCCGAATTCGTGAAGTAATATGAGGATAGATAAAGCGGCAAACAACTGTATCGCCTGCACGGCTCCACCTGACATTAAAAGCATTGAGTTAAATAACATGATTTACAAAAATAATATTTAGTGTGATAGTTGGCTGTGTTTTACCAATTCAGATGCTACGGCACGTGCTTCTTTATCAGACAGACGATAATCATCGAGCGTAGCATTGCCTACAAAGGCTACTTTGCCCATTACATTCTCTATAATATCGCTCATTTCTATAAAGCTCACCCTGTTGTTCAGGAAAGACTGTACCACCACCTCGTTAGCTGCATTCATTACACAAGGCACATTACCACCTTTTTCCATTGCCTCCATAGCCAATGCAAGATTGCGGAATGTTTTCAGGTCAGGCTGTTCGAAAGTGAACTTGCTGTAATCCCTGAAATCAAAACGCTTGAAATTGTTTTGCAGGCGGCGCGGAAAGCCCAACGCATATTGTATCGGCAACTTCATATCGGGCAAGCCAAGCTGTGCCTTGATAGAGCTATCTGTAAACTGTACCAGTGAGTGTATGATAGACTGCGGATGCACTACTACTTCTATCTGCTCGTTCTTCAAGCCAAAGAGCCATTTAGCCTCTATCATCTCCAGCCCTTTGTTCATAAGGGTTGCACTGTCGATGGTTATTTTGGCACCCATCGTCCAGTTAGGATGCTGCAGTGCATGGCTTGCTTTTACATTGAGCAGGTAGTTGGTCTTTTTACCCAGGAAAGGACCGCCTGATGCGGTGAGTATTACTTTCTCAATTGTGTTCCAGTCTTCGCCTACCAGACATTGGAAAATGGCAGAATGTTCGCTATCAACAGGTACTATCCTAGCACCTTTTTCAGCGGCGGCTTTCATTACGATATCGCCTGCTACTACCAATGTTTCTTTATTTGCCAATGCTATTGTCTTGCCTGCGTTTACCGCAGCCAGTGTAGATGACAAGCCTGCAAAACCAACGATAGCAGTCACCACCGTATCTACTGTGTCCCATTGTACTACATCGTTCAGTGCATCGGCACCGGAGAATACTTTGATGGGAAGGTTTGATAAAGCATATTTTACTGCTTCGTAGCTTTCTTCATGTGTTACTACTACCGCATTGGGATTGAATTTGCGTGCCTGCTCTATCAGCAAAGCACTGTTACTATGTGCACTCAGTATCTCTACCTCAAACAATTCCGGGTGCGCAGCCACAACCTCTAAAGCCTGTGTACCTATCGATCCTGTTGAACCTAATATGGCTAAACGCGTCATTATGTATTAAATATTAATGTGTTTATTTTTCAGATGCTCAAAGGTATGCAAACAGCCCCAGTTATCGGGCATTTAACATAGGTTTATTAGAGCAGCTTCAAAGCTAATGGCAATATGTTTTATATTCGTAATGGCTAACATCATTTCAATAAATATTAACATCTGAACAGCTATGCTGCAACAAGCCACTATCGACTTCCTGAAGAAGCTGGAAAAGAACAATAACAAAGAATGGTTTGACAAGAACCGCAAACTATACGAGGCTGCCAAAGCCGACTATGAAGCTTTTGTAACGGCTGTATATGCCGAACTGACCAAGCTAGAACCACGTCTTGCAGAACACAAGGCGAAAGACTCCATCTTCCGGATATTCAGGGATGTGCGTTTTGCCAAAGACAAGTCGCCATACAAAGCAAATTTTGGTGCATATATGAGCCGCGGGGGCAAAAAGTCGCCCGATGCGGGTTATTACATGCACTTGCAGCCGGGTGGCAAGTCTTTCCTGGCAGGAGGTATGTGGATGCCAGAAGGCCCGGTGCTGAAAAAAGTGCGTCAGGAGCTGGACTATAACTTCAAGGAGTTTCAAGGCATCATCAACAAAGCCAGCTTCAAAAAGCTGTTCAATAAATGGGAAGGAGAAACATTGAAGACCATTCCACAAGGCTATACGGCAGATAACCCTGCTATAGAATTCCTTAAAATGAAGAGCGTAATAGTAAGCATCCCCATGGATGATGCAGACTACACTTCAAAAACGGCAGTTTCGAAAGTGGTAAAGTTGTTTACAGAAATGAAACCATTAGTAGATTTTCTCAATAGGTCGCTGGATTAAATTAGTTACGAAATACAAGAAACTCAAAAGGTCGGTCGGTCGGATCGGCCTTTTTTCTTTTCTGTTTTTTGGCTTTGCTCTTAGAGCGATACACGTCCATCAATTCAGATGCGTGTTCTACCTGCTCGTCTGTATCTACCTTGTTTACTACTGCCATCAGCTCTTCAACCCGTTGGTCGAAGTCGTCTTGCCAATGCCGTGCAGCCTTGGTAGTTACTAACAATTCTCTGGATGTCTGCTTCATTCAGGTCGCTTTTTTAGGGGGTTCTAAACTCGATACTTAGAAAGTTAAAACATTTTTTTACGAGAAGGAATAGCAGTTTTGTGATATATAATTTTTACAACAAGGATTAAAAGTGCTATCTAAAATGGTTACAAACGGTTACGGATTGATGACAACAAAGACTATTTAAAATTTTATACACTCTGTAACTGATTGAATGATAATGATATTTGCTAAAATTGTTGCAGTTTGTTGCAGTTTTTCAATAAGTGTTTTTTGTTTCACGTTGTTACGAAATGTTTAACCATTGGCTAAAACACACAACAATAGCTTAATGAAAAAAATATGATGGCTTCACAATGCGATGGAGGGTTTATGTCAAAGAGCACAACCTATAAAACAGGATAATGCAAATTTACAACAAATAATTGTAACTACTTCAAGTAAGGAGTTAGCCCTGCTGCTACATGATATGCTCCCGTTTCTGACAAATGGTTTCTGTCGCGATAGAGAACAATGCTATCTGATACCAAGGGGCTTTGGGCAAACAAATCGCCTGACAGATTGAGCAATGTAACATCAGTGCAGCGGTTGCGCATGGTTGTAAGGAAATCGTTGTTTGCTGTATAGAAAGACGTGTTGCTTTCTGAGAAGGCTTTTCTGCCGGCACCAAACAGCTTTTGTATCACCAGCATTTCGTTAACTGTGGTTTTCAGTTCGGGCAATGGTTCTATCACCACTACATTTTTACCCAAAGCTTTCAGCTTGTTAATTGTGGCAGACAAACCCATCCATAATAACCGCTGTTGAGATACATCTTCTCCCTCCTTTTTATCAATCAATTCAAACTTATCAGCTACTATATAGGGTGTAGTATAGTAGGAAGTCCATCTTGCGGATAAGATGACTGTTTTGATTTCAGGATGATGCTCGATAAACAGCATACTGTTTTCGTTGAATGCCTCCAAGCCTGCCATATCATCTGCAAAACGAAGCCCCGTAAGCGGCGGGCAAGATGAGGCACATAACACATAACCAGCTGTCCCGTTTTCTTTGGCAATAGCATCTACACCCGATGCCAATGCACGGGCGTGAGAGTCGCCCCACAAAAGGAATGTAGGTGCAGATGTATCAACACCCAAGCGGTAAGGCTGCAATTGTGTAAAGTCTTTTTTGTTCCTGGCTTCGAGCTTGTGCAATTCTTTCCAGATTTTATCCCCTTTGCTATTTAAGGCAGCATCGTAGTTTGCTTTTTCTGCCCTACTGATACCATCATGATTGTTGATGAACAACAAAGCCATCAACAGCAATAAAACAGAACTACCTGCAATGCCCCATACGGTGAACGGATTGGCAGCTGCTTTTTGGGAACGAAACGGCTGCTCTACCAACCTGTAAGAAACGTAAGAAACGATGAATGTAACAGCTATCAACATCGCCTTTTGCACCAAACTGAGTGGACCTATAACAAGGAATGATGTAAACACCCAGATAGGCCAATGCCACATGTAGAGCGAGTAGGATATCTTACCCACAAACACCATGGGGCGGGATGCCAGTAACTTATTCACTACTGTACCACTTGCTGCTCCGTATATTATACAACAAGCACCGACAACGGGCAACACCGCATTCCAACCAGGATATACTATACCTTCTCTAAACAGGATAACACCTGCCAGTACTATCAACACACCTGCAATGGACAATAAATTATTGAGCCATTGCTTTGAGGTAGTCTTAATTAACCCTGTTGCCAAGATAGCACCACACATTAATTGCCATGCACGTGTGTGCGGCCAATAGAACGCTTTCTGCGGATTGTGTGCAGTAACAATAATATTGGCTATGAAAGACAATACTGCTATAGCCACCAAGCCATATTTATAGCCAGCTTTTACGTAGCGCAATAGCAGGTAAATACCCAATGGAAAAAAGATATAAAACTGCTCTTCTACCGATAGCGACCATGTGTGCAAGAATGGGTTTTCCTGCATGGAGGGGTCGAAGTACCCGGGCTTTCTTAAGAGTAAAAAATTGGAAACGAACAGCAACGAGCTTTTCAGCACATGATTGATGCTTTTATATTGCTCGCTGAAGAACAGCAAATAGCTGACAAACAATGTACATGCATATACCACAACCGTAAGCGGCATAATGCGGCGAATACGGCGCTTGTAAAAATCGGCAAACGTAAACCGCCTTGCATTGTAGTCTTGCAGAATGATGCTGGTGATGAGATAGCCCGAAATAACAAAGAAAACATCGACCCCAATAAAGCCGCCTGCAAAACCCGCCACCTGCAGGTGAAACAGGATAACGCTCAATACGGCAATGGCACGTAAGCCATCTATTTCAGGACGATATTTCAGCGACATTCCGAATACTAAAATACGCTATTGAAACAATAGCGTATCTGCAAGATTAATAAAACTGTGTAAGGTACGGATAACGCTCGGCGTATAGTTCCTTTACCTTGTCAAGTATGTTCTGGCGGAGCGCATCTATATTGCGGCGCTCTGTAGCCGATACAAACACACAACGGCCACCTGTTTCGTGTTCCCAACGAGATTTCAGTTGACGCAGCAGATCTTCTTTCACTTCGCTATCCAGCCATTCATCAAACGTACGCTCTTCGTAGAGGTCCATCTTATTGAAGATGGTAACAATTGGCTTATCGAATGCTTTGATATCCTGCAAGGTTTTATTCACCACACCCATCTGGTCTTCGTAAGCAGGGTGAGAAATATCTACTACGTGCAGCAGGCAATCGGCCTCGCGCACTTCATCCAGCGTACTCTTAAAGCTCTCTACCAAATGGTGCGGCAGTTTGCGTATGAAACCTACCGTATCACTCAACAGAAAAGGTGTTTGTTCATACACCACTTTGCGCGTTGTAGTATCAAGCGTTGCAAAGAGTTTGTTCTCTGCAAACACTTCAGACTTTGTAAGCAAGGTCATCAACGTGCTTTTACCTACGTTGGTATAGCCCACCAATGCTACGCGTATATATGTACCACGTTCCTGCCTTTGTGTAGCAGCCTGCTTGTCTATCTCCGCAAGGCGGCGACGCAGCAGAGAGATTTTATCCTTTACTATACGACGGTCCGTTTCAATTTCCGTTTCACCCGGACCACGCGAACCAATACCACCACCCTGACGCTCAAGGTGCTTCCACATACCGCGCAGGCGCGGTAGTATGTACTGATACTGTGCCAGCTCTACCTGTACTTTTGCCTGCGCTGTCTTGGCACGGCGGGCAAATATGTCGAGGATAAGATCGCTTCGGTCTATCACTTTTACACCTATTGCATCGGTGATATTACCTATCTGCGACCCTGTAAGCTCGTCATCGAATATTACCAGGTTTACGCCCTTAGCCTTCACAAACTCGCGTATCTCTTCTATTTTACCTTTGCCAACAAAGGTTTTACTATCAGGGTGCGGTAGTTTTTGAATAAAAGACTTCACGGTTTCGGCACCGGCCGTCTCTGCAAGAAACGCCAGCTCTGCCAAATACTCCATCGTCTGCACTTCGGTTTGTGTTTTGTGCACCAAACCTACCAGTACAGCCTTCTCCTCGTTTTTAATAATGTTCTTATTCTCAATCATCTTGTCAGAAACAAAAACCACCCGCTAAGCGGATGGTTCTGCATACAAAAATACGTTATTTGTGTCAAATACTATCAGATAAGGCGTTCCTGTTCGCGCAGCCAGCGTTCAGGTATCTCATCGTTGCTGGCAGCTATATAGTCGTTGTAAGAACATGGAACGTAAGAACCGTTTGGCAGCTTCATCCACCAGCGGTTGGTACGTTTGCTCTTCAGGAAAACAGTTTCGTTTTCGGTAAATGCTACGTGGAATGATATAAACTCTTCGTGATCAGTCAGTTTAGCTTCAGACTTGCGCACCAGGTAGCCATCTATAAAATACCATATCATCTGCGATATGAGCTTGGCTGTCATATTATGCACATCGTGCTTAGGGTCGTAGCCATAGATACCGAAAGAACTGAGGTTGGTACCCATACCCGCATAGCGTGTCAGTATGCAAGCCTCATCTCCCGTAAAGCCGTTCGGAGAGCCGTTTACATTTACAGGTGCGTCGCTATACCTTACCGCAGACATATCGAAGCTGAACATGTGGCTGTTGCGCAGCACTGGTTCCACATCTTCAAAATGCTCGCGCACCTTACCCAGACGGAAGAAATCGAAACGAAGTTTATCCAGTGTTTCCAGCATACGCGGGTGGGCGTAGTAGCTCTGGAAACCTATGTGGCTGTAATGTGTTATGAAGTTGGGCTGCCCTGTCAGCATATCCATCAGGAAGCTGCGCGATGTTACTGCTTCTTCCTCATCAAGGTCTATCAGCATATCTGCTACTGTAGCATTAATCATCTTTTCAGATTTCTTGAATGCTTCGTACTGTTGCAGTGTAAGATCGTGAGAACCACCAAGAACTATTACTGTTTTGCCTGCTTGTTCCAACTCGTGCAATACGGTACGCAATGCCGCGCGCGAATCGCCAAGGCCTGCACCTTCCAGAATATTGCCCGCATCGGTAATTTTTACCGCAGGGTGCCATGAGAACATTTTATACAATTCCTCGCGAATGGCATCGGGTCCGTTGCTATAGCCAAGTTCTTCACTCTCACCCCTTTGCTCTCCGCAACCAATAATTACTATCTCTGCATCCTCCCAATCAAAATTGTCCAGCGTAGCAAATTGTATGTTGGCGCCCAGCTGCATAGGCTGGTAAGTACCTGTTGGTTTGGTTTCAATAAAATGCCTGTTGGCAAAGAAATGGGTTAAATCCTGCATGTGTTAAGTTGATTCGTTGGCTAAAATAGATAAATGTTGGTTTGGTATATAACGCAGGCACATAAATGAAATTGTTAAATGCATAGTAAAATAGGTATTTGCCCCCCGTTTTCTGCCTTATTTTTATATTTTTGAGCGATAAGCACATTGAATGTCTGCCGTAAAAAAAGCAAAACCATCTTATATATATGCCATCATAGGTATCTCACTGGTATTATTCCTGCTGGGCAATCTGGGTTGGCTGATGATAAACGGGCGTGCACTGAGCCGTGTATTTAAAGAAGATATACAGGTAGATGTGATACTGCACGATAATACCCGTACAGAAAACATCCAGAAAATGAAAATGATTCTGGACAATCAGCCTTTTACCAAAAAGGCTACCATCATCACCAAAGAAGAAGCTGCCAAGAAGTTTTTTGAGGAGGGTGGTGAAGATTTTTCTGAACTGCTGGACTTTAATCCGCTATATGCTTCTATATCGCTTAATCTGCATTCGGCATACGTAAACAAGGACAGCCTGGCAAAAATCAGAGCCTTTGCTATGCAGAGCAATATTGTGCGCGATGTGGCATATCCGAATACAATTGTAGATAATATCAACAGTAATTTCAGAAAGATAGGACTGATACTGGGTGGTATATCACTGCTGCTGTTTGTAGTAGTGGCTATACTGATAGACAATACTGTACGTCTTGCCATGTTCAGCAACCGCTTCCTGATTAAGACCATGCAGATGGTGGGTGCTACACGCTACTTCATATCACGCCCGTTTGATAAACGTGCGATATTGAATGGTTTGATAAGCGGTGTGATATCTGCTATTGGACTGTGGTTGGTTATCTCTTTTGCAGAGAGCCAGTTTCCGCCAATCAAAGCGTTGCGCGAGCCTGCGTTGCTGTTCACGCTGATATTTGGCATGATAGTGCTAGGTGTACTGATATCGCTGCTGAGCACGCACCGCTCTGTAGTGAAGTATTTAAAAATGCATGTTGACGACCTTTATTAAAAATTCTTTCCTAATATTGTAAGCTATGGCAATAACTAAAACAACAAAAGATTTAACGCCTAAAGGCAATCAGACTTTCCTGTTTGACAAGGGCAATTATATGTGGATGATTGCAGGTGTTGTTGTAATACTTATCGGCTTCATGCTGATGTCCGGTGGTAAAAGCCCTGACCCGCATAAATTCAACTACGACGAAGTTTACAGCACAACACGCATCACTATTGCTCCACTGCTGATACTGATAGGCTTTGCGATAGAAGTATTCGCTATCATGAAAAAGCCTGCTAACCAAGCTTAATTAAAAACTGTTTTATAAAAAGAGAAGCCCCGTTCATCAGAACGGGGCTTCTCTTTTTATCTTAAGTATCTGCTATGCGAATACGTTATCTATCACTTTGAATATGCGCTCGAAATCTGCATTTGTAAGGTTAGAACCTGAAGGCAGACAAAGCCCATCGCGAAATAATCTTTCAGAAGTACCATCGCCATAGAAAGGTGCGGCTGCAAATATCGGCTGCATGTGCATCGGCTTCCACAACGGGCGAGATTCTATATTATCCTGCTCTAAAGCCAGGCGGAGTGTTTCTCTTGTTATACCACTTGCAGGGTCTATCAAAATAGTAGTTAACCACCTGTTGCTGAAATAGCCTGCAGGCTCATCTACAAAAGATACACCCTTCAGGTTTTTCATTTTATCGTAATACCTGTTGTACACAGCACGGCGTTGCTCTACACGCTTAGCCAGTACTTCCATTTGCCCGCGACCAATACCTGCGCAGATATTGCTCATGCGGTAGTTGTAGCCAATATGCGAGTGTTCGTAATGCGGAGCAGCATCGCGCGCCTGTGTAGCAAGGAAGGTAGCCTTCTGTGCCAGCTCTTTGCTATGTGCTACCAATGCACCACCACCGGATGTGGTAATGATTTTATTGCCGTTGAAAGACAATGCACTGATAACACCGTAAGTACCGCACATCTTACCGTCCACATAAGAACCTAAAGCCTCTGCTGCATCTTCAATAACAGCAATGCCATACTTATCTGCTATGGCTTGTATCTCATTTATCTTAGCAGGCATACCGTACAAATGCACGGGTATGATTGCCTTTGGTGTTTTTCCTTTTGCTATTCTGTCCTGAATAGCTTGCTCAAGCAATGCGGGAGACATGTTCATTGTCTCTGCCTCGCTATCTACAAAAACAGGTATTGCGCCAAGGTATACTATGGGGTTTGCAGAAGCAGAGAATGTCATGCTCTGACAAATCACTTCATCGCCTGCCTGCACACCTGCCAGTACCAATGCAAGATGCAATGCAGCCGTACCTGAACTAAGCGCTGCAACATGCACATCTTCCTTCAGGAATGCCGTAATGTCTTTTTCAAAATTATCAACATTGGGGCCAAGTGGTGCTACCCAATTTGTATCAAAAGCCTCGTGGATGTAGCTAAGCTCTGTACCACCCATGTGCGGAGATGAAAGCCAGATTTTTGAATTCATGTATCGCTAATCTTTCTTTGAAGTTTTTATGACGCGTCCGGGATTACCTACAACTGTAGCATAATCAGGAACGTCTTCTATTATTACACTACCCGCACCTATGACACACCACTTGCCTATCTTCTTTCCGGGTATTACTACAGTGCCGGCACCAATATGCGTGCCTTCACCTATTGATATATTACCACACAGTGCAACGTTTGGGGATATGTGTACATAGTCACCAATCTTACAATCATGATCTACTGATGCATTGGTGTTGATGATGCAGTGCTTGCCGATTGTAGTATCGGGATTTATAACCACACCACCCATGATGACTGTACCGTTATCTATACTTACCGTTCTTGCCAGTACTGCCTGCGGGTGAATGGCAACGATATAGTTGGCATCCGAAGGCAGGCGCTCCACCACTTTTTTGCGGGCTTCATTACTGCCTATAGAAATAATAATCGGCTCATCTGCCAATGACGCTGCATCGGGCTTAGATGTTTCGTAATCCCATACAGGTGCAGTAGCATTATCGTCCCAGATGGTTATATCATCTATACCGTTCAGTTCCAGTATATCTATTATAACCTTACCATGACCACTAGCGCCGAATAATATCATGATGCCTGTTGCTTTGGTGTTCCTTTAAATTTTTCCATTGTCGCCGCACCTTCCTGACTGATACCTTTGCCACGAAATACATTCACTACTGTCATCAACAATATCCTTACATCGAGCAGGAAAGAAATATGATCGACATAATACACATCTAGTTCAAATTTCTCTTCCCAAGATATAGAATTACGACCATTAACCTGTGCCCATCCCGTAATTCCGGGCTTCACTTCATGTCTGCGTCGCTGGCGTTCGTTGTACAGCGGCAGGTACTCTGCTAATAGCGGACGCGGGCCTATCAGGCTCATGTCTCCTATCAGCACATTGAGCAGTTGCGGGATTTCATCGATAGATGTTTTGCGAACAATCTTACCGACTACAGTAAGACGTTTTTCATCAGCGAGCAATTGTCCGTTTTCATCCTTTGCATCGTTCATTGTTTTGAACTTGATGATGCGGAATATTCTACCCCTCTTACCGGGGCGAGGCTGAAAGAAAAACGGTTTGCCGTGATTGGCCATAAAGAGCAATATCATTGCAAGCAGAAACAACGGAGACAGGACAACGAATCCTATCAGCGCGATGAGCTTATCTAACAATGGTTTGAAAAACTGCCTATACATGCCAGCCGAGGCTTTCTACAAAATTATCTGCCAATGCTTTGGTGAAATGCATTGAACATTCCACTGCATTTTGTTTTAATTGATTGTGCTGCGCAGCATCTATACTCAACAGTTTTCGCAATGCTGCATCTATCTCATCTTCTTTGAAGGAGATGCCGACGTTGTAAGTATCTATCAGCGATGCTATTTCTGATGAGCTATTTACCATTGCCAACAGCGGACTACCTGCTGCCAACAGATTATATGTTTTACTTGGTACCGAATTGTTGGTAGCACTCGTATCGAGTGTTACATAACCCCAAGTAGCAATAGACAACAACTGCGACAGGTCTGCAAATGGCACAGGTGCATGAAACTGAATATTATCAAGTCCAGCTGCCAAGTCTTTCAGCTTTACTTTCTTACTATCATTGCCCACTACTACAACAACCCAATCAGGATGTAATTGTAGTTTCTTTGCTATCTCTACTAAGTATTCCAGCGGGTGCGTTAGACCTATATTGCCGGAATAGAGAATTACTTTTTTATCTCCCAGCCCCCATTCTTTTCTGAAATCTCTTGTTGACGCATTTACTGTTTCCACCTGTTTATTCCAGATAGGTACTACTTGTACTTTATCCACCGCTGATGCAGGCAAGTATTTTTCTATAGCTATTTTCAAACCTGTTCCAAGTGTAAATATCTTTTGTGCAGATGGCAACACTTGCCTATTCTTCTTGGCCCAATAGTTTGCAATGTTATTCAGCAAAGCATTCTTCCTAAAACCAGTCAGCACATCGGGATACAAATCGTATATCAACGTAGCGAACTGCATTTTCTGTAATCGCGGCAAAAAGACGAACAGTGGCGGGTTAGAAACAAAGAAGAATTTTGTGTTTGCAATATCCTCCTGCTTCACCTTGTTACGCATCCAAAAGTAAAACTTCGTCCATGTTCGAAACCTGCGAGAGAAACTTGTCCTATCATACACAGGCCCTACGTATGTGGTAACATTTGCAGGTAGTTTCGTTACATCATAATCGAAACTACCGTACCATGCTTCTATCTGCACATTGGGCATCTTGCTTGCAAACGCCGTGATGATGTCTGCAAAAAGGTAATTAGCCGTCTGGTTTACAAATACAATCTTCACTTATCTTTCTACAACACAGTTTTCAAGCACCAGCATATCCATCTTCGTACGCAGGAAACAATCCAACGCTTCAGCAGGCGTATTTACAATCGGTTCGTTTTCGTTGAACGATGTATTCAACAATATCGGCACACCGGTCTTCTGACGGAAAGCATCTATCAGCCCATAATAACGTGGAGACACTGTTTTATCTACACTCTGCAAACGGCCTGTGCCATCTACGTGTGTAACGGCAGGTATAGTACTATGCTTTTCTTTCTTTATCGGAAATACTTTTTCCATGAACGGCACATTCTCTGTGTATTCAAAGTATTCCGGCACAAACTCCTTCAATATAGATGGTGCAAACGGGCGGAAACTTTCGCGACGTTTGATTTTTGCATTCAGCAGATCTTTAGCATCTGTACGGCGCGGGTCTGCCAGTATAGACCTGCCACCCAATGCACGCGGGCCAAACTCTGCACGCCCCTGAAACCAACCAACAACACCTGCATTCACCAATCGGTCTGATACATAATCGTACAATGCAGCATCATCCAGACGCTTGTAGGTGATATTGCGTTCTTTCAGGAATACTTCTATTTCTTCGTTGCTGAATTTACTACCCGTGTAAGCAGAGTAAACAGCTTTAGCACGTGGTTGACTCAACACCTGATTGTACACATAAAATGCAGACCCCATAGAGATACCTGCATCATGTCCTGCAGACGGTATATACAGGTTTTCGAAACCTGAGTTTGCCAGTATCTTGCCATTCGCAACAGAGTTCTGCGCCACACCGCCTGCTATACACAGGTTCTTTAAACCGGTACGTTTTTGCAGATGATTTACGATATGGAATATCAGCTCTTCCGTGAAGCGTTGCACGGATGCTGCTATGTCTTTATGGTATTGTGTAAGCTCATCGCCTTTGCCACGAGCCTTGCCAAACTTCTCTTCGAAATATGGTGCGAACAAACTACCTACAAACGGAATGTGGTCATCACCATAAGTAACTACCACATCTTTTGCAGATTTGAAATATTTCTGATTCCACGTAAACAGCCCGTCTTCTGTAAACTTGATTACGTCTCTTATCTTATCAACGTACTTCGGTTCGCCATACGGTGCAAGACCCATTACTTTGTACTCATCACCATAATGCGGGAAACCGAGGTATTGTGTAAATGCAGTATAGAATGTACCTACCGATACAGGGAAATCCACCGAATCGAGCACTTCAATTTTATTGCCTTTACCAACAGCTATCATGGTGCTGGTAAAATCACCAGAGCCATCAATAGACAACAGCGCAGCCTCATCATAAGGGCTTGCAAAAAATGCGGATGCCAAGTGACTGCGGTGATGCTCTACGTTATGAATCTTTGGTTTGATTAATGCAGCATCTACACCTGTGATGCGAGACAGCTCCTGTTCCAGTGATGCTACTTTCTTTGTATTGCTCAACCTGTTCATGACAGTCTTAAAACCACCACCAGGATTTTTAAGCAAATACAGCATCTTCTTGTCAAACTTAGCTTTCGGATCGCGGCCAATGGCGATATGGTCAACCTCGTTGATGGTGACGCCTAATTCTTTAAGGCAAAACAGAATCGCTTTTTCAGGAAACCCTGCCCAGTGCTTTACCCTTGTAAACCTTTCTTCTTCAGATGCAGCAATCAGTTCGCCATCTTTCAGGATAGCTGCACTTGAATCTGCGTGGTAGGCATTAATACCTAAAATTATCATTACTATGTATTGTTTATCTATTTAAAAACATTGCATCATAGTCTTTCTTTACAGATGCAACATCTATACTTTTTGCAGCATATTGTGCAGCAGCATTGCTACTGGCAGCATATGCTTCATTAGTGAGCGATGCTATTTTTTCGATGGCATCTACAATTGACTGTATATTATTAATATCTATGTTGAAGCCTGCATTAGCCTCTTCGAGATTATTCCAAGGTGTATTGTGGCTGGTTATTACAGGTTTGCCTGCAGCAAGTGCTTCGTAAAGTGCATGGCCAAAATTTTCGCTCTTGCTTGGCTGTATCATGCAATGATAATCGACAAGTGCGTTCAGTATTTTATCCGGCGTTACCGCACCATGATATTGTACACAGATGTTATTTGGCATGGTTGCAATTAATTGCTGACATTCCTGCCAGTAAGTAGCATCTTTTACAGGGCCGTATATATCGTAAGTAATCGACAAGCTGCATTTACCCAAAGCCTCCAACACCAATTTGATATTTTTCATAGGGCTTATAAGCGCTATGGTAATAAGCTTTAGTTTGCCAGATTCTTTCTTAGCTACGGGAAGTTTATCAATCACATTCGGGAAGTTGGGTGCTACGTGTACTTTCACACTACTACCAAATGTATCTGTCACGTATTGTTTCTCTTCCTGTGTAGTAACATGGAAGATGCATTTCTTATGCAGCCCCAACAACTTATATACTGTCAAATACACTTTCTTTTTCACTGACTTTTGGCTGAGTGCACCAGGGTGGAGCATTCCTCTTGCAGAGACCACTTTACGTGCATCTCCAGACCATAAAAGTGGTTTCAAATTGAAGGCAGGAGAGAAAATACCATTTATAAATATCACATCAGGTTCTAGTTCTGTCAACAAATCGTAGACTGAAATTTCACTCTTACCTGATGCGTAGAACACCTTTGTATTTTTATTGAATTGTACCCACTCATTCGTTTTCACGTCTAATACAGTTCCATCTAAATCTGTATTTCTGCAATAGATGTATATATCTGCGTGGCTGTAAATAGCAATAAGATTTGCCAATGATTGCACAGGGCCACCAGCTTTATAGGCAGGCAAAAAGTATTCATAAGTGATAAAGAGTTTCATCTACGCCTTTACGTACTTATTGAGGTATGGGAACAGGAAAAAGTTACCAAGCAACATAAATACTGTATAGTTCCTAACACTACCCAGATAGAAAATAATATCCGATTCGAATGTACCGCAACTGAGTATGGTACCTATAAAAAGCGAATAGGTAAATATGAGGTTGTACTTCTTTGAATTGATTATATAGTTTGAAACCTTTCCTATCATGAAGGTGATAATCAACAACGGTATGAACATTACCCATAGGCCAAAATCTATATACAAATCGCAGAAATAGCCCATAGATATTGATGTACCTTGTTCTGCATTTGCAAATTTCTTACCGGTATAATAAGAGGTTTTTGATGAGGGGTCGAGTATTTTTTTATTGGCATTCAAGAAACGCGGCATTGTCAGAAACTCTACCGTCCCGGTAATATTCTTACCATTTTCGAAAGGTATAAATTCAGGCACGCGACTGTATACTGATGAGTACTGCTGCATGTATTGTAACCTAAACAGCAACTTTTCTGCACCTGTACGAAACGAATCCACATCGAATTCACCTGTTTTATCAACCAGATAGTCTAGCGCCTCTAGCTTGCTTACATTTACTTGTTGTTGTCTATTACCCTGATTCAAGAAGTTTCGGTAGCCTTCCTTTACTCCTGACCAAAACACTAGAAAGCTGATTAGTAGTATACCAACCGGCACTAGCAAAAGAACCTGTTTTGTTTTGACTTCGGGCTTTACGGTAAGGAATACGAAAACAACGAAAAATATAATCTCCTTAAAATTGGAAAAATAAGATGCAAAACTCAAGATAAACTCAAGCACTACAAGTATCATAATTGTATTCTTGTACTTCGTATCCCGAAGGAAATAGATAAATATCAGCATCAGCAGCAATACTTTTCTGACAACCGCAAATGACTGCACAAGCTGACTGAGGGAGGAATTGGAATATGTTGCAGCAATTAACGTTGGGAATACCAACGTTGCTATACCATATGCATAAAGAACTTTTTTGACATTTAGTTTTTCAGCAGCATCTTTCAAAATCTGCAAATTAGGTACATAATCTACCTTATAGATTCTTGAAAGGAAAAATGCCATCACTCCAATTTGCAGGATGGTAACCCAAAACAAGAATTCCAAATCTTTACTTTCAAATGCCTCCTCTAGTGGCAACCCCAGATAGCTAGCATACCCTACCGCAGCAAAAACCTGTAGCCAGTGAAAACCAAAGAGGTAAACCAACACAGGTGGTATATAAGACTTCTGTAATGATGAGATGATAACCAATAACACCACTCCCGAAAATATGGTAAGCCACAAATACTCTGAAAAAAATGCATAAACAATAAAGAACAGCATCACCGGAATAACGTATGATGCTTTCTTGCCTGTCGATATATTATTAGTAAAATCTGTTGCCATTTAGTTTAGAACTCCTTTTCTGTCTTTCTCCAATTTTTTCAAAAACGAACTGATACTAGCTACAATAACCTGAAATGAAAATTGCTTTATCAGCTCTTCAGATTCATTTCGTTGAGATTGTTCAAATCCACTATCATTCATCAACCTTTCTATGTAATGCACACCCGCATTCACATCATCAGGATTTATTATTAATCCGTTGTCTTTTATCAAATCTACAGCACCACCTGTTTTGTCAGAAGCTATTACAGGTACACCACATGCCATTGCCTCGTTTATTGCCAAGCCCCAAGTCTCACCCGGTCCTTTGGAAGGCAACACAAAAACATTTGCCAACCTGTAGACCAATGGCATGTTTTGTTGATTTTGAAACCCAACAAACAATATCCTGTTGTCTGTCTGTGCACTGTTTTTTAGTTTTTCTTCCAAAATGCCATTACCTACAAATACAAACCTCTGATTTGCATCAGGTAGTTTTGCTGCCAGTTGCAAAAGATATTCAGGATTTTTTTTGGGTTCCAGTTTGCCGGCAAATACAATATTGAAACATCCTTCAATTCCTAGTTCTTTCTTCCATTCATTTGCCCTGATTCTATAGCTACCAGTATCGTCAATAAATCTTTCATTTTCAATAGCATGTGGCACATAAACAAGCTGACGCTCTTTTACACCATGCTGTAGAAAATACTCTTTATTGTTTGTACCTACATACATTGCATAATCGATATGACGGTATACAAACTTCAGAAAGATTTTTTTCAGTAGTTCTTTCATTCCACCTGTTCTGTCGAGCAACGTAGAATCGCCACGGAATAATACAGGTATTTTCCCTTTAAAATATCTGAGGCATGCCAAGTGACTTTTGTATGCCCAACCAAAAACCAACACCGCCTCTGCTCCCCATTTTTCTATTTCGCTGTTAAGCGTTGGTGTATCTATTCCTTTAAAGTGGTGTGAGCCTTGATTTGCAGATACGTTTTTCACAAACGTGTATTCATATCCATCCAACAATGGAATATCCCACTCTACGACACGTCCAAATCCGGGATCATACTTAGCAATAGTTTGTGAAGCTTCCCAAGTATAAAACACCTTCACCTCAACACCCTGCTGCTGTGCCAGCAATCTGAACCATGGAGCATTGTACTGGATAGGATGTGTTGTAACTATTGCCAGACGCATACTACTATACAGAAATTATTTTATTCATTCCTGCCTGCATTGCAGCCAGTGAGAAGTTTGATTTGATATGACTATATGCTGCATTTCCCATAGTGGTCAGCATACCATCTGTACTATATAAGTACCACAACTTATCTTGTATCATCGTCGGGTTGTTCTTCTCTACAATGAAACCTGTTTCACCATCAACAATACTTTCTACAAATCCACCCGAACGGGTAGCAATAACAGGTACTCTATAAGCACCTGCTTCCAATGCTACCAACGCAAACGGCTCATCATTGCGTGTAGCAGCCACAACTACATCTATACTGTCATACACTTTCTTTTTATCTGCTTCAAAACCTTTCCACTCTATGTATGAAGTCAATTGCTTATCTCCTATCAAGCGTTTCAGTTTTTGCATATACCCTTCATCGCCCTTTCCATATATCAACACTTTGCATTTTGCTGTATTTACCAATTGGCCGATAGCCTCCAGTACATCCTCGTGTCCTTTACGCTCCAGTATCTGTCCTATCAATCCTATCCTCAACACCCCTTCTGGCATATATTGCTTCGCTGTATCTGCTGGCAAATGTGTGCCATTATACACCACACTCACTTTATCTGCAGACACACCGCAAGCTATCAGGTCATTCTTTATAAAGCCAGACACAGCTACATATCTATTCACTACACTATCAGCCAGTTGTATCATCTTGGCTTCTCTGCTACTGAATGCGTGCGGATCGTGGACATGGAAAACCACTTTCTTTTTCAGGAATGGCTTCAACAATATTATCTGCCTGTAGCTATCCATGTATATTACATCGGGGTTAAATTGCTTTTGCAGTTTCCTGAACCGTGCAATTGCAGGCAGATAATTAACCAAAGAATCAATCGACCATTTCCATTGCCTCAAATAATACCATCCAAGCTTTATAGGATGGCTTGGTACATTCATCTCATGCAATTGCTGTTGAAATTTACCATCATGCCAACCAACAAATGCAACTTCTACGGTGTGACCTACTGCTTTCCAACCACGGATAACGTCCAACGCAACAAACTCTTTACCTGATAATATATTGCCGCTCAGAAAGCAGAGAATTTTCATTCTTTATTAAAGTGGCTTGGTTGCGTAATATGTCATGCGCCTGCCAAAAGGTTTCATGATTTTTTTCATCAGCGGGCTCTTCACTTCATCTATTGTGAATTTAGCAGGGTCTGTACCCGGCAACAGCAACATCACATATTCACCACTAACCGTCTTTGTATTTTTAAAGCCGGCTTTACGGAACATACCTGCAACCTGCCAGAAAAAGAAGAAATTTTCCAATGGCTGCACACCTGAACCCGAATCGAATGGACGACCCAGCATTTTCAGGTACACCCTATGGTATGCGTAGGCATTGAAGTAGTTTTCTGTAGTAAGGATTACCCTTCCGCCAGGCTTCAACAATCTGAATATTTCTGAAACCATTTTCTGCGGAACAGGAATATGCTCCAAACACTCGCACGACACGATGATATCAAAGCTATTATCGGGCAAAGAAATACTCTGCGCGTCGCCCACCATAAATGATGACGTTTTAGCACCGAATACTTCTTTCTTCTGATTGGCAATCTTTATACTTTCTGTAGAAAAGTCAAGACCGAGAATATCTGCGTTATGATTCAGCGACAAGTAGTTGGAAAAATCGCCATTACCGCAACCTACTTCCAGCATTTTTTTGCCAGACAAATCTTTATCGAGAAAACTAAGCACAGTTCTGTGCCATTTCATCATATTCAGTTTGTCAAAGTCAAGGATATTCTTGTTGTACTCCTTGTGCCACTGCTCGTACTCTGTTTGAATATTATTGGCTTGACTCATTTTGGTTGTAATTAAAAAGTAAATCTGTTATTTATGATTGAATCGTTAGCTAAATAGTTTATTTAAAGTATCTGCTAATACTTTAGAAACTGCTTTTGCGCTGTATAAGTCGAATGCTTTTGTATCTACCTGCGATGGTTGAAACTGCTGCATAAATTGCTGATAGTTTTCCATTAGTGCAATAAAGTCTTTTGCTAACTTATCTATGTCATCTGGCAATATAGGATATGCGATACCTGCTTTTGTACTATTAACAACATTAAATGCTGTCGATTCTCCATGCAATACTGCAAGGATAGGTTTTGCAGACAATACTGCCTGGTACACTTTAGAGGGTGTATAATGTGGCTCTGTACTGCCTAGTATAAAAATACCATCTGCAGCATCAAGATGTACCAAAACGTCCATGTATGGAATACGTGCCGGATATTCAAATACTACATTTTGCCACAGTCCATATTTTTCGGCCAGTGGTCTTATATTGTATGCATCAGAATCATTAGGTGTTTTACCAGTACCTATAAAATGGAACTCTATATTTTCGTATTTCTGTTTATTGGTGCTTATAGCTTTGAAAATTGCCTCTAGTGGCTCGTATGCTTTTGGGAGCATAGCGCCTGCATATACCAATTGCACCTTTGCAGATTTAGCAAATAAATACGGCTTGATATTCATCTTTGCTACCTTACTATGGTCTTCTTTTTCACCACCATAAGGCATTGCGGCAAATGCACATGTATTCAGTAAATGTGGATTCCTTTGATGTACACCTTTATAGTAGCCTTCGGCAACGCCTGTTATTAAGGAAGCTCTTTTAACTGCAATTGGTTCAAGAAACTTCGCAACTGCCTCACTCAACCTGTAACGCAAGCCTGCACCAGGAAATTCGTGTACCCACGGATCTATATAATCTATTCCATACTTCACCCCAGTGCTTGCATACAGCCAACGACCGAGTAATGCAACGTAAAATGAAGGAATAGGTATGTAAATGAAATCTATCTTGTCTCTGCGTACGATTTGCTTAGCTTTTTTATAAAGCTGAAAGAAACCGCGCATACCAATATCACCAATCAGCCTTGGCTTTGTTACACCGAATGCTGATGCCTTTTCAACTTTAAGATTTGTCGGAACAAGTTTTTGCAAATTGTAGTCCAACTTCTCCTCATAAAATTTTTCATCAACCATCAACACTGTAGGCTCCCATCCAAACGATGGCAAATGTTGTGCAAATAGCCTTGTGCGATGAACTGCAGCAAGATTAGAAGGCGGAAAGTGTGGCGATATGATTAATATCTTCTTCAAGAAAGTGCATTATTAACTGCCGCAATAAATATAGATTGTTCTTTATCCCAATTCATTTCTTCGCTTGCTAACTTGTAAGCATTCAGGCGATTGTCTTGCAGCATTTCCATATCGGAATAATACCCGCTAATTCGTTCAGCCAGTTGAGCAGCATTACCGGATGAGTATGTTTGCCCTACAGAAGTATGCTCTTTCATAAACTTCACCTGCGCTTCTGTATCCGATGCAATAATCGCGTTACCACAAAGCAGGTATGTAAACAATTTATTCGTAAGGCAAATACGCCTGTTCAGATTCGGGCTTGCTTCTAATGCAAGGCCTATATGATGTTGTGCTACTTCCTGCATCAATTGTTGCTCTGGCATTGGCGATTTAAATGTTATTGTATGCATATCACTTTTCAGTGTTGATAATATTGCCTGCTTTACATCTTTAGTACAATTACCTATAAGCGTTAGCTTTATAGGAAAGTTTGTAATCAGGTTCATTGCATTTACAACATCATCAAGCCCTCTGTCCAACCCTACATTCTGTGAAAACCATACAAGCCGTACAGGTTCTCCTGCTTTTATCGGCAACTCTGTGAAAACAGGTTTTAACTCTAGCGGGAAAACATTATTTATTACCAAAGACTTATCGGCTATACCAACAACATCTTTTATTGTATGTTCAAGTATCAATGGCGCTGCAGCAGAAACATAACTAGCATCTTTTAACGTAGACTGCATCAATTGCCTTGTACCTTGCTCTAAAGATACATTACTATACTCTCCTGGATGATAATCTTCTACATCAATAGCATATGGTACTGATGTTTTTGAGGCTGCCTTATATACAGGATAAAAAGAACCAGGATTATGGGCGATGAGTAAATCGTATTGAGATGCTATTTGCTGCAACTTATTATTCAACAACCAACTTCTTTTGTCAAGCATATAAGAAATCAGTGCAATGTTATTATTAAAAAGCTTAAGGATATTGCCAGCTATTTTACTTACTATTGATGCAACAAGCCAACCCAATTTGGATTTGCTACCAGCATCCAGTTTTATCCACTTCACCTGTGGCAGAGATGCTTCAATCAATGCCTCATAATCTGCAGACCAGTTTCTGATATCAAACTTCAAAACAGACACACTATAGCCGCTACTCACTAATGCCCGTACTTCTTTATGGCACCTTGGATTGCATGCCAGATTCACATTTGTTACCAACAATACTTTTTTACCAGCTACCAACGTCACTATAGGTATGATGCAATTTTTTTCAGATTACTTACGTAAGTATATTCTTTAGCATAAGCAATCCTTTTTTGCTGTTGTGGCACAGCATTGTGTTTATCAATATTGGTAATTACTTCTCTAAATAAATCAGGAAGGTTCACATTATTTCTTTCAGCGGGCATTTGTATAAGCTTGTCAGCTGTATCGTATGTTGTGATGTTGTTAGATATTATCACTTTGCCAGTTGCCAGATACTCTAGCACTTTATGATAATTAGTTCCGCCACTCTGGTCTTTTTCAATATCGTAACAGATAAGGAATCCATCCATCTTCTTTAATGCAACAGCCAATACAGAAGGTGACACTTGCCCATGCAATACAACGTTCTTACATTTTCGAAGTGTATCAATAAATGCAAGCGTATCATAGTCTTTATCTGAAAGAAGGTTTGAGTTATCATAATCACAAGAACCCCAAAGATTAAAAACAACTTCCGTATTCTCTTTAATGATAGCTACCATAGACTGTCTGTCCAGATCCCTTCTAAGGAAATTTCCTGACATGCCAATCTGCAGAGGGTTGTTATTTTTAACACTCAACTCTTCATTAATAAAATATGCTGCCACACCATGCCCTAATACATACTTAGGCACATCAAAGCCTTCATACTTGTAAAGCAACTCTTTAGCAATACCCAATATTGCCGATGCTCCTTTTGCAGCTTCTATTGCAGACTTATCTTTCGAGTCATCTGCAGCAATCAATATTCTTGAACACTTATCAAATGCTGTAAGCGGTAATGTATTTGAGATATCGAACGATATGACTGCATCTACTTTTTGTGAAATACACTTAATAAGCTTCCTTATGTGCCTTGCAATTAGAAAACTGTAAAGAGAAGGAAGTTTGAATTTTAAAAATAGTGGGAATGACAACCTGTGCCTGATAAAAAAAACGTTCTTATGGTCTGTAGCATTTATCCGCACTTCACCTTTCCTCAGGCTCATATCACTATTCGGGCCCTCTACGTAATATACATAATTGCCCATCTTCCCAAGTTCTACCGCATAGTGATGCTTGGACAAAAACATTGTCCCCCAATCTTGTTGGGAGAGTACTAATACAGTCTTATTCTCGAATATCATTAAGACTTAAAGAAGTCTTTTATTTTCTGAGCAATGTAAGCTATCTCTTCTTCTTTCAATTCCGGATACATCGGCAAAGAGAGAATTTCATCTTGATACTGTGTAGCTACGGGATACTGTTCAGGCTTAAGTCCTAAATATGCGTATGCTTTCAGATTGGGCAATGCTGTAGGGTAGTGTATAGCCGTTTCAATACCATTCTCTTTCAGGTATTGCATCAGTTTCTCTCTAACTTTTGTTCGGATGATATATAAGTGGAATGTATGTTTTGAATGAGGCCTAACAATAGGCAATACTATTTCCTTGACATCGGCAAGATACTTATTATATAATGCCGCATTGGCAATGCGTTGTTCTGTCCACTTATGCAGGTGCGGAAGCTTAGCGGATAATATAGCAGCCTGCATACTATCCAAACGGCTATTGATGCCCTCAATCTGATGTTGATGCTTTGTCAAAGCACCATGATTAGCAAACATCCTGATTTTACCAGCCAGTTCATCGTCATTTGTAATGATACCACCTGCATCACCGTAAGCGCCCAGATTTTTGCCAGGATAGAAACTAAAACTACCAGCAATACCAGTTACACCTGCACGCATACCTTTATACTCAGAAAAATGCGACTGTGCACAGTCTTCTATCAGGTAAATATTTTTCTCTTTGCAAATGCGCGCTATCGTTTCAACTTCTGCCATCTGCCCTTGCAGATGCACAAGGATTATAGCTTTTGTAGCAGGCGTTATAGCTTCTTCCAACTTAGTTTCATCTATGCTGTAATAGTCAGGATGTATATCTACAAACACGGGTTTTGCACCTGCCTGTGTAATAGTCTCTGAACTTGATATCCAGCTATTTGCGACAGTTATTACTTCATCACCCTCACTTATTCCCAACATTTTCATAATGATGTAAAGTGAGTCTGTGCCATTTGCACAAGATATCATGTGTTTAACACCATATGCTTTTGCAAAAGCTTCTTCAAACTCTTTCACATATTTACCACCAACAAATGAGGTATTATTAATAACATTATGAATACCAGCATCTATATCTTCTTTAATGCTCAGATATTGTTGTTTTAAGTCTACGAAAGGGATATTCATGTTTTATTATTTTATTTTTTTTGCGGGATTACCGGCATAGATACCGGGTTGTGTAATATCTTTTGTTACAACTGCACCTGCACCTATTACTACATTATCGCAAATATTCACTGGCAGGATTGTAGCATTAGAACCAACAGATACTTTGTTTCCGATTTTTGTCTCTTTCCAAAGTGTCTTATCACCCATTGCAGGGCCTCCTTTGGCGAACAAGTCATTAATAAACATTACACCATGACCTATGAAACAATCATTGCCTATGCTCACCAGTTCGCAAATAAAACTGTGTGACTGTATCTTAGTCCTGCAACCTATTGTTACATCTTTCTGTATTTCTACAAACGGACCTACGAAACAATCGTCGCCAATTGCACATCCATATATGTTTACTGGTTGTACAACTTTTACATTTGTACCGAATGTTACATTCTTTATTTGAGACTCATACAATATCGGCTCATTCATTATTGTATCTTTTTTGCAGATGAGTATATCTTATCAATTATTTCAACTGTCTTCAAGCCTTCAAATGCGCTAGTGGATATAGCTGCATTATTCAACAATACATTTATGAGGTTTTCGTACACCTTATCATGATTAGACATAGAGCCTTGATAAGACCCATAGTTATTTGCTTTATTTCCTTCAGGCAGGTTTTCTATTTTATAGTCTTTGATGTTTTGATATTCCAATTCGTTCAGGTACTGTCCGCCGATTTTTACAGTACCATTTTCTGCAAATATGGTTAATGAGCCTTCCATATTTTTTTGATAACTATTAACCGTATAATTAATTGTACCGATTGCGCCATTATAAAACTCTACGATGATTGCGCCTGTGTCTTCAAACTCTATCGTATTTGCATGAGCGTAGTTGCCCATATATGCATTTACATTTCTGATATCACCTATCATCCAGTACAAGAGATCAACAAAGTGAGAAAACTGTGTATACAAAGTACCGCCATCCATGTCCTTTGTTCCTTTCCACGAGTTTGCATAATAATCATCGTTTCTGTTCCAGAAACAGCTAAGCTGTATGCTGTAAATTTTACCGAAACGACCTTCATCGATTGCCTGCTTTACTGCAGCAACAGGAGGGTTAAACCTGTTTTGCTTAATAGCAAACAAACGTTTATTTGATTGTTCTGCCGCTTTTATCATTTCACCACAATCGTGCACATTGATTGCCATTGGCTTTTCGCACAAAGCATGAAAACCTGCTTTTAATGCCTTAATGGAATGTTGTGCGTGCAATCCGTTCGGAGAACATATTGAAACTACGTCTATCTCTTTTTCTGCAGTAAACAAGGAATCAATATCGTAATAAGCTTTTGCACCATACTGTTCGGCTAATGCATCTGCTTTTTCTTTTACAACATCGCAAACAGCAACAAGTACTCCCTGATTATTAATATGTTCAGCGTGGCGTTGTGCTATACGTCCACAGCCAATCAGTGCAAATTTGATTTTGTTCATTGTACAACCTGTTAGTAATATTTAGTTGTTTAATTTTTATTTATTCTTTTTCCTGTAGGAAAGTTTATGAGCACACCCATTCCTTTTTTCTGAAAGACAAACATACTACCTGCAGCAACTGCAGATGCCCCATTATCTACCGCTTTCTGAAAATCTTCCAGTGAGCCTGCACCACCACAAGCAATCAGTGGCACATTTATATTTGAAGAGATTTCTTTAATAATATCTAAGGCATAACCATCCCAAGTACCATCCTGCTCTATACTGTTCACCATCACTTCACCCACTCCAGCCTCCTGCAATTGTTTAGCCCAGTCTATAGGATAGTATCCGGTAGATTTTGAACCGGAGTATGCATAGGTTTTATGCTTGCTCAATAAGGGTTTTTTAAAATCTATACAGCCTACTACGGCCTGACTTCCATATACAGCAGCAATCTTATCTACCAGTTTCAGGTCTTCATACAGGATTGAATTGAGTATCACTTTTTCATACCCTGCATCAAACACCTTCTTTGCTGTTTCATAGTTCCTGATACCACCACCATATGCCATTGGCATAAATGCCTCTCCGGCTATCTCACTAATCTTAACAAAATCGGGCTGTCTGTTTTCGGCAGATGCTGTGTAGTCCAGCAACACCAACTCATCAGCCTCTTTTTCGTTGAATATTTTTACAGCATTAATTGGGTCGCCGATATAGGCAGGATTTTTAAACTTGATTGTTTTATACAACCCACCTTTATTCAGTAACAATACCGGAATGATTCTTATTCTTGCCATGTTACTTTGGCCAAAAGATACTTCTGTAAATTTTCTTAATTGGTTTCAATATTGGATATCTTTTGTCAATAGGCATTTCATAATCGAAATCGTAATGACTACGACGAGGTGTCTGCATAATATTGTCAAAATCCGCTTGTGATAACCCTAGTTTTTTTAAAACAAATTCATAATCTGTACTTAACTGCTCAGCATCGTATATTGGTTTTATCAATTCTTCTAAAGCTTGCTCTTTTGTTATTTGTCGTGAAAAAATCAAATCACTTAAGTGAGCTTTTCGTTTATCTATCTTAAACTTTTTTGGAAGTATATATCCCTGATAAAATCTAGTCCATATACTCTCATAGTGTTTACCGCCATAATCTTTCCAATTCAACTCTTGTTGAATAATATTTTTGACAGACTGTTTGTTATAGTTGATGTAATTTAATAATGAAATAGATGTCACACCTTTTACTTGTTGATAATATCGCTTCACTTTAGCATCCATAAAAGGAAAAGTCTTTAGTTTTATTGTACCGAACGCTTTATGAATGGATTTGATATTGATATGATCTGATTTAGAATGTATCCAACTTTTAGGCAATGTATTTTCTGTCTGAACATTAGTCCCACTTAATATATATTTTATTTCCTTCTGACCAGCAATTCTGTATAGTGTAGCAAAAATTGCATGGTCTGTTATAGCTTCAATATCTACTACAGATGCTTTTAGGTAAGCTATTTGCAAATCACGAAACTCTTCCCAATTTATGACATATGTAAACAAATCGAAGCCAAGTTTGGCTACAATATTTTCAATGTTCTTTACTGCAAGCTCACTATTCCAGCCGTTATCAAAATGTACTGCCAGAGGTCGCAGTCCTAGTTGTTTGGCTAAAAGTGCTATATATGTACTATCGACGCCTCCGCTGAGTCCCATTATGCAGTCGTACTCTTTTCCTTTCCCTGCTTTTTTTATAGTATCTACTATTTTAGCTAACTCATATTCAGCATCCTCGCCTATACGCACATGATCATTATAAGCATTTATAAAATCGTAATAATAATTTGATATGCCTTTTGCATCAAAAAAAATATCAGGGTCTGCAATTGTATCCATTACTGATATACTACATTGCTGATATTTTCTTTCTTCTACCATTCTGTATTATTTAGCTATATTATTCAAATACCTGCTGTATATTTTTTCTATATCTGCGAAAAATTTGTTTTCACCGAACTCCTGCAGCGTATAGCTTCTTATCTGTTCAGGATTGTAACTATCAATGTTGTTTACGAGTTTAGCCATCGCATCACTTAGCTGGTTTTTATTCTGCTTATCTACCAAGATACCGCAACTATCATTTACAAAAGATTCCGGTCCGCCACACTTTGTAGCAATTACAGGTTTACCAAACAACATACCTTCTATCAGCACAACGCCAAAGGTCTCAAAGTTGCTTGACAGGACAACTGTATTGCAATCTTTTATTACTTGTAGAATCTGATCCCTGTTAAGCAGACCAAGCATCTTCACATCTTCTTGCAGATTGAGCTTCGCTATTGTATTAATAATATTATCGTGTTCTACACCACTACCTGCTATCCACAATTTTACATTGCTGTACTTCGCATTTTTTTTCAATTGTGCGAATGCCTCAAGCAAAAGCTGGTGGTTTTTCTTTGGATGTAGCTCTGCAATATTCAGAAAAACAAATTCATCTTTCTTTATCTCACCTGTAATGAAAGGTTGTTTTTCAAGATATGGGTCAATAACATTTGGGAAGTATGTGAAACTGATATTGGGAAATTTATTTGATAGCAGATTACAGAATGGTTTGCTAACTGCGAATACGCCATTTGCTGTTTTATAAGCCTCTGCCAAAACATTAAGCAACTTAGGGTCTGTAACCATATCCCTTGCAAAAAGTGTACTATGCTCCGTTATCACATAACGTACTTTGTATTTTTCATTTATTTTTTGAGCCAATGCACCTGCATACATTGCATTGTGTGCATGTACCATATCCGGCATGCCATACTTTGCAATGTAATTATCAAATGCTACCATGCCTGCTTTTACCCAGCCATACATACTTGAATAGTCTGATGGGCTCTTGTAATAAAAACCTTCAATTCTGAAAACAGGAATCCCAGTTATGTTGTTTTCCTGCAGGTATTTATGTTGTGCGTACAGTTTTTTATACAGCACGCTTATTACTTTAGTAAAACTATAGCTATCGGTAACGTTGCCTGTTTTTCGTAAGCTTAATTTATATAGCAACGATTTCAACAACATTGGTATGGAGAATGCCTGTGTTATAGACAATGCACCAACTTTATAGCCGTGCTCCATCATGATTTTTGCCTGATGGTATTGAAAGATACCAATAGCATGGTTTCTTTCAGGTACAAACTCTTCTGATGGTATTACCAATACATGCATACTATACAGCCTTGCAAATCCAGAATTCTTGCCCCGGTGTTGTTTTTTTGAACTTAGTCATCGCCCTTTCTACTGGAAAAACAGCAGCCCACCATAAATAAGCCAATTTTGGGAATTTTCTTGAAATCAAAGAAGAACCATACCACCAATACTTATAGAACTTACTTTTTGTACCTGCAGGATCAGACATCAAAATATAATTAGCTTTTGATTCGATTAAATCAAATCCAGCGGATAATAGTGCTTTTTTGTATTGATCTCTTGTCCTTAATACTTGGTGAGTAATAGTTTGTTGATGTTCAGGGAATCCTTCAGTAAATATAAAAATCCCTCCCTCACTCATTAATGATCTGATATTTTTTAATGCCGCGCGCCACTTTTCGTCATCAACGATATGATATAAAACAGATACACATGTTACATAATTATACTTTTTCCCTTGCAACACATTTGTTGATAAGGAAATATCTAATTCATAGAAATTATTTGTTTTAAACTTTTGCTTAAGTTGCTCTACTGCAAAAGAACTAATGTCTGAGCCATCTACATCTGCATAACCACATCGCTTCCAACTATTATATATAAACCCTACGCCTGTACCAATATCCAACACAGAAGCCTTCTTATTCTTACAATATTTATTAAAAATTCTTCTCAACCCGAGGAAAGTAATATTATATGAGTATTTATTATAGGCCATACCCATAGATATATCACCAACTCCAACCAAGGTAAAATTGTCTTTTAATCTATTATTCCAATACTCTGACGGGCTGAAACTCATCAACTATCTATTTTTAATGATTTGTAATAATAATACAGGAATTTTTTTTGACAAAAGTACACCCGGATAATCTTTTATGCATCTTAATAAATAATACAATGCATCCCAGTAAGCACTTTTTGACATTTTTAGTTTTATCAAATCAAAATAAACAGACTGTATTTTCGATTTAAATAATGTAGTTTTTTTTATTGGATTATAGAATTTATCCCTTTGCATTATTATCAGATCTTGCAGATGCCTCTGATTGAATAATATTGAAGCATCCAGATTTCTTGCAACACTAATATTAGCCTGATGTGCATGCATTATTACAGTATCTTTTCCTATCTCAATAACTTTGAGTATATCAGCACATTTCGCACAAAAATCATAACATTCTGTAAGAATCATGTTCTCGTCGAACTTTACAAGCTCTTTAACATAAGCAGGAACACAAATACATTGAACTGGTGGAGAATATGGCATGAATACTTTAAGTATATTATTCCATTTTTCTCCGTAGTCTCTGGTAAGCTGCGGTATTGTAAACGGGATAGTTTTACCCTCGTCAGAAGTAATAAAATGTGTAAATAGTAAATTATTATTATACCCTTTGTTTATTGCATCTGCAAAAGTCTGTAAGTGATGTGTGTTGTATTCATCATCACTATCCAAAAAACATAAATAGTTACCGTTAGCATTCCTTAAGCCATTATTACGCGCTGCAGAAACTCTTTTATTATCTTGATATATATACTTTATTCTATTATCCAAAGATATATAAGCGTGCACTACATCTTTTGTATTGTCTGTAGAACCATCATCAACTATAAGCAATTCCCAATTGGCATAAGTTTGATTAATAACACTTGTTATTGTTCTATCTAGAAAATGAGCCCTGTTATATGTAGGCACAATAATTGAAAAAAGAGGTGAATTCATGTTACTAAAAGGCAGATAAAATCTCAGATAGTTGAATGTTACACTCCTTTTTCAAATAAAAAACTTCTTTGAAGTTCATTTTCAGAATATTGCCAAATATACTTTGTCTTATAAATCCACGACGCCACATTTTACGAGCTTTCTCACGGTCTTCCGCAGTTAGCGGGCAATGCTCTTCCTGCAAAGCTTGTATTGAAATATTATGGGTTAGCGCCTTTTTGTACAAGTAGTTTTTACTACGTTCCTGCCCTTCGTGGTCGAAATTCCATGTTAGGAATGCAGGCACCCTCGCTACAGGATATTTTGCTGCTAACCTTAACCACAAATCATAATCGCCTCTGTGACGAATATTTCTGAACCCACCTTCTTTTTCAAACTCTGCCCTACGGATAATGGTTGATGTAGGTGCATTATGAAAGAAATACTTATTGAAATAGTGTAGTTTATACGCTTCTTCTGAAGACACAGTATATGGTAACCTGCGGACATCGTGCACATGAGACAACCCTAACGCTGCATCGCAGCATTCTTCCATAGAGTCTACCATTATACTAAGACAAAATGAATAAAGCTCTTCGTCGCTGTCACAATACTTCAGGTATTTGCCATTTGCATAAGAAGCCGCTTTATTCCTGTTTGGATAATCGCCAAGGTTAGTTTCGTTCTTGTATACTTTTATCCTGCTATCCTGCTGGCAATATTTTTCAATAACCTCAAGTGTATTGTCTGTAGAACAATCGTCAACAATTATCAATTCAAAATTTTCATACGTATTGGCAAGCACGCTTTCTATCGCATTACCAATATATGCAGCCCTGTTGTAGGCAGTCATTAATACACTAACAAGAGGTTTACCCTGCATCCTTTATTAATTTACTTTATAGTATTCTTTGTACCAGTTTACGAAATGCGACAGGCCTGTACGAATATCAATCTTTGGGGTATACCCAACCTCTTTAGACAAAGCATCAATATTGGCATAAGTTTCCAACATGTCGCCATTCTGTAACGGCAGATTTTCCATCACTGCTTTTTTACCAATCAATTCTTCCAATATATTGATGAACTCTAACAACCTGACAGGTTTATTATTTCCGATATTGTATACTTTATATGGTGCATAACTTTCGGAAGACTTCAAAGCATGGCCTACTTTATCAGGATTTGCAGTTGGTTGTTTATCTACAAGCAGTGCAATAACATTTACTATATCATCTATGTATGTAAAGTCTCTCCTCATGTCTCCATTGTTAAAGACTCTAATTGTTTTACCATTAATGATACTCTCTGTAAATGAATAGTATGCCATATCTGGTCTGCCCCACGGGCCATATACCGTAAAGAACCTCAATCCGGTACTAGGTATACTATATAATGCAGCGTAGCTGTGTGCAAGTGTTTCATTTGCCTTTTTGGTAGCAGCATATAATGACAACGGATGATCTGTACTATCATTTTCCTCAAAAGGAACTTTTACATTAGCACCATATACAGAGCTTGATGATGCGAATATCAGATGTTGAACAGGGAAACGCCTGCATGCCTCTAGAATATTCGTAAATCCAAGCACATTACTATCTAGATAATTATATGGTTTATCTATACTGAAACGAACACCAGCCTGTGCAGCAAGGTTAATTACTATTTCAAACCTGTGTTCCTCAAACAGTTTATCCAGTTTTTCTTTATCACAGATACTCAACTCAATAAAACTGAAATTGGGCTTGCCTGTTAGTTGAGCAACCCTATCATGTTTTAATTGTATGTTGTAATAGTCGTTTACAGAATCTATTCCTATTACCTGATGACCAAGGTCGCTAAGCTTCTTTGACACATGATACCCTATAAAGCCGGCAGCACCGGTTACTAAAATCTTTTTCAACTTAACAGTTTTTATCCGACCACAATGCCAGTATTAACAGCGAGTGGAGCATTTGCGGTTTGTCATTCAATAGTACCTGCACCTGTGTATAGGGCAATAATTTATACAATGGGCTATGTGCTGATTTTACATAGTCAGCATAAAGTTTTTGCATATCATCAGATTTGGACCAAGTATTTTTCACCAATCCGAACCCTTGTTTTGGGCGCTTGCGAATCTGTTCAGGCCATTTTTTGCTAAGCGCCTCTCGTAGTAATATCTTATCTGCGGAAGCAGTAACCTTGTAGGTGTCCGGCAACGAAATACAGAATGTTGCAAGGTCTACATCTAAAAATGGAGAACGTAGTTCCAGGCTATTAGCCATGGCTGCTCTATCTGTTTTTACCAGAATATCTCCCGGCATATAGTCTGTAATATCATACTTCATTGCATCGTTCAGTGTGCCTTCTTCCTTCCATGAGGGCTTATAACTTTCTGATACAGGCAACCCCAAACTAATCAATTCTTTGTCAGAAAGGCTATCAAACCTCGACCTGATTGACTGTAACGGTGTTGCATATTTTTGAAATGCCGCTACTTCGTGATATCTATCCCTCCATTTACGACCTGTAGAACGACTGATTGTTGATTCTGTAATTTTTTCACCAACTGCCAATGCTTTGATGAAATTATATTTCAGTACACTCGTGTCTTTGTGCTGTTGCTGCGCTATAATTGGCTTATACCACCAAACATAGCCTCCTAATAGCTCATCAGCACCATCGCCTGTCAGTACTACTTTACAATATTCACTTGCACGTTTACATATCATATATGTAGACACAGCTGAAGAATCTCCAAATGGTTCGTCATACACAGCTGCCAGCTTTTGCAATACATCTGCGATACGTACATTCTCTTCTTTCATCTCAATGTGATGGGTGTTATACATATCTGCGACCAACCTAGCGTATGGCAGTTCACTATCCTCTCCTTTATATCCGTAAGACAGTGTCTTTAATCCTTTGTTGAATTGTTTTGCTACACTGACAACCGAAGTAGAATCCAATCCACCACTTAGGAATGCACAACATTCCACATCCGCCACCATCTGCTTTTCCACAGCTTGTGTAAATAGTGCCTCAAACCTATCAGCAGCATCAGACAATGATATACTTTCCGTAGTTGCCGGCATTGTCCAATACCTTTTGACAGTTACACCCTCTGTATTATATATCATATAATGTGCTGGTGGTAATACGCTGACGCTATTAAATATGGACATATCAGGGCCTGTATAGCCATGGTTCAGGTATTTAGCTAAGGCCTTATTATTAACTGATTTATCTCTGAAAGATGTTGCCTGTATTGCTTTTACTTCTGATGCGAATACTATTTCACCCTTCTTAAGTGAATAATAGAAGGGTTTTTCTCCAAACCTATCTCTTGCTGCAAAGAGTTGTTGTTTTTCTTCATCCCAAATGGCAAAAGCAAACATGCCAGGCAACATGTCTAGTAAGCCAACGCCATATTTTTTATACAAAGCGATGATCAACTCTGTATCAGATTCAGTTTTGAACGGATAATTTAGTTGTTTTCTTAGCTCCCTGTAGCCATATATTTCTCCGTTAAAGACAATACATATCTTACCTGTATCATCCAACATTGGTTGCGCACCAGTAGACAGATCCACAATGCTCAACCTGTTATGACCCAATAGGCAATTATCATACTGATAGATACCATTACCATCAGGACCACGGTGATACATTATATCAATCATCTGCTGCAGGTCAGGTAAATACCTACCAGCATTTTTTGCTACTATACCAGAAATACCACACATATATTATGATACAGGAGGGATTGGAGGCATACCGCAAAGTCTTTCATGTTCATCATCCAGAACTTGCTCTCCTTTATCTATTGCCATTATAAAATCTTTTATAGCAACACTTAAATTCTTTCTTACTTCAATATTATATACAAACCACCTGTACTTTTCCTGTAAAGACAGCCTGTTTTCAGACATTAGTAGCTTTATCAATCTAAGTTTTTCTATAAGATTCGGAGTATACATTTCCGGCTTGTAACCGAAGAACTTGTACATGTGATACAAAACTGTAAATGTTCTTTTATAGGTGTAATCAGGGTTTTCAAAATGATAATGATACACCATTGCCTCAGGACTGTATGCAATAGCATGGCCTGCTTTTAGCGCATCCATCGCCCAGAGAGCATCTTCTGAATAAGATGTTTTTCTGAATGGCAAAGCCTTCAGTACATCCGTTTTATACATAGCAGTTACATCATCCCAACCACAAACTTTTTTCTTCTCTACTGCAGTTAGTGTATCAAATGCTCCGTCTTTATATTGATAACGTGCAATACTGCCTGTTCCAATAGGTCTGTACCAGTCAACAGGATTTTTATCCTTATCGGGGGGTACTACCTGCTTTCCACAAACGGCAACAACATCATTATCTGTAAAGCCTGAAAGCATTCCCTCAATCCAATAGTTGTTATATGCCCTTGCATCACCTACTGTTAATACTACATAGTCTGATTTAACATGGCTCACCCCTAAATTCCGAGTCATACCATGATTGAAATCCTTACCTGCTATTTCTATCAGTTTTACTTTTTCGTAAGACTTAAGAATCTCAATTGTACCATCTGTAGAACCTGAATCTATTACTATAATTTCATCGACCTTTACTGTTTGTGATAAAATACCATCAATACAAGCTTTAATCTTTAAAGCTTCATTTTTCACCGGTATTACAACTGAAACTGATGTCATTAATATGTCTGTTATATCAACTTCTGCCATGAAGGTGGCATATTTTTCTCTACTTCAATATTTTTGAATTTCTCGCCTTTTCTTGGTCCTTTTGCTTTAGCATCTTCAACCATTCTTTCAATACCATCCTTAAGCGTGATGTTTTGTATCAATGAACCAAAATATTCATGTACTTTATCATGGTTTGAATAAGCATGTACTACCTCGTTACGAGATTCAAGAAAATCTATATGTTCTTTAACCCCAAATGCATCGCATACTATTGTAGCCAAGTCCTTAACTGTATAAGGTGTATCGGCACCAATATTAAATACATGATTGTATGCTTCTTTCATCTCGATACTCTTAGCGATGATTGGAGCTACATCATCTATATGACTGAAAGCTCTTGTCTGCATTCCGTCGCCAAATATTGTCAGTCTTTTACCTTGCATAATCTGGTTCATGAATATGCCAACAACATTTCTGTATGGGTCACCTATATTTTGACGTTCTCCGTATACATTATGCGGCCTGAAGACAATAAAGTCCATACCAAACATTTCATGCGCAGACTTCAAATCAAGTTCAAAAGCAAACTTTGCAATTCCATAAGGATCTTCAGGCTGCGGAACCATGTCTTCTTTCATTGGCAGTTGATTCTTCCCGTACACTGCTATTGAAGATGTAAACACAAAGCACTTCACGGTTCCGGTATTTATTGCCGCGTTTAATAGATTGATGCTGCCAATCAGATTATTATTATAATTAAATCTTCGAATGAAGTGGCTCAACCCTTCTGCAGCATATGCTGCTAAATGGAAAACATAAGTAAACCTATGCTCTGCAAAAAGTGTATTCACTAATGCTTCATCATTAATTGAGCCTTTAACAAATTTGGCACGAGAGTTTACGTTATCTTCAAACCCACCAGATAAATCGTCTAGTGCAATAACTTCATATCCTGCATTAACAAGATGATCGCAAACATGAGAGCCAATAAAACCTGCGGCGCCTGTTACTAATACTTTTGCCATACTATTACATATGTACATCTTCCTGCCATTCTATAGCAGACACTGTACTTTCTTTTGATTTTATGATTGAATGTGCTTTACGTTGTATTCTATTAAACAAGAATGGTATTCTATGAATCTTGTACCTTACTGCATTGTGGTAGTTTCTAAACATACTCAACTCTGCATTACTAAATAATCCTTGACTACCACACACGTCGATGAGTGTATTTACCCCTTCTTTATAGCCACTTATAATGCAGCTATTTATTATATCGCTACCCATACTACGCAGCCCTTCTAAATATTTTTTTTTACTGCCTTTAGTTTCTATTTCCTTACAAGCATATAAAAACACATCTACCCTACTACGCATTTTTGCTGACGCATAATAACCAACCCTAGACAAACTATCATCCGATATCCTTAAAAACACATCAGGCTTTAAATGAAGTTGTTTCTTATACTTCACCGGATATAGCAAACTCCTGATGTGTAACTCTATATCCTGCCATAGCTTCAAGTCTTCTCTCCACATACCCACATCTATAAAAGAAGACTTCTTCCATAATGGTCCTGTACCCTGACAAACAGGGTCGCCAATTAATATCCTATGCAAATCATCCTCATCCTTGTCAATATTCCACAACAATCGTGTATCATCTAGTTGCTTCTTAAATAACATCATAGGAAATATCATAAAATCACAATCAGAGTCTTCTTGCATAGCTTTTACCCTCTGTTCAAGACAAAATGATGCAAGAACATCGTCTGTGTCAAGAAACATAACATAATCTCCTGTGCATTTCTCAACAGCGATATTCCTACATATACATGCACCTTTAGGTTCTCTGTCTCTTTTATAAATTTTCACTCTTGCATCATGCTCTGCATAAGCGAGCAGTTTTTGCCAACTATCATCAGTACTACCATCATCAGTTATTACCCATTCCCAGTGTGGATAGGTTTGATTAAATATAGACTGTGCTGTTTCGTCTATAATATAAGAACGATTGAAACTAGGGGTAATGATTGATACTACCTTGTTCATTAAGCCGGCTTACCTTTTGCTGATATTTTCTTAACTAAATGCCACAATGGTTGCAATGGCTTTAATATCGGGTAGTAATTGAATATAGACCCTTCAGTATCATAGTCCCAATGGCTACGGACCGGTTGAGACATTATTGCATCAAACTCATTCTCACTCAGTCCCAGTTTCTTCAGAACAAACTCTTTATCAACCTTAAGTAATGCATCATCGTAGGGCGATTTTTTCATCTCCTCCAATGCCTGTTCTCTGGTCATTTGGCCAGAGCATATTAAAGAAGACAAGTGCGCTTTTCTTTTATCTACTCCAAATTTTACAGGCAGAATATATCCCTGATAAAACCTTGTCCATATGCTTTCATAGTGCTTGCCACCATAGTCTTGCCATTCCAGCTCTTTCTTTAGAATCTCCTTTACATCATCTTTTACATATGGCATCCAATTAAGATAATTAATAAACTCTACTCCGGATTCTTTGATGAACTTTTTCATTTTTCTGTCAAGGAATGGAAAGGTTCTTAATTGCAAGCTACCATGCTGTTTATGAATAGCTTTTATGTTGATGTAGTCTTTTTTATTAAATGTCCAATGATACGGCAATACTCCCTCAGTAGTTACATTGTGTCCACCAAGTACATACTTAATGTCATTATCTTTAGCAATCTTGAACATGGTACCATATATAGCATGATCTGTAAGCACCTCTATATCTATTACAGAGGCCTTAAGATAGGCAAGCTGTAAATCTTTGAATTCATCCCAGTTAATTACATACGTACTGAGATCAAAACCAAGTTTATTAACTATGTGATGGATGTTCATCACAGCCTGTTCGCTGTTCCAACCATTATCAAAGTGTACACAAAGCGCTCTTAGCCCTAATTCTTTTGCTTTGTAAGCTACATAACTACTATCTACACCACCGCTCAAGCCAATAAGGCAATCGTACTGTCTGTTGCTACCATATTGCTTAATAGCTGCTACAGTTTCATTTAATAGCCTTTCTCCTTCAGCCCCTTCCTTTAGATAGTGCTTAGCCTCATTGTAATAGTAATGACAGTGGTTACAAACACCATTTTTATCCAAGTGCAAACATGGATCATCATTGCTATCTAGTATACAATTTTTACAAACAATCATTTATTTAAAAACCTTAAGAGAGCCTTTGACACTACACTCACATCATATTTTGCAGAAGCTGCTACTGCTTTATTTTTAAGACCCTTGTAGTATTCTATATCAAGTATTGAGTTGAATATAACTTCCAACTCATTCTCTGTTTCATACTTAAGTACACAGTCGCTCAATTCTCCCGGCAGATCCATATTTGCTGGAAATATTGCTGGTTTAGAATACCTGATAACATCATAAGTAACTCCAGACTCTTTCGATTTTCCATACACTTCATCTACTCCGCTATATCTGGTATTTACATTTAGTGGTGCAAATATTACATCTGACTGCACTATCTCTTTCTCAAATCTATCCGGAGAATCTAGGAATGAAATATCGTAGCCATTGCTTATTAGTTTTTTTGCATCATCAATTATACCTGCTCCATATTCGTCTCTTGACTGACCGAGTATTTTTAGCCTGAACTTATCCTTATCAAGTTTAGAAAATACGGATAACGCAAGCTTATAATCTCTCCTGCTCTCCTCAATATATCCAGGTAAACTAATTGTTAGTTTACTGCCACCATCACCCTGCAGATTTTTCTCATATACTGAATATGGGAAAATCAATGTCTTATACTTATTGTTCGTCTGTCTTCTTAGATACCGTTCAAGTGTATCACTCTCAACAACTAAATAATCAGCTTTGCCAGCAACATTAAGCATTATCTTATGCTGCTGTGATCTAGGCCGTTTAAACACTTTATATCTTGTACCCATCATAAACCAGAAATTGATATTTCTGATCCATAATAGTGTCTTTGATGGTTTTAGCAGTTCTATATATTCTAATGCCTTTTCAAAATGCGATGATGGTGCAATTATCAATATACTATTGGCAGAAGAATCTATATCATATTTAAATAGGTCTTCAGAATTATCTGCAACTATAAACTGTACATCTTTTATGCCGAAATTGACATTTTGCAGCCTGACAGCAAATCTTTCGGGAGTATATACTATTACTTTATCAGCAACAGCTTCTATACATCTCAGCAAACCATATATTGGTTCATAGTGGTCGAATTCTGCTATAATAAAATTCATTACCTGTCTTTCTTTACTAAAACTTTATTATCTGCAAGATTAAGATTGCCAAAAACAAACAATACTACCGCCTTTAATAAATTTTTAATACTCGATTGTTTTCTAAATAAATCGAAAGCAACTTTTGCTTTTGTAACCTTCCCAACTTTATCGGATGCATATAACTGCAATGCCAGCACATGCATTTTCTTATATACTACAAGCTTATCTTCTGTATTATTTTCCGGATAGCTATACACATGATTAAACATCGCTAGTTGAGAAAGTAAAACTTTATGCATCCTTTCATCTGTCCAATTAGTAGCTGTTATAGAATCATTGCGATATCTATACCTGCATAAATTGTCGTATACACCTGTTGCTTTGCTATATCTTGACACTACCAGATTTAAATACCAATCTTCTGTAATAAATCTTGCATCAAATCGGAAGTTTAACCTACGAAGTAAATCAAGCCTGTAAAGAGATGCTTGTATGAAGAATGTAACAGAGTACACAACGTCATGAAATACATTCCCTTGCGGAATAGCATAGTTTTTACAAAACTTATCATCAAACCAGTTACTATCACCTTTAGGGTTACTATCCTCATCAATATAACTCATGTTACCATATGCCACTCCATATTCAGGGCCTGCTTGTTCAAGCATCTCTACTTGCTTAGCTGTCTTCTCCGGCACAAATTCATCATCCCCTATAAAGGTGATATACTTTCCTGTTGCAGCATCCAGTATCTGATTAAGCCCGTAATGCAAACCTTTGTTTTGCAGGTGCTTTATGAATTGCCAATGCTGCTTATTGTTTTTATGGAGCCAATCTTCAATAAGCTCAACTGAATTATCAGAAGATCCATCATCAACAATTATCACTTCAATGTTGCTATATGTTTGAATTAAAACAGATTCAAGTGTTTTTAGTACATATTTACCTGTATTAAAACAAACAACACCTATTGATACTAATGGACTATTATTCAACACAATCTTCTTATCAATATATTCCGTTCCTAGACTCTTTGCAATACGCTTCAAAATCTTCCACTATATCAGCAATAACCTTTGATGTAGGTTTTACGTCATTCATCACATACTCAGTAATCTCATCAGTATATTCCTCAAAACCATATTTCTTGATAGCATATGCATTCACAGAAATTGGTTTGTTAGGTATATATCGGGAAAATGGCTTTACGTTCTTCATCACCGCAGCACCTGTTGCTACAATTGAATATTGACCTATGACACTGTATTGATTGACTGTACTCCCCATACCAAGGTTTGCACCTTCCATCAAACGGGTTATTCCTGCAAGCACACACATAGGGGTAATAACTACTTTGTCGGATATGATTGCATCGTGTGGGATATGCACGCTTTGCATCAGAAACACATCGTTACCTATACTTGTTATATCCTTATAACAAGGTTTTTGTATAGCTGTAAACTCGCGAATAATATTTCTACTACCAATTACAATTCTGGCATTACTTGAATCGTAATACCGATTTCTTGTATCCTGACCAGGTGATCCGATGACCACATGCGGCCCTATTATATTATCATCACCTATCTCTGTAGGTCCATGAATTATTGTATATGGCAAAATCTTATTGCCTTTACCCAATACAACATTGTCATCTATTATACAAGTAGGGTGAATTTCGTTCATTTCAACTTGTACTTTTTAAAATCCTCGTATTCCCTTATATAATCCTGCTCTGTGTAATATTCAGACGCCAAAACCAGACATATTGCTCCTGACGAAAAATTTGAGATATCCCTCCAGATGCCAGGACACAGATACAAACCCATATTAGGCCTGTTCAACGAAAATGTCCTTTTACTTGTACCATCATCAAGTGTTATATCAAAACTGCCGCTTGCTGCAATAATCAGTTGTCTCAAATCTTTATGAGCATGGCCCCCTCTGTCTGCACCTCCCGGTACATCATATAGATAATACACACGTTTAATATCGAACGGTATTTCAATATTATTTTGAACAGGTGTTATATTACCTGCCCTATTGTGTATTACAGGAAAATGAACAATCTGACAATCAAAAACACTATTCTCCTTTGCCATCTTTTTTCATTTCAATGAATTGCTCATAGTCCCTTATGTATTGACCTTCATCATACAGTTTATCTGTAACAATGAATGCAAGGCTATTTGTTGAAAAATTTTCAAGCCTTCGCCAAATCATCTTAGGCACATACAATGCGTTGTAAGAACGATTGAGCGTTACAATTTTCTTTTCAAACCCATCATCTATTACTACATCAAAACTACCCGACAATGCAATGATTACTTCCTGCAAATCCTCATAAGCGTGCCCACCCCGGTGTTCTCCGCCAGGCACATCATATATCCAATATGCACGTTGAATTTTGAAAGGTATATGCTCTTCATTCTGGAAGAACGACAGATTACCCCTGTCATCAGGAATTTTAGGCAGGTCAATAATTTTTACAGCGTCAAGCTTCATGAGGCTTCATTTCTTGAGACCACGCTGGTACTCCTTGTTTTACTACGGATGCCGGATTACCGCTTATTAGCGATTTTTCAGGATACTCGCCTTGCAATACAATACTATTTGCAGTAACAATACTGCCTGCCCCTATTACTGCTCCTTTCAAAACTTTAGAGCCAATCCCAAGCCAGACATGTTCGTTAATAATAGTTTCTTTAACCGCTTCCTTACCTTCTATACCATGCCAATCACAATCTGTTACATAGGTATTCCAGGCTATCATGGCATCATCCCCTATCTCTACATACTTTTTTACCATTACAACAGAATCTGCAGTAATACCTGATACAGGTTCTGTCTTCTTACCTTTTATGAGTAATCGACCACCACTACTTACAAACACACGCACACCATCGCCCAACACGAATTCGTCATTTACTTGCATTTGAGAATGGTTTCTTAATGTGATGGTCGTAACGCCGTTGCCCGACAACCATTGTTCGAAAACAAGTTTTTTACGAATCACCAGACTTGAGTGCAGCCCTTTCTGTATTCTTACTTTTACAGAGCCATTGAACCTGAATGCGGGAAATTCCCCCCACTCATCTACATACACTACAGTAAGGTATGCCGCTTTTAGCCATCTGAAAGGAGCATAAATATTTACCTTGCTTTTGGCAATCAGGTATCTATTTTTCAGCAACTTAAGCATACTCAACTACTGCGTATGATTTATTTTATACTCAATGACAGGTTTTAAAAAGCCTGGTAAGATTTCGTTGTTCTCGCCAAGCGCTTCATTCATAATCTCAAACTGCACAACCTTATCGGTTCTGAATAACACATTATGTACGTTTTCTGCTACAAAGAATGAAACCTGATATATACCGGCATTTATAGTATTGGCTGGTATTGTTGCACTGATTGTATACACTCCTCTGCGGGCATCATTTTGTTTGGCAACCCAAACACCATGATGTAGGATAATCATGTCATCCAGATTGGTTATTTCCATATTCAGCGCAAAGTTGTTTCCGGCAGCACTATTAAAAAGCTCTATTTCTACAACAAAACCAGAAGACACAGCTATAACATCGCCGCTAGCAGGTGTCACGTTTACTTTCAGCAACCTGATAATGTTATTACCAGGTGCCTCAGAAATATCTCCACTATGTATAAACTCAGAATTTGTGTTGTGAGACATCTGGTAAAAATTCACTCCATCTGTCTGTGAACCTTCAAATACCAATCTGCCATTTTTCATTACCACTGCATTTGTACATAACTGCCTTACTGCTGCCATATTATGACTTACAAACAATACCGTTCTGCCATCTTGCACACTCACATCCTTCATTCTACCCAGACACTTTTTCTGAAACTCAGCATCACCTACTGCAAGCACTTCATCTACAATTAATATCTCAGACTCGAGATGCGCGGCCACTGCAAAGGCCAGACGCACATACATGCCGGAACTATATCTCTTCACAGGAGTATCTATATAACGTTCTACACCGGAGAAAGAAACAATTTCATCAAACTTTCGCTTGATTTCTGTTTTTGTCATACCCAGAATGGCACCATTCAAAAAGATATTCTCCCTGCCCGTTAACTCAGGATGAAAACCTGTACCAACTTCCAACAAACTGGCGATACGCCCTTTTGCTTTTATTGACCCTTTTGACGGTGCCGTAACACGTGACAATATTTTTAACAAGGTTGATTTTCCTGCGCCATTTTTACCAATAACACCAAGTACGTCACCTTGATTCACTTTGAAACTAATATCCTGTATAGCCCATACATATTCGCCACCCTTACTCTCCCTGTTATTCTCTTCGCCAACTTTAGCATATGGATCTTCCTGTCCGCGCAGGCGATGCCACCACCTGTTCAGATCATGTGACAGTGTACCTGTACCAACCTCACCGAGGCGATACAGTTTCGATATTTCATTAAGCTCTATTACAGTTTTCGACATGACGGATTTTTATACGGTATCCATAAAGTTTTTCTCAACCTTATTAAATATCAGAATACCTGTAAATAAGATTATCAGTGTTGCTACTACGCTATACGTGAAATACACTGCATTAAATGCTCCTGCACCCAAAAACCCAAACCTGAAGGTTTCTATAATTGCTGTAAACGGATTAGCAACTATCAACCATCTGTACTTTTCCGGAGCAAGAGATAATGGATAAACTATCGGCGTAGCATACATCAATAGCTGCACGCCAAAAGTCAGTAAGAAACGAAGATCTCTGTACTTGGTTGTAAGTGCAGAAAATATCAGCCCAAGACCCAGACCCAATAAGCCCATCAATGCAATCAACACGGGGAATAATGCCGCCGCCCAGGTAATATGTATGCCACTATCTGTAAAGAACAGATAGTAAGCCAGTACTACAAAAAACAATATCAGCTGCACTCCCAGTCTCATCATCGCAGATACTACAATAGACAGCGGGATGATTAACCTCGGGAAATACACTTTGCCAAATATATTTGCATTGGAAGTAAACGTCTCCGAGGTTTTAGTAAGTGCTTCAGAAAAATAACCCCAACATGTAACACCTGCCAAATAAAATACAATAGCAGGCACGCCATCCGTTGGCAATTGGGCTATTCTGCCAAACACAAGCAAGAACATCATAGTTGTCAGCAATGGCTGAACAAGAAACCATATTGGCCCAAGGATGGTTTGCTTGTAGAAAGACACAAAGTCTCTCTTTACCAGCAACATAACCAAATCTCTGTACTGCCAAAGCTCTTTGAAATTTATTTCAAAAAGCCCCGTCTTGGGCTTAATGACTAAACTCCAGTCTTCGTTATGATTTGTATCTTTCAAAATAGATTCTTAGTTGTTGAGGAACTTCTCTTTATATACGGCTTCAATACCTTCTCGCAATCCAATCTTCGCATTCCAACCCATTCCATGCAGCTTAGACACATCCATTAGTTTACGCGGTGTACCATCAGGCTTTGTAGTATCCCATACCAGTTCACCTTCATAGTCCACAATATCTTTTATCATCAGTGCCAAATCTGCAATGCTGATATCTTCGCCCACACCAATATTTACAAAACCCGCTTCGTCACAATGCTGCATCAGATAGTAGCAGGCATCTGCCAAATCATTTGCATGCAAAAACTCACGCAGTGGTTTACCAGAACCCCAAACTGTAACATTCGGAGCACCTTGTTCTTTAGCATCATGAAACTTTCTCAGTAATGCAGGCAATACGTGCGAGTTATTCAAATCGTAATTATCGTTCGGGCCATACAGATTGGTCGGCATCACTGATATGAAATTGCATCCGTATTGAAACCTGTAGGCATCACACATCTTGATACCTGCAATTTTTGCAATGGCATACGGTTCATTAGTTGGCTCCAACAAACCTGTCAACAGATATTCCTCCTTCAGTGGCTGCGGCGCCATTTTAGGATAGATACATGATGAGCCGAGAAACATTAGCTTCTTCACGCCATGCTTATATGCCTGATGGATTACATTGTTTTGTATCATCAGGTTATCATACAGGAAATCTGCTTTGTATTGGTTGTTGGCAAGTATGCCACCAACTTTTGCTGCAGCCAGAAAAACATAATCAGGCTTTTCGGCAGCAAAGAATTGTTCTACTGCTTGTTGGTTCCTCAAATCCAGCTCAGCAGATGTTCTGAATACCAGATTGCTAAAACCTTCCGCCTGCAGCTTTCTTGTTATGGCACTACCTACCATTCCTTTGTGCCCTGCTACGTATACCTTGCTATTCTTATCCATTCTTATCACTATTCGTATTTAGGTAGAAAATCGTAGCCTGCAGCCTTCAGTATATTTTCCTTTTCAAAGTGCCTGATGTCATAAGCCACCATTTCACTCACCATTTCTTTCAATGTGTATTTAGGCTCCCAACCCAGCTTTTCACGTGCTTTTGTAGCATCACCAATCAATAGCTCTACTTCTGTCGGCCTGAAGTATTTAGGATCAACACTCACAACAACCTTACCCGGCTTGAGTAGCGAACCTTCTTTTGCAGATTTCACAATGCCTTTCTCTTCCACACCTTCTCCAACAAACTCAAGCTCCACACCTACTTCTTCAAAGGCCATTTTTATAAAGTCGCGTACATAGGTTGTAATACCTGTAGCTATTACATAGTCTTCTGCAACATCTTGTTGCAGTATACGCCACATGGCATCTACATAATCTTTAGCATGTCCCCAATCGCGCTGCGCATTCAGGTTACCAACATACAGCATATCCTGCAACCCAAGAGATATCTGTGCAACGGCACGTGTTATCTTACGCGTTACAAATGTTTCACCTCTCAGCGGACTCTCGTGATTGAACAGAATGCCATTGCTGGCAAACATATTATATGCCTCGCGGTAGTTCACAGTTATCCAGTAAGCATAGAGTTTTGCAACACCGTAAGGTGAGCGTGGATAGAACGGCGTCTTTTCTGACTGCGGTACTTCCTGCACCAAGCCATATAGTTCAGACGTAGATGCCTGATATATTTTCGTTTTTTCTGTCAGATTAAGCAGTCTCACAGCTTCCAGCACACGCAACGTACCTGTACCATCTGCATTCGCAGTATACTCGGGCGTTTCAAAGCTTACCTGCACATGGCTCATTGCACCAAGATTATAAATCTCATCAGGCTGTACTTCCTGTATTATCCTGATGATATTGGTGCTATCTGTCAAGTCGCCATAATGCAGAATAAAGTTTCTGCCTGTTACATGCGGATCTTGATACAGATGGTCTATACGATCTGTGTTGAACAAAGAACTCCTGCGCTTAATACCGTGCACTTCGTATCCTTTATTCAGCAACAGTTCGCTCAGGTATGCACCATCCTGACCAGTAACACCTGTTATCAGTGCTTTTTTTGCCATAGTATCAGTTCAATATAGGATTCAGAATCCCTTTCAGTTTTTGTTTATATGCAGCAAAGCCAAAGTATCCAATGACTTTTTGCTGCAAATCAGCAGCAAAAGCTGCATCATATTTTTCTTTATTGTCAATCTTTTCTGCAATTGCAGTTGCTATCGCATCCACGTTGTCTGCATCGAGTATCACACCAAGCTCACCGTTCCTTAAAGCATCCTTGCTACCATCTGCATTGCCGGCTACTACATTTCTTCCGCAAGCCATTGCTTCTATAAATACGATTCCAAAACCCTCTCCCTTGCTCGGCATGATGAATACATCTGCAAGCTGGTAGTGTTTTGTAACCTCTTCGTCTTTTATATACCCAGCAAAAATCACATTGCCTTGCAAATCGTTTTCAGCTATCAGTTTATCAAGCCTTGCTTTCTCCACATCATCATATTTACCCGCCAGCAAGTATTTAATCTGCGGATACTTTGCAACCAGTTTCCCAATTGCTTTGATCACCGCATCGTAACCCTTGTATTGCTCTTTTGATGAAAGCCTGCACAGTGTATATACCACATAGTCTGTATCTGCTATACCATAGCGAGACATCAGACCTTTATCCTTAGCAAACTGTTTAGGATAATCGAAGAAGGGATCTATCGTGTTGTGAAACACACTAACTTTTTCTTCAGGGAGTCCTTGTTTCTCTACTATTTGTTGTTTGGTATAATCGCTCACTGCCAATACCCTGTCTGCTTTTTGCAGCATCTTTTTTTTGATGCCTGTTACAGGTTGCCACACTTCTATGCCATGGCAGATAACCATCAATTTCTTCGAAGGGGCAATTGTCTTTATTACCCAACCAATGGCTGCCAAATTGATGTGCCCGAGGATTATTACATCCTTAGATAAACCGGCAAGAATAGTGGCTGGTAAAAATTTCACCAACGACTGATTGAAACCTTTATACTGCTTTGCCGGATAATACTGCTCGTTTGCTACTGTATCGTACAATGATGCAGCATTTGATGTGTAACTCAATTCACTGCTCAACTCATCAACAGCTTTCATAAAGCACCTGTTGAACTTTTCCAGACCCCCTGTTTGTGAAAAACCTATCAGGTTCAAAAAGTAAAGGCTCTTCATTTAGCCGTGCAAGTAGTTAAAGTTGTTAGCCACCAGATATGCCCAATACCTTGTCCAGTTTATTGTACCCGACTTGTATCTGTTCTTTATTTTATCATCAACATACTTGAAGCAGGTATATTCACTTCCTTCTATCCAGTTTTGGAATGGGAAAACAAAACCTTGTTTCTTCCTATCCCATATCTGTCGAGGCAATATATCGTCATATGCCTTTACCAAAAGTTGTTTGGGTATATCACCACTGTACTTTACTTCCGGCGATATACTGTTCACAATTTTCACCAAGTCGGTATCCAGAAACGGCACACGTACTTCAATGCTATGCCACATACTCATTACGTCCGTATCTTTCAGCAATTGGCTTTGCATGTAGATGTTCTTCTCCATGTAAGACACTTTGTTGCCATAAGGCAGTGTATCTATGCCGTCTGCCAATGCTATATTCTGTACTGTATCAGCTACCGACTTTGTGTCGCTATCTAATATCTCTGCTGCTTCTCGTATACTGAACAATCCACGATGAAAGAGGTATTCATTCGTGATATGATCTTCTGCCAGATAAGCCAGCTTTCTATACTTGTCCTTCTTCATATACCTGCTTGCAGCAAGCAAACCAGAAGGGATTTTTTTTAGGCTCGATACTACCTTCTCTCTACCGAAAGATGCATATCCTCCAAATAACTCATCTGCACCAAGACCAGACAACACTGCTTTAAGCCCGTACTCTTTCGCAAACTTGCAGATGAAATATGAGTTTACCCCATCAATAGAAGGCTGATCCATTGCCTTAAAAATATCCGGCAGTGCATCAATGTATTCTTCTTTCGAAAGGTTGTAGCTTTTGTGTTGTGCTTTTACTATGTCTACTATCAACTGCTGATACGCTGCCTCAGAATAAGCTGCGTCATCAAACACAATCGATAGTGTATGTAAGTCATTATGACCAGTTTGCTTTGCTATCAGCGTCAGCAAACTACTATCTATACCACCACTCAGGAAAAGCCCGATGGGCGCATCTGATATCAGATGTCTGTCTACTGCTTTATCAAGCCATTGCCTGATTGCATCCACAGCCTCTTTCTCAGAATGAATAGTCGATGTATAATCATCTTTCGAATACGCAATGAGAGATGATTGCAGTGTATTCGTATCTATGCGCAGATAACTGCCTTTAGGCAGCATTTTCACATCGGCTAGTGTTGTATGTGGCTCAGGAATAAAACCATATACCAACATATAAGACTTCCATGAATCAGATTCATTCCAATTGTATGGAAGAGCTTTGAATGCCCTTACTTCTGAAGCAAAATATATGCTATGGTTTGTATTGCTATAGTATAATGGCTTAATACCTTGCGAGTCTCTAACCAATACCAACTCATGCTTGCGCTTGTCGTATATGGCTATAGCAAACATACCTACCAATTTACTGAAGCACTCTGCGCCCCAATACTGATAGCCCGCCAGTATTACTTCTGTATCAGATGCGGTCTTGAATTGGAAGCCTTTAGCCACCAATTCAACTTTCAATTCTTTATAATTATAGATTTCCCCGTTGAAGCTTATGATAACATCCTGCGATGCATTGAGCATCGGCTGATGTCCTCCTTCACTCAAATCTATAATAGATAACCTGCGATGCCCTAATGCCAAACTTGCATCAGCATCATGATACATACCACTATCGTCAGGTCCACCATGCGCCATACTATCGCGCATAGCGATAGTATCTGCCAGTACTGAATCAGAAGCTTTATTTAGTACTCCCGCAATACGGCACATATATTAGTTGAATTTGGGGCAATCATTCATTTTTTTTCATGGCTTCGCCATTGTCAGTCACATAGTACTAACCGGCTTATACAAGCAAATAGGACAGATCGTTTTTTTACCTGTCTAAGGGTTTATAGGCGTAAGTATATTACTTCTTACCAGGAATGAGTTGTTTGATTTTTTTGATAACTTTTTTCACAGGTGATGTTTCTTCTTCTTCAAAATATCCGTTAGAATATTTTCCGTAACCATAGCCATAACCGTAGCCATAACCATAGCCATAGCCTGATTCATAACCATAGCCATAGCCATATGTATATCCACGCTTAAATACTACGTCATTGATAACAAAGCTCAGCCTATTTATTTTCTTTTCAGCCTGCAAATCGTTAGGTATTTGTAATTGCTGCCTGAATGTATAACCCTGACGAACTACATACAGTGTAGCATTGGCAAATCTGTTCAGTAATAACGCATCTGTAACCAAACCAGCAGGTGCAGTATCTATTATGATATAATCAAAGTTTTCTTTCAGATAGGCGAAAAGTTCATCAACACGTTGTAGCATTATCAACTCTGCAGGGTTTGGCGGAACAGGGCCTGATGAAATCACGAAAAGATTGTCTTCAAACCCTGAAGGCTGAATGATATCTTTTATTTCACTCTGACCCACTGCATAGCTTGATAAGCCGATGCTATTATTTAAGCCTAGGTTTTTTGAAATCTTTGGCTTCCTCAGGTCAAGCTCCATCAACACCACTTTCTTACCAGATATTGCGAATGTACTTGCCAAATTTACTGCTATGAATGATTTACCCTCGCCACTCATGCTGGATGTAAGCATGATAGTCTTATCATTCTTATCGGGTAGCAAGAATTGAATATTGGTTCGCAAGGCTCTGAATTGTTCTGACAATGCAGAGTGACTGTTGTTTTTTACTGCTACCGAACCCTCATTATCACTATGACCTATCTCGCCGATGATAGGAATATCTGACGTTGCATTAATATCCCCTTTGGTAATGATACGCGTGTTCAACATCCTCCTCAATATCAAAACAACCAATGGTATCAGGAAGCCAATAAGCGTTGCGGTGCTTTTTATCCTGGATCTGTTAGGTTTTACTGCTCCGTTATTTTCTGCGGCATTGATGACGGTGATATTAGGTGCAGTGGAAGATTTTGCTACCTCTGTTTCTTCTCTTTTCTTCAAAAGATAGAGGAACAACTCTTCCATCAAATGTTGACGACGCGCATAATCCAAATAAATACGTTCTGTTTGTGGTACCTGACGTATCTGTGCATCTATACTTCCGTTCTGTTTCTTCAACTCGCCTATCACTACCTGCAAACTGCGTTTTGTAGACGCTATGCTGTTGCGCATATCTGCTCGCAGGTTTTTCATTTGCTTTTTAATACCTACAACTTCAGGGTGTGTTTGTGTTTTTGTAAGCTCAAGACGCTCTTTCTCATGTACAGCTTCGTTATATTTCTCTGCAATCTTTGCAAAGGCACCACCGTCATCGAGCATTCCCGCAGGCACTACATCCCCATCATTGTTTTCATTGTTCAAAAACTTCTCAAGAGAGTTTATTACTTCTAGTTGTACTTCTTTGGCATACAGTTCCTTATAGTTCTCATTAGTATTTTCTACCAATACTTTTGATTGATCTACAACATCTCCCGTGAGCCTTTTACTTGTTTTGAATATTTCTATTTTCTTTTCTTGTCCTACCAGCTCTTCTTCTACACGCTTCAACCTTTCTGTTATAAACTCAATTGTATTTATTGAGGTTTTGTTTCGCTCTTCAATATTTGCAACGGTATAAACACGAACCAAAGTATCAAGGATGTCTTTACCTCGTCCGGGTATTTCATCCAACATTGCAATTGTTACATAACTGGCGCCCTTGTCAGGCTTGCCAACATCAATACCACCTGCATATCCCGCTGCGGTAGCCATGGCATTTGAGAATACGAATGAATATTTAGCTCCGGGTTTAATCGGTGCATAGCTTGTGTTATAAATGGTTACCTCTCCTACAGGTATCATCAATGGCACCCCTATTTTACCCTTCCAGTTTTCTTTATCTGAACTTACAGTAAAATGTTGTTTATCTGACTCAAACACCAATTTATAATCTGCATCCCCACAGTTTTGCAATACTGTATCTGCTACTTCTACCTTGAAAGGACTGTTACCATAAAACTGAGTAGTCTTAACATTGCCAAATTCATAATATTGCAAATTCAGTTTTAGTTTGTTTACAACACTCAGCATCAGAGGCTTACTTTTCAATACCCTGATAACATTATTGATATCGTTATTTCTGGAAGAAAGACCCAAACCCTCTAAAATCATTTCGTCATTCTTCGAAGATTTTGAGTTTGCCTCATTCAGCATTATTTCTGTGCTCAGTTTGTATACAGGGGTTGTATACCTCAGGTACAAATTGGCACATACCAACGCTACAATGATGCTTCCCAAAAAGTAGGGCCATGTAGCCAACAATGTTGTCAACATCCATCTTATGTTGAATGAACTGGTATCTGCCTCTTGTTTACTTTTTATAGAAAAATTATCCATTACTGTATATCATTATTGATTGAGCCGAGTTAGGTAGTTTTATGCAAATACGGTATAGAAATTTATACTCATTTTCATATGTGCTCAATATATTAGAACGATTTGAAATTGTTTAATCCTCAAGCGACAAAAGTACTTTAAAATTATAAGACATCCCAACTCGTCGCAGTTATCCTAATAATAATTAAAGTATCTGAAAACTAAGGATTTAACCTGCTTATAGCATTTTGTAGTACTATGTTTGGTTATTCCCCTGCCAAGGTTTGAGAACATTATAATTTAAGCTATTTTTGAAAAAAAATTAGCGGATGTCATCATTATCTCTAGCACGGTTCAGAACCATACTGCCCGGTATAGTTTTTATGGTTGTAGTTCTTGTTGCTATGCAATCTTGTAATACAGCCAAGAAAGTTCCATATTTCACCAATATAGCAGACAGTACTAATAAAGATTACACCCTAAAAGAACATAATTATGTAGAACCTATAATACAGGTTAACGATCAGCTTTGGGTATCGGTACAAACAATAGATACCAAGCCTGGTGGAGAAGCTACTACCATAGGGGTGAATGCCAATGAAAAAAATAATAGTTTTATTGTTGACAAAAATGGTTTTATTGAAGTACCGCTTGTAGGCCGTGTCAGTGTATTGGGTCAAACCACTACAGAAGCTAAAGAAACGATTCGCAGCAAGGCAAATCAATACTATGTAAACCCTATAGTGAATGTCAGATTTTTAAATTTTTATATAAATGTTCTAGGCGATATAGCTCGTCCGGGTAAATATGTTGTAACTGACGAGAAAACGAGCATTCTGGATGCAATAGCCGTTGCAGGCGATCTTAATATTACCGGTAAACGTGACAATGTATTACTTATCAGAGAAGAAAACGGGGAAAAAAGGTTCATTCGTTTTGATCTTAACTCTACCGAAATTTTCAAATCTCCGTATTACTATATGCGAAGTGGTGATATTATATATGTTGAACAGGGCAAAGCTAAATCAAGAACAGGCACTACAGACACATCAAAAGACAGGTATATTTCTTTGGGTGCATCCATAGTATCTCTGTTTGCCACTTTATACTTAGTCTTTAGATCAAATAATTAGAAGTACACTCTAAACACAACACAATAAAAGGTCGGGTTAATACCGACCTTTTATTGTAATTACCTTATCGAACAATGGTAATTATCTCATCAATTTAGCTACGCAAGAATAGATATATACTGAGGCTTAATAATTATATATAAAGCCTTACTAATACACATATTAGCAATGAAACTCTTATAAAACAAATGGCTCAATGATAAACACTGAGCCATTTTGATGATATTATAAGTACTATTTGATTAGTATTTACCCCTGTTATAACGCTTGTTTTCGTAGAAGCGACGATTTGTCTTGTTGTATGTACCATAAGCGCTACCAGGTATTTTTACAAAAGTATAGCGCAAACCAAATGTTATAGGGAATGCCATGATGCTATACTTCAATGGTTGTGGGTTTGTCCAAATTTGTGGGGCACCTGCATCTTTATAGTCGAAATTATAGTAGCGGAAAGCTGCTTCCAGATAGATACCAATGTTTGAAGAAACATTGGCAGCATAGCCCAACTGAGCGCCATAAGCTATACCACGACCACCATCAGGGCCATTGTAAGACTCATTCGCATCATATTTATGGGCATTGTTGCGCGCAAAACCTACACCAATAGCACCACCGATGTATGCATAGCTTGCTCCGCCTTTAAAGTCGAAACGTTTGTTGATAACAGCCATGATATTAACTGCATGCTTTGCATAAACAATCTTTTTATCATCGCCGCCTATTGAATCTACCAGCAAAGCACCATTAATATAGCCACCGTATTTCTTAGAAGATTTAGATGAAAGTTCGTGCATATGACCTTCCAAACCAATCTGCCAAAGGTTTTTAGTAGTATACAAAAGCCTCATATTGGTAGAATAGTTCATTACAGACTGGTCTCCTTTGTAGACCATGTTATCTGTAGGTTGTCCATTGATACTGAAACCACCACCAACGCCACCTTCCAACTCCTGTGCCTGTGCTTTAATACCTATCAATAGCGTGAATAATAGCAATTTTTTCATACGGCAGATTTTTCAGAATACTATCCTAAATATATTATTTTATAGTTTATAACTTAACGCAAGCGTTAAATTAATCAAATTTCCGGTTTACCTATAGTTTTTAGCCCCATTTTTTACAGGCCGTCAAAACAATTATTTCTTAATAAGTAACCCCTGACAGTAAAAGACTAAAAAAGCCGGGCAAATTACCCGGCTTCATATTATAAGTTTCAATTTATTACATTTTCCACTCATCAACACTTGCGCTGTTATCTACGCTTTCGCTCAGGTCTGAAGCTGCCATTGGTGCACCTTCTTCATTTTCCTGATCGTGATTGTAAGCATCGAAGTCAAAATCAGGCATGAGGTCTGTTTTAACGTAGTTTACAGTTTCTGTAAGTGCATTCAGGAATTTGTTGAAATCTTCCTTGTACAAGAACATTTTGTGCCTGTCATAGCCGTTGTCGTCAAAGCGCTTTTTGCTTTCAGTGATAGTGATAAAATAATCATTGCCACGAGTAGAGCGAACATCAAAGAAATATGTCCTGCGTTTACCTGCTTTTATACGCTTGCTGAACAAGCTCTCACTGTTACGGTTTTCTCCACCGAAGTTTTTGTTGTCGTACGCCACTGTTCTTGTTTTTAGTTTATTAGTTATTGTACGGAGACAAATATATACAAGATAACGTACTATCCAAATCCTCCTTATTCAAACTGTTAATAACCAATACAGTTTTCAACATTTTAGCAACTTTAAGCCTGTTTCAGACCATCTGCAATGGCTTTCAACACATCATTCAGGTTCTTTATCGCCTCACCCATCTGCCATTTCGATTTATTTCTGGGCTCTACATAGTTAGAAACAGCACGTATTTGTACAAATGATACACCCTCTTGCAGGCATATGTAGTGCATTGCGGCCCCTTCCATACTCTCAACATCAGGACTATACATATCAATGATACGCTGAATAGTACCTGTGCTGCCCGATACAGTATTAACTGTAACCCCGGATACCTTTTTCAATTCTGGTCCTTTCAACAGATTGACCTCAGGCGCTTCAAGCCATTTATCTGTAAATGGCTTTTCGTTTGCCTGCAGCAGCCCAAGGTCGAATATGTCTATATACTCACCATTATCCTCAGCCCCCAGATCGGCAAAACGTTCCCTTTCCACCACTACCACATCACCAATGGCGATAGAATTACTGAAAGCCCCCCCAACACCGGCTTGCAATACCATGTCGTAATTATTTTTTGCGAGTTGTTTAGTAAGGTTGTAAGCTGTAGCTACCATACCAACACCTGTAATTAACAGGCTTATACGGGCATTTCCAAAAGCATACGTTTGACCGTTTGCAGATGTTCTGAAAGGTTCAATATATTCTGTCAATGGGGCTATTTCAGCCTCTGTGGCTGCTATCAGCAGTATGTTCATACTGCAAATAACTACTTTTTGTCCAAACCGTTATCTAAAGCTAATTTTGCAACATATTAATTATTCGAAATGGTTTACCTGACACGTGTGGAGCACTTTAATGCAGCCCACAGGCTTTTCAACGAAAGTTGGAGCGCCGAAAAGAATATTGAAGTATTTGGCAAGTGTGCCAATGCCAACTGGCACGGTCACAATTACGAACTGCATGTTACTATAAAAGGCAACCCAAACCCGGACACGGGTTTTGTATTCAATGCCAAAACACTTGGTGAACTTATTAAGGATGTAATTGTTGAAAGGGTTGACCACAGAAACCTGAACCTTGATGTAGACTTTATGCAGGGCAAGTTTACCAGTGCCGAAAATTTTGCAATGGCTATCTGGGGCGAACTGAAACCGCATATTGAGAAAAATGGTGCTGCTTTGCATGCTGTCAAGCTGGTAGAGACACCTCGCATCTATGTTGAGTACTTCGGTTAATTGTTAACCTCTGAATTGACTACAGTGTCTTACAAAAAAACAGAATATTACGACGAAGACATAACCGCGAAGCTGATAGAGAACTACCGTTCTTCAATTGAGTTGTTGGGGGAAGATGCCGACCGTGAAGGCTTACTGAAAACACCTGAACGCGTTGCAAAAGCCATGCAATACCTGACACAGGGTTATGAAATGGATGCTAAGGCAATATTGAACTCTGCCAAGTTTCAGGAATCGTATAGCGAAATGGTGATAGTGAAAGATATAGAGCTATACTCTATGTGCGAACACCACATGCTGCCTTTCTTTGGCAAAGCACATATTGCCTACATACCCAATGGCTATATAACAGGCCTTAGCAAACTGGCACGTGTAGTAGATTGTTTCTCTCGCCGCATGCAGGTGCAAGAGCGTCTTACACACCAGATATTGGATGCATTGCAGGAAACACTGAATCCGCTTGGCGTGGCAGTGGTAATAGAAGCCAAACACCTGTGCATGATGATGCGTGGTGTACAGAAACAAAACAGTATTACAACAACATCTGCATTCAGCGGACAGTTTGAAAAGAATGAAACACGTTCTGAGTTTTTGAGACTGATAGCTGCTGATTTGCACTAATCGTTTTACATATTTTTAATAAAAGGCTACCCTAATGGGTAGCCTTTTGTGTTAGAGGCAAATTTTGACATCAACCGTCTAAAACAGATGCAGTAAATTCGCAGCTTACATTTTATCCGGCAAGTTTTGGGCAACGATCATCAACATAAACTGTCTTATTTATCTGATAGTACTGTCAATAATATAGCCTTGCCCGAAAGGTTTACTTTCCCGTTTTACTACGAGCCACACCCACTTACCAAAATCGCAGCAGCAGAGTTGCAGCATTACCTTGAAACTCAAACAGACCTAAACCACAATTTTGGCCTTTCTGCGGACAGAGACGATATGGTTATCGGGAAAATGTTTGGGGTATTAGTGGTTGGAGATCAAGAAGGTAAAATCGGTTATTTATCTGCCTTTTCAGGCAAACTGGCCGGCACCAACGACCATCCAAGATTTGTTCCGCCAGTTTTCGATATGCTGACAGAGAACAGTTTTTTTCTGAAAGAACAGGAAGTCATCAGTGCTGTAAATACACAGATAGAAACTATTTTATCTGACGAAAACTATAACCGACTAAAAGAAAACATAGAACAGCTTACCGTACAATCTACAGAAGAAATTGCCGCGTTAAAAAAGCAATTAAAGCAAAATAAGGAACGTCGTGCCTGCCTGAGAAAAGAAAAGAAAAACAACCTGAATGCATACGAGTACCAACTTTTTGAGGCTGACCTCATCAAGCAAAGTCTGCACGACAAATACTTACTAAGAGTACTAACCGAAAAGTGGGAAGCCCTAATTGAAAATATCAAGACACAATTATCTTCTTATGAAACCCGTATTGATGCATTGAAGGATGAACGCAAAGAGCGGTCAGCCATCTTGCAAAACCAACTCTTTGAGCAATATACATTTCTGAATATTGAAGGCAGGCAAAAAAGCCTGCAGGATATTTTTAAATCTACTGCCTTTGGCAAGCCGCCTGCAGGTGCAGGTGAGTGTGCTACACCCAAGCTTTTACAATATGCATTTGCGAATGGCTACAAACCACTTGCTATGGCAGAGTTCTGGTGGGGTAGTTCTCCAAAATCTGAAATCAGACAACACAAACAATTCTACCCTGCTTGTACGGGCAAGTGCAAACCGATACTTGCCCACATGCTGGAAGGTATAGCAGTAGATGACAATCCATTTTTACTACCTGCCAAAGACAATATCAGTTTGGATATCATCTATGAAGACGAATCTTTGGTAGTGGTAAATAAGCCAGCTGGCTTGCGTTCAGTTCCGGGCATAGATATAGATGACTCTGTATATAGCAGGCTGAAAGATGCTATGATTATAGCTGAACCACTCGTAATTCACAGACTCGACATGGGCACATCAGGTTTGTTATTAGTTGCAAAAACACCACAAGCACACAAACATATTCAAAGGCAATTTCTGAATCGTGCAGTAACCAAAAGATATACTGCGCTCTTATCAAAAGCTATCTGTGATAAAGAAGGAGAAATAAGCCTTCCTTTAATACCGGATTTGTATAACAGGCCTGTGCAACTTGTTTGTTTTGAAACAGGTAAGAAAAGCGTAACCCTGTGGAAAGTTATTGAAGTGAATGATGGCATTACCCGAATTCATTTCTGGCCGCTAACTGGCCGCACACACCAATTGCGCGTGCATGCAGCTCATCAGCTTGGACTAAATGCGCCAATAGTTGGAGATGACCTTTATGGCACTTCAGACAAAAGGCTCCACCTGCACGCAGCCTATATAGCATTTACACATCCTGTTACCAAAAAGCGAATGGAGTTTGAAGTGGCTGAAGATTTTTAGCCATAACGTGCCGTTAGGAAAACAAAAAAGCCCAACATTGCTGCTGAGCTTTCCGTTTGTCGGGAAGACAAGATTCGAACTTGCGACCCCTTGCACCCCATACAAGTGCGCTACCGGGCTGCGCCACTTCCCGAACAGTATTTGAGTGTGCAAATATAAAGCGATTTTCAATTTTCTGAGGCTTATACATACTAGTTATAGCAACATAAAAGCTATATAAATATTGCAACGTAATTTTACAACATGAAACTAACGCTTGGATTCAGCCCCTGCCCGAATGATACATTCATTTTTGATGCAATGGTAAATGGTAAAATTGATACAAGAGGTTTGACATTTGACTATATGATGGAAGATGTCGAAACCCTGAATCAATGGGCAATGGCAGGCAAGCTGGATGTTACCAAACTTAGTTACAATACATTTCTGCATACAGTAGATAAATATGCGTTGCTGCATAGTGGCAGTGCCCTGGGCAAAGGCGTAGGCCCGTTGCTGATTGCAAAACAAGCATTAGACCTTTCCAATGCTGCAGATTTTAAAATCGCCATCCCTGGCATTAACACTACTGCCAACCTACTATTATCACTTGCATTACCGGATGCTAAGAATAAAATCGAAGTACTATTCAGCGAAATAGAGCAGGTTGTGTTGGATGGCACTTATGATGCTGGACTAATCATCCACGAAAGCCGCTTTACATATCAACAAAAAGGCTTGGTAAAACTCATAGACCTGGGCGACTGGTGGGAGCAGGAAATGAATGCAGCTATACCACTTGGTGGCATTGTAATAAAAAGAGAATTGGGTAGTCAGTTGGCTGCTACTGTCGATGTTGTAATAAAAGACAGCCTTGCATACTCGTGGAAGCATTATCCGCAGCTGTCTTCTTTTGTAGAATGCAATGCACAAGAGATGGAAGAAGCAGTGATGCGTAAACACATAGACCTATATGTAAATGAATACACCACAAACTTGGGTGATATTGGCCGCGCAGCTATTCAGACAATGTTCAGCAAAGCAAAGGCAGCAGGTATTATAACTACTACTGCAGAGAATATTTTCTATTGATCCTTACAAAGTGTATAAAGGTCTGGCAAGTTACGGCCCATACCGTCATAGTCCAGTCCATACCCAACAACAAAATTATCAGGTATTTCAAAGCCTGTGTAGTCTGGCTCCACATCACACACGCGCGCATCCGGCTTTGACAGAAAACAGGCAATTTTCAGAGATGCTGGCTGCTGTTGCAATATTTGTGGTAAGAAACTATGTAACGTACGTCCGGTATCAACAATATCCTCTACAATCACAACATGTCTGCCTGTTAGATTCTCCTCAAGACCTATAGCTGTAATAATATTACCCGTAGGTGTCGTGCCTTTATAAGAAGCCAGTTTGATAAAAGATATTTCTGCAGGAATGGTGATACCACGAAACAGGTCTGCTGCAAATATGAAAGAGCCATTCAGGATACCAAGGAATAATGGATTCAACCCTGCATAGTCTTCATTAAGCTGCATAGCCATTGCTGCTACTCGTTCTGCAATGGCTATGCGTTGTATATATGTTTCAAACTGTTTATCCAGTACTTGTACTATTGCCATAAGAGATTATGGTTTTACACGCAATTTTTGTCCTTCTTGTATAGCACCGAAGTTGAGATTGTTCCAGTCATTAAGTTGTCTTACAGTAATACCGTATTTCTTAGCTATAGAAAACCCTGTCTCACCTTTTTTCACCACATGAAATTTAGCCGGATCTGTTGAAGGTTGTATTAGTGCAGATGTTTCAGATACTGTTTCTGCCGGTTTATTTATAGCACGCATCGTATCAGGTTTCGGCACTGTAACTATTGTTGGTTGCGATGGCGTTGCAGCTCGTGTATTATCCTTTGCATATACCACTTTATCAAACTTACGTTTCAGCTTATCAAGCTCATCTTTTGGTTCTTCCTCTATTACCGGCACTTCTACTTTTTTAGCAGTAACCGTAGCAGGTTTTGCAGTAGGCAGTGTTGCAGGTTTGGTGACAGAAGCAACAGTCTCCATCTCTACAATTTGTTTAGGTTGCTCTACCACTACAGGCTCTTCTGCCTTCGCGGGTTCTACTGGCTTTGGCACATCTTTTACTGCTACAACTTCAGGTGTTATATTTTGCGTACTTGCTGCTACAACTTCAGGCTGTGCATTTTCTACAGCAGGCTTTATTGGATCGTTTGCTTTTACCACCTCCGTCGCCTTTACAGGTTCAGTCTTGGCAGCTTCTACTGGTGACTCTAAAGAAACAGATACAGGTAGGGATTGGGTAGTTACAACTTCTTCCTGAACAACAGGCACAGCCAGCTCTTCTTGTTTTACCACAGCTTGCGGCTGAATGCTGATTTCTATTGGTTTCTCTTCCGCTTTTACTACTTCAGGTTCTTTTATTTCTTCAACTACTTTTATTCTTGCAGACTGTGCAGCTTGTTTGTTTGTAGGAACAGTAGTTGGCACATTCGCAGATGCAACCTGTGCCGCTACAGGATATGCTGTAGGCTTTACATATGCAGTAGCAGCCTCTTTCTTTTTAATCATGACTACAGGCTTGACGGTTCTGAATTGCTGCAGTTCAAGTATTGTACCGGGTATAGGCTCTTCATTAGGCTCTATCATATTCATGTCCATCAGGCTTTTCACCATCATCCCCTCTGCCTGCGCTATACTGAATATTGTTTCACCTTGCCTTACAGTATGTGTGGCTCTTACACCTTTTGTGTTTTTACGTTCCAGATACAGGTACATATCTTGTGGTAAAGGACGCTCGTCAATTTCATTCATCTCCAATAGCTTCTGATACCTGATGCTTGTCTTATATGCGTATTCAAGCGGCGTATCTCCTTTACGCGCATACACAGCTTTCAGTCCGTTTACACGTACCATTTGCCCATATGCCGGTTTGAATGCATTTGATGTTGTCTCAGCAACAGCAGGCATTTCCTGTTGTTGTACTACAATTTCTTCTGCTACCAAAACATCAGGTGCCGGTGCACTCACAGGTGTAGAAACGGCAACCGGTGTTGTAACTACAGGTGCCGGGGCTACAGGCGCTGTAGCTACTGCTGTAGTCTTTGCCACCGTTGCTTCTTGCTCCCTTGCATCTTCTTCGGGTACATAAACACCTGGAGCACTAGCATACCCTGTGTTAATATCTGTATTATTCAAAGCTGCATAGGTAAACTCCTGCAGCTTGTAGTCCTCAACCAGTTTTATCAGCACCTGTGCGTAACGAGGGTTGGTCGCGTATCCGCAACGCTTCAGCCCCACAGCCCAGGAAGCATAATCTGTTACCGACAATCTGAACAGCTCTGCATATCGCGGACTGGTAACCAGATAGTCGGAGTGATCTTTGTAAGATTCTTCTGCTCTGTTGTATTTACGAAAGCATTCGTTCGGTGCATCGTCTGTATGTGCAAATGTTTGACCGGTCCAGTTCTTTTTACACTTTATACCAAAGTGATTATTGGCCATTGTAGCCAATTCGCTGGCGCCAGCACTTGTTTCATGAATACCTTGCGCCAGTGTAATAGCTGCGGGTATCCCACTTCTTTTCTGCTCGGCTACAGCAAGAAATTTATATTGTTCGATATAAGATTTTGCCCTTTCTTCATATCCTGCACCTTGTGCAAAAGAACACAAAGACAACATCACAAATACACCACTGAGTAGACCTTTTCTCATACTATTTCAAAATGCTTTTATAATCAATTCTTTATTTTTCTCACCATCATAGTGCCATCTCTTACTGGCAGCAATACATGTTCTACTCGGTTATCTGCTTTTACTTTTTCATTGAATGCATGCATAGCTTTCGCATTTTTGCTCTGCTCTGCATCGGGCAACACAACCTCTCCGTTATATAGTACATTATCTGCCAGTATAAAGCCGCCAACAGGTACTTTATCAAATACCATGTCATAGTACAGGTGATAGTTTTGTTTATCGGCATCAATGAATACAAGATCAAATTGCTCATTGATGTCAGGTATTATCTCTGCAGCCTTACCTATATGTTGGGTTATTTTTTTCTCTAATCCTGCTTTGCAAAAGTAACGAAAACACATGTCTTGCAACTCTTCGTTAATATCTATTGTATGCAAATGCCCCTCTTCCGTCAATCCTTGAGCCAGACAAATGGCAGAATATCCCGTGTAAGTGCCTATTTCCAGTACCATTTTCGGCTTCAGCATATGGCTTATCATAGATAAAAAGCCGCCTTGCAGCTTGCCGGATAGCATTACGGGAAGCTCCACTTTTATATGTGTTTCCCTGTTCAGCGCGGCTAGTGCCTCACTCTCTGCAGTTGTATATTTTTCTGCATACCTGTCTATCTCAATAGGCAATAATACCTGCGTCATCAGAAATTGGGCTGTAATTTGTTGTGCGAATAAAACTCATGCAGATAGCTTACCACTTCGTCTGCGGTGTCAAATATCTTAATCATATCAAGATCTCCCGGGCTGATATATGATTCCTGTTCAAACATGGTAGCCTTCATCCAGTCAATCAGGCCTTTCCAATAATCAGACCCCATACATATCATAGGCGTCTGGGTGAATTTTCTTGTTTGTATCAGTGTTGCTACTTCAAAAAATTCATCCATAGTACCCCATCCTCCCGGCATCATAATAAAGCCCTGAGAGTATTTTGCAAACATTACTTTACGAATAAAGAAGTAATCGAAGTTGAGCGACTTATCTGCATCTATATATTGGTTACCATGTTGTTCAAACGGCAGTTCAATATTCAAACCCACAGAGCGGCCACCTGCCATCTTAGCACCTTTATTACCTGCTTCCATAATGCCAGGTCCGCCACCGGTAATGATGCCAAAACCTTCTTCTGCCAATCGCTTCGCCACTTCCACTGTCATCTCATAATACTTATGTCCGGGTTTGGTACGGGCAGACCCGAATATGGAAATGCAAGGCCCAATTTTCGCAAGTGTTTCAAAACCTTGTACAAACTCTGCCATTATTTTGAATACCTGCCAACTACTGTGTGCACGGGTTTCTGTCCAGTCGCGTAGCTTGATGTTCGTCAGTTTATCTTTCATAGTTATGCCTCTTTTAGTATGTTATTACCGTTTTTGTTCGAAAACAAAAATAGCAGGGTAAAGGTCAAAGCTGCGTTAATTATCAGCAGTTCTGTTCCTATTGCATAGCCTCCAAGCCATTCTTTATCATGTTGTTTCAGTATGTAGCATAGTACAGGTGCTATAATACATATCAGTGGCACGCTTGCACTATGCACACCACGTTTTGTAAGGATACCGAATGAGAATAATGCTAACAGCGGACCGTAGGTGTAACCTGCCACCACAAGCAGTATCTGTATCAGCGAACCATTATCTACCTCTCTGAAAAAGAACACACATGCAAGGAACACAACTGCAAACGCGTTGTGTACCATCAGCCTGATTTTAGATTGCTGCTGTTCACTCAAATCTGCTCTGCGTTTAATTCCTAAGATGTCTATACAGAAAGAAGAAGTAAGCGCTGTCAGCGCACCATCTGCACTTGGGAAGAGCGCAGATACCAGCCCTATCATAAAGCAAACTGTAATAAAGAACGGAAGCCCGCTCTTCACGGCTATTGTTGGAAAAATATCGTCACCAACAGCAGCAATGCTGTTAGCATCTGCATACAGATACAACAAGCCACCCAACAACAGGAAGATGAAATTTGCCACCAATAGCGTGAAGCAGAATGTAATCATATTCTTCTGCGAGTCTTTCAGATTACTTACACTGATATTTTTCTGCATCATTTCCTGATCAAGGCCCGTCATAGCAATAGTGATAAAAGCACCACCTAATACTTGTTTCAGGAAAAAGTTCGGAGCCATCACATCTGTACCTACCATCTTTGTAAATCCTTTTTCATTCAGCGCATGCCACGTTCCTCCAAAATCAAGATGCAGTGAATTCATGATATATACCACACAAACCAGCAATGCAAGTATCATAAATGTTGTCTGTAATGTATCTGTCCACACAATCGTCTTTACACCTCCTCTGTAAGTGTATAGCAGAATCAATGCCAATATCACAATTGCAGTCAATTCGAAAGATATACCCATGTCTTCCAACACAAATTTCTCCAACACTTTTATTACAAGATATAGCCTTAGCGTAGCACCAAGCGTGCGCGATATAATAAAGAAAAGTGCACCTGTTTTATAAGACGTTACACCCAATCTCTTTTCCAGATAGGTGTAGATAGACGTGAGCTGCATTTTGTAATAAATAGGCAGCAGTACAAATGCTACTGCAAAATAGCCTAGCCAATAACCCAATACTACCTGAAAATAGTCAAAGCCTACTTTACCAACCGTACCGGGTACAGATATAAAAGTCATTCCCGATAAAGAAGTGCCTATCATACCAAATGCAACCACCCACCATTTACTATTGCGGTTGCCAATGAAAAAAGATTCGTTATTAGAATGGCGGGAAGTATAAAATGCAATGCCCAGCAGCAAAGCAAAATAGCCTAGTATTATAGATAGCAGTAATGCAGAACTCATGCCGTGAAAATAGCCAAAAACTGGCTATTTGTTTAGCATCAGCATATTAATCGGGTTAGAAACCAGCTACTATACCAAAGCGGAAAGCGATAGTTTTGTAGTAAGGACTATTTTGGTCTTGCAACACATCGTACATGGCTTGAAAGAGTATAGAAACCCTGTCTGATACAGGTTGGCGTATACCACCACCAACCAATAATGCCGGTGCATCTACTTTTAATGTTTCCGAAAGTATGCCAGTACCCTTAGAATAGTCGTTGTAATAACGCTTCATGGTAATGATATTATGCTCATATTCCAGATGTGCGAATACATTATTCCAGAGCACATATCGCGTCCACACATTTGGGGCATATGCATTGAAGGTTTTAGGTTTATTTACAAGATTATTGTTTTCGTCAAAAAGCCCCGGAAAACCATCCTTCACCCTTACATACTGATAGCCCATACCAACACCTGCCGAAAAGCGGTCTGTAATACGATAACCAACAACAGGAGCCACATTTACATTCGTAACATTACCGAAACCCAAGCCAAACCCACCACCGAAGATAATACGGCTGGCATCAAAGCCCGTTTTTTTACGACTTGCTACTTTACCATCTCTTACCGGTTTGCCCGTACTGCTGTACATTGGTACATCATCCTGAGCAAAAGCGGTATTAACACCCAAAAACAACAATACTGCAAGCGCTATCTGTTTCATAATAAATTTGATGTGTTCTTACGAAGTTAGGGTAAAAACGTATTGAAAACACCAATTATTGCGGCTACCCCTATTGTAAAATTTATGTCATTCAGGCTGCAAATATCTTACCCGGGTTCAGGATTCCTTTAGGGTCGAAAACATGTTTGATATCCTTCATTATTTTTAACTGAGTGTTATTGAATGCTATATCCATATAGCTTTTCTGCACCAACCCTATGCCATGCTCGCCCGATATAGTACCTCCCATCCTTACCACTTCGGTAAAAAGCTTGCGAATACCTTCAGTCAGTTTATTATTCCAGTCATCATCGCTCATTGCTCCTTTCACGATGTTTACATGCAGGTTACCATCACCCGCATGCCCGTAACATACAGACTGGAAACCGTATTCTTTACCCAGTCGTTTTATTATGCTGAGCAATTCAGGCAGTTCTGCCCTTGGTACTACGGTATCTTCTTCTTTGTATATAGAATTACTTTTTACTGCCTCTCCAACCTTGCGCCTTAGTGTCCAGAGCATTTGTTTCTGTTCGTAGGTATCTGCAAACAGTAGTTCGTCCACATCATAACGCTGCACTACTTCTGCTATGGCTTCCATATCCTTATATAGTGTATCCACATCGTTACCATCTACCTCTATCAGCAGATGCGCTTCAACATCATCGGGCAGTGCCACACCTGTGGCTTGTGTATATTTCATAGACCACTCCAGTGCATCGCGCTCCATAAACTCCATGGCAGATGGTGTGTAGCCAGCCATGAAAATAGCATTCACCGCCTCGCATGCTTCCACTGCTTTTCTGAAAGGCACCAACATCAGCATATCATGCTTCACAGCAGGTATCAGTCGCAGCACTATCTTGGTTATCACACCCAGCGTACCCTCACTACCTACCAGCAGTTGTGTAAGATTATAGCCTGTAGCATTTTTCAACACATTAGCTCCAGTCCATATAACTTCGCCATTCGGCAGTACTACTTCCAGATTCAATACATAGTCTTTTACCACACCATATTTTACTGCACGCGGGCCACCTGAATTTTCAGATACATTACCACCTATAAAACATGAGCCCTTACTTGCAGGGTCGGGAGGATAGAATAATCCTGCTTCTTTTACATAGTCCTGCAATTCCTGCGTTATCATGCCGGGTTCTACCGTTACCTGCAGGTTGCGTTTATCAAGATTAATGATTTTGTTAAAGCGCTTCATATCCAGCACCACACCGCCAAACACAGGCAATGCGCCACCACTTAAACCTGTACCCGCACCACGTGGGGTAACAGGTAAATTATGTTCATTGCAGTAAGCCATTATTGCACTTACAGCAGCAACGGTTTTAGGCTGTAGCACTACTTCGGGTAGGTAATGCAGGTCTTCTGTCTCATCGCTTGCACAGTTTGTCAAGGTTTCTGTATCTGTAAAAACCCCATTTATTCCTTCTACTGTCTGGAAGAAAGCAACATCTTCAAGGGTTATTTTTTTGAAGTTCATGTTGTAAAGGTCTTACGAATGCACCAAAAAGAAAAGCCCCCGGTTTGGAGGGCTTTGCAACTATAATCAGATAATGATTATGATTTTTTGTCTGTAGACGCTTTTTCGTCTTTCTTAGCTGTTTCGTGCTTGTCGCAAGATTTGTTTTCACCTTTCTTGCAACATTCTTTCTTTTCACCTTTTTTGCAGCAAGCTTTGTCGCCTTTACCTTTACCGTCGCAAGCAAAAGAAGCACCTGCAATAACCAGCGCACCAAGCAGTAATGTGAGTTTTTTCATATCGAATTGTTTTTTTACGCTTTTTTGTAATACTTGAAGTTACGAAATTAGGCAATACTACCCAAAACCGTTACCCCGCCCTTCACATTATCACCAATTTTAACATCTATTTTAGTACCTACAGGGAAATAAATATCTACCCTTGAACCAAAACGGATGAACCCAAACTCTTCATTTTGCTTTACAGGCTGCTCTTCCTTTACGTAATAGCATATCCTTCGTGCCAGAGCACCTGCTATCTGGCGCATAAGTATTTCGGTACGTTTGTTTGCCAATACTACGGTAGTACGTTCGTTTTCGGTAGATGATTTCGGGTGCCAAGCTACCAGATACTTACCCGGGTGGTACTTCACATATTTTACAATACCTGCAATCGGGTTGCGGTTTACGTGCACATTCAGCGGCGACATAAAGATGGAAACCTGCAGTCTTTTATCCTTAAAGTACTCAGTTTCAGTCGTTTCTTCTATTACTACTACTTTACCGTCTGCAGGGGCTACGTACAGGTTTTCGTTGTAGGTAAAATCCCTTTCAGGCAGACGGAAGAACCAGATAACCCAGAACCACAACAGGAAGCAAGCTACATTGATAGGCCAGAAAAGTATTGGCCAATCGACCAACAGGTATTTGTAAGTAACAAAACCAATAATTGCCCAGATGGCAGATGCTATGAGTATATATTTATATCCCTCGCGATGAATTGTCATGCCGCAAAGATAAGTTTAGAATTGTGAAAAACAGGGTTAAGCCATCATAAACAAATATGCATAAGCATAGGCAAACGGTGTAGCCACCAACAGTGAGTCGAACCTGTCAAGTGCACCACCATGTCCGGGCATCATGGTACCGCTGTCTTTAATATTTGCCATGCGCTTCAGTTTAGACTCCAGCAGGTCTCCTGCTGTTCCCGCTACTGCTGCACACATGGCCAACGCCATCCAGTCTACCATATTATAATATGGTGAATAGTACCCCCAGATAGCCGCACCTGCTATTGTAAGAATAGCACCACCTGCCGTGCCCTCCCATGTTTTTTTAGGAGATATGGGCGAAAAAGGTGTTTTGCCAATGAATGAACCTACTATATATGCCATCGTATCATTCATCCATATCATCAGTACAAGTGCCAATGGTATGGAAAGATGAGCCGCGCGCAGCTGCACCAGCAAAAGCATTGGTAACAATATATACAGCATCCCACCAAGCGATTGCATACCCGCTTGCATGGCAGTTTTCTTTGAAAGTGCTGTTGCCAGCAAAATAAGTATCGGCACGAACAACATAACCGGCAACAAGTTTCTATCTCTTAACGCGGGTGCAGTAAGCAATAACATAACCAAGCTACACACCTGCACTAAAGCTGGTAACCACGATGGCACATACAGTTCTGCATCTATCAGCTGTATCAGCTTGAAATACTCTCGCAGGCACAACACGAGTATCAGGCCTACCAGTGCAAGAAATGCCCATTCATTCCATAACAGGCCCGTCATCATAATGGCAGAGAATACGATTGCACTGCCAAGACGGGTAAAAAATGTAGGCCAATTCATTGCCATAATTAGATATGCTCGTTTTTTGCCTGAATTTCTTCAGGAGTGAAATTTGCCGACCAGTTTGCAGGCATTGCATTTCTCGTCTTCCAGAATGCTAATATTGAAACCAAGAAAACTATAATCCCTGTAATGAGTATTGCAGGTGGCATGTGGTTCGCTTTTGACAATTCTTTCAAAGCCTCATTCCCCTTCCCGGCATACGATAAATATATCTGACTGCCATTATACACCATATGCGCAATCATACCTGTTATCAAAGAACCGCTCCAGTAATAAACCAAACACAATAAAGCCCCGGCAATGGCTATTGATACAAGATTGTATGGCGTACCATGTACTGCAGCAAATATGAGAGAACTGATAATAATCGGCAATACCATTTTGCCGGCGCGCTGATGCCCGAACCTGAGCAACACACCTCGGAAAAACAACTCCTCACCAATACCCGGTATCACTGCCATTACCAACAGTACCTGCACAAGCTGCCCTGCTGATTTAATATCCAGCAACGCTTCTGTTATTTGCTCAATCTTATTCTGTGCCGCATCGTTTGCACTACCCAAGTTGATATTCTTTATCAAACCCGCTATTTCCAGCAATATGGGCATAGCCCCCAGCATCATGGTAATGGCTAATATTATATGTAAAGGATTATTGGGAGTTCTGATGCCTAAATATGATTTAACCCTCGGTGTGCTCAGGTACGCAAATACTAAAGGCGGCACCAGAAACCCGAAAACAGACACAATACCCTGCATCCACAAAAAGGCCGATTTCTGTACATCAGTACTATTTGTGGTGATATCCTGTATGGCAGCAATAGATAATCCTGTGATTTTGGGCAATAACGACTGTACTACAACAGCCGAAAAAGCCGTCAATGTGAAAGCCATCAGCCCGAATAGCGTTACTTGCAAAACCCAGGGATATTCCCTCCAGTATCGGTTGAACATCAATGAAAAATTAGGGCAAATGTAACACAGGTTTGGCGCAATAATTGCTTAGTATCAGTACAATCGTCAAAACATATCATAAAAGACTCAACTTTTAGCATCCTTTTCACGTTATAAAAACCAGTCGCATAGCAGATTTTTACCTATTTTTGAACGATTAATCCCACGTTTTCGGTAGATGGAAGAAATAGCAGCAGGCCCATTGCTGAGCCGGATTGAATACCCGGCCGATTTGAGGAAACTGAACAAAACTGATTTACAACAGGTATGTAATGAACTGAGGCAGTTTATTATAGACTGTGTGAGCATACACGGTGGCCACTTTGGCGCAAGCCTCGGTGTAGTAGAGCTGAGCGTTGCCCTGCACTATGTGCTGGATACCCCGGATGATCAACTGGTATGGGACGTAGGCCATCAGGCTTACGGTCATAAAATATTAACAGGTCGTCGTAAGATATTTCATACCAATAGGAAATATGGCGGATTGAGCGGTTTCCCGAAACGCAGCGAAAGCGAATATGACGCTTTTGGCGTAGGGCACTCATCTACTTCTATATCTGCTGCTTTGGGTATGGCTATAGCCTCCAAACTGAAAGGAGAGCACCACCGCCAGCACGTTGCTGTAATAGGTGATGGTGCTATGACGGCAGGCTTGCCTTTCGAGGCAATGAACCATGCAGGTGTCAGCAACAGTAATGTGCTGATTATCCTGAACGACAACAACATGTCGATAGACCCTAATGTGGGAGCACTGAAAGAATACCTGACAGACATTACCACTTCGCATACCTACAACAAGTTTCGCGACGATGTATGGAAACTGCTGGGGAAACTACCTGCTGCAGACTTCCAGAAGATAGGTTCTAAGATTGAAGCGAGCCTGAAAGGCATGGTTTCAAAATCGAGCAATCTGTTTGAAGCACTGAACTTGCGTTACTTTGGCCCTGTTGACGGTCACAATGTGCTGAAACTGGTTGAAACGCTGGATCATCTGAAAGATATTCCCGGTCCGAAACTACTGCACATTAAAACGGTAAAAGGTAAGGGTTACGATCTCGCAGAACAGGATCAAACACTGTGGCATGCACCGGGCACTTTCGATAAAGTGACGGGCAAAATCAATAAGAAAGTTATTACAACACCTGAACCACCTAAATATCAGGATGTGTTCGGGCATACAATCATAGAACTGGCAGAGAAGAATCCTGCCATTATGGGTATTACCCCTGCAATGCCATCGGGTTGCTCACTAAAGTTTATGATGGATGTAATGCCAGACCGTGCCATAGACGTGGGCATTGCAGAGCAACATGCGGTAACGCTGAGTGCAGGCCTTGCTACACAGGGCATGAAAGTGTTCTGTAACATCTATAGCTCCTTTATGCAGCGTGCATACGACATGGTGGTGCACGATGTCGCCATCCAGAAACTACCCGTTATTTTCTGTCTGGATCGTGCAGGCCTTGTTGGCGATGACGGACCTACACACCACGGCTGCTATGACATCCCATACATGCGCTGTATACCAAACATGGTAGTAAGTGCCCCTATGAATGAAGCAGAGCTGCGCAACCTGATGTACACTGCACAGCTTGACGAGAACCAACTACCATTCGTTATCCGCTACCCACGCGGGCAAGGTGTGATGCCTGAATGGCGTACACCAATGGAGAAAATAGAAATAGGCACAGGCCGCATGATACAAGATGGTGAAGAGGTAGCTATACTGACAATTGGCCACCCTGGCAATTTTGCGGTGAAAGCTTGCCAGCAGTTGAAAACTGAAGGCTTTAGCCCTGCGCACTACGATATGCGCTTTGCAAAACCACTGGATGAAAAACTGCTGCATCAGATAGCAAAACGCTTCAGCAAAATCATTACTGTTGAAGACGGAACAATTGTAGGTGGCTTTGGCAGTGCAGTACTTGAGTTTATGGCAGAAAACAACTATTCGCCTGAGGTTAAAATGCTAGGCATACCTGACAGGCTGGTAGAGCATGGTAAACCGGAAGAACTACACCGAGAGTGTGGTTACGATGCTATTGCAATAGCAGAAGCTGTGAAGCAAATGGTAAATGCGGATAAAAATGTACTTGTATAATTATCACTACTTTATAATAAAAACAAAACACGACCTGATGGGTCGTGTTTTGTTTTTCTAAGCATAATGCATTCAGACTGACAAGCTTAATATGCTCATGATTTTCTCTTTATTCAAAGGCTTCTGAATATATTGCTTTATCTGTTTGTAGGTCTTGGCACGTTCTGTATCTTCTTCGTATATAGAAGAGCTGACCATGAACACAGCAACAGTTTTCAATGCTTCGTCTGTCAAGGCTTTAAATGCTTCCATAAACTCCCACCCATCCATCACAGGCATATTGATATCCAACAATATTATTCGGGGAAGTGGTGCTTTTGTATTCAGTAAGTCATTCAGCGCATCTATTGCCAATCTGCCATTTGCAAACACAGAAGTCTGTTTAATGCCTGCGTGCAAAGATAATTGCTTCTGCGCTGCATAAACATAAATGTGATCATCATCTACTATCCATATGTCCGTATAATCCATTCCTTTGCAACAAATTTGAATATCTACTCACATAAATACATAACAGGTTTAAAGATAGCGTCTTAGACAGATACTACCTATTAACTACGAGGAAATAGAAACTAAGTGCATATCAGTGCAGAACCAGACTATTGTTTGGGCTTAGCATCGCGAACTGGCCTTCTTTCTTCATAACCCCAGTGCTGCTTCCATTGGTCTGGCGTAGGTGCGTCTGCAACATCAAAGTCACCAATTTTAGTTCGGCGTAGCTCTTGCAAATAACCACCACAACCCAATGCAGCACCGAAATCATTTGCAAGTGAACGTATGTATGTGCCAGTACTACATGCTACACGAAAATGAACTTCAGGCAATTCTATTTTAAGAATTTCAAACTCACTGATAACAACAGGCCTTGGGTCCAGTTTTACCTCCACACCTGCACGAGCAAGATCATAAGCCCTCTCACCTTCTTTCTTGATAGCTGAATGGATGGGTGGCACCTGCATGATATTGCCTGTGAATTGCTTTACATTATCTCTTATTTCTGCTTCTGTAAGATGTGCGTATGGTTTCTCATTTTCGGGCTTGCTTTCCAGATCGTACGTAGGTGTTGTAGCACCCAAGTGTATGATGCCAGTGTACTCTTTGTCTTGCTTCTGATACTCGCTTATTTTCTTCGTGAATTTGCCTGTGCAACAAATCAACAAACCTGTAGCAAGCGGGTCTAAAGTGCCTGCATGACCTATCTTCACTTTCACCAGGCGCTTTACCATATTCACGGCATCAAAAGACGTCCACTTGCGTGGTTTATCTATCAATATTACAGCACCTTCTTTCAATTCTTCTTTGGCAGGCAGTTTTTGCATAGCGGCAAAGATAACCCTGTATTTTGAAATGGCTCAACAGGTTAGTTAGCAGTATATTTTTAAATATAAAGGGAAACTAATCAGGTATTCTGCCAAATAATAAATCAACTGCTACCTTTGCATTATGTCATTTTTCAGTAACGGGAATAAACCATACATTATAGCAGGGCCTTGTAGTGCAGAAACACGAGAGCAAGTATTGGAAGTAGCCGCAGGCATTGCAGATATCCCTGTACAACTATACCGTGCGGGTGTATGGAAGCCACGTACCCGTCCGGGTAGTTTTGAAGGCAATGGCATACAGGCTTTGGAATGGTTGCAGGAGGTAAAAGCCACATATAAAATACCAGTAACAGTAGAAGTAGCAGAACCACAACACGTAGAGCAGGCACTGAAATATGACATAGACGTATTGTGGCTGGGTGCGAGAACTACAGTAAATCCATTTCAGGTGCAGCGCCTGGCAGATGCATTAAAAAGCACGAACATACCTGTAATGGTTAAAAACCCTGTGAACCCCGACGTGGACCTATGGCAGGGTGCTATAGAGCGCCTTATGCAGGCAGGCATTACAGATATAGCTGCAATACACAGAGGTTTTTCAAGCTATCAGGCGGTATCTGCATACCGCAATCAGCCAAACTGGCCTATACCAATAGAACTGAAACGCAGAAACCCACAACTCGCTATCTTCTGTGACCCGAGCCATATAACCGGCAACAGAGAACTGGTAGCTGATATTGCACAGAAGGCTATGGATATGGGCTTTGAGGGGTTGATGATAGAAACACATCCTAACCCACCTGTTGCCTGGAGCGATGCAGCTCAACAGGTAACACCGGCAAGGCTTAAAGAAATCTTGGACCAGCTGATAATACGTCAACAACATACTACCGATGCCGACATCGGCATTACACTGGAACAGCTGCGCCAGCAGATGGATAGTCTTGATGCCGAAATAATAGACCTGATAGCCCGCCGCATGGAGTTGAGCGAACGTATAGGCGAGGTTAAAAAAGAATGCAACATGACAGCCTACCAGCCTGAACGCTGGCGCGAGATAGTGGAAACACGTGGCTCAAGGGCTGAAAAACACAATCTTTCTAAAGAGTTCATCGTAGCACTCTACGAAAAAATACACGACGAGAGCATCAAAAAGCAATTGGAAGTATTGCAGGCATTGATGAATGAAGTAAAAGGTTAACTTTACGACGCTCAAAAAACAGGAATACATTGGCGCTCAAACAGCACAAAGACGATCAGGTAAAATACGACCAACAGGTAGATAACTCACGCTCTTATGTTTTGCCTTTTATAGAAGAAACAAAGCAAGTAGGCAAAGGCGTAAACGTAATGGAAATAGGCTGCGGCGAAGGCGGTGTATTGGTACCATTTATGGAGAAAGGTGCATATTGTGTGGGTGTAGACCTGAACCCGTTGCGTATAGACCTTGCCAACAAGTTCTTTGCAGATGATGTTGCTGCCGGCAAAGTTGAATTCCTTTATAAGAACGTATATGATGCAGACTTTCTGCAACGCTTCAAAGGTTTCTTCGATGTCATAATACTTAAAGACGCAATTGAGCATATTCCCAATCAGGAAAAATTTATACCCTATCTCAAAAACTTTCTGAAAGAAGGCGGGCAGATATTCTTTGGCTTCCCACCATGGTATATGCCATTTGGCGGGCACCAGCAGATATGCGAACATAAGATTGGTATGATGCCCTGGTATCACATCCTGCCAAAGCCTGTATACAAAGGGATTGTAAAAATGATAGGTGAGCCTGAAGGTGTGGTAAATGAGTTGATGGACATCTATGATACACAAATCACCATAGAGCGTTTTGAGAAAATTGTCCGTAGTAGTGGCATGAAGTTCATCAACAAAAGACATTTCCTGATTAATCCGATATACAAATACAAATTCGGCCTGAAACCACGCAGACAGCTTGGCATCATCAGTGCTATACCATTTGTACGCAATTTCCTTACTACCTGCGTGTACTATACTATCGGTTAGTATTCCATATTTGCCAGGATGCTTCTGCCTGTAATATCAGCATTTCGTAACCATTTTTAATGGTTGCTCCCTGTTGCTTTCCTTTTTGCAGAAACAAGGTTTCTTCAGGATTATACACAAGGTCATACAGCAGATGTTCTTTAGTCAAATATTCGTATGGTATTTCAGGTGCAATATCTATTGCAGGATACATACCTAATGGTGTAGTATTAATGATGAGCTTGTATTTATCCATAGTTACCTTGTCAACATCAACATACTGCATATCGCCACCAGTACGCGATACTATTTTGTATTCAATATCAAATTGAGACAAAGCATACATTACAGCCTTTGCAGCCCCACCTGTTCCCAGTATCAGTGCATGTATATGTTGTGGATGTAATAAAGGCTTTAGGCTTTCTGCAAAGCCAATATGGTCAGTATTATAACCAATGAGTTTTCCCGGCCCAATCTTAATACAATTAACAGCGCCAATCTCTCTTGCAGCAATATCTATTTCATCCAGCAATGGCAGCACCTGCTCTTTGTATGGAATGGTAACGTTGAGTCCTTTCAGTTGTGGATGCTCTTTAAGTAGCATTTTCAAGTCTTCAACAGACGGTATTGCATAGGCATCGTATCGCGCATCTATATTCTCCGTTGCAAACTTATTATTGAAATAAGCTGGAGAAAACGAATGGCTTAACGGATAACCAATAAGACCGTAGATTGCTGTCATACAGTAAAGATACCTGTAGAAACAAAAAGAGGCATACAATTTTGTATGCCTCCGTATAATTTAGCTATTTAGCTTCTTTGTCTTTATCCAGATACAGGAAGAAGGTATCACCCCTTAACCCTACACGCATTGCCTCCAATGGAATAACCTCGTTCGGGGCAATATTGCCAAGGTTCACATTAGCACCCAGCAATTCCTGGAAGTAAACCTGTTGTGCTTTTTGCGGTGCTTCCCAGATGATTTTCTCATACGGTATCTGTGTAAGGATTTCCTGAACCAAGCCTTCGCGCACCTCGCCACTACCACGGTATATACCTACATTACCTGCTTCGCGCGCTTCAGCAATTACATAAGTAGAACCCGCATCCAGTTCTGCACGCATCAGTTCTATCCATTTGTATGGAGGGATGATATGTGCAGCATCTTTAGAACCTACTTCAGAAAGCACAGTTACGTGCTTTGCCAGTTTTTCTATGTAACCACATTTTTCAGCGTGTGGTATTGTTATAGAACCATCAGATACCTCTACGTGCTTAAGGCCGAATTCTTTTACAGTATTCAGATAGTCGTCAAACTGGCCACGTATCAGGAAAGCTTCAAACAACGTACCACCAAAATACACAGGTATATTGTGAGACTGGTATATCTCTATCTTCTCTCTCAGATTATTAGTAACGAAAGCCGTACCGAAACCAAATTTTACAATATCTACATAAGGAGCGGCAACAGATAAGAAATTCTTCACCTCGTCCAGTCCCATGCCTTTGTCCATCACCATCGTAAGACCATAGCTACGAGGACTCTGGGTGCGTTCAGGCAGGTTTTTCAAATGAAAATTCATGCGCTATATTTTACCTAATTGACAACAAATGTACATCTTTCGTGCCTGTATGTACAAAAATGAATTTTTCACTTGTATATTAGCATAATATTTCTGTCTTATGAAACGTAACGTTCCATTATTAGGTTTTGTAATAGGTGCAATACTACCCCTCATTGGTATATTCATCGTGTACCTGATATTGTTTCGTAGTATCGCTTTCCCCGATTTTGTGAAAGACATGATACACATGCCTACACAAGCTACCAAGGTGATTAGCCTCGGCATACTCATTAATATTCTTCCATTTATATTCTATACCAACAAGCGCCTCGACTTGACAGCAAGAGGTATCTTTGTGGCTACAATGCTTTACGCAGTTGTAATGCTGCTGATAAAGTTTGCCTGGAATTAATATGCGTTACTACATTATTGCCGGTGAAGCCAGTGGCGATTTGCACGGCAGCAACCTTATTAAAGCCATCCACCAAAAGGATGCAGATGCTCATATACGTTGCTGGGGCGGCGATAAGATGCAGGCTGCAGGTGCTGATCTGATAAAACATTATCGCGACCTAGCTTTTATGGGTTTTGTAGAGGTGCTGATGCACCTGCGCACAATACTTGGCAATATAGATTTCTGCAAAAAAGATATTACAGCATATAAGCCAGATGTATTGGTGTTGATAGACTATCCCGGTTTTAATATGCGCATTGCCGAATGGGCAAAACAACAGGGCATCAAAGTGGTTTACTACATATCTCCGCAAGTATGGGCATGGAAAGAAAGCAGGACAGCTAAGCTGAAACGTGATGTAGATAAGATGCTCGTCATACTACCATTCGAGGTAGATTTTTATAAAAAATGGAACTACGAAGTTAATTATGTAGGTCATCCACTGATACAGGTAGTGGAGCAGGAAATGCAAACAGCACCTGTCAAGTTAGCGGATAAACCAATCATAGCATTACTACCCGGCAGCCGCGCACAGGAAATAAAAGTAAAACTGCCCATCATGCTACAGGCAGTAAAACACTACCCCGACTATCAGTTTATCATTGCTCAGGCACCGTCTCAGCCCGACGAATTGTATACCTCTATCATAGGCAACCAACAGGTACAATTAGCAAAAGGACAAACTTACAACCTGCTGAAACAAGCTGCAGCTGCACTCGTTACCAGTGGCACTGCAACGCTTGAAACAGCCCTTTTTGGCGTACCACAGGTTGTATGTTACAAAGGCAACCCTATATCTTACTGGCTTGCCAAGAAGCTCATAAAAGTCAAATACATATCGTTGGTAAACTTGATTATGGATAAGCCTGTGATTACAGAGCTGATACAAGCAGACCTGAATGAAACAATGATAAAACAAGAGCTTGATAAGATTCTTTACAAAAAAGAGCATATCAGCAAGCTAAAGGCAGACTATGCACAGCTATGGCACCTTCTGGGCAATAGCAATGCTTCTGAAAATGCTGCGGAAGCCATTGTAGGTATGCAACGCTAACCAATATCATCGAAATAGTTGTTTTAAAAAATTAGTTTTGCGCCCCAAAGTAAATTTCAGGGTATGAAACTTGATGCACAACTAAAACAACGAAGCGAAAATAAATGCGAGCTCTGCGGTTCTGAAACAAACCTGCAGGTGTATGAAATACAACCACAAAACAGCAGCAACGAGGATAATAGCATCTACATATGCAGCAAGTGTGTTGCACAGATAGACAAGAAAGAAGACCTTGACGCGAAACATTGGGCATTCCTGACAACAAGTATGTGGAGCGAAGTCCCGGGTGTGCAGGTGGTAAGCTGGCGTATGCTCAATCGTTTCAGAAATGAAAGCTGGGCGTCTGATGCGTTGGATATGATGTATCTGGATGATGAAAGACTAGCTTGGGCAAAAGCTACAGGCGACCATGACAACGACAGCAGTGTGGACCTGCACAGAGATTGCAATGGCGCAACACTCACTGCGGGAGACACTGTAGTACTCATAAAATCGCTGGATGTAAAAGGCACTACACTTAATGCCAAAATGGGTACTGTTGTAAAAAACATTCGCTTGGTAGAAGATAATACTGAGCAGATAGAAGGTAAGATAGAAGGGCAAGTGATAGTAATACTCACAAAATACGTTCGTAAACACAACGCATAAAAAACAAGAGCCGCTCCAATGAGCGGCTCTTGTTTAAAACATCTGTTAAGTCAATATAGTATTAGTTTCTCAATAACCTTATTATCATAACGATAATACCCACCAGAAATATAAACAGCGATATTCTGTTCATGCCATGCATAAACTTGATATTTATATTAGACGGCGCATTGGGATCCTTTTTACGGATATAGAAATATGTCAGAATTTGCTTCCACATAGTGCCAAATGAGTTCTTACTAAAGGTAACAAGAAATTTGCCAAATGGTTGCAGGAAAGTTATATTTGCAGCCTCCTCAAGGGGGAATTAGCTCAGCTGGCTAGAGCGCTTGCATGGCATGCAAGAGGTCATCGGTTCGACTCCGTTATTCTCCACTTTCTTAAGTCGCTTTACGGCGACTTTTTCCATTTTCAACCATTCTCTTTTTATACTGTTATACCTGCATGAAAAAAATTTTGATTGCAGGTGCAAGCTCGGGTATTGGCGCTGCTTTGGCGCAGGAATTATCGGCACAATCTCATGAGGTTATCTCTCTGTCAAGAAACACACCTGACGTTGCAGTAACACAACATCTTACCTACGATGTCAAAAACGCTGATCTGCCACCTGCTATAGACGGTGCATTAGACGGGCTTGTATATTGCCCAGGCTCCATCAACCTGAAACCTTTTAAAAGCTTGAAAGCAATAGATTTTCAAAACGACTTTGAGGTGAACCTATTAGGTGCAGTCAAAACTATTCAGGCATATCTACTTAATCTAACAATGTCTCAAAATGCATCTATAGTGCTGTTCAGTACAGTTGCTGTACAGACGGGTATGCCCTACCATAGTTCTATAGCTGCTGCCAAAGGTGCCATTGAAGGCTTTGCCAGAGCATTGGCAGCAGAATTGGCACCAAAGATTCGCGTAAACGTGATTGCCCCTTCTTTAGTAAAAACACCATTGGCTGCACGCCTTACAGATAATGAAACTAAGGTTGCAGCAGCATCTGAAAGGCACCCTATGAAAAGAATAGGCGAACCTGAAGAAATTGCTGCCCTTGCTGCCTACTTGTTATCAGACAACTCAAAATGGATGACGGGACAGATACTGCATATTGATGGTGGTATGTCTTCTCTAAAACTATAACCATGCAAGCACAGCTTACACAAACAGATATAGACAGGATAATAGAAATGGCGTGGGAAGACCGCACGCCATTTGAAGCTATTGAAATTCAGTTTGGATTGAAGGAAGCAGATGTCATCAACCTGATGCGCAAACACTCAAAGCCTTCCAGCTTTCGTATGTGGAGGAAACGCATGAACGGACGAGACACCAAACACCTGCACTTGCGCAGTGGTGATGTTGACCGTTTTAAATGTACACGTCAGCGCGCCATCAGCATGAACAAAATAAGCAAGCGCTGATTATTTCTTCTTGTTGAAGAAGTCCCTCAGCTCGCGGCTCATTTCTTCGCCACGGCGCTTCAGGTCTTGCAGCTCTTCTGCCATGTTGCGTTGTATGGTATCAAAATCCATGGGCCTGCCTGTGCTCATATATCCCAGGTCTTCCATGGTACGGGCAGCAGGTATTATCATCCATGCCAATATATATGCCACAAGGCCTATACCCGCAGTCAGGAACAGAACTACCATCACCAGCCTTACAATCACAGGGTCTATGTCAAAATAGTTGGCTACACCACTACATACACCACCCAGTATTTTATCGTAGGTATTTCTGTATAGCCTGCGCGGCTGCGTATAGTCATACTGCTGACGGTTACCCTTCTGTTGTTGCTCTTGTTGCTCGCCATATACTGCCGGCAGGTAGGTGGTCTTTGTAAAGCCTGCACCTGTTGGTTCATTCAGCTCGCTTGGCGCACCGAGTGTCTCCATTACTTTTTGTACATCGGCCTTGTCTATGGCAGGAGCGCCTGTTTGCAAGCGTATGTGAAACAGCTCTGCAATACGGCTTTCTATATCCTGTATTATTTCGTCCTTGCCTTCCTCTTTGGCAAATTGCTTGCTGAGCGATGCCACATAGTTTTTAAGCAGTTGATATGCATCTTCTTCTATGGGGATGATGCGCCCCGCTATGTTAATCTGGATGATACGTTGCATAGTATATTATTTTGTGTTGGTTAAATGATTGACAGATTGACTCAATTCGTCCCAGCTGTTTTTCAATTGTTCATACAGCCTTTGCCCGTGGGCTGTGAGCGAATAGTATTTGCGTGGTGGCCCTGATGTAGATTCTTCCCAACGATAGGTAAGCACCTCTGCGTTTTTAAGCCTGGTAAGCAGCGGATAGAGCGTACCTTCCAGCACTACCAGCTTGGCCTGCTTCAGTTGTTCTAAAATATCGCTGGGGTAGGCTTCTTTTTCTTTTTGGATGATGCCCAGTATGCACAATTCCAAAAGCCCTTTCCGCATCTGCGATTCTGTATTCTCTATGTTCATCTTCACCGATTATGATGCAAACCTATGCAAAAACGTAGTACTGTGCAATACATAGTACCATTTTTAGCCTAAGAAATCGGTGTATGGCGGATTAAGGTCGGTAAATGGCAGTTTTAAGAAGTCTGGAAACAAGGAAAAAAGGATACAACAATAGCGAAAAACAAAGATTAGTTTTGCCAATAGTATTGTTACATATAGAAGAATTACATGAAAAACAGAAAAATAGGACTGGGGTTGTACGTATTAACCATCGTTATTGGCATTATTATTACTATCAGTAGCATGTGGGGTGTTTGGCTGTATACTGCTGGCAAAAGGGACAAAAGCAGGGTGGGTTATTTACTAAATAAAATTGCTCAACTACCTAACAGCTTTATAAAACTACCTGCTAAAGAAACCGTGTTTGGTGTAAACAAATCAAATCAGAAAGAAAAGCTATGGCTGAATGAAAACTACACAGATACAGGGTTTGTTTTAATTAGTGGATTTGACAAAGAATACAACCAAACTGTTGTAAAGCTCATCAGACTTAGTGATAAACACGTCATAAATACATGGGTGCCTGATATCGATGATTTGAACAAAAGAGCATTGGGAAAATTCATGCCAGAATCACAGAGGCTTTCTAAATCAAGTTTTAGAACAATACACCCTTTTCTTACAAAAGACACAGGGTTGATTTTCAAAGGAGAATTTGGTCTATACAAAATGAACAAAACCGGAAATATTGTTTGGAGCATAGACGGATGGCATCACCACTCAACAGAAGAAGATGCAGATGGGAATCTTTGGATATGCGGATTGTACAAGGATAAGAAGTTTGATAAAAAACTATACCCCAACCTTAGAGACGATGCTATAGTTAAAATATCTGTCGATGGAAAAGTATTGTATAAAAAATCTGTTACAAGCTTATTAATTGAAAACGGCTACTACTCTTTACTATTCGGTGCTGGGCAATACGAAGAAGACATCACGCATTTGAACGACATTCAACCTGCATTGTACGACGGACCATATTGGAAAAAAGGCGACCTATTAATCAGCATCAGAGAACGCAGCACACTCTTTCTGTACAGGCCTTCAACCAATAAAGTATTATGGCTGAAAACAGGACCTTGGATGAACCAACATGATGTAAACTTTATTGATTCTACCAGAATTACTGTAATAAATAACTATACAATAAGACACGGAGATGATGTATTACCTATCAGCAATACCAACCAAATGTTTTTCTTTGATTTTAAGACAAATACAATCGATTCTCCGTTTACTAAATTCTTCAAAACACATAATATTTGCACTACAACAGGAGGTAGGACTCAACTGATTGACGACAGCACTTTGTTTATGGAAGAAAGTTTAAATGGCAGGATTTTTAAAGGCACAAATAATCAACTGCACTGGAGCTATGTTGAAATAATTGACAATAAAAAAGTAGGTGTTTTGCAATGGAGCAGATACTACACCAAGCTACCGTGGCAGTAAATTTGAGTGATTGCTAAACACAGAAAACATATCAGCAAGATTTTGCAAATGGGCTCTAATAATACTGGTATCGGTATTAATAGTTCTTCATTTCAGTATGCTGATACCAGGCCCTGACGCAGGCATATTCATGTATGGTGGCATGCTCATACACAAAGGTTATCTGCCATACAATGAGTTATGGGATAATAAGCCCCCGCTTATATATTATATAGCATCGATAGGCTACCTCTATAGGCAACATCCCTTTCTACTAATTCGCATTATAGAAATAGGATGCCTGTTGCTGAACTTGTTTCTAATAAAAAAGATTGTGCGTTTGCGTTATGCAGATTCTGCTATATACTATCAGCTCTTATTCATCTTGCTCTATCTTCTGTTTTGGGACAGAGGTTTTCTTACAGAAATATTTACCATACCTATCAATCTTTTTGCTGTATACCTATTCTATACAAAGCATAAAATACGGCAACCATGCTTGGTAGTTTGCTGGTGGCTGCTTTTCTTATTAAAGCCAAATGCTGTGATCCTTACATCCATCATTATTTTTGCAGACGTATTACGTGGCAAAAAAATAACCGTATCTGCTATCAGCTATATATTACAGTTTAGCATTGTTGCAATTGTTGTTTACACTTGGCTGTCATATACCGGCATGTTCGATGGTTTTATACAACAAGTGTTTACAGAGAACATTAACCATACTCAAAACAGAACTTTGGTATTCTTTCTTTCTCATCACTTTTCTCGGCCCAAATACATAGCACTATGGCTATTGATAATAATGGCATGCATTACAGCATACCGTGACAAGGAACTACGTATCATTTCGATTTGCTTCCTGCTAACCTATATAGCCGCATTTATAAATGGCAGAAACCACGGGCACTATGTATTATTAGCCATTGTGCCTGCTACAGCTATCGGAGGGTATGCATTGACCAAAAGCAAATGGATTATTGTAGCACTATTGGGTATATTTTTAGCAGCTGTTCATCAAAATACTTTGTCATTACGCCGCTACGAAAAAGCACGAGTACAAAAAACTAAACTTGTTGAACTTGTAAAGGCAGAAACAACCATAAATCAGCGTATATATTTTGCAGGCAAAGACAATGCATATTTGTATATAATGGCTGACAGGTTAAGTTCAACCAGATTCTTACCCCCTTTCGCAGAAACATATAAAACTGATAGTCCTTTTGGGCATATGCTTGAAAAAGAACTGATTAGCTACAAACCATTCCTGCTAATGATTCCCAAAGACTCACTCTGCTCACAGCATCATTATGCAAGCGTCATTAATGGCATGTTGCCATCTTACGACTTTGTAAATAATATAGGTGACGTAAATATCTATAAACTAAATCCTCACAAACATCACTAAAGGCAATAATATATAGCTAAGCCAAAAAAACAGGCTAACTTAGCAAGCTTATTACTCGTTAAGGCATCAGATGATCATTTACCCGAACAAACAATCTATTACAGATTATTTCAAGGATATTCTGCGCTATAGGCAATTGCTTGTGCAGATGTCTAAGAAATGGGTAAAATCGAAATACGAAGACTCTTATATAGGTTTGGGGTGGATGGTGCTGAGCCCCGTTATTACCACCATCATGTACACCTTCTTTTTCAGTATTATGTTCGATTTACAGTCGAGTAGGGTACACTACTTCCTGTATATATATAGCGGTATGCTACCGTGGATATTCTTCAGAGACGTGTTTATGGAAACCCTTGACATTTTTCCTAAAGAAAGCCTACTGATAAAAAGAACAAATTTTCCAAGACTGATAGTACCCTTGTCTGTGGTGTTCAATAAGATGCTGCAATTTGGCTTTGGTGTTGCCATCCTGTTTATTGTTGCATTGGCTTCGGGCAAAGACCTGAGCGCTTACTTCTTCCTGTTTCCCATACTGATGCTGCAAATAGTAATGGTAGCGCTAGGCTTCGGGCTATTGTTTATAGTGCCTTGTATTATATACAGAGACATCAAACACATGATACGCTTTGTACTGCCGTTGGGCTTGTACACGCTACCTATTTTTTATCGAATAAAAGCTGTGCCCGAAGAATGGCTGTCGTATTACACCCTCAACCCTATGGTATCATTTGTGCAGTCTTTCAGATCAGTATTGTTCAAAGAAGAAATACCCTGGTACCTATTGGCAAAAGGCATGGTTGTTTCTTTTCTGGTATTTGCTATTGGCATTGCCATATTCCGCACATACGAAAAACGCCTGCCCGATTTTATATAGATGATAATACTTGAAAACATATCGAAGAAGTACAAACAAAAAGGGCTGAAAAGTGTCAGCCGTTTTCTTGTTGTGCAAACACTTCGTTCATTATTATCGCCCCGCAAAGTCAAGCAATCGAATGAATATTTCAATGCACTCGATGGCATCACCATGCAGATAAAACCAGGAGAGCATGTAGGTATATTAGGTAAAAACAAAGCCGGGAAAACCACACTGATGCAAATCATCAGCGGTATATCAGAACCTACTTCGGGCTTCCTGAAGGTAGAAGGTAAAGTAATACCCATTTTTGCACAAGGCTCTGTTATTACACCTGACCAAACAGGGCGCGAATATATTTACTTACACGCTACGGCATTGGGCTATACAAAAAAAGAAATAGACTTCGTAGTGGATGATGTTATTGCCTTCAGCGATATTGATAACATAGACAGCCTGATACGCACCTACTCTACGGGTATGCGTACGCGCCTCAGCCTGAGCCTTGTTTTGCATCTGCCTGCAGATATTTACATATTTGATGAAGCATTCTATGGCAGCGATGTTTTCTTTAAAGATAAAGTGATAGACCGCTTTAAGGAAATCCTGAACAATCCCGCCAAAACTATGATACTCGTGAGCCATAATGAAGACATCATCCGCACTTTCTGCAACAGGTTGCTGATACTTGAAAACGGAAAAATTGTAACAGATGGAGATGTTGATACCATTTTTGCGCAATATCTTGCATCCGAAACATCTGAAATAACGGCTTCGTAAACAGTAGCAGCTTCATGAGCAAGATATTAATCATCTCTAATAGTTATCCAAACTATGGTGGCCAGTCTACTACTGCATACAATCTGCTGAAGCTGCTGAAACAGCACGACTTTGATGCAAAAGCCCTGTATATTAATGATGCTAAGCATGCCGAAATAGACCCTGAAAAAACAGGCGCTTCGCACAAAATTGTCTTGAAGAAAAGCCTAGTGCAGCGACTGTACCAATGGCTGCGCCGCAACAGGGGAATATCACTAAACAAGCAGGTATCTGCAGCAAGGAACTACTACTTCCTGATGCGTCTGTTCCCTCGCTTGTTATACTTTCAGTTTTCAAAGAAGTTTTCCCCCGAACTTATCATTACGAATATACCATCTTACTATTGGCTGATACGCAACATCTTCCGCAACAGAAAGGTAATGCTGATAATAGGAAGCAGTCCCGAAATGAATAAGCTTTGTAAACAAAAGATAGATGCCGTAACTATAATCGGGAATCCTGAAATTGGGCTGAATGCTTTGAAGAATATATATAAACCCAACTACCACAATGCGTTTATTCTGTTCAACAGTGGCATTACAAAAACAATATACAGTAAGCTGCAAATAAAAACAGGTGATGCATATGTGCAATACTTCAATTTTGCACCATACAAACCAAGCCATTACAAACCATTTGATGAAAGAAGCAATGACATAGCATTTATAGCATCGCTATACAGCCGTACCATCAAAAATGCACCACTTGCATTTGATATATTCAGTGCATTCCCGGATGCCCGCAAACTGGCTGTAGGCAATGAGAGTGAAAATTTCGGTACTATCCCCCATACTACTATCAGCTCACTAACTACCCAGGCTGCCATCATGCAGCACCTGGCAGATACCAAAGTATTGCTGATAACGTCTTACTTCGATTCCTCGCCCAGTGTACTGTCTGAGGCAATATTGAGCGGTTGCAATGTACTGGTATCTAAAAACGTAGGCTGGCACGATATGCTGGACGAGCGTTGCGTAGTAAAGCACTACGATGATGTAAACGAGTGGAAAGAAAAAGCTGCCTACCTGATGCAGCACAAAATAGACTACAGCCGTTTTGAAGAGGTGATTGCTTCATCTACAGCAAGCATTATTGCCAACATACAATCTGTGCTTGATAAATAAAGCTACAAAGCCAATATCTTATCTACCACCTGCAGGTCATCTGCCTGCAGCCAGTGCATCTCCTTATCTTTTCTGAACCATGTCATCTGCCGCTTGGCATAGTGGCGGGTATTCTGTTTTATTTTATCTATGGCTTCCTGCAATGTATACAACCCTTCTATATGTTCAAAGAGTTCGCTATAGCCAACCGTTTGCAGATTTTTAAGATGCCTGAGTGAATACAGATTTCGCACTTCATCCAACAATCCGTTTTCCATCATCTTATCTACCCGCGTATTGATGCGCTCATACAATACTTCTCTTGGTAGCTCCAGCCCCACTCTTACTATTCTGAAATCACGCTTCTTTTTTTCTCCTGTTCGATAGTTGATAATACTCTCTCCTACAGAACGTTTGAATATTAGCGCACGCAGCAAACGTGCGGGGTTTTTTATTTCTCCCTCTTTATAAAAATCAGGATCTTCTTCCATCACCGCATGTTGCAGCCATTGCAAACCACGGGTTTCGTATTCGTTGTTTACATCGTGCACTACTTCATCACTTACAGCAGGCATGGTATCCAAGCCTTCGCACAGTGCTTTTATATATAAACCTGTGCCGCCGCACACAACAGCGGCATCGTGCGTTGCAAATATATTTTGCAGATAACCCAGTGCCAGTGTTTCATAGTCTGCGGCATCTAGTGCTGTTGTTACAGAATGTGTATCTATGAAGTGGTGTTTTACTGCCGACAGTTCCTCCTCGCTTGGTTTTGCTGTACCGACAGACATCTCTCTATAACACTGCCTGCTATCTGCCGATACTATTTTAGTACCCAACCGTTTTGCCAATGCAATAGCTATAGCGGTTTTGCCCACTGCAGTAGGCCCTGCTATGATGTATGCTGTCTTTACCAAAAAAATATATTGTACTGTCTGTTACTCCTCGAAGCTATCGCTGCCACCACCTGTATCTAATCCCGAATCCTCAGAACTTTCCTCTTCACCTTCGCTACCAAATCCGTCCATATCATCTTCGCCAAGGTCATATTTTTCCTCTACTTCCATCAGCTTATCAAGGTTCACACCTTTCACGCCATATTGTGCAGGCGCAACACCTTCTTTGCGTAGTATAAAAGGATATGTTTTTCTAGAATCCTCATCTTTACTCACGCCAATCAATTCTACCAGGAAGCTCCATTTCTTAATAGGATCATACTCATATACAAATTTATGATCAGGTGTGGTAACTAATGCTGATACTGGTGTGCGCATCATAGACAATGCAGGCGCATCACGCTTATTCACAAGCACTTCAGAATTAATTTCTCTGCCACGCGTCCACTTTTCATTGCTGTCAAAAAAAGAGGCAGCATGCTTACCATCAAACTCGTAAGCAGTTATGATACACTTGTGAAACTCCAAAAACGTCTGTGTAGGGCGTATTTCTATATCTCTGTACACCAAATCATCTTCTTCCCAGTAAACCCTGAATCTGAATAATGCCATATGTAACGTAAAAATAGGCGAAAAGGTGAATTTGCACCATAGTATCGCATATTTCTCTTTAAGACTTAATTTTACATATTATAACCCGCATCAGACAACCTGCCGAATAAAGCTTTTTAATAAAGTTTCATCATTTTTTGTTTGATTAGTAAAAAATGCTACCTTTGCCATCCCAAAATTTTTGAGGCCATGCCAAAGGTGAAGACTCATAGCCGTGCTAAAAAAACTTTCAAAGTTACAGGCACAGGTAAAATACGCAGGTATAAAGCTTTTAAAAGCCACTTGCTGACGAAAAAATCTAAAACGCGCAAACGCCATCTGCGTCAGGCTGCATTTGTACACCCTGCAAATCAGAATCTGGTAAAACGCATGTTGTGCCTGCGCTAAGTAAAAACTATTAATTAAAACGAATTAACACTATTAAAATATGCCACGTTCGGTAAATGCGGTTGCATCTCGCGCGAGAAGGAAGAAAATACTGAAACAAGCTAAAGGTTTCTACGGTAAACGTAAAAACGTATATACAGTAGCCAAAAACGTACTCGAAAAAGGTCTTGGCTACAAATATGTAGGTCGTAAACTGAAAAAACGCGATTACCGCGCTTTGTGGATAGTGCGTATTAACGCTGCTTGCCGCGAAGAAGGTATCAGCTATTCTCAGTTCATGGGCAAATTGGCTGCTAAAGGTATCGATCTGAACCGTAAAGTACTGGCTGATCTGGCAATGAATGAGCCTGAAAGCTTCAAGAAAATTGTTGCTGAAGTAAAATAAGCTTCCGACTTAATAATATTCAAATAGCCGCTGCGATTATCGTAGTGGCTATTTTAGTTTCCATTACCTTATACCAATTGCCATTACACCATGTGTTCTTCGTAGGTAAGGTGGGTATTAATGGTTGCCTTATGTCCTTTGGCAAATATCCCATATACAGTACTACCACTTCCGCTCATAGCTGCATAGATAGCTCCTTGTGCATATAGTTGCTCTTTAATGGCAGCAAGCTCAGGATGTTGAGCAAAAACAGGTGCTTCAAAGTCATTACTAACTACATCTTTCCACTGCTCTATTGGCACTTCAGGCAGTTTTTGCAGGTCGAAAGGTGCAGGTTTTGGTTTTATCATTTTAAATGCAGCAGCAGTAGATACATGCACCTGCGGACAAATCAGCTGTATGCTATATGCCGATAAATCTATGCCAACTGGTTGCATCACCTCTCCCCTGCCTGTTGCATATTGCGGTGTATTCTCAATAAAAAACGGGCAATCGCTGCCTAACTGCAGTGCGTAGCTTATCATTGCCTCATTCGTAAGCCCCAATGCACTATAATCATTCAGTAGCTTTATCATAAACGCGCCGTCTGCAGAACCACCACCCATACCCGCACCCATAGGTATATTCTTCAGCAGATGGATTGACAATGCGGGAAGATTCGGGAAATCCTGTTTCAGCAATTGGTATGCCTTCCATACAAGATTATCATACTTATCGCCTGCAACAGTTTTTCCGTGCAGGGCAATAGCTATCGTTTCAGCAGGCACTACCTCCAAAACATCTTTCAGACCCTTTACGGGATAAAAAATAGTTTCAAGATTATGATAACCATCTGCACGTTTCGATGTTATATATAAGCCAATATTCAGCTTACAGTTAGGAAAGCAAACCATATACAAAGTGATGCGTAAAATTATCTGTATTTTTGGAATGGCACAGCGTAATATGCCCCGTTCATGAAAGAAGTTATCAGCCTGAAGGACATTCGGAAAAGTTATTATCTGGGAAAGCAGGAATTACCCGTGCTGAAAGGTATAAATCTGACTATCAATAGCAACGAATATGTCGCACTAATGGGGCCATCTGGCTCGGGTAAATCTACCCTTATGAATATTATTGGTTGCCTTGACACGACAACATCTGGCCAATACGTATTGAACGGGAAAGACGTAAGCCGTATGGAAGACGATGAGCTGGCTGATGTACGCAATGTAGAGATAGGCTTTGTTTTTCAACAGTTTAACCTTTTACCACGCCTCACAGCCTGGGAAAATGTTGCCATGCCGCTCATATATGCTGGTATTGGTAAAAAGGAACGGGAAGAGCGCGCCCGTGAAATGCTGGCAAAAGTAGGCCTCGGCGACAGGGCGCACCACAAACCAAACGAAATATCGGGCGGGCAAAGCCAACGTGTAGCTATAGCACGTGCTTTGATTAATAATCCGTCAATCATATTGGCCGATGAACCTACGGGCAACCTGGATACAAAAACATCTGTAGAAATCATGGAGTTATTCAGCCAGATACACTCACAAGGCAATACTGTAGTACTGGTAACCCACGAAGAAGATATAGCTAACTACACACACCGAGTAGTACGCATACGCGATGGTGTTGTAGAAACAGACAAACGCAACAAAGAAACACTTACAACAAGCATTTAATGGCATTTAAGATATACACTAAAACAGGAGACAAAGGCAGCACCAGTCTGATAGGCGGTGTGCGTGTACCGAAAAATCACATCCGTATAGAAGCTTATGGCACTGTAGATGAACTGAACTCGTTCATTGGTATGGTAAACGATATGGCTGGTAATGAAAAAATTAGCGGCTGGCTACGCGAAATACAAGACCGCCTCTTTACCGTTGGCTCTGTATTGGCAACCAACCCCGATAAGGAAGTAAAGATGAAACTGCCCGACGTACACGATGAAGATGTAACATGGCTGGAAGGCTTGATTGATGAAATGAATGAGGTATTGCCTGAAATGCGCTCATTCATATTACCGGGAGGGCAGCTTGCAGCCTCTACCTGCCATGTAGCACGTTGTGTATGCCGCAGGGCAGAGCGTATATGTGTTAGCATGCAAGAACAGCAGGAACAAGTACCTGAGTTGATTGTACGCTACCTCAACAGGCTTTCAGACTTCCTTTTTGTACTGGCACGTTACATATCTCACATCAACGGCGTTGAAGACCTGCCATGGAGGGCAAGGGTATAAATATATCATAGTACATCTACAACAGGTACAGATATGAAAACTGCGGTACCTGTTGTAGTTGGTTTAGAATCTACTTCTATCTGGCCTTTTAAAAGAGCTATGCGACTTTGTATACTATGCCAGCCAAGCCCGTTCGAATTATTCAGTATAGTCGTATCGAAACCCTTACCATTGTCCTCTATCATTAAACCAAGCCCATGGCTATCTTTCGAGAACTGAATTTGGACCTCAGTTGCATTTGCATACTTTAAAATATTGTTTAGTAGTTCCTGCACGATTCTGTATAGGTGAATCTTTATAATTTCTGCCGGTTCATTATCCAATTCTTTATCATCTACCATAACTTTTAACACTCCTGTATTATTAATTGCGCTTGCCAACTCTCTCAACGCTTCCTTAAGTCCCATTTTCACCAGTATGGCAGGCATCATAGAGTGAGACATATTTCTTACTTCATTGCAAGACTGATCCAGTAATAGCATTGCAGTGTTGTACTGCGAAAGTGTTGAAGCATTTTGTCCCAAATCGTCTTTAAGCATACTCACGTTTAGCTTTACAGCAGACAAAACCTGCCCAAGACCATCATGTAATTCTGCCGATATCCGCTTGCGTTCCTCTTCCTGCGCATTTACTATGGCATTAATACGTTTATACTCAGCCTCTGCCCTAAGTTGTTCTCCTTTTTTATGCCGCTTAAGATAACTGTAAGTATATATAATGATTAATACTGCTGCTACAAAGACAAAAAGCGATATGAACATAAATACCGTCTTTTTGTACTTGATGTCTTTTAATTCATTCTCTTTTTGTAACAGCCTTATCGATGCTTCTTTCTTCTCCGTTTCGTATTTGGTTTGCATTTCTGCAATAGCTGTAGAGCTTGCAATGTTGTATATAGAGTCTTTTGTCATTTCCGCATCCATCATGTATTTCAAAGATTTCTCAAAATCTTTCCTTTGTCTGCTCACTTCTGCTAGGCCTTTGTTTGCTTCTGCTATGTCCTCTTTTTCACCTGTTTCCTGAGATATTGCCAATGCTTTCATGAAGTACGTTTCTGCCTTCTCAGGTTCATTCTTATCCAGATACAATGTTCCAAGGTTTATGTATGTACCTGATAAAGAGGATTTATTCCCACTCAGTTGTTTATGTTTTAAAGATGCATTAAAGTACTTTTCTGCGTTGGCATAATCTTTCTTTTCCAAATAGATGAAGCCTATGGAATTGTATTGGGACCCTATCAGCAAATCTTCTTTAGACCCTTTCAGCATTTCCAAAGATTTCTCGTAACACCTAATCGCTCTTACCGTATCATGCAGGTCATGGTATATGTTACCCAGATTGCCATAAGACAAAGCCAAACCTGGTTTATCATTAAGCTTTTCTTTTATTTTCAAAGAACGCAACTGGAAATCCAGTGCCATTCTTGGTTTCATCAGTTTTCGATATGCATTGGCAATGTTATTACAAGCCATTGCAATTCCCTTTTCATCATTATTTGCTTCCTTCAGCTTTAGTGCGTCAAGAAAATAACCCACCGCCTTCTCCATATTACCCAATACTAAATTGGTCCCGCCAAGGTTATTATATGCTTGCGATATCAGAATAGGGTTGTTTAACAGCTTAGCATAATCAAGCGAGCTATTAAAGTTTTTTTCAGCATCATGATATTCTCCTTTTGCATAATAATCATTACCCAACTGCTTGTAGCTAAATTCAATACTACTGTTATTCTTTTGCTCCAGAGATATTTTCAATGCAAGGTTTGCATAATGGACAGCACTATCATATTTCTTCAACGTTCTGTATGCAACACCCAATGCATTATATGCATTGGCCAGTTGAGTAAAGGCCCCATCTTCCTTAAACCCTCCAATAGATTGTTGAAAATACTCTGCAGATAGCGAAGGGTTTACTGTTGTATATTCTTTGGCTATAACGAGCGCTATTTCTGCTTTTACTTTTCCTTTTGCAGTGTTGTATTCCTGTACAAGACTGTCAATATTCTTTCCTCCACTCTGTGCGAACAGATGCACAGTTACTAACTGCAATAATATCAATATCGAAAATCTCATTTCGAGTCGTATTTTCGCAATCAATATACGCCAATAGCTTTACATTAATCAATGACTTTATATGAAAAGGGGTTTTATCATTATACTTTCTGCACTTCTTTTCAGTTGTCAGTCTGAAGAACAAAAAACTACCAAACAAACCGCTAAAGCAAACAAGCTAGAGAAACTGAAATGGTGGCTTGGGAGCTGGCAAATGAAATCTGTGGATGGATTGGTTATTGAAAGCTGGTCTAATACTTCAGCAAATGAATGGAATGGCTATAGTTATTACATAACACCTAAAGGTGATACTGCCAGCCATGAAACCGTAAGGCTTGTAAATGATAACGACACACTCTTCTACATCCCAAACGTAAGCAACCAGAACAACGGTATGTCTATACAGTTTCGAGAGTCATTGCTGACAGATTCATCTATTGTATTTGAGAATACAACACACGATTTCCCGAAACGTATTGTATACGTAAAAACATCAGACACCTCTATACATGCATATATAGATGGTAATGGCAAAACTGTTGATTTTTACTACACCAAGATGCGTTAAAATTACTTACGCATTTTACCAATAAAGAAAAGTAATAGCAACGCACCTACTACTGCCAGGAAAAAACTTTTGATGTTAAATCCTGTAACATCTCCCCAGCCAATCGCAGTACCTATCCAACCACCAATCACTGCCCCGAAAATACCTATCACAATTGTTATCAACCAACCACCGGGGTCATCTCCTTTGCGTAATGCTTTTGCTATTGCGCCTGCTATCAGGCCAAACAATGCCCATGATATGATACCCATAGTTAATAGTTTTAGTGCAAATACAAGTTACGAAAAAGGGCTCTGCAAATGCAAAGCCCTTTTTGTTATTTAACGCTATTTAACTATTAGTGATGATGGTGGTGCGCAGCGTGTGCATCAGGCAGTTTATAAAATTCCTCTTCGCTAACTTCCTGTTCTGTAATGCTAAACTGTGTTTCCAGGAAAGTGAAAAGTTTTTCAAACAACAGTCGGCGATAAGTTTCGTCCATTGTTTTTTCATCTTTCATTACTTTTTGCATGTAGCTTTCCAACCAAGGAGCATCGCCGTCTGCACCCATACCAAAATAACCAAGTACTTGTGCTTTGATGTGTTCTTTTACTTCTTCTATGCTTACAGAGATACCATTCTCTATTATCAGCTTATCAGATATCAGTGTCCAACGCAGTTGGTGATCAAAAGCACCAAATTCGTTTTCAACTTCTGTTTCAGATTTTGGTTTTTCGCCACCTTCTTTCAACCAACGTTTCAGGAATGGAACAGGTAGTTCAAAAGATGTATTGTGCACCAGCATTTCGTATATCTCGTTGTGCAGGCGTTCGCGGCTTACGCGGTCATATTCTTTGCTCAGTTCTGCACGCAGGCGCTCTTTGAAAGCGGCTACATCTTTAATCTCATCATTAGGGAAAATCTGCGCAAACAGTTCTTCATTCAGCTCACGAGGCTGTAGTTTTGCAACACGTGTCAGGGTGAATTTGTAGTAGTTATTAGCAGCTTCAACACCTTCTTTCAAAGGGTCTTTCATAAAGCCAGCCAGTTCGTCTGCTGTACAAACATCTGCAGGGCGGATAACGAATGATTCTTCATTCTTTTTACCCATTAGCATTTCCTGCAGTTTAGCAGGCAGCTTTTCCAACAGTACTGTATCTTCTACCATTTTAGACTCTGCTGCAACGTTACCTTCAGCATCGCACAGTTCGTATTTAGAGTAGATAATATCATCTTTAGATGTTACTTCAGGCTGTGTTTCAGCATTGCCATAACGTTTGGTAATGCGCTCTGTTTCATCATCTACCATTTTATCAGCTATCGCTACTTTATATTTAGTCAGCGCAGCTTTGTTTTTGATAGCACTTATTTCAAACTCAGGTTTTACACCAACTTCAAAAGCAAAATCAACATCAATTGGTGCATTCATATCAAGGCTCAATGGTTTTTCATTTGGCATTACCATTGGTTGTGCAAATATTGAAACCTGTTCGTTTTTCAGATACTCTTCCAGCTTAGAGCCTGCAGCACGCAGTACTTCGTCGCCGAAGATAGACTGACCATACATTTTCTTAACCATACCGGAAGGTACATTGCCCTTGCGGAAGCCCGGTATGTTGGCAGTCTTTGCATATTGTTTCAAAGACTTTTCAAAAGAAGGCATATAATCTTCTTTCGTCAGTTTTACGGTTATCTTGTCGTGCAGCGTACCGATGTTTTCGCGCGTTACCGTAGCCATAGTTTATCTAAGTTTTTAAATGTTTTTAAAAAAAAGCCGATACATTGGTATCGGCTTGTCGTTTTTCAGTGCGGGTGGAGGGACTCGAACCCCCAAGCCTCGCAGCACTAGATCCTAAGTCTAGCGTGTCTACCAATTTCACCACACCCGCTAAACGGGTGGCAAAGGTAAGTAATTTTACTAATGCTCCAAACAGATTTTCGGATTGTCATGTAAATACCATATCTCAGCCAACTATTGTCATACGGCACTAATTGTCATTATTTTTATATCAAGAAAACAGACCAAGATATGACTACTAAAGAAACCAAAGCCTCCCTTTTGGTGGTTGAAGATGAAGAAAGCTTAAGGGACGCGCTGAAACTGAACCTGGAACTGGAAGGATACGAAGTTACTACTGCCGATAATGGCCCTGCGGTTATTAAAATGGTGAAAAATGAGCACTTTGACCTGATAATACTAGATATAATGCTACCGGATATGGACGGCATCACGGTTTGCGAAACCATACGCATGCAACATAACGATGTACCGATTATGTTTCTTTCTGCCCGCAATACAGGCGCTGACCGTGTGGAAGGCCTGAAAAAAGGTGGCGACGACTACATGACCAAACCTTTCAACCTGGAAGAGCTGCTGTTGAGGGTAGACAAACTGATAGTTAAAGACAAGAAAATCAAAACCCCTCAGGCAATTGCTGATATATATGAATTTGACGGATGTAAGATAGATTTTGCCGCTCACGAATGTATAGATGTCAACGGCAAACCCCAGGAATTGAGCAAAAAAGAGGCTGCATTGTTGAAATTGCTCATAGAACATGAAGGCCAGGTAGTGTCTCGCGAGCACATCCTACAGGTAGTTTGGGGCTATAATGTGTACCCTACTACACGTACGATAGACAATTTTATCCTCAACTTCCGCAAGTATTTTGAGAAAGACAGCAGAAACCCGAAACACTTCCATTCTGTACGTGGTATAGGATATAAGTTTACAGCATGATTGCACCTTTAAAACTTTTTAGTATTTTCATAGCCAAATTTGTATTAAACGATTGTCATGATGCGTAAATACTTAATAGGCGCCTTTGTAATGCTGGCTGTTTTTGTGGTAGCATGTAAGAAAGATAAAAACATGGTTAATGCCACAGTAGTGGATACAGGCGATATTGCAAAAGATGGTTGTGGCTTTTTGCTTCAATTGGAAAGTGACGGTTCGTTGCTACGTCCTAAATACATACCTAGTGCATTTCAATATAATGGCTTAAAGGTAAAAGTGAAGCTGAACAGAGACGGGGAGGGCGAAATTTGCAACACATATCCCATTAAAAAGTTTTACGAAGTTGTTGAACTTATAGATATAAAAAAAGACCTTGAATAATCAAGGTCTTTTTCTTTAGGCAGTTTTATACTTATCATTTCACCTCCTGAAACAGTGTATTCTTAACGAAATCTTCATCGTTAAGTGTACTGAGGAAGGCTTTAAGATCTTCTTTTTGTTTATCTGTAAGTGCTATACCACCAGACAATCTGCTATCCAATGTGGGTGACTGCATGATACCTGTAGTGTAATGATTTAAGACCTGATCAATAGTATTAAATCTACCATCGTGCATATATGGCCATGTATATTTTAAATTGCGTAGCGATGGCATTTTGAATTTATACAGGTCTGTCGCAGCCAATGTAATATGCGCCCTACCACTATCATTAACACTGGTTGGTGGCAATCCATTATTTCGGAATGAGAAATCTGTAAATAATGGCTCTGTATGACAAGCAGCACAGTTCTGTTTGTACACATTGTAACCATCCAACTCCTGTTGTGTAAATGCGCCACCGGCTTCCCCACGTTTGTATTTGTCGTACTTAGCATTACTAGATACTATCATACCCATAAACTGGACAAACGCTTTAGCTATACGCTGGGAATTTACTGTTTCGTCGCCAAATGCTGCTTTAAACATACTACGATATGTAGCATCTGCTTGCAACTTAGTTACCACATTTGCCATTGTCTCATCCATTTCTATAGGATTTTGAATAGGTGCAATTGGCTGATTTTCGATATGATTAATACCACCATCCCACATAAATGATGTATGCCAATTAAGATTGAATAATGGTGGAGAGTTCCTGTTACCCACCAAATCATTGATACCATGGCTTACCGGGTGGTCTATTTGTGCAAAACCGGAAAACTGTTGATGGCAGCTACCACACGATATCGTATTATCTTTAGAAAGTCTAGTGTCATAAAATAGTTTCCTGCCAAGTTCAAATCCAGCTTTACTTAACTGATTATTGCTATAATTATAATTAGGGGCAGGCCAGCCTTGCGGCACTGTGAATGCTAATGGCGTTTCTGCCTTTACATCCATATCAGGGTCTGGTTTACATGCTTGTGCAAAAGCTATTAATGACAAAACAAATGCTAAACTAATCTTGCGTATCATAATTAATCTATATGGTCTATTGTAAACATATCTGCATAGTTATCTGCAATGATTTTTGTACTATTTGCTGACACAACATCTATTTCTTTGATTTTTATAGTTGTTGGCGTTCTAAACCATTCTAAAACATCTGCTTTCAAATGAATAGTTTTTGATTGTTTATCTGACAAAGCTAAGTCTTGATTAAACGATACAGTTCTGATTGCATTGTTGGCACCACTATAACCACCAAGATGATATAGTACAATACCTCCTGAACTTGCCGGAGATTTACCTTCAAGCTTTGCCATAATATACCCAGTATTCCAATCCCAAAACATACCTGTATTAGGATCAAGATCTCCTGTTTGTGCACCGGATACATTGTGAGTGCTATCTACACCTATCATAAAACTTATAGTCTTATAATTACCTGGCGGCACATTTTCAATAGTAAATGATTTTGTAGATAGATTATTTTCTCTTACTAAATGATAGCTTTCTGGTTCAGCATATACAAACCCATCATCTCTAGTAAGCTTTATATTCGATATAAAATAATTGAATACTGATATCTGCAATGAGTCACCATTTTCATTTTTATACCATACATCATTCAACTTCAATATTTGGGTACCCGCATAGTTTTCAATTGTAATACTTATTTTACCTTTAGGAGTTGAATCAACTACTATATCAGGCTTTTTTGTACATGCTGCCATTTGCAGCAGGATCAGAAACAATAACCCCAGTTTTTTCATACCTACTAAGTTACTACATCTCACCATTTTAATTCACTATCCCCTGCATCCTTTCTTTTGTAGAATGCCCTACTCCTTACTTTTTGCAATTGCCTGTTATACATAAGTTTAGCTATTGCCAAAGCTGCCTCTTTGTCTACCATTGCTATGGTAAGCTGTTTTTCAGGTATATCCAGCCTGTACATCAGCTGAAAAAAAGTATCAGGGCCTTTTTCTGCTATTGTGCCCACTTGCAATGCCAACTTGTCTATTATTTCCTGTTCAGACACAAGTCCTTGCAACGAAATGCCATATTCCGTCTCCAACTCTTTACATACTATATCATTTTCCTGTTCCATAATACCAAAAAAGCCACCTTATTAGGTGGCTTAAGTTTTTATAACGTTTGCATTGCTTTCAATACGATGTCTTTTACCTCAGAAAGTGGTACACGTTCTTGCAACATGGTATCCCTGTAACGTATGGTTACTGTCTGGTCTTCTTTGGTCTGACCATCAATTGTTACACAGAATGGAGTACCGATTGCATCTTGCCTGCGATAACGCTTACCAATCGAATCCTTTTCTTCATAAAAACATTTGAAATAGGGACGACAGATATCCATCAATTCACGAGCTATCTCCGGCATACCATCTTTTTTGGTAAGTGGTAATACTGCAAGTTTAATTGGTGCCACTACTGCAGGAAACTTCAGTACTACTCGGCTATCTTGCTTCTCTTCTGTACTTAGGTCTTCCTCCTGATATGCTTCACTCAACAACATCATTATGGTACGATCTAGGCCAATAGATGTTTCTATAACATACGGAACGTAGTGTTGGTTTATTTCTGTGTCGAAATAAGTCAGTTTTTTGCCACTATATTCCTGATGGCTTTTCAAGTCAAAGTCTGTACGGCTGTGTACTCCTTCCACCTCTTTAAAGCCCATCGGGAAATCATATTCAATATCACAAGCCGCATCTGCATAGTGCGCCAGCTTTACGTGGTCGTGAAAACGATAACGGTTCGCAGGGATACCCAGACTCAGATGCCATTTCATGCGTGCTTCTTTCCAGTATTCATACCATTCTTTTTGCGTGCCAGGACGTACAAAAAACTGCATCTCCATCTGTTCAAACTCACGCATACGGAAGATAAAACCACGTGCTACTATTTCATTGCGGAAGGCCTTACCTGTCTGTGCTATACCAAATGGTATCTTCATACGGCCTGTTTTCTGCACATTCAGGAAGTTTACAAATATACCCTGTGCGGTTTCTGGGCGCAGGTACACTTTATTGTCCTCCGGATTATCAGAAGCAACAGCCCCCATTTCTGTAGAGAACATCAGGTTGAACTGACGCACATCTGTCCAGTTGCAAGTATTGCTTACACTGCATTTTATTTTATGCTCTTCAATCAGCGTCTTCAATCCTGCAAAATCGTCTGCTTCCAGCAGTTGCTCCATTTTCTTTATTAGTGCTTCTGCATCAGTGGCTGGTAATGTTTCTGCATATCCCTCTATCAGGTGGTCTACTCGATAACGTTTTTTACTATCCTTGTTGTCAATCATCGGATCGCTGAAGTTGTCAACGTGTCCGCTGGCTTTCCATACAGTAGGGTGCATAAAGATAGCTGCGTCAATACCAACTATATTATCGTGCATACGTGTCATACTATTCCACCAGTAATCACGTATATTCTTCTTCAATTCCACACCATATTGTCCATAATCATAAACTGCACTCAATCCGTCGTAGATTTCACTGCTTTGAAATACAAATCCATACTCTTTACAATGTGCTATAATGCTCTGTAGCTTATTATCGTTTGCCATAACGGCGCAAATGTAGCTATTTTCTGCAAGGCTATATATCCATAAACAGCTATCACATATGTTAAAATGACAATATTAAAAAAAGATTAATAATTGTATTGTTTTTGTTCAAATGTTCTTATATTCGTAAACACTCAATATTTTAAAAACTACAACTAATATGAAAAAACTAGTACTCGCGTCATTTGCTCTAGCAGCATTCGGTGCTAATGCACAAACTAAGAAAGTAATTCTGCATGACTACACTGGTGTTAACTGTCAGTTTTGCACAGATGGTACAACAGTTATCGAAGGTATGATAGCTGCAAACCCAACTAATTTCATTCCTATACAAATACATACTGGTTCTTACACTCCAGCTTCAAGTCCATTGAAAACAGCAGAAGGTGATGCATTCGATGCTGCTGCTCAACCATCAGGTTATCCTTCTGGTTCTGTAGATTTTGTAAAATATAGCACTAATACTACAGTTGCTATGGGCAGAGGTTCATGGAATGCTGCTTTCAATACGCAAAAAGCTAAAACTGCTATTGCATCTGTTGGCATAGCTAATCGTGTAGATAAAGGTAGTGATACTTACGAAGCTGATATTGTGGTTCAATTTACAGCTGCTCCTACTGCAGGCGTGCCTATCACTGTAAACTTTATGATTCTTGAAGATAGCATTAAGGCTGATGGCGTTTTAAAGCAAATTAATTTCTCTGGCGGTCCTAAAGGTGGCAAAAGTCCTCTTACATATGCAGCTGACGGATATGTTCACAACAACGTACTTCGTAAAACTTTAGGAACTACATGGGGTTACAGTGGTGTGATTCCTGCAACTCCGGTAATTGGTACTAAGTATACTAAAAAAGTATCTTTTACACTTGATCCTTCATGGGTTAAGAAAAACCTGAGAGTTGTTGCTTATGTATCATACAATGGTACTACTGTAACTACTCAAAAAGAAATCATCAATGCTGAAATGGTAAAACTTTCAGGATTCTACAAAACAGGTGTTAATGAAGTAAATAATAATACACTTAGCATTCTTAATGTTTATCCTACACCTGCTAGAGTTGGTGATGTTGTTAATGTTGAATACAATACACCTGCTACAGAAAAAGTATCAATGAATGTTTACAATCTGGCTGGTCAAAAAGTAGCAACTCCATATTCTAGTGTTGACGTTCAAGGTGCTCACACTATGCAATTCAAAACAGGTCTTTACAATCTGGCTTCTGGCACTTATATTATGGAAATTGTGTCTGAAAGCGGTAGCAGACAAACTCAAAAAATCGTTCTGCAATAATTTTATTCAGAACTTAGATAAATAGAAAAGGCTTCCAGATGGAAGCCTTTTCTATTTATCGTATAATTCAATTTAAAGTAACGCAATTGCATAATTTAACCTTTTAACCAGTTCTTCTATACCAATCATTTCCGCAATATGGAAAACACCCGGGCCGTACTTACCACCTACCAGCATTATGCGTAGCGGCAGTAAAACATCACCCTTTTTAAGCCCATTAGCCGCCATTACTTCGTTGAAATTAGCTTCCAGTGCTTCGTGCGTCCAGTCAGCCACTGTATCCAGTCCTGTTATCCAGCTTTCAAAGAATGCTTTCTTCTGCTCGTTCCATTTATCTTTTATGGCAGCCAGCTCTGTTATCTCCGGTGTTTTGAAGAAGAAATGTCCTTGTTCCCAGAAATCCGGCAACAGCGTACAACGTTCTTTTATCAGTGCTATTACTTTTTCAAGATATGCATCATCCGCTGTTACACCATGCGCTGTTATATATGGCTTTGCAAGCTGCACCAGCTCTGCGTCAGTTTTGCGTTGTATGTATTGATGGTTGTACCATTTTGCTTTCTCATAGTCAAACTTGGCACCGCCTTTATGCACACGGCTTATAGAGAACTTCTCAATCAGTTCATCCATAGAGAATATCTCCTGCTCAGTCCCTGCATTCCAGCCAAGCATTGCTAGGATATTGATAAATGCTTCAGGCAGGAAACCACGTTCACGGAAGCCCTGTGTCAGCTCACCCGTTTTAGGATCTTTCCAGTTCATGGCAAACACAGGGAAGCCCAGACGTTCACCATCTCGCTTGCTCAGCTTACCATGCCCATCCGGTTTCAGTATCAGTGGCAGATGCGCCCATTCAGGCATTTTATCGCCCCAACCAAGATTCTTCCAAAGCAAAATATGTACAGGAGCACTTGGTAGCCACTCCTCTCCACGGAAAGCGTGCGTTATACCCATCAGATAATCATCTACAACCACTGCCAAGTGATACGTTGGCATACCGTCCGCTTTCAGCAATACTTTATCATCTACCAGATTGGTATCGAAATGCACCTCTCCGCGTATCATATCTGTAAATACCACCTGTTCATTCTGCGGCATTTTAATGCGCACTACGTATGGTGTTCCGGCATCTATCAGCTTTTGTGCTTCTGCCATACCCAATGCTTCAGAGTTACGCATTTGCATACGCACTTTAGCATCGTATTGTGGTGTAGGGTTAGCTTCTGTTTTCAGATTGGCACGCATTGCTTCCAGTTCTTCAGGTGTATCAAAAGCATAGTATGCATGTCCTGCATCTACAAGTTGCTTGGCATATTGGTAGTACGAAGCTTTACGCTCGCTCTGACGGTATGGCGCATGTGGCCCACCTTTCAGCGGACTTTCATCAGGTTCTAAGCCACACCAGCTAAGGCAATCGTAGATATATTGCTCTGCACCCTCTACATAGCGCGTCTGGTCTGTATCTTCTATACGCAATACAAACTCACCACCATGGTGCTTTGCAAACAGATAATTATATAAAACGGTACGCACGCCGCCCAGATGCAAACCACCTGTAGGACTCGGTGCAAAACGAACACGAACTTTGCTACTCATAAGGCTGCAAAGTTAATGTGATAATCGGGATGATGCACCAATTATTGCCACTTCATGCTATTGGCAAATGCAACAACAGCATTTTTACTATATGTATTCTCCCCTATGGCTGCTACCCACTTTATTCTGCGGATGACATTGCTGATAAAAACCCCATCAGCATGTTTTAAAACGGCTGGCGTCAATGACTGTTCTTGCACCGTTGCATGTTCCATAATATACCTGCGCATCACGCCACTGATGCAGCCTTCAGACAATGGTGGGGTATATATTACATTGTCTTTTATCCAGAAGATATTAGCTATAGTAGTTTCAATAATATTTCCTGTATTGTTCAGTATCAGTGCATCATTCCATTTGTTTTCTTTGACCTGTTGTGCAGCCAGTGCATAAACAAGTGCATTGGTGGTTTTGTGGTTGGCGATGCTGTCATTTGCCTTTGCCAAGCCTTCTGCAATACCCATAACAAGCCCTGCTTCATTCAGCTGATATATATGCTCTTCCAACAGATAGCACTCAATTATGTATTGTGGCTTTGGGCTTTTCCCATCAAACAAACCGCCATCATCCGCATACAGCTGCAAGCGCACCCTGCATAATTGTTCCAGCTTATTTTTTCGTACTGTTTTCAGCACTTCTTCCTCAAGTATAGCAATTGTCAGCAGCTTTGGAAGTTCCAGATGTAGAGCTTTCAAGCCTGCCGTCAACCTTTCCCAGTGGTATGAAGCCAAAGCTATCTTCCCATTCCTCACAAGCATGGTCTCAAACAGGCCATAGCCATAGCGGAAAGCCCTATTATCTGCTGATACCATAGCATTTTCTGCCTCTGTTATTTTACCGTTCAGGTTGGTGTAGCGCAAGCGTATGAGATTATCAGCTAAAGGTCTGAAAACTTGGTGCAATAATGAAATCGGCTTATCGTACTTTTGCACAAACTTTTTGGGTTTATGAAGTTTGAAAAAGGGGTTTCGGTACAGTGGCTGGCCGAATTTACAGGGGCTAAACTGGTGGGTAATACTACGCAATTAGCAACCGGCATCAATGAGATACATAAAGTAGAATCGGGCGATATATCTTTCGTTGATTTTGAAAAATACTATAGCAAGTGTCTTAACTCTGCCGCTACCATCATCATCATCAATAAAGAGGTAGAATGTCCTGAAGGCAAAACACTGTTGGTGTGCGATGACCCTTTCAGCGCCTATGTAAAAATCGTTACGCACTTCCGCAGCTTCATATTATCTGACAAAAACATTGCTGATACTGCCATTATCGGCGAGGGCACACACCTGCAGCCTGGTGTTGTTGTGGGCAATCATGTAAAGATTGGTAAGAACTGTCTGATACACAGCAATGTAGTTATCTACGACCATTGCGTAATTGGCGACAATGTTATCATACATGCAAACACTGTAATTGGTGCAGATGCCTTCTACTTCAAACGTCGTAAAGAGCGTGCTGCACAGTATGATAAACTTGAAAGCTGCGGTCGTGTGATTATTGAAGACAATGTAGAAATAGGTGCCTGCTGCACAATTGATAAAGGCGTGAGTGGCGATACCATCATTGGCATGGGCACTAAGTTCGACAACCACATACACATAGGCCACGGTGCTGTAATTGGCAAGAATTGCCTGTTTGCTGCACAAGTAGGTGTTGGTGGTAAAGCCATAATAGAAGATGAAGTTATACTATGGGGACAGGTAGGCGTTAGCAAAGACCTGACAATAGGCAAAGGTGCTATCGTGTATGCGCAGAGCGGCGTTGCACAAACCATAGAGGGCGGTAAAATATACTTTGGCAGCCCTGTAGAAGACGCCAAATCAAAAATGAAAGAACTGAACTGGGTGAAGCGTATTCCTGAAATATGGGAGAAGCTGAACGAGAAAGCATAAAAATAAAGCCCCGATAATCGGGGCTTTATTTTTTACGTTCTTTCCATTCCTTCTTTAGCAGGCCTGTTACCGCAAGGTCTGTAAACATGCCGTTCATAATATAGCTATCGCGTATTATACCTTCTACTTTGAAGCCCTGCTTCTCAGCAATTACGGCACTGCGTTTGTTACTTGTTACAAAGTGGATTTCCAGTTTATTCAGCCCTACTTTCTCAAACAGGAAATCAATAAATCTTTCAAGGCATGCAGATACAATTCCTCTACCCTCGTATTCCTTACTTATCCAGTAGCCAAGTTGCGCTTTTTGCAACGTGTGGTCCCATTGGTGCATGCCTATACCGCCTATTATCTTTCTTTTATGAAAGATGCCCAACGCAAGTGCTTCCTGATTGTTTTGCTGTTGCAATGACAACTGGATAAACTGCTGCGAATGCTCGGGTTTGGTTGTACCGTCTACCCATATCAGCCACGGGCGCAGGTGCTGGCGAGACTCCTCTACCGAACGAAACAGTTCGGCAGCGTCTTCCAGCTGATACGAGCGCAGCAACAAATCATCGTCTATGAGGATAGATACCATAGACTGTGAATATAATAAATTAGTGTTTAAAGTGACGAACGCCTGTCATTACGAGCGCCATGTTATTGTCTTTACAATACTGAATGGTATCGTTATCGCGAACGGAACCACCTGGCTGAATCAGTGCCATAATACCTGCCTGATGCGCCATGCGTGCACAGTCATCAAACGGGAAGAAAGCATCTGATGCCAGCACTGCACCATTCAGGTCGAAGCCGAATTGCTTGGCTTTTTCCAGCGATTGACGCAGTGCATCTATACGGCTTGTTTGTCCGCAGCCCTTACCTACCAGTTGCTTGTCTTTTACCAATGCAATAGCATTAGATTTCAGGTGCTTGCAGATGATGTTCGCAAATGCAAGGTCAGCCCTTTCGGCTTCAGTAGTATTGCGTGCGCCTGCTTCTGTCCAGTCTGCAAAGTTTGTTTTGTCTGCAGCTTGCACTAGCACGCCATTCAGTATGCGTTTGTATTCTTTTTCAGGATAGAAGCTTGCTTTCTGTTGCAACAGGATGCGGTTTTTCTTGCTTTTCAGCAATGTTAATGCGTCTTCATCAAAAGAAGGCGTTATCAGTACTTCAAAAAACAGTTCGTTTATTTTCTGTGCAACTGCCAAATTAACAGGTTGGTTGGTAACCAGTACACCACCAAATGCGCTTTCAGGATCACCTGCCAATGCAGCTTCCCAAGCAGTTACTACATCGCTACGTTCTGCAACACCACATACATTTGTGTGTTTGATGATAGCAAAAGCAGGATTTGAGAATTCAGACATAATTTGACAAGCAGCATCTACGTCTACCAGATTGTTATAAGAAAGTTCTTTACCGTTCAGTTTTGTAAACAGCGCATCAATATCACCATAGAAAGCAGCAGCTTGATGCGGGTTTTCGCCATAGCGCAATGGTTGTTTATTAGCTACCGCCAGTTGGAATTCTGCAGCGTCTGTACCTTTTACAAAATAGTCTGCGATGGCAACATCATAATGCGCACATTCTACAAATGCGGCAGCAGCCATCTTCCTGCGGTCTTCCAGTTCTGTTTCACCATTTTTAGTGTTCAGCAATTCCAGCAGTTCGCCATATTGGTTGCGAGAAGCTACGATGCACACATCTTTATGATTTTTAGCAGCAGCGCGTATCAGCGATACACCACCGATGTCTATTTTCTCAATGATGGCTTTCTCGTCGGTAGTACTCTTTACTGTTTCCTCAAACGGATATAGGTCTACAATCACAAGATCCAGCAACGGAATTTCAAACTCCTGTACGTGTTTCTGATCATCTTCAAAATCGCGGCGGGCAAGGATACCACCAAATACTTTCGGGTGCAGTGTTTTTACACGACCACCTAATATCGACGGATAGCTTGTTACATCTTCAACCGGAACACAAGGAATACCAAGGTTTTCAACAAATGTTTGGGTACCACCTGTAGAATAGATAGTAACACCCAGTTCATTCAGTTTACGAACAATTGGTTCCAGACCATCTTTGTAAAAAACAGATATCAGTGCCGATTTGATGCTGCGATTCATGCAAAAAACTTTTAACAGGTACGAAAATGAGCCGCAAAGATAGGCAAAATAGGGCGTAAACTTATAATATAAATGCTCCGTTTCGGGAAACTGCCCAGATATTGATGCCCTTTGCACGGGCATCCGCTGCTATAGCCTCTTGTTTGGTGCGGGATATATTATTTCCCAATACAATCTGCACCGGGCTGTACATTGCCTGCACTTGCGCTATATCTTCTGCGCGAGCAGCAAAATTGATAATGACATAATCTATCGGAAACTTGCTATCGCCACCCTCAATTGCATCCAATACTAATATCTTTTTACCCCTTACTACAAATAGCCTGTCGTTTTTATAGTCCCTGCTACGCCATACACCATAACCACAATGTGCAGGTTTTAGTACATAGTTTTTCTTGCGTTCGTCAATAATGGTATCTGTATTTATCACCCAATGATTTTTGCCATCTATCAGTTCTATGTGGTTTATCTTATTGATATTGTAAACAACAAGATTGCGTTGGTGCAAAGCCTTCCATTCATCAAGATTGAAGAGTGCGAGCAATACCACCATTGATACTAAGCCAACATAAAGTCCTCGTTTATTTTTCTGCAATAGGTAATATCCAACACCTGTAATAACCACATACAACAACAGAAGCTCAGCCCCATCTATCTGCAAAAAATTGAATGCTCGAGGATTGGCATGCTGCAACCAGTACACCAGATTATTGAACACTGTAACAATCCACTCAATAGCGTTTGCCAATAGCGTAGCTATGGGCGTTATTGCACTTAATGCAACTAATAACACACCACCAATCAATGCAAAGCCCATAAACAAATAAGCTACCACATTGGCCACAATAAACTGCAACGGGAATAAATGGAAATAATAAACAACTAATGGCGCTACAAGCAACTCTGCTGCAATGCTTGCTGCTACAACTTGCCACAGTGTTCTCAAAACTACGTTGACAGGCACATACAATTTATATATCGGCCTGTAGAACAGAATCAATGATAATACGGCTACAAACGACAACTGAAAACCTATAGCATACAGCCACATAGGCTCTGCACACAATAGTATAAATGCAGTAGCCAAAAGATGATTGAGACTATGTGAAGATTTATCGAATGCAAAACCGATACCCAATATAGAAAACATGAGGGCTGCTCTTACGGCACTTGGTGGTGCACCACTCATTATTACATACACCCAAACCAACGGTATGGCAGCTACGTATTTCACCCATTGCCATTTCTTATGTTTTATCCAACCGAGCAGGAAAGTAATGAGCAAAAAGAAGAATGAAATATGCGACCCCGAAATAGCCACAATATGTATAATACCTGTTTCCGAATATGCCTGCCGAAGGTCTGCATCCATATTAGCTTCTTCACCTACCAACATTGCCTGCATCAGACCAAGCACTTTCTCGTCCTTTATATATCTGGCAATAGCAGCAACAGACCAATTGTGCAAACGCTGGATAAACGGTAGATTTTCGGGGAATGTTTTTGCAAATAATGCGATTTCATTCGCTGCCAGAAACTGTTGATAGTAAATATTATTTCTGTTGCAGTAAGCCGCATAGTCAAATTCAAAAGGATTGCCACTACGCTTTATCAGCTGCCATTTATCGGGCAGCATTATTGTATCTCCCTGATGAATATTTAGCGGATGTTCATCTTTAAACACATACACAAAAGCCTTTCCTTCAGATACTTTTACCGTACCCCCATCTATCGTGTGCAATACTTCTACTTCCAGCTTCCAAGTCTTTTCTTTCTCTGCAGGAGTGTTGACAACGCTTGCTATAAAAGCTTCTGCTCGCTCGTTTGCAAACCAATCGTTGTTGTTCCTGATGTCGTTGAAATAACAGAGCAACCACGCAGCCGCTATCAATGCAATATGCAGCGAAGCAAAACGCATGTATTGCAAAGGCTTCTTAATAGATTTTGTAAATGCAAAAACACCAAATAGTAAAGTGCTGATAAATACAACAGCAAGCGCTACACTTAAATCAAAATCGGAAAAATATCTGTAACCCTGAATACCTACAACCAATGGCAACAACAAGCGTAGGAACGGAACACGCTCCCAGATGTACGCTTCATGTGTGGGCCATTTTTTCATATTGTACTAGGGGAATGCTACGCCAGCCTGCAATGCGGCGAGCCTGTTGCGTGCTATCTGCACAAAAGTACTGCCACCGTATTCCATTATCAGCATTTCGTAATACTTCTTAGCATCGTCAGGCTTGTTCATGTAACGCTCATAGATGTCCGCCATCCTGAATACCGCATCATCGCCCAGTACATCTTTACCATGCTTTGCATGTATAGTTACCAAATACTCAATCGCTTTTTCGTATTCACGATGCTTTTGTGCAAGCTTCGCTTTTTGCAGCAGTATATCATCAAACAAAGGGTGCTGCGGATAGTTGGTTACAATGCTATCCAGCAAGGCATCTGCTTCTTTGTCTTTGTTCTGAAACAACAGCAGGTCTGCATATGCAAATCGCTTCAGTGGGGTAAAGTTGCTGTCTTCTGCAAGATTCTCTGTTATCAGTATAGAGAGATACAGCGCATCATTCGCTATCAGTTCAGCCGTTGATGCTTTCAGCACTGTCAGCTGCCCTTGTGCCCAGTCAAAATCGCCACGATAATACGCCAGCTTTGCATTTCTGAAACGAGCCTCTTCACCCAATACATCTTCCCTGAAAGCTTTATCCACCTGACTATATAACAATGAAGACTCCCAAACATCGCCATCTAGTATCATGTAGTCTCCAAGTTGCAGCTTGCATTGCCCGTTCAGCATTTTAGTAAGCCCCGGTTGCTCTAGTGCTTTTTTCAGGATTGCAATACCTGCTTTAGGATTGTTATTGTACTGTGCCTGCAGTTTAGCATAATCGCAAACTATATCGTTTGCATAAAACTGAGGCGACTGTGTAAAGAAAGCATCATATTGTTTCAGCAGTGCATCCACATCCTGTTGAGTAAAATTCACATTCTTTTGCAGTGCAGCAAATTGCGCTGTAAGCCTTTCGCTTGCTGCAATAGTATAGTAGGGAATATCATTACCGAGGCTTACAATCTCGTCATATGCTTTTACAGCTATATCATACTTCTCTTCTTTTACTGCATAGCGCGCAAAACCAAGCATTCTGCCTCCTTGTTCTTTCAGCCTCGTATCTAGTGCCACAACCTGCATCAGCGCTCCGTCCCAGTCGTCTTTCTGCGTATAGAGCCAAGTAAGTAAATCTGTGAAGAAAGGATTCTCCGGTTGTTCGTTTATCTTTTTGATGAGTGCTTTCTGCCCTGCCTGTAGTTTCTTCGGGTCGTTGCCCAATATTTGCAGCAGCCCTGCTTTTGTATCTTCCGCACCATTCATCATAAATGCCTGTCCGCCATCCAGCATTACAGCAATAGCTTTCTCTGTCTCTCCTTTTTTAGCATACAATCTCGAAAGCGGGCCTGTATACATATATTTCACCTGAAACTGCTCTCTGACACGCTCATATGCTTTAATGGCGTAATCGTCGTTGCCCATTGCTACAAACTTATTAGCCACCTGCCTTGTCCAGTTGTCATCACCATTCAATCTTGCTATTGCCTCATCATATTGCTCTGTAGCTTTCTTGTCTTTTCCTGCCTCCTGCAACACCCTTCCAGCATCTACAAAGGGCATTGGCCAGTTGGGCTTGCCTTGCTTTTGTATATCTACAATCTTTTCGGCCTCTTTATAGTTTTTGGTTTGCAGCAGCAATTCCAGATACTCGGTATATACGTCATTATCTGCAGGGTTTTGCTCATACATTTTCTTGTACACCTCTGCAGCTTTATCGTACTCTTTCTTTTCGGTAAATGCACGCGCCTGCGCTAAAGGGTCTGACTGTGCAAAAAGCACATTCACCATCAACAACAATACTATAACCGAAACTATTCTTTTAGCCATTCTCTTATTACTCGCTCTTATCCTTGTTAAACTGTTCACCATTCCACACATATGCCAGCCATTTACCCGTTACATTTTTACTTTCAACAACAGGTACCAGCAGCTTTCCTTTCTCCAGATGTATGGTGTAGCGCTCTTTCATTTTTTTAAAATCATAGTTAGATGAATGGTCGTAAGAATATTTGACTATGGCAGAACCACCAAACACCATGACATCTTTCAAACCATCTTTTATACTAAGTGCCTGCACTCCTTTTGTAACTCCTTGCTCCACACTTTGAGCAGTAAAGAATGGCAAATAATATTTTGCCCCGCCATTACCCGCTACCACTTCAACAGAAGTATACATATAGCCTGTAGGTGTAGATTCTACTATAGTTTCAGGCACTTCATTCATAACTGCTGTTTGCAATGCACCGTTGGCTTCATAAACAGCTACTGCGTTGTAGTAGTGTGTTGATAAGCCTGCCTGTATATCCCAGCAATAGATGCGCAGCTTCTTATCTTCAGACGTTACGTATTTCAAATCACTGTTTTCTGAAAGCTTAATATCTGCTTTCAGTAATTCTGCTTTACGCTTCCCTTCGTTCAGTAAATATTGAAGCAATTGCCTGTTTGCATTTTTCACTGAGTCATCCTGATTTACCTCTCCCGGGAAACTTGTGTCTTCTGCAGAATATTCGTACCGCCAGTATTGTATATGCTGCAGATGCGCATTCAGTTCCTTTTCTGCATTTTGTGCATACAAAGGGCCTGCCATCAGTACTGCGATATATAGGATGATTGCTCTCAATTTTATGTCGGTTTAGTTTCTCAGTGGCTTGCCTGTTTGCAATATGCTTTGCAGGCGTTCCAGTGTTTTGCGTTGTCCGCACAGGCTCAGGAATGCTTCACGTTCCAGGTCCAGCAGATACTGTTCACTCACCATAGTAGGTGCACTCAGGTCGCCGCCACACATTACATGCGCCAACTTTTCCGCAATGAATTTATCGTAATCGCTGATATAGTTACCTCTCCACATACCATGTATACCTGCCATCAACGGGCCGAGTCCGCTTCGGCCTTGCACTTTTATGTCTTTGCGCATTACAGGTTGTGTATAGCCTTGCTCGTGCAGCATCAACACTTTGCGTTTTGCATCAGCAATCCGTCTATCGGGATTGATGGATATTGCATCAGTTCCTTTTCTCAAAATAGAAAGCTCGTAAGCCTCGTGTGCAGATGTAGATACTTTTGCAGTACCGATATTGATGAACAACTGTTGCAGATAGTTCAGTTCAATATCTTCTTTGATATTTCTATCGCTGGCACGTACTACCATTTCTTTGGTACCACCGCCACCAGGTATCAGACCAACACCAAGTTCTACAAGGCCTATATAGCTTTCCACAGCAGCCTGTACTGCATCTGCATGCAGGCACATTTCACAGCCGCCACCCAGTGTCATCCCATGTGGAGCAACTACTACAGGCACACTACTATAGCGCAGGCGCATGGTTGTGTTCTGGAACTGGCGCACCGCCATATCCAACTCATCATATTCCTGCTCTGCAGCAAACATGAATATCAGACCAACATTGGCACCAGCACTGAAGTTGGCACCACCGTTTGCTATTACAAGTCCGTTAAATTTCTCTTCTGCTATGGCTACAGATTTCTGCACTGCATCCAGCACTTCGCCACCTATGCTGTTCATCTTGGTATTCCATCTCAATGCCACCACACCATCACCTATGTCATAGAGTTTGCAGGCACTGTTCTTCCACACCACTTTTTCATCCAGATGCTCCAGCAGTATGAATGTACCTTCTCCGGGTATTACCTTATATGCCTTTGTAGCTACATCGTAATACTTACGCTGCCCGTTTTCTGTTTTATAGAATGTGGTATTGCCTGCAGCCAGCATATCTTTTACCCATGCAGCAGGTTGTATGCCTGCAGCCTTCATCTGTTCTGCAACTTTTGCTACGCCTAGCACATCCCAACTTTCAAATGCACCTATCTCCCAACCAAAGCCTGCTTTCAGGGCATCGTCTATTTTGTATAGTTCGTCTGCTATTTCAGGAATACGATTGCTTGCGTATGCAAACAGCATATGGTGGAATAGCCTGTAAAACTCTCCTGCTTTATCCTGCCCTGCGTATAGTACTTTCAGTCTTTGTGCAAGGTCATCTATAGGCTTTGCTGTTTCCAGCGTAGCAAATTTTGTTTTCACTTTCGGGCCATACTCCATTGTTTTCAGGTTCAATGTCTGTATATCCGATTTACCACCTTCTCCTTTTACTTTCTTATAAAAGCCCTGTCCTGTTTTGTCTCCCAGCCATTTGTTCTCTACCATTTTTTCAAGAAAAGCAGGCAGTATGAATATGTCTTTCGCTTCATCATTCGGCACATTCTGCGGCAGTGCTTTTGCTACATGCACCAATGTATCCAACCCCACTACATCGCCCGTGCGGAATGTGGCAGATTTTGGCCTTCCCATTACAGGGCCTGTCAGTGTATCAATTTCATCCACCGTCATATCCAACTGCTGCATAGCATGGAACACCGCCATGAAGCCGAACACACCTACACGATTGGCAATGAATGCAGGTGTGTCTTTACATAACACAGTGGTTTTGCCCAGATGCTTATCGCCATACAACATCAGAAAGTCTATCACATCCTGTTTGGTATCAGGTGCAGGTATTATTTCCAGCAGACGCAAGTAGCGTGGCGGGTTGAAGAAGTGTGTACCGCAGAAATGCTTACGGAAATCCTCGCTCCTGCCCTCGCTCATCATGTGTATCGGTATGCCCGATGTATTGGTGGTAATGAGCGTACCCCGTTTACGGTGCTGCTCTATTTTTTCAAATACTTTTTGTTTGATGTCCAGCCGCTCTATGACAGCCTCAATTATCCAATCGCAATCAGCCAGTTTGCTGATGTCGTCATCCAGATTGCCTATCTGTATATTGTTGGCTACCTCTTTTGTGTACACAGCACTTGGCTTGCCCTTCAGCGTAGCTTGCAGTGCATCGTTTACAATGCGGTTGCGCACCTGTTTACTCTCCAGTGTCAATCCCTTTGCCTGTTCTGCTGCATTCAGTTCAAACGGTACAATATCCAGCAACAACACCTGTACACCAATACCTCCAAAATGGCAGGCAATACGGCTGCCCATAACACCACTACCTACTACCGCTACCTTACGAATAGCCCTGTTCATATTCCGTGCTTATTTAGATACACAATTTAACCAAAAAACACGGCATCGCTGATGACTTCGGTAAATCTTAACAATATGGCTAATGTTGTCCTTTTACGGAGCTATAGCAAAGGCTTTTGACAACTCGTTGAGTGGCATATCTGGTTTTACATATATCAAATCAATGAATACAGGATTTTGAACGTTCATTCCATAATAATCATCTTTCATGCCTATTAATGCCGTTTTTTCTCCGTTCTTCAAAGCACTATCGATTCTTAAACTATATTCCGGCATCCTGCCTAGCTTAGAAGCGTCTCTGCTAATTACTTTTTCCTGAGAATAGAACATTACCTGCCAGCCAAGGTATATATGCCCGCTGTAAACGTATTTTATACCTTTCTGCGAAAGATATTCTCCGGTTTTGCGGGCGGCATCGGCAGTTACGGCTGTGTATTTAAAATTCCTGAATGCTATTACCGACCCTATTCCTGAAAATATAAACACTGATGACGTAAGCAACATCTTCCATTTTCGTGGTTTTATATAATTCAACACCACCTGTAGTAGCAACAACGCAAGTGCTGGTACAGGAAGCAGTAATCTATAATGTTTATACTCATTCATGACAGCTACACTAAGTGCTGCTATCAATGCTAACATTAGCACTATCAGGTATCCATTTTTAAGTCTTTGGTTAATCAGCATATAGATACCATACCCAATGCAGAGTATTATCAAAGCTATAAACCCGCTTGCAAATACTACCTGCCAAATATCTGGTTGTAATACAGTAAAGAAATAATGATACCCATGCAGGCTTGTATACAAGAATTCTGGCACACGAGGTATATTCTTCAACCAATCTGATATAGGAAGTATTTTATCTGTTTCATGTACAGAATACAAGCCCGACTTGTAGATATGCAGGAGTATTTCCGGCATTAAAACGGCAATGATGAACAGTATGACTTTTTTTACATCAAAATCGCTCTTTAGCTTGTAAGCAAAAAGCAGCATCGGCAATGGCAACCATAATGGCATACATTCGTATACCAGTACCATCAGAAAACCTATTAAAATATAATACCCGTAGCTTTTTACTTTAGCATTTGTTAATAAGTATATTATCACTGATGACAGTGTGAATGCTGATACATAGCCACCTCTTGCCTTCATAGACCATTCCGTCCATGCAGGAGACAGGATGAATATTATTGTTAGCACCAATGGCACCCAACTATAGCTGGTATTAATTCTGTAGAAAGTCTTGTATAGAAAAACAACTCCTGACGTCCATAAACTAAGCATTGCCAGCTTTACGGCAAGCCCTGTCATACCCATCATAGCATAGAAAGGCATGATAAACAACTCTTCTATCAAGGAAAAACCATAACGCTGCCCATAGAAATATAATGGGAGCTCTCGACCATCATACAAATGCTTCGCCATCAGGCCTACAATACTTTCGTCACCATCCAGCAACATATTCGGAGACGTCAGCATCGGTATACGCGATACAAAGCACACTGCAATTATAAGCCATGTTGTACTGTTGCTATATCGCTGTCCGATGTTCATCAATCTTTTTCGCAGGTTTCAAAGATAGTTTTCTTACCTGCTAATGACAACATCTGAATTACCACTATACGATTTTACATCAAACGCTTTTACCACTATCTCTTTGGGCATATTTTCCACTATGTAAAAATCTTCAAACCCAATCATGCTATTCCACATTCCTTCACTGCCATTTTTATAGTTCACTACAGCATAGCTTTCATTACATTTCAGTGCATTATCTACACTGTCCGATGCAGGCTGATACCTTGCAGGTTGATACGGCATTCTTGCAAATATTGTGTTGCCTGAATAAAACATCAATTCATATGGAAGCATACAGTCCTCGCTATATACATAGTGTATTTGCTTTTTATTCAGGTAGCTTACCATATCTTTCACGCTTTTTCTTCTGCTTGCAGATATATCGGAAAAACTATAAAAACACACTGTAGATATACCCTCTATTAAAAAGAAAAGATATATGCCGGTAAGATAATTTTTTTTAAACCTTAGCTTACTGACAATTACGGCAAGTGATATTAATACGTATCCGGAAACAGGCAGTAAATAACGCCCTTCGGGCCCTTCTGTAAATATTGAATATACCACCACCAGCGGGGCAAATACGATAGTTGCAGTCAACATTGTTTTAAGCTTATCTGCAGATGCACAGTGTAGTATCCCGTATATCAACACAGCAAAAAACAAAGCACACCCTGCAATAGCTGCAATTGCATTGAAGAAATTGGGATTCTGACAAGTAGCAAAGAAATAGTTATCGTGTAGCGACCCATACAAATACATCGGAAAACGTTCAAACCTGAATAAAGTCATACGAATAGTTTCAGGTATAGATATCGGCATTACATGCGTTTCCGGAATATGTTGCTTATAGTACCAAAGCAACACACATATACAAGCAGCTAAGGCCAATGTCGGTGCACTCCATATCAATTTCTTTTTATCATAGAGCATATATATCCATACAGGCAAAACACCTACTAACCATAAGCGCTGGCTTTCGTAAACCAGTGCTATCAATATACCAATCAACAGATGAAACCACCATCTTTGATAATATGATTTACAAATGAGTAAGTATAAAATGAGGTTTGAAAGCATGTATGAAGTAACCGGACCACCCCACGCTTTCATTGATTGCAACATCCATGCAGGGAACAAAATAAAGCCTGTAATCATCAGCATAGATGGATATAGCTTCTCGTTCAATAGTTTGTAAACAACCTTAAAAAGCAAGGTAGTCCCTACCGTCCAAACACTGAGAATACCAAGTTTAACAGCTATTGTCGTATATCCGAACAGCAGATAGAACGGCAGTATACTTACACATTCAAATAATGAAAAGCCATAGTGTTGTCCCCAGAAAAAAAGTGGTAATTCTTTGCCTTCATACATTTTCTCTGCCATCAGCCCCATTACACATTCATCACCGTCACAATACAATTCAGGACTTATTAATTGTGGCAATCTTGATAGCAGGCACAAAGCTACTATTACAAAAACAGGGTTCTTTCTGATAAATTCGGTAGTACGCATAGGAGGAGGTTACGAATACAGGTACGGTAAAAATAATAACAGAATATTATAAAGCTCTATAACGACCTTCATTATCTGTTGTCATTCAAACACTTGTCAATTTTAAAACAATGAAAGCCCTCAGTTTATTGTGTCTTATTAGTGTCATAATTTTTGCATCTGGTTGCAATGCATACAGCACAGCATTGCAACAAAACATAGACAGCATTGTAGTCCTGAAATCGGAACGCAGGTTGCAGGTATATAACAATGGTCATTTACTGAAAACTTACAAGATTGCACTTGGCGAGCATCCCATCGGGCATAAACAATATGAGGGCGACAGAAAAACACCCGAAGGGCTCTATTTCATTAACGATAAGAACCCCAATAGCGATTACCACAAAAACCTCGGTATCTCTTACCCCAATGCAGCCGACAGAGCATTTGCAGCTAAAAATGGTAAATCTCCCGGTGGCAGTGTAAAAATACATGGGCTGAAAAACGGTAAAGGATATATTGGTGCCGCACACCGCCTTACAGACTGGACACACGGCTGCATAGCCATTACAGACGAGGAGGTAGACGAAATATACAGCCATACCGCCGTTGGCACACCTATCAATATATTACCGTAAACATGCACTTTTCTGCCAATCAACCAATCAACCTATTAACTATCTTTGCACCCTATGCAATCCTTACAGGAACTAATAAAACAACACGAACAGGAAATAACTGCCTTCAACCCGGCAGATGCTACGGAGCTGGAAAACTACCGTATCAAATTTCTTGGCACTAAGGGTATCGTAAAGTCCATCTTCGGAGAGATGAAAAACGTACCTGTAGAACAAAAGAAAGAAGCAGGCCAGTTGCTCAATACATTCAAGCAGCTTGCCGAAGCTAAATATGAGGAGTTTGCGCACCTGCAATCGGGCACAGGCAAGAAAGACGAGGGCATGGACATTACACTGCCCGGCACACAATTGCCATTGGGTACCCGCCACCCCCTGCGCATGGTAGAAAACGAAATCGTTTCCATATTCGAGAAGATAGGTTTCAGTGTGGCTACGGGCCCTGAAATAGAGGACGACTGGCACAACTTTACCTCGCTCAATATGCCCGAACACCATACAGCACGCGATATGCAGGATACCTTCTACGTATCGCAAAAGCCTGATTGGGTGTTGCGCACACATACATCATCTGTACAGGCACGCATTATGGAGCAGGGCAACCTGCCTGTGCGTGTTATCTGCCCCGGACGTGTATACAGAAACGAAACCATATCTGCCCGTGCACACTGTTTCTTCCACCAGTGCGAGGGTTTGTATATAGATAAAAACGTGTCTTTTGCCGACCTGAAACAGACACTCTACTACTTTGTAACAGAGATGTTTGGCGCAGATACCAAAGTACGTTTCCGCCCGTCTTACTTCCCCTTCACAGAGCCGAGTGCAGAGATGGATATCTCTTGTACCGTATGTGGCGGCAGTGGCTGCAGCCTTTGCAAGCACACAGGCTGGGTAGAGATACTGGGTTGTGGTATGGTGCATCCTAATATGCTGCGCAACTTTGGTATAGACCCCGAAGTGTATACAGGCTTTGCATTTGGTATGGGTGTAGAACGCATTACGCAAATCAAGTATCAGGTAAATGACCTGCGTTTGTATTCGCAAAACGACCTCCGATTCCTCAAACAGTTTCAATCGATATAACTACAGAAGCCAAAATTCATTCTCTTCAACAGTGTGGGTTTTGGCTTCTTAACTTAGTGTTTTGACGCCTTCTTCTGATATCATATTGGTTACCGGTGCCAGTGGCTTTTTAGGCAGCCATCTGGTGCAGTTATTGTCTGCACAGGGGCATACCGTGCGTGCATTGTACAATAACAACCAACCATCGGCAGCTATGGCGGCATTACCCAATGTTAGCTGGCAACGCTACGACCTGTTGGATATCTACGATGTAGAAGAAGCCATGCAAGGCGTGCGCGATGTATATCACTGCGCAGCCATTGTTTCCTTTCACCCAAAGGACAAGGAGCGTATGCTGCACTTCAATGTAGAAAGCACTGCCAATATTGTCAATCAGGCTATAGAGCAGGGCATCCGCAAGCTGGCGTTTATCAGTTCCATCGCATCGCTGGGGCGTAGTGAAGAGGCGAAAGAGATAACAGAAGAAGAACAGTGGGAAGAAAGCAAATACAATTCTGTGTACTCGCAAAGCAAGCACAGTGCCGAGCTGGAGGTATGGCGCGCCCATGCAGAAGGCGTTGACACTGTGATAGTTAACCCCGGCATTATACTGGGCGAGGGCACCAACTGGGACGATGGCTCTGCCAGGCTGATGAAAGTAGCCTACAAAGAGTTTCCCTTCTACACACAGGGCATCAACGGTTGGGTAGATGTAAAGGATGTGGCAGCTGTTACTTATCAGCTGATGCAATCGGACGTAAGCGGAGAGCGCTTTATACTCTGCGAGGGCAACCACAGCTACAAAGAGATATTTACCCTGATGGCAGAAGCGCTGGGCAAAAAGCCGCCACGCATTAAAGCCAGCCAATGGATGACAGAGCTGGTATGGCGCTGGGAAATGTTGAAGCATACCATCACAGGAAAGCCCATAACTATAACAAAAGAAACAGCCCGCACCGCACAAAAGCAGAATTTCTACAATAACACCAAGCTATTCAGCTACTTACAGGGCTTCCAATACACACCCATCAAGGCTACCATAGCCCGCATGGCAAAGGCCTTTATGTCACAGAATCCTTAAAAAAAGCCACATTTATTGGTTTTTTATACAAAACATTTGTAAACTTGCATATAAGGACATTCGTTCCATTCTTTAGTTATTCAGTAACCTGAATCTTTTCCCATTTCTTTACTACTCCGATTAGTTTTTGTGATTAGCGGACGAACTGAAATTAAAAAAGGGATTGTTTTTAGAATTAGTGGACAAATTGAGAACACAAAACCACATTGAAGATATTATAGCATGCAGTACGACATTGCACATCTGAACGATATGCTCGTTCCGGAGTTGGTGGACATAGCAGAAAGGATGAAAATCAATAATCCGCGTTCATTAGACAAACAAACTTTAATAGATACCATATTGAACCAACAATCTCAGCAACAGGGAGACAGCGGCGATGAAAAGAAACGCCGTACACGCAAGCCAAAGGCAGAAGCAACCCCTGCACCTGCACCGCAGGAAGCAGCACCCGCTGCCGAAGAAGCAAACACAGGCGATGAAAAGAAACGCCGCCTGCGCAAGCCACGCGTAGCAGCCGAAGAAGCTGCACCCGTAGTTAACAACACGCAAGAAGCAACACCTGCCGAAGAGGAAACAAGTACAGACTCCGGCATCACAATGCCCGATACTACTGAGGCAGAAATACAACCACCGCAAGAGTCTGTGGCACCTGCCGAAGAGCGTCCGCAGCAGCAGCAACAACAGCATCAGCACAACAGGCACCAACCGCACCGCCGCGAGGCTCCGCAGTCCAACTTTAATGTAGAGTTTGACGGTGTTGTATTCAGCGAAGGTGTGCTGGAAATGATGCCCGATGGCTACGGCTTCCTGCGCAGCAGCGATTACAACTACCTTTCATCTCCAGATGATGTGTACGTATCGCCATCGCAAATAAAACTATTCGGGCTGAAGACAGGTGATACCGTACGTGGTACAGTGCGCCCGCCGAAAGAAGGCGAAAAATACTTTGCCCTGCTGAAGGTAGAAACCATCAACGGTAAACTGCCCGACGAAATACGCGACCGCGTTCCGTTCGATTATCTTACACCACTCTTCCCGTTCGAGAAGCTGAATCTTTTCTCTACAGGCACCAACTACGGTACCCGCATTATGGATCTCTTTACCCCTATAGGTAAAGGACAGCGTGGCCTGATAGTGGCACAGCCAAAGACGGGTAAAACCATGTTGCTGAAGGAAGTGGCGAATGCTATAGCAGCCAACCACCCTGAATGCTACCTGATGATAGTACTGGTGGATGAACGCCCGGAAGAGGTAACAGATATGCAACGCAGCGTACGTGCCGAGGTGATAGCTTCTACCTTCGACGAACCTGCTGATAAACACGTGAAAGTTTCTACCATTGCACTGCAAAAAGCTAAGCGACTGGTAGAGGTAGGCCACGATGTGGTTATCCTGCTCGACTCTATAACGCGCCTTGCCCGTGCACACAATACCGTTGCACCTGCAAGTGGTAAAGTACTGAGTGGTGGTGTGGAAGCAAACGCCATGCAGAAGCCAAAGCAATTCTTTGGTGCGGCACGTAAAATAGAAAACGGTGGTTCACTGACTATCCTTGCTACCGCGCTGATAGATACAGGCTCTAAGATGGATGAGGTAATCTTTGAAGAATTCAAGGGTACGGGTAATATGGAACTGCAACTGGACCGCAAACTGGCCAACAAGCGCATCTTCCCTGCCATCGATATCACATCATCATCTACCCGCCGCGACGATTTGCTGCTGGAAAAAGATGTGCTGAACAAAATGTGGATTCTCCGCAATCATATTGCAGACATGAACACAGACGAGGCGATGAACTTCCTGATGAAGCAAATGAAAGGCACCCGCAACAACGAAGAGTTTTTGGCCATTATGGGTAAATAAACAAACAGACTATAAAAGCAGAAACGCCTCACAATTGTGGGGCGTTTTTATTTATGAAAAACTTTAATGCAATTACAAAAAGGCAACCCCGAAGGATTGCCTTTTGTTATTGATATCGTAAGCTAAGCTTATTGTACCGAAAGTTTAGTACGATATGTATCTTCTCCATACATTACCTGTACCATATATACACCTTTTGCAAGGTTGCTCATGTTAAACTGTACTTTGCCTCCAGCATTTGTCCTGCTGTCAACAATTTTACCGGTCATATCCATTACAACTATCCTGTCAGCTTTAATGTCATGCGGAACTTCCACATAGAATACGCCTGTTGTAGGATTAGGATATACATTGAATTCTTCACCCAGTACTTCGCCAATACCTGCTTCTTCAGATCCTTTTGCAGAACCGCAAGATTGGTTACAGTTACCCAGACGGTCGCCGGCGTGGCCAGACAAATGAGAAGGTACTGCATTTACACTGATAGACAGCGTTTGCGGATTGTTAGGATTGCCCGGAGGTACGTGACACAGATATACTTTGTTGTTTTGACCTGGTACACGGATATCCAGTACGCAGAATGTAACAGTACATGTAGTGCTGCAACCATTGCTATTTGTAGCAGTTACTGTAAATGTATAGTTACCTGCAGTTGTTGGTGTAAACACAGGATTTTGACATGTAGTGCAGCTCAGATTAGCAGATGGAGACCATAAGTAAGTAAAGCCGGCACCACCTGTAGCATTACATGCAATTGTAGCGCTCTGCGGGCCATAACCCAGATAGATATTTGTAGCAACACCACCTGTGTACGTAGTATTAGAAGGAGTAACCGCAATTGTGCATGTTGGCTTGTATTGTACAGTTACTGTTGCGTTGCAAGAAGAACTATTACCATGAATATCGGTAACTGTCAGCGTTACTGTATTAGCACCGGCATTATTACAGTTGAAACTTGTTTTAGACAGGCTATAGCTTGCTATACCACAATTATCTGTGCTGCCATTGTTGATATCTGAAGCAGATATTGTACCAGTACCACCTGTCAGGTTCAATGTATAGTTTTTGCAAACTGCATTTGGTGCTTCATTGTCAGTAACTACTACATCGAATGTGCAAGTTGAGCTATTGTTAGAACCATCTGTTGCAGTAGCAGTAACCGTTGTAGTACCAACTGGGAATACTGAACCCGGATTGTGAGAATAGGTAACAGTTGGAGACGCTGTACAGTTGTCTGTAGCTGTTGCTTCAAAATTTACTACTGCGCTACAGTTACCTGCATCGTTGCTTACTGTAATAGTACCAGGGCAAGTAACGCTTGGTGCTGTAACATCAGGAATAGTACTTACTGTTGCAGTATCTGCCGCAGTACAGCCGTTTGCATCTACGATAGATACTGTGTAAGTACCTGCTGCAAAACCACTTACATCTTCTGTAGTTGCAGCATTGCTCCATGTATACACAGGATTGTCTGCATTGTTTACTGTCAGGTTGATGCTACCATCGCTACTACCTGGGCAAGATGCATCTGTAACCACATGACTTACTGTAATATTACAAGGCAATACCGTAATTGTAAAATCCTGAGAAGCATTACCACAGTGTGTACCATTGATGTGATTGATTAAATCTTCAATTTCAATGGCAACATTATGATCGCCGCTGTCAGCTATTGCAGGCGTACCTGTAATTGTCCATGTGCCATTCAGATTGTTTGTAACCGTCAACCAAGATGGAAGATTAATGCTTTCAATATCAACTTCATCACCTTCTGCTGCATTAGCATCGGCTGTACCGAATATATAAGTGAATGTCTGACCTGCACTTATTGTAACGTCTGACTGTGTAGTAGTAAACGTAGGTGGATTGTTGATAAGATATGTAACTGTATCAAAGCTGGTTTCGCTGTAGTTGTCAATAGCACGCATCACCAGTTTGTGTTGTCCCCACTGAGAAGCAGCAGGAGTCCAGCTCATTACAGTCTGTACAGGGTTAGCTGCAGCTGTAGGCAGTGATGGAGAAAAAGACATACCGGATGCCACACCTGCTACAGCACTCAGTACAACTCTGTCAGCAGTATCCGGATCGTTCGCAAAGAATGTTTCTGAAATATTGCTTCCGGGTGTGTAGCAGATAGTGCTATTATTACCCGGGCTAGGAGCAGCAAACTGAGGCTTCAGCGATACTACGATATTTACAATCGTATTTGTTTGAATATTCGCAGCATCCTGTCCTATGAAGTTGATTTGATAGCTACCTACGTTAGCTACTGTAGGACTCCAAGAGAATGAACGTGTTACCGGATTACCACTGCCCGGAGTGAAAGAAGCACCTATCGGCACACCTACACCGCTCAGTGTAACAATATCACCAGCATCAGCATCCTGAGCTTTTACATTAAATGCTAATGTTTGACCGGGTTGCACTATAAACGTAGTACTGTTGCCCGGTGTTACTGTATAGTCGAAAGTTGGTGGTGTTGACGGATTAGAAACACGAAGCATCAGATCAAGCTGAATACGAGCACCCCTGCTATCTGTTACATAAACAGATACGTTGTAGAACTGACCGACCGTTTTACCTACAGTATTGAAAGTAAGCAAACCTGTAGAGCTTACAGAAACACCTGAAGGCTGTACTGAACCACTACCAAAAGAACCGTTAGGTACCATTGAGAAAGTAAGTGCATCGCCATTAGGATCCGTTGCAGGAATTTGATAAGTAGCTGCAGTTGTGTTAACCGGCACACTCACAAACGGAGGAACTGATGATACAGGAGATTCGTTATTATTACCAACTGTAACAGTAGTTTCAACCCTAAATGAGCCTCCTGTGTTATTCATCAGCGGAGAGCCGATACGGCAACAATCATCAACAAAAGCCGTGTAAGTAGCCGTTATTGACGGAAAAGTCTGAACATAAATGAACTCACCATAAAACCAGTCTTCTGTAGTGTTAACAGATGTTACAACTACGTTTGTAGTAACATAACCGGTACCGGTGTAGAAAGAACCTGTGCTAACTGTAGAACCTACATTCGGAGCACCAAATGCTGATCTTCTCCATGATTGTGTAACCTTATATCGAATCTGATATGGATTACCTACAACACGTTCCCACGTAATACTACCTCCACGGAAGTGGCTGGCATAAGCATCATCGGAACAAAAAATCAGCAAGCTGAATAGAAGCAAGGTGAGACACCTTCGCAACAAAATGGGGCATTTTTTCATAATTGCATGTATTTAAAAAGTGAGAAAACGGGGTAATTAAATTTCTCTTAGTCTATATGCAATTCAATAAGGCACAATACTTAGCTTCGTTTCAATTATTGAATGGAATGCAAAGATTATCATTAGTTAATAATAATCAAAGCTTTATCAATAAAATATTATAGAAATATTTCTAGCTGCTGTGGTCTGCCACTATGCGCCACTGTCCTTTTATTTTTCTGAACAGCAGGGTGAAGGAGCCCGATACATCGCCCGCATTGCGTGCCAGTGCCCATTTGCCCAGCACATAATAGTATTCGGCACTTAGCTGCCTTACCTGCAGTATATCAAAGTGCAGCTGCCCCATCTTGTCGGTGTTGTTGTAAGACTGCTTGTAGCGTAGCAGCGTAGCATCGTAGCCATAGGTAGGGCCGCTCTTGCCCACAAACACCAGGCTGTCGCTATGCCAGTAGCCCGTCATATACTGCTCTATACTGCCGCTGTTCCATGCCTTCATCTGCATATCCAGCACCTGCAGTATCTGTTGCTTATCTGTTTGTGCATAGGTGGTAGCGGCTGTGCACAGCAGCCATAGCAGCAGTAGTTTTTTCATAGGGTATGAAAGTACTGAAAATAAAAAAGGTAACTGATAGGGGCAGTTACCAAATTAAGGTTTAAAGGGGCCGGAGGTTCGGCTTTTGGGTTTGATAGGTACACCGTTTTTCGGGGTTATAGGTCAATCTGTATAGATTGTTTGGGTTATTAGGTACTGTAAAGTACGGTCGAAAAAAACACCCTTCCAACAGGCATTAAACGAGTGGTAGGTTTGGTTATACGAATGGTATGTATCGTTCTACCAATGAAAAAAGCCCCGTCATAAGACGAGGCTAATTATTTACTAAGAGTTAAAAATTATAGATTAGTGTGCTTCTTCACCCGGTTTCAACGGTGTTGTCTGAGAGATGAAGTCGTTACCGTTACCATCGTCTCTGTAATCGTATGGCCAGCGATGTACTTCAGGAATATCACCTTCCCAGTTACCATGACCGGGGTTGATTGGTGTAGTCCACTCAAGTGTTGGAGAACCCCATGGATTTGGTGTAGTTACTTTACGACCACGGAAGATGCTCACGAAGAAGTTGATTACAAATATCAGCTGTGCAAAGAATACCAGCACGGCAGCAATACTGATAAAGCTGTTCAGGCTTTCAAATTGCTTGAATGATTCCCAAGCACTGTAGTCGTAGTAACGACGTGGCATACCAGCGATACCTTCATAGTGCATAGGCCAGAAGATAAGGTAAGCACCTGCCAGTGTTATGAAGAAGTGGATATAACCCAGTGTATTGTTCATGAAACGGCCGAACATTTTAGGGAACCAGTGGTAGATACCCGCAAACATACCGAAGAACGCAGACACACCCATTACTATGTGGAAGTGAGCGATAACGAAGTACGTATCGTGCAGGTGAATATCCAGTGCAGAGTTACCCAGGAACAGACCTGTAAGACCACCAGAGATGAACAACGATACGAAACCTATCGCAAACATCATTGGTACAGTGAAACGTATATTACCTTTCCAGATAGTCGTCAGCCAGTTAAATACTTTTACCGCAGATGGTACCGCAATCAACAGCGTCAGCAATACGAAGATAGAACCCAAGAACGGACTCATACCCGTTACGAACATGTGGTGCGCCCATACAACGAATGCCAGTACAGTGATACCTATCATAGAGATAATCATCGCGCTGTAACCGAAGATTGGTTTGCGGCTGTGGTTAGACAGTACTTCTGAAGCCATACCCATACCCGGCAACATGATGATGTATACCTCTGGGTGACCAAGGAACCAGAACAAGTGTTGATACAGGATAGCAGAACCACCTACATGCGGCAGTGCTTTACCACCTATAAAGATTTCAGACAAATAGAAGCTGGTACCGAAGTTACGGTCGAATATCAGCAGTACGAAACCTGAGAACAATACAGGGAATGAAAGCACACCCAGAATAGCGGTGAACAACAACGCCCATACAGTCAGTGGCATGCGTGTCATCGTCATACCTTTCGTACGCATGTTCAGGATAGTAGAGATGTAGTTAAGACCACCCAGCAGTGAAGACACAACGAACAGCGCCATACTCACCAGCCACAGGTCCATACCCAGACCCGAACCTAATGATGCTTCTTTCAATGCACTCAGCGGAGGGTATGTTGTCCAACCACCTGATGCAGGACCTGTTTGTATAAATAATGAAACAAACATTATGATACTAGACAGGAAGAAGAACCAGTAAGAAAGCATATTCATGAACGGTGAAGCCATATCGCGTGCACCTATTTGCAGAGGAATAAGCAGGTTCGCGAATGTACCGCTCAGGCCGGCAGTCAATACAAAGAATACAAGTATTGTACCGTGCATTGTTACCAACGCATAGTAGAATTCAGGATTAAGTTTACCACCTTTTGCCCATTCGCCCAGAAATTTCTCCATAATAGGGAATGTTTCGTTAGGAAAACCTAACTGCAAACGGAAGAATACAGACATCAGGGCACCAATAATAGCCCATATAATACCTGTGATAAGAAACTGTTTGGCAATTACCTTATGGTCTTGGCTGAATATATACTTCGTAATGAAGTGCTGTTCATGGTGTTCATGACCATGATGCCCGCCATGCGCATCGTGTGTGTGCGCTACATTAGTTCCTTGAATGATAACGTCGCTCATTTTTTGCACTTTTATGTGTTCTGTAATAGTACAGAACGATTACTTCATCGTTATTGCTTTTACACTATCAGTTTTCTGTTCAGGTGCTGCAGTACCTTCTGCTGCAGGTGCAGCCGCAGGTGCGTTGTTTGCAGCGTAGTATGCCTGTTGTTTGGCCATCCATGCGTCGTACTCTTCTTGTGTTTCCACTATCACGGTACCACGCATAGAGTAGTGACCCTTACCGCACATCTGGTCGCAAGAGATTTCATAAACGAAATCTTTGTTTCCGGTGATTTCTTTCATTTTTGCGGTAGTGATGGTTGGCGTAAACCACAACGTAGTTACGATACCGGGCACAGCATCCATTTTCATACGGAAGTGAGGCAAACCCACGTCGTGGATAACGTCTCTTGAACCAATCAGGATGCTTACAGGCTTGTTTACTACAAGGTGCAGCTCACCATTCTGAGCAATGATGTCGTCTTTATTGTCTTTGTCATCCCAATCAAGACCCAACACGTTGGTTGCATCATTGATTTTTCTGAAATCTCTTTTACCAAGTACACCATCTTTACCAGGATAACGCACTATCCAGTTAAATTGTTTACCAACTACTTCTACAACAGTTGCATCCTTAGGAGCAGCGCCTGTCATTTTACCCCAGTTGCGCAGACCGATAGCTACCAGCACAGCCATTGCTATAGCAGGTACTGTAGTCCATATCAGCTCCAGCTTGTTGTTGTGAGGAAAGAAGAATGATGTACGTTTTTCTGTAGACTGGTAGCGATATGCAAACCAGAAAAGCAGTGTTTGGGTGATGAAGAATACAACACCAGTTACAACCAGTGTTACCAACAACATGCTGTCATATTCCACACCATGCTGAGACGCAGATATAGGCAGCATTTTGTCTATAAGCGCATCATGACACAGCCATATGCCATACATACCCAGTACGAAGAAAAGGACAAGCAGCAATGCCATGGTACGGTTTACCCTTGCATTGATTTTCCCTTCGCCACGCAAAATAGTAGCGTACTCACTAGCTTTTGCTATCTGGTAGATGATAACAAATACCAGCCCTGTTAATAGTATTGATATAAATCCCGACATGGTCAGTTATGCTTGTATTTACTGTAATTAGTTTATACTGTGTTTATTATCCGTTGTTCTGTTATTAGCTCTGGTGTATCATTGCTTCTTTCAGCAATGGGTGGTTTGCAGGTACCAGCGATGCTTTAGACAATGTATTTGATACAGTGAATATCAGCAATCCGGCAAAGCCTGCGAAGATACCCAGTTCGTACCAGCTAAGTACCCAGTGGCCACCTAATGGACCAGGCATTGTCATGATAAAGAAATCTAACCAGTGACCGAAGATGATAACAACTGCCATGAAGCTAACAGTGAAATAGTTGCGCTTGCTAGGGCGTGCCATCAATATCAGAATTGGCATAATGAAGTTGATGATGAATACAGAATACCATATCAGGCTGTAAGGGCCGTGCTGACGCATTTTGAAATACGTAGTTTCTTCAGGTATGTTACTGTACCATATCAGCATATACTGTGCAAACCAAACGTATGTCCAGAATACACTGAATGCGAACATGAATTTACCAAGATCGTGTACGTGCTCTTTTGTTACTATTTCAAGATTACCTTGATTTTTCAGGTAAACTACAAACAGCATGATAACAGACATACCGCTTACGAATGCACTTGCAAATGTGTACCAGCTGAACATTGTTGAATACCAGTGTGCATCAATGCTCATGATCCACAACCAAGGAATAGTGCTCATTTGTGTCAGCGCATATACCAACAGGAATGCAGCAGACCATTTGAATACTGTCCAGTATATTTTAGTACTGTTCTTTGGTGCAGACTCCTGTGCTATAGAAAGCGCACGGAATTTACGGCCGAAGAAAGACCACAATGCAATAGCAACTACTGTGAAGCCAATGAACATTTCCTTGTTCAGGAATGCAGATTTGCCTTCCAGTATTTTATCACCTTCAGGGTGTACCCAGTGGTAGATAGGGTTGTGACCATCTACACTAAAACCTGTCGCGATGAATATCAGGATAGCACCTGCAATAACACCGAACACCCAAACATTAGCACCTATAGCTTCAGGTACTCTTTTGTAAGCTACTATCCAGCCACCTTGTGCCAGAGACGCTGCAGCTTGTATAAATACACTTGCTACAGTCAACAGCAAAAAGAATACACTGTTTTGCAACAGTACTAACCAGAAGCGGGTTTTATCGTGGTGGTCGTGTCCGCCAAGCATTGTTACACCGCCTATTATTAATACCAACACACCCACTGCAATCAGTGCCAGGCTGGTATTTCTTAATCTTGCAGGTACCTCAAAACGTTCTGTCATTGTAATATTATTAGAGAACTACGTTTACTTTTTTCTTGATGTTTCTTATTAGTGTTTTGCAGTTTCGGTAGTTGCTGCTACAGCTTTTGCAGTATCGGCTGCCGGTGCAGGTGTTGCAGTACCTGTAGCACCAAACGCAAATGCATCACCTCCGTTTTCAGACTGCACTTTCTTAATGTATGCAATTACCATCCAGCGCTGCTTGATGTCTAATTGGCTTGCATAAGAACCCATGACACCTTTACCATACTTGATAGCTGCATACATAGTACCTGCGCTCATGTGCAGATATTTTGCATCTTTCAGGTTGGCAGGCATGGCTGCAAACTTACCGCTTGCATACAACGGCCCCTGACCATCCAGGTTGGTACCGTGGCATATACCGCAGTATATATTGAACAAACGTTTACCCTCTGCCAATTCCGCTTCGTTAAAGCGCATATCGGTAGTGAATGATTTGTACGCATTAGTATCACCTTCTACCATGTGGTCAGGCAATTCATGTCCTACTGCTACAGTACCGCTGATTGGCTTACGGCTTGTTTGTCCGTCAGCAAAGTTCGGGTTGGCAGTATACGCATCATAAGCACGAGAGTAGGTCATATCCGGAGCGTAGATTTTACCCGGGTTGCGGCGCATGCTACCACTGTTGCACGATGCCAGACCCAGTCCTATCATCAGGCTCGCTACTACTATGCTTTTGGTTTTGTTCATAAATATTTAAAAATTCAAAAGTCAAAATTCAAATTCTCTTCACACCCTTTATCACTGTATTAACTGATCAACTATTCAACCAATCAACTGAATTATGCCAGTTCGTATGGTTCTTTTTTGTCCCAACGGCCAAACCACCATTCAGATTCAGCAACTTGAATTGAAGTTTCTACAGCATTTGTAGATTTCAGGAAGTTGATTACTTCTTCTTCATTAGTATGGTCGTTGATTTCCAATGCTACTACAAACAAGTCATCCGTTTGGCGTGGGTGGAAAACATGTTTCTTAACACCCGGCATTATCTGGTTCAGATAGCAGAATGTAAGCACCATACCTACCGCTGCAAACAATACCGTCAACTCGAAAGTGATAGGTATGAAGGCTGGCAGAGACCAGTGTGGTTTACCACCGAAGTTAATAGGCCAGTCGCTGCAGAATATCCAGGACATGAAACCTACCGCAGTGCTGGTACCCGTGATACCATATATGAAACCTGCTACGTGAAGGTCAGTTTCTTTCAGGCCCAGCGCACCGTCTAGACCGTGCACAGGGAATGGTGTGTACACATCGTGCAGTTTGTAACCGCTGTTGCGTACTTTCTTCACTGCAGGAAACAGCACTTCCTCATCGTCATAACAAGCAACTGCAAATTTCTTTATAGCCATTTTAAATATTAATTCAAAAGTTAAAAGTCAAAATTCAATTACGTTACCGGTCAATTACTCAACAGATTAGTGGTGAGCGTGATCCAGTTCGTGTTTAAACTCTTCTGTGCTCTTAGCGTCGATAGCTTCCATTTTCCTCTTGTAGTTATCACCCGATGTTTTCAGTACGAATTTGATTTCCGCAACTGCAATAACAGGGAAGTATTTAGCAAACAAGAAGAAGCATGTGAAGAACAGACCAAAAGTACCCAGATAGAAACCAATCTCAGGCCATGTTGGGCTATAGTATGTCCAGCTACCGGGCAGGTAATCGCGATACAGCGAAGTAACGATGATTACAAAACGCTCGAACCACATACCGATATTCACCACGATAGACATAATGAATGTGAAAGGTATATTACGACGCAGTTTTTTGAACCAGAACAGCTGAGGAGATACCACGTTACAAGTCATCATCGCCCAGTAGCTCCACCAGTATGGACCAAGGATACGCCATTTGAACGCATCTTGTTCATACAGTACACCACTGTACCAAGACATAAACAACTCTGTCAGGTATGCAACACCCACGATAGAACCTGTCAGTACGATTACCTTGTTCATTGCTTCAAGGTGACCTACTGTAATGTATTCTTCAAGTCCTAATATTTTACGACAGATAATCAGCAGGGTTTGTACCATTGCGAAACCTGAGAAGATCGCACCCGCAACGAAGTATGGCGGGAAGATAGTAGTGTGCCAACCCGGGATAACTGAAGTAGCAAAGTCAAAAGATACGATTGTGTGTACTGAAAGTACCAGTGGCGTACTCAAACCTGCAAGCACCAGAGAAAGTGCTTCGTGGCGTTGCCAGTTTTTAGCAGTACCTGTCCAGCCGAAAGATGCAAGACCATACAGGCGTTTACGCAATTTGGTTGTAGCGCGATCACGTACTGTTGCAAAGTCAGGTATCAGACCTGAGTACCAGAACAACAATGATACTGTGAAGTATGTAGAGATCGCGAATACGTCCCAAAGAAGTGCCGAGTTAAAGTTTGGCCACAGCGGACCACGACCGTTCGGGTAAGGCAGTACGAAGAAACCATCCCATACACGACCCATGTGGAAGATAGGGAACTGGCCTGCGCACATTACCGCGAAGATTGTCATCGCTTCCGCAGCGCGGTTTACACCTGTCCTCCATCCCTGACGGAACAGCAACAGGATAGCCGAGATAAGTGTACCTGCGTGACCGATACCTACCCACCATACGAAGTTGGTGATATCCCAACCCCAACCTACTGTACGGTTGATACCCCATACACCGATACCGTAATAAACTTCCCAAAACACTGAGAAAACACCTAACAGCAACAGTGTAACCGAGAAGAAGAAACCTACATACCACATGCGGCCCGGTTTCTTTTCTATAGGGCTGATTATATCTTCTGTTACTTGGTGATACGTTTTATCACCATCTACCAGCGGTTCCCGTACAAACGATTCGTACTTTAAATGCATAGCGCCTTATTAGTAAAAAGTTCTTTGTTTTTATTTCTGTCGGGGCTTCTGTTTACACATCCGTCCCTTGTTTTTTTATTTCCTGCTTCGCCTATTAAATGTGAGCTTTCAACAAGCCGTCTGTAGCTTCATTACCACCTACTATCGTTTCCGTGTTACGGATTTTCGACATGTAGTTTACGTTTGGCAATGTGTGTATTTGCTCCAGCACATAGAATACGCGCTCTTTATTGTCTTTTCTCAGTTGTGCGATAGCGCTTTCTTTATCATTCACGTTACCGAACACGATAGCATCAGAAGGACAAGCTTGCTGACAAGCTGTTCTTGCAGCACCGTCTTTCATTGGCGCACCTGCTTTCTTAGCTTCCAGTTTCGCTTCCTGCAGACGTTGTACGCAGAAGCTACATTTTTCCATAACACCTCGGCTACGTACTGTAACGTCAGGGTTCAGTACCATGCGTGTCAGGTCGTCGTTGATGTCATCACGACGGTAGTCTTCGTACAGGTTATCATCAAAGCAGTCAGCACCGTTCCAATCCATCCAGTTGAAGTGACGTACTTTGTATGGACAGTTGTTTGCACAGTATTTAGTACCGATACAACGGTTGTAAGCCATTTGGTTCAAACCTTCACTGCTGTGGTTGGTTGCAGACACCGGACATACATTTTCGCATGGTGCGTTGTCGCAATGTTGACACATCATCGGTTGGAAGATAGTCTGGATAGTATCCGGATCATCAGGCATACCGCTGAAGTAACGGTCGATACGCAACCAGTGCATTTCCTGAGACTTCAGTACGTGTGTTTTACCTACTACAGAGATGTTGTTTTCTGCCTGGCAACCCATCACACAAGCACCACAACCGGTACATGCAGTCAGGTCTATAGACATACCCCAGTGGATACCAGGAGATTCAAATTCAGGATACAGCGTACCGTTTTTGCGGTAGCCTTCCTCATCTACAACTATTGCAGCAGCAGCAGCAGTAGCTACATCTACAGGATTGTGTGCTTTGTCTTCACCATGTCCTGAATTTGCATGCTCACCACCATGTGCTTCGCCATGTTCTTCCCAAGGCAATGTAGTGTAGTGACCTATTTCTTTGTTACGCGCTTCCAGCAGCATGTTCGGGTTCTTAGCGAACTCAGCAAGTGTGTATTCGCGAACTATCGGACGAGCCTCATAGCTGTGGTGCGATTGTGTAATCGCTACGTCGTATGTTTCTTCTGTTGGTTTGATGGTAACCGCTGCGTTATATACAAAGTTTTGACCATTGTAGCTTACAAACGGATAAGCATTTTTACCACCAATTTCTTTACCGAATTTATCTTTACCGCTTGCAGCAGCACGGCCTACTTTAGCATCGCGGCCAAAGCCTACAGCTATTGCTACTACATCGTTATTCATACCGGGCACAACTACCAGTGGCAGTTTCATTGTTTGCCCGTTTGCAGATATTTCGATTACTTTCTTAGCATTTACTACCTCTGTGATGCTTGTCAGTTCTGCACCCAGTTCAAATGCTTTCTTAGGAGATACGCAAGCATAGTTGTCCCAAGTTGCTTTTGTTATCGGGTCAGGCATTTCCAGTAACCATGGGTTATTACTCCATGCGCCACCTTTACCGATAGATACTTTCTGATAAACAACAAGCTCCATACCGCTTACAGCTTTTTCAGCTTGTATAGCAGCTACAGCACCTGCAACATTACCGCTGAATGATGCACCGCCCATTGGCATATCGCCTGCCGGGTTGATAACACCATCCTGCAATGCTTTATCCAGATTAGCCTGGCTGCCTGTTTTAGCAGTCCAGTAGTTTTTCCAGATATCACCGTAAGTAGTTGAAGAACCTGCCCATACCAACAGACTGTCCTGGAACGCACGTGTTTTGAACAGCGGCGAAATACCGGGTTGCATCAGGCTGTAGTAACCTGTCTTAGGCTCTGCATCACCCCAGCTTTCCAGCCAGTGGTTATCAGGCACTACGTATTTACATGCTTGTGCTGTTTCGTCCATACGCTCAGCGAATGATACGCTAACCGATACATTTTTCAGCGCTTCAGCAAATTTCTTACCGTTGTAGTAATCATACACAGGGTTTACATCCTGCATAAAGATTGCACCAACTTCGCCTTTGCCCATAGCTTCTGTCAGCGCTACCATATCAGCATCTATACCCGCCTTGTAATTGCTGGTAACAGCCCAGTTGATGGTAGAACCGTTAGCGCCTATAGCAGCGTTGATGGCGTTTACTACTGTTTGGATATTTACATCGTTTACACCGCAAACTACAAGGCCGTTACCTTTTTTCAGGTCAGCCGCAGCTTTGGTTACGAGTTGGTTCAGTTTTTTGCTGGACAGTGACGGAGCAGCACCGTTTGTTACAGCGTTGTAGAGAGCTATTGCTATTGCACCCATTTGCGATGGTTTGCAAGTAGCACGGTCATCTGCAGCAGCACCTGTAATAGTGTGGTTAGCTTCTACCTGATAGTGCTTAGACATATTCAGGTTTTTAGCTGTCACTTTACGGCCTTGTGCATATTGCTTAGAAAATTCTGCAGGAGACAACCAAGTACCCAGGAAGTCTGCACCCAGGCCTACAATTGTTTGTGCTTTATCGAAATGGTAAGAAGGCAGCGCACGTTTGCCGTAGCTTGCCTCATTTGCCTGCAGCATACCGCTGTATGATATTGCATCATACGTTACGTGTTTTGCTGTAGGATATTTCGCTAAGAATTGATTGATTGCTTCTTTTGTAGTAGGGCTCAGGATAGTTGATGTCAGTACGTATACTGATTTTGTGTTGCTTGCCAGTGCATCTTTCACGCTGCGGTCGATAGCATCAAATGTTGCTTCTTTACCTTCAGCAAATGGATGACGCAGGCGTGCTTTATCGTACAGATTCAGTACAGCAGCCTGTACACGAGCTGTAGTAGCACCCTGTGTTATCGGAGACAGCTTGTTACCTTCCAGTTTTATAGGACGGCCATCGCGTGTTTTGATAACTACAGCACAATATTCACCACCGTCAACAAATGTAGAAGCGTAGTAGTTAGCTACACCCGGTACAATGTCTTCCGGTTTTATAGCATAAGGAATTACCTTACGAACAGGCATTTCGCAACTTGCAGCCAATGTAGCAGCAACGGTGCTGAAGCCCAGATATTTCAAAAAGTCGCGGCGGGGAGTAGTCGCGTCCAGCAGATTGCCACTTATGTCAAATGGCAGCGGCTCTTTAAACTCGTTATCTACTGCTTCTTTATGAGCTGCATCGTTGTTCAGCTCTTCAAGACCCTTCCAATATTGTTTTTGACTCATACGGTTCAATCCGGTATAAATTGTTTCCGAATAATTTTTATTACTTGATAATACTACACTTCCTGATTAGTAGTGACATTTTTGACACTCAAGGCCACCGATATCTTCTACAGTTACACCGGTACGTTTGCCCGATTTCAGTTCTGCGTGATATTTTTCAAATATTGAATAATAGTTGTTGTTTGTAAACTGTACTTCCGTTTGACGGTGACAGTTGATACACCAGCCCATAGACAATGGAGAGAATTGATAAACCTCATCCATTTCCTGAACAGGACCGTGACACTGCTGACACTGTACTTTACCAACTGCTACGTGCTGAGAGTGGTTGAAGTAAACGTGGTCAGGCAGATTGTGGATTTTTACCCATTCAATAGGAGTAGCCTTGATGTTACCTTGCTCATCGCGGATGTACTCTTTCTTAGCTGGATCCCAACCGGCATATTTGTACAGTTTTTGAATTTCTGCAGTACCGTCTATTTTCTTGCCTTCGGCAGTTACCAGCGGATGCTCTTCAGCACCTGTGTATTCGTTGATCTGTTTGTGACAGTTCATACACACGTTGGTAGAAGGTATCATTGCGTGCTTGCTCTTCTCAGCACCTGCGTGGCAATACAGACAGTTCACCTGATTGACACCTGCGTGCACTTTGTGAGAGTAGAATATTGGTTGCTCCGGCATGTAGTTTTGCTGACGGCCCATTTCAACAGCACCGTTAGTTATCCAGTAACCTGCCAATATGAATGCCAGGATTACAGCCATCGCTATTACCACTTTATTGCGGTAGAAAGGAATTTCTTTTACGTTAGGAACGCCGTCTTTTTCGTTAGCCACACGTTGCAGGCCGCTGTTCACCCTCCACAGGATGAAAGCCAGTGCAAGCAGGATGATTGTTACCAGACTGTATATCCAGTTATTGCCTTCAGCATCTTTTGCCGAAGTTTCACCACCTGGGCCTGGTTTAGGGCCACTAGTTGGTGGCTCTACACTGTTTACGTAAGTAACGATAGCATCGATTTCTTCGTTCGACAGGTTAGGGAACGCAGTCATTGCTGTTTTATTCCACTTAGCATACAAGTCTGTTGCATACTTGTCGCCACTTGAAATAACAGCTGCTGAGTTTTTCACCCATTTGTACAACCACTCTTTGTTTGGTACGCGGGTATCCACACCTTTCAGCGCAGGACCTGTTGCATCTTTCAAAGGATTGTGACAGCTGGCACAGTTTGACATGAATAGAGCCTTACCATCTGGTGCGGCTATAGCAGGGATGTTAAATACGAATAGCGTAAACACCAAGGCAATCACACCTTGGGCAATACTCCGAACCATCGGCTTAATAAATTCTGACACTAGGAATGATTTTTTTAAAATTAACGTTCCTTTTAGACAAAGCAGGGGCGAAATTACAACACAATGACGAAAGTTTATACACATTTGTTAAAAAATGTTTTTCAATACTGGCAAGGGTTTCAGAGGATATTTTAATTCTGACAATTTGTTTTTGTCACCTGAAAGTCACTAAAAAGCACCGCCCCGTTTAATGGTTTTTTAATGCCTTTCGTAACAAAAACTATACACTAATAAATAAAACCAATATGATAGGCATTGGGCATCAACTATATGCTGCCTGTTCTGCCACCATCTACCGGTATGCTGGTACCATTTACATAACCTGCTGCAGGAGAAGCCAGAAATGCCACCATTGCAGCTATTTCCTCAGGCTTTCCGAAGCGTTTGGCCGGTATCTCCTCCAGCATTTCTTTTTCCACCTCATCAAGCGCGGTGCCTGTTTTGGCAGATTTGTTGGTGATGATATTCTCCAGCCTGGCGGTTGCCGTAGCGCCCGGCAGTACATTATTTACCGTGATTCCGAATGGTGCCAGCTCATTAGCCATTGTTTTTGCCCAGCTGGCAACTGCCCCGCGTATTGTATTGGAAACACCCAAGCCCTTCAGCGGTATTTTTACCGAGGTCGAAATCACGTTTATTATTCTGCCATAGCCTGCAGCCTTCATACCCGGCATTGCAAGTGTAGCAAGGATGTGGTTACAAATCAAATGTTGTTGAAAAGCCTGCAGAAAATTATTAGGAGCAGCATCAACAATAGGCCCTGCGGCTGGCCCGCCGGTGTTATTTACCAGTATGTGGATGGTGTTATTTTGCACAAAACCGCTTACTGCTTCCTGCACATTTGCAGGGTTACTAAAATCGGCTACCAGATAGCTGTGTTGCTGTCCTGCAGCGGTTTCCAGCTTTGCTACTGCCGCTTTTAATGCTTCTTCATTTCGCGCTATCAGCACACAATTGGCACCAAGCGATGCCAGTGCCAGTGCACTTGCAAAGCCTATGCCTTGGGTACTGCCTGCCACCAATGCGGTCTTCCCGCTCAGGTTCATCGAAAGCATGTTGTTATATGTTTTACTACGTTTGAAAATCTATTCTTTCCCGGCTATTACCAGTACTATTTCGCCTTTGGGGGCGTGTTTTTCATAGTGGTCAGCCAGTTCTGCCAATGTACCTTTCCTTGTTTCTTCAAACATTTTGGTAAGCTCTCTGCACACCGCAGCCTGCCTTTCTGTACCCAGATATTCTGCCAGTTCTTTCAGCGCTTTTGCCAGCCTGTGCGGCGATTCGTAGAGTATTATCGTACGCTCTTCCTCTGCCAGCTTAGTTAGCATGGTATGACGGCCTTTTTTCAGTGGCAGAAAGCCCTCAAAGGCAAATCTGTTGCTCGGTATGCCACTCTGCACCAATGCAGGCACAAAAGCTGTAGCGCCCGGCAGACACTCTACGGGTATATCGTGTTTAAGACACTCCCTCAAAAGCAGAAAACCGGGGTCTGAAATGCCCGGTGTGCCTGCATCTGTTATCAGTGCAAAGGTTTTGCCCGCCTGCAGTTGCTCTACAAGGTGGGCAAGTATTTTGTGCTCGTTGTGCTGATGGTAAGGTGTCAGCGGCTTTTGTATGCCGTAGTGCTTCAGGAGTACGCTGCTGGTACGTGTGTCTTCGCAAAGAATCACGTCTGCATTCTTCAATACCTCTACTGCACGGTACGTAATATCGCCGAGGTTACCTATGGGAGACGGAACAAGGTACAGGCGCATGCTGTATTATCCTTCTGTAATGCTGAATTCGTAAGACTCCATCACCGGATTTGCCAACAGCTTGCTGCACGCATCTTTCACAGCTTGTTCTGCCGCTACTTTGTCTGCTGCTTCTACATGCAGGGTGATGTGTTTACCAATACGTACATCCTGTACTGCTGTCAGGCCCAAATTGTGCAGGCTGTTGTTTACAGCTTTACCTTGTGGGTCCAGCAATTCTTTCAAAGGCATTACGTTGATGTGAGCAGTATATTTCATCTGTATATTATTTTATGCTTCTTTCGGTTTGTAAATAAAAGACAAAAGTATGTATAGTATAAATGCCAACGGCAGCGCAGCTACGTGCAGCATAGGTATGGCTGCAAGTCCAGCCACAATTATCACAGCTTGTGGCCAGAAGTAGGCCAGTTGCCATTTTGCAGGCATAAACTTTATAAAACGCACTTTAGATACCATCAGCCAGCACATCAGCGCTATGATGGCATAGAGCACCCATTTGTTCAGTATCAATATACCTAGCCCCATCGGGTTATAGAAGTTGATAAGCGGCAGGAAAGCCACAAAAACACCGACTGCAGGTATTGGCATGCCTATAAAGGATGATTTCTGTTCTGAAATGGTAACATTAAACCTTGCCAGCCTCAGCGCACCAAAACAAGCCACCAGAAAAGCAGGGCTCATAGCCAGCATACTTACATCCAGCGCGTTTGGTTGAGACATATGAGACGCCCACAACAGCTTGAAGAGTATCATTGACGGCGCTACGCCAAAAGAGACCACATCTGCCAGCGAATCGAGGTCTGCACCTATAGAAGATGATACCCTGAGCGCTCTTGCTGCGGCACCGTCCAGCATATCGCAAATAGCAGCAGCAAATATGAAAATGCTACCCCAGTACGCCTGCTCTGTACCCACAATCCAGTATTCCATGCCATTTACAGCCGCCAGAAACGGTTGCGAATTGAGCGTGAAGGCGATGGCTATGCAGCCACAAAACAGATTAGCTA
>DATGXJ010000016.1:0-74149 GCA_035299045.1 Flavipsychrobacter sp.
GATGGCAGAACTCAATATTGTTCTTGCCCTGTGTACCGTAGCGCAGGTGGCCCAGCAACACTTCGCCCATAAAGCGCAGATAGCCTTTCAGCAGTCCCGGATACTGGCGTATCTCAGGGTACATCTTTTCAAGCTCGCTAACCTCTTGTTGTACGTTCTGGAAAATCTGGGAGATAGCTTGTGCGCCGCTTACCCGCAGGCGGTGCATAAACTGGTGTCCCGGTTCTGTATTTAGCTTTACGGTTGCTATACCGGCGCCGTCCTGTCCACGGTTATGTTGTTTTTCCATGAGCAGGTACAGTTTGTTAAGGCCGTAGAAAGCTGTACCGTATTTGCGGTGGTAATATGCCAGTGGCTTCAGCAGGCGGATATAAGCCAATCCACATTCGTGGCGAATCGCGTCAGACATGAGGCGGCAAAGATACTAAGCTTTGGCAAAGTTTGTATTATATACGGATTGAATTTGCTGATACGATGTCCTTTGTTTGATTTCAGGCTGCTTAAAATGGATATTCAATGCAGTACTGATGAATAAAGCAATACCTATAGACAATATGCAAATGGCAGATATTTTCTGCAAATACATGATTCTGCGCAGTGTAAGCTTGCGGCGGATAGCATCTGCCAAAAATACTTTTAATATGTCTATTGAAAGTATCAGCCCCAGACAAGTACCAAACAGCACAAATCGGTATAAAGACGTGGTATTAGCTGTAGCAGTAACAGCGCCTAGCCATATAATAATAACACCCGGATTAAATGTGTTTATCAGAAAACCACTGCTGAATATGCGGAAATAGTGTCCTCCGCTGATGGTAATGGTTTTTGCGCTGGGTCTCACCGGTTTATACTTTCTGATGACCCCTGCCAGCCCGACAATAATAAGTACAATGGCACCGCCATATGCAATGTATTTTTCATATTCATTCAGTAGTTCCAGCCATTCTGCCGCTACATTGGCAATGGTTACATACAGTATATCACTCAGCGACACCCCGGCAATAAACGCAATGCCGGCTTTGTAGCTGTGGTTCAGGCTATAGCGCAATACGGCAAACAGCGTAGGGCCTACCGAGATAGCCATAAACAGTCCAAGCAAAAATCCTTTTATGATAGCATCAATCAAATGCATACTGTAAGATATAAAACTATTGCAGAAGGGCGATTGATTGTCGTCATAAAGCAGATATAAAAAATATGCTATTGTGTGTGCCTTATTTCACCCATACAGTCATGCTACGCGTGTTAGGCCCTGTAGGTTCAATCGTAATCCACAGGTGCGGATGTGGCAGTAATTCAGGTGCTTTTTCAGGCCATTCTATGAAGGAATAGTTATTTTTTTGCAACACACAGTCTTCCATACCTGCATTGATGGCCTCCTCTGTATCGCGCAGACGGTACCAGTCCATATGGTAAATAGTACGGTCTGCACCGTCTTTCATAAAATGGTATTCGTTTATCAGTGCAAATGTGGGGCTGCTTACGGCGTCCTGTACGCCAAGCTTATTGCAAAGGGTGTGTACAAAGGTGGTTTTGCCTGCACCCATCTCGCCACTGAAGGCCCATACGTTGTATTGATGTGCAGATTGCCACAACTGATTTACAGCATTTTCTATTGTGGCCAAAGAATAGGAAATTTGTAATAACGGAGCCGGTGCCATAGTAGCGCGAAGATACTATCAAATGCCGGTACAAAACATCATGCAGAAAACACATGCAGCAGTAGTAGAGGGGATGACCTGTGGCAATTGCGCTTTGACGATTTCTAAACTGCTGGAAAAGAAAGGGGCTACAAATATATCTGCAAACGCAGCATCGGGTGATGTGAGCTTTTCGCTTCCTGAAGCACAGGATGTTGCTGTAATCTATGATACCATTGATGGCATGGGGTATCATGTGGTAAGAGAAGGGCAGGAAGGTATGGGTGCAAACGAACATGGGCATCAGGATAATTCTACACGATATTTAATAATCTGTGCAGCATTTACCATTCCGCTGTTGTTGCACATGTTTATCTCATGGCATTGGTTACATAACCCTTATGTACAGTTGGTATTATCTACACCTGTATATGCAATCGGTATGTGGGTTTTTGGTAGAAGCGCGCTGCGTTCTTTGCAGCACCGCCTACCCAATATGGATGTGTTGATAGTATTGGGTGCATCTGCCGCTTATGTCTATTCCATTATTGGCCTTGTAGTATATACAGACCATGCGCACGATTATCTGTTTTTTGAAACAGCGGCATCAATTATCACTTTGGTAATGCTTGGTAATTGGCTGGAGCATCAAACCGTAAAATCTACCACGGTAGCAATAGATGCATTGGTAAAACTGCAACCGCAGCATGCACGCATCATCATGACAGATAGTGTGGGAAAAGAAACCATATTGGATGTAGAAAGCAAGTATGTACGTGCAGGTGATGTAGTAATGGTGAACCACGGAGACAGTGTGCCTGTAGACGGGGAAATAATATATGGAGAGGGACAGATAGATGAACACATGATAACGGGCGAAAGTGTACCCGCGCATAAGATAGTAGGAGATGCAGTGGTTGGTGGTACACTCGTGGTAGATGGCAATATTAAAGTGCGCGCTACTACAGTTGGCAATAGTTCTGTGCTGTCCAACATCATACGCATGGTGCGAGAGGCGCAGGGCACTAAGCCACCATTGCAAAAACTGGCAGATAAAATCAGTGCCATATTTGTGCCGACAGTAGCAGGTATAGCATTGCTTACCATTATTGTCAATTACTTTTTCCTGCATCACAGTTTTGCAGAAGCCATGATGCGTGCCATAGCAGTAATGGTAATATCGTGCCCATGTGCTATGGGGCTGGCAACACCTGCCGCGGTAGCAGTAGGTTTGGGTAGGGCAGCCAGAAATGGTATGCTGATAAAAGGTGGAGATACATTGGAGCGGTTAAAGACTATCAGGCAGATAGTTTTCGATAAAACAGGCACACTTACTACAGGCAAGCTACAGGTAGATGAGTTTGTGTTTGATAATAACATCATTAATGAAGCTGATTTTAAATCTGTTGTTGCATCCATTGAAAATCATTCTTCGCACCCCATTGCAAAGTCTGTAAGCAACCAATGGAAAAACGAAAAACAAACCGCTTTTGCAGATGTGAAAGAAGTAAAAGGCAAGGGTATGGAGGCTAGAGATGAACAAGGCAACCTTTGGCAACTTGGCTCTGAAAAATGGTTGAATAAAGATGCAGCAAAAGCAGGGTATGATTTGTATCTCTATAAAAACAATGAGTATATAGGCGCACTGCGTATTACCGATGCTTTAAGAACGGATGCTGTTGCTACTATCAACCAACTGAAAAAAATGGGCTTTAAAACCATATTGCTCAGTGGCGATAAGAAAGAGAAATGTGAACGCTTAGCAAGCCAACTGGGTATAGATGAGGTTTACGCAGAGCATAGCCCTGAAATGAAGAATGCCAAACTGGATGAGTTGCTTGCAAAAGCCCCAACCGCTATGGTGGGCGATGGTATTAACGATGCACCTGCATTGGCAAAAGCAACGGTTGGCATATCGCTCAGCGAATCAACACAAATTGCTATCCAGTCTGCAAATGTTATATTATCAAACAATCAACTAGGGACTTTGCCCAAAGCCATTCGCCTTGGTATTTATACAGACCAGACCATCAAGCAAAATCTGTTCTGGGCATTTTTGTACAATATCATTGCCATTCCGGTAGCAGCAATGGGTATGCTGAAGCCAACTTATGGTGCGGGCATCATGGCACTAAGCGATGTGGTGCTGATAATAAACTCGCTCAGGCTGGGTATTCGCAAAATTTCAGATTAGCGTAATTGTCATAAAAAAGACACACAGGTTACATTTTCCTGCATGGGTTTTGCTAACTTAGTTATCTGAAACCCAACTCAAATACGCTAAGTATGAGAAAAATTACATTGGCAATATGCCTTGCCTTATCACTGAATGCCTCCGCAAATTTCCCGATGTGGAGCAAGTTGTCAAATGTACCTACCTCAGTTAAGCAGGTAGTATTCCCGAATGCATATACTTTGTTGCAATTGCAGGAAAGCCAACTAAAATCACTTTTGAGCACCGATGGTGTAACAATACAATTGCCTACACCCGATGGTAAAACAAGAAGTTTTACTGTAGCATCTGCTCCATGTATGGAAGCTGGCCTTGCTGCTAAATTTCCGGAAATAAAAACTTACACAGGTATAGCTACTGATAATAAGAGCATTACAGCCAAGTTCGATTTTACTTATACTGGTTTTCACGCACTGGTGTTCGATGGCAGTAATACTTACATCATAGACCCATATAGTTACACTAGTGCCGGTGGGTATTATGTCTGCTATTATCAAAGGGATAGCAAGCGTGATTATGATTGGTCATATTGTGGAAATACAGATAATGCGGATAGCGAGATTCACAAAAATAGTCAGGTGAACATTAACTCCGGAGGAGTTCCTCCGGTGCAGTTAAAAGTTAACGGGGCAACAAGAAAAAATTATCGATTAGCAGTTGCTTGTACAGGCGAGTATTCTGTAGCCGTAGCGGGTTCGTCAGCACCTAGTAAGGCATTGTCGTTGAGTGCAATAGTAACATCTATAAACAGGGTAAATGGTTTGTATGAAAGAGAAGTAGGAGTTCATATGGATCTCATATCAAACAATGAAGATGTTATTTATCTTGATGGTAGTTCAGATCCGTTTTCTAATAGCAGTGGTAATGCATTAATGGGGCAGAACCAAACCAATATGGATGCTGTTATTGGAACGACAAACTATGATGTTGGGCATGTCTTCAGTACTGGTGGCGGCGGTATAGCTCAATTGGGAAGTGTATGCGACCCATTGCAAAAGGCACAAGGGGTAACAGGGCAACCTAATCCAACAGGTGCAGCTTTTGATTACGATTTTGTAGCACATGAAATGGGGCATCAGTTTGGTGCAGTTCATACATTCAATGCCAATACAGGTTCTTGCACCTCAAATGGTATTAGTAATGCAGCATATGAGCCAGGGAGCGGTTCTACTATTATGGCTTATGCAGGTATATGTGGTAATGCAAATAATATTCAATCGCATAGTGATGCATATTTTCATGCAAAGAGTCTGGACCAGATATCTGATTTTCTGGTTTTAAATGGAGCGCTATGTGCTACATCTGCAAGTTCAGGAAACACGCCTCCTTCAGTGCCGGGCTATCAACAAACATACCAGATACCTTATCTTACTCCTTTTGAGTTGATTGCACCTGATGCAAATGATAGCGATCATGATACATTGACGTATTGTTGGGAAGAGTGGGACCTTGGAAGTTTTGGTGCTTCTTTTGCAAATACTACCTCAAGCGGACCTATATTCAGGTCATATACGCCATCGTTATCAAAAACACGCATATTTACAAGGCTTGACAGTCTTAGGAAAAATAAAACCAATTATTTAGGAGAGAAACTCCCGGAGGTAACACGTATTCTTAATTTTAAGTTGACTGTTAGAGATGTTTTAAATGGTTATGGTACTTTTAATGTACATGATGATTTAATAACCCTGAATGTAACTAATACATCTGGACCTTTCAGAGTTATTTACCCTAATGTATATGCAGATTATCTGCAGTCAGGTACATCTTCTACCATAACATGGGATGTTGCAAATACTACAGCTGCACCCGTAAGCTGCAGTAATGTAGATATTCTTTTATCTGTAGATGATGGTATCACATTCCCGTACATACTCGCCTCAAACACGGCGAACGATGGTTCTGAAATGGTGAACATACCTGCTGGTATTTATGCAGGTGGTTGCAGAATAAAAATAAAAGGTGTGGGCAATGTGTTCTTTGATATGAGCAATGAAGGTTTCCGCATATTCCCCTGGTCTTCTTCGTCTGTAAATAATGTAGAAGGTGATAATGCTAAAGTATACCCGGTGCCTGCAAAAGAAGTATTGAATATTGAGATGAAAGGTAGTGCCAGGTATATAGCAATCATCACTAATGCAATTGGGCAGCAGGTACATACAACAGAAATACAAAACAAAGCTGTAGTAAACACTGCTCAGTGGGCTGCAGGTTTTTATTCATTACAATTAATCAATAGAGAAAACAACGAAGTGATGAACAGGAAATTTGTAGTGCAGTAATGCTTGTTGTTTATGATATAAATAAAGGCTGATGAACTTCATCAGCCTTTATTGTTTTATAATTCTTCTTTCAGATATCTGCCTGTATGGCTCTCTTTTATTTTTGCAATGGCTTCTGGTGTTCCTGCGCCTACTAATTGTCCGCCACCGCTACCGCCTTCAGGGCCCATGTCTATTACATAGTCAGCTACTTTTATCACATCCAGATTGTGCTCTATTACTAAAACTGTATTACCTCTTTCTACTAACCTGTTCAATACTGCAAGCAGGTGTTTGATGTCTTCAAAGTGCAGCCCTGTTGTTGGTTCGTCCAGTATATATATAGTTTGTCCTGTGTCGCGTTTAGATAACTCTGTTGCAAGCTTCACACGTTGCGCCTCACCACCGCTTAGAGTTACAGCACTCTGTCCAAGTGTTACATAGCCAAGGCCTACATCCTGCAATGTTTTTATTTTGCGGTGCAGGTAGTTCACATTCACAAAAAACTCTACGGCTTCATCTACTGTCATGTCCAGTATATCTGCAATAGATTTTCCCTTATAGCGTATTTCCAGCGTTTCTCTGTTATAGCGTCTGCCATTACATTTCTCGCATGGCACGTACACGTCCGGCAGAAAGTTCATTTCTATTACACGCATACCACCACCCTGGCATTCTTCGCACCTACCGCCTTTTACGTTGAAGGAGAAACGGCCTGCGTTGTATCCACGGATTTTTGCTTCGGGTACTTGTGCAAACAACTGGCGCACTTCGTTGAAGAAACCGCAATATGTAGCAGGGTTACTACGTGGTGTACGTCCTATAGGGCTTTGGTCTATTTCTATTACTTTGTCAAAGTTCTCAACGCCATCTGCCTTTTTGTATGGCATGGGTGTTTGCTTAAAGTTGTGGTAGCAATGTTTTGCAATTATAGGGTAGAGGGTTTCATTTATCAGGGTACTCTTACCACTGCCCGACACACCACTTACACACACAAACGTGCCGAGTGGTATCTCTATGTTTACATTCTTCAGGTTGTTGCCACTAGCACCTCTTATTACAAATTTTTTGCCATTGCCTTTGCGGCGCGCTGCCGGTACTTCTATTTTCAGTTGATGATTCAGGTAGCCTGCAGTTGTTGTATTACCTTTCAGTATTTCGGTAGGTGTACCTTGTGTTACAATACGCCCGCCGTGTTTACCAGCTGCGGGGCCTATGTCGATCAAGTAGTCAGATGCCAGCATGATGTCTTTATCGTGCTCTACTACCAACACGCTATTGCCGCCATCGCGCAGGTTTTTCAGCGCGCTTATCAGTTTGTGATTATCGCGCTGATGCAGGCCAATGCTCGGCTCATCCAGTATGTATGTAATACCCGTAAGCTGCGAGCCAATCTGTGTAGCAAGGCGTATGCGCTGGCTTTCACCACCACTCAGTGTGCGTGTTGCGCGGTCCAGTGTCAGGTAGTGCAGGCCTACATCAAGCAAGAAGTGCAGCCTGTCGCGTATTTCTTTCAGTATGTCTTTGGCAATCGTGTTCTGCTTCTTGCTTAGTTTCTTTTCTACTGTGTTAAACCATTCACCCAAATCTTGCAAAGACATTTGCGTAAGCTCAGCAATATTCTTTTCTGCCAGTTTAAACCACAGGCTTTCTTTCTTCAACCTCGCTCCATTACACTCCGGGCATGTGCTCAGTTCCATATATCCTTCAGCCCAGTCGCGGATGGCTTCACTGCTTGTTTCGTTAAACCAACGCAGCAGCATGTTTACGATACCCTCGTATTGATTCTCCGCTACTTTTTGTGTGTAGCCTTCACTGTCATTATTCTCGTATGTAATGATACCTTCTTCGTTGCCATAAAGCAAAATGTTTAGCTGCTTAGCGGGTATATCTTTTACCGGTGTGTTAAGCGATATTTTATTCTTCCTGGCAAGTATGGTTGCCTGGTTGAAAGTCCACGATTCTCTTTCACCTCCAAGTGGAGTTATTGCTCCGTCATTTATGCTCTTGGTATTATCAGGTATTACTTCATTCATGTTTACCTGATATACACTACCAAGTCCCTTGCACTTAGGGCATGCACCATACGGAGAGTTGAATGAAAACGTATTCGGAGAAGGCTCTTCGTAAGAAAGCCCCGTCTCTGCACACATCAGTTGCTTGCTGTATTGCGTTACTGTGTTCTTGTCTGCATCCAGCAAAAACATCAGGTCTTTACCTGTCTGCAGGCTTTTCTGTATGCTCTGGCTCAGGCGTGCCATTGCATCTGGCTGTACTATGAGGCGGTCAATGACCAGTTCTATATCGTGTATCTTATACCTGTCAAGCTGCATGCGCTCTTTCATCTCTACTATCTCACCATCTACACGCACTTTCAGGTAGCCTTGCTTGCGTAGCTGTTCAAACAATTCGCGATAGTGCCCTTTACGGCCACGTACTATTGGTGCCAACAAAACAATTTTTTTAGCGTCGAAGTTTTGCTGCACATGTTCAACTATTTCATCCTCGCTAAACTTGGTCATCTTCTTGCCCGTGTTATACGAATATGCTTCTGCGACACGGGCATATAGCAAGCGCATAAAGTCATATACCTCTGTAACAGTGCCTACTGTAGAACGTGGGTTTCTGTTAGTTGTCTTTTGCTCTATAGAGATAACAGGGGAGAGTCCGCTTACTTTATCAACATCAGGTCGGTCAAGGTCGCCCATAAACTGGCGGGCATATGCGGCAAAGCTTTCCATATACCTCCTTTGCCCTTCGGCAAAAATGGTGTCGAATGCCAGTGATGATTTACCACTGCCACTGATGCCTGTAATAACTACCAACTGATTTTTGGGAATGCGTACATCAATGTTTTTGAGATTGTGTACACGTGCGCCTAAAACTTCTATATAATTTTTGGTTGCAGCAACCGATTCTTTCTTAGCCATAACAATGCCTCCTGCCGTAGAGGAGTTGCAAGATAAACAAAGAGGGGATGAAACAGTTCGCAGAAAAAATTATAGGCTAGTACTTTCTGTCTATGGCATAGTTCACCAAAGATTCCATGGCGTCTCTTGCAGGTGTCTGAGGATATTCCTTCAGCATGGCAAGTGCTTCTTCTTTGAATGCATTCATTTTCTGTGTAGCATACTCTATACCGCCCGATTTGTTCACGATGTCTATCACCTCTTCTACTTTTTTACGGTCGGTATTTTGGTTTTTGACGATGTAGATGATTTTGCGCTTCGTAGCAGCGTCTGCATTATTCAGGGTGTAAATGAGCGGCAGTGTCATTTTCTTTTCCTTAATATCTATTCCGGTAGGTTTCCCTACATTATCTTGTCCGTAGTCAAAAAGGTCATCTTTTATCTGAAATGCGATGCCAACTTTTTCACCAAAAAGCCTGAAATGTTCAGATACCTTCAGGTCGTCTGTAGCAGAATATGCACCTGCAGAGCAGGCAGAGGACAATAGAGAGGCTGTTTTAGCCCTTATTATTTCGAAGTATATATCTTCTTTAATATCCAGCTTTCTGGCCTTTTCCATCTGCAAAAGCTCGCCCTCGCTCATTTCCTTCACCGCACGTGATGTTATCTTCAAAATCTCGAAATCGTCGTTGCCCAAGGATAGTAAAAGGCCCTTTGCCAGCAAATAGTCGCCCACCAACACCGCTATTTTGTTCTTCCAGAGGGCATTTATAGAAAAAAATCCCCGCCTCAACATGGCATTATCCACAACATCGTCGTGTACCAGGGTGGCTGTATGCAGCAATTCTATAAGGGAAGCGGCCCTGTAGGTCTTGTCTTTGATGTCTCCCACTATTTTGGCCGACAGGAATACGAACATAGGGCGCATCTGCTTCCCCTTACGACGGATGATAAACCGCATAATCCTGTCCAGCAAAGGGTTTGAGCCTTTTACACTATCAGAAAACTTCTTCTCAAACAAATCCAATTCCTGCCCAATAACCTGCTTTACAAGCTCCATAACGTGTTAATAATCGGTAAATGTAATGTTAACCTATAGTAAAAAAAGCAAAAATCGTTGATGTAATTGATACTTAAAACTACTTTTACGGTCTATGCTCTTAAAGTGATATTTGAAAAAATATAAGATATTTAGTTTTAATGTTCTTTGTTTTTTCAAAAGGTCTGGTGTACCTTTGTCATGTTTTGAGTATTTTAACCAAAATTTGTATAATTAAACAATCTGTTATGGTCAACAAAAAGTACCTATTGCTAGCCAGTGTATGCTCCTTATTGGCAACGCAGCCGGTATTTGCGCAAGAAGGTGTTCAAACCGCAAAATGGTCTGGACGTGATATGACATATCGCGGTCAGAGCTACGATGTTTTGGATACGAATTACGTACCCGGCTTCCGTATGAAACAACATCGCAAATTCTTAAACCATCAATATGCATTCCCTGCACGTCCTCGTAACATGTGGGAAATCGGCTTTGGTGCTGGTTTGTATAATGTATCTGGTGATGTGCCAAGTCTGATGGCTTGGAATGCAAAAGGCGGTTCAGGTTTGGGCTACCATCTGCATGTTCGCAAAGCTTGGGGATATGTATTCTCAACTCGTTTGCAATACATCTACGGTACAGCAACCGGTATGCAATGGCAAGAAAGTCGTAACTATCGTTACAATCCGGCATGGAAAGATTTTTATCAGGCAGCTCTGTTCGAAAATCTTAACATACCTACTAATCCGGTATTCTACAACTACCGTTTAGAAGCGCACCAATTAAATTTGGATATGATAGCTTCTTTGAACAATATCAAATTCCACAAAGCTAAAACGGGTATTTCAGCTTATGCATTCGTAGGTTTGGGTGCTTATGCTTACAATACACGTGTAGATGCTAGAGGTAAAGATGGTCAGCCTTATGATTTCCACGCTATATTGAGGAATCAAAGTCCTGCTGATTCATTCTACCTGGTTAGGAATCAAATTCACGAAAATCGTAGAGACATCCAAAAAGCCCTGCAAGCAGGTATGGATGGTGAATATGAACAAGATGCAGAAAACGAACGCGATCGTCGTCGTCCTGAAATCTTCAACAACAAAACTTTACAGTTTGCTCCTAGCTTCGGTGTTGGTTTCCAAATCCGTTTGAGCCAACGTATTAATCTGTCTATCGAAGACCGTGTAACTATTCCTTGGGATGATGATCTGTTAGATGGTCAGCGTTGGTCAGAACAAGTATTCGGTTCTCCGGTACAAACTAACCAAAATGATGGTGTTAACTATCTGAGTCTGGGTCTGAACTTCAATCTGGGTAACAAACGTAAGAGCATTGAGCCTCTGTACTGGGTTAACCCACTGGATCATGCATACAACGAACTGTCTTACCCTCGTCATATGCAATTGCCTGACCCAATCCTGCCAGATAGTGATGGTGATGGTATTACTGACCAATTCGACAAATGTCCTGGTACTCCTGCAGGTGTTGCTGTTGACAGCCACGGTTGCCCACTGGATACAGATGGTGATGGTGTACCTGATGATCGTGATAAACAACTGATCACTCCAACAGAATGTCAACCAGTTGACGCTGACGGTGTAGGTAAATGCCCTTGTCCGGAAGGTTGTGGTACAGTTACTTCATCTTGCGGTAGCATAGGTGCAGGTAGCATCACATTCGATAACAATGCTTCTAAGATCCGCCCTGCAGCTCAGGCTCAACTGGCTACACTGGCAGCTCAAATGCAAGCTAACCCAACATGTAAAGTTGTTATAACTGGTGCTGGTAACGGTAGCAAAATCCAACAACAACGTTCTTGGGATCGTGTAAATGGTATCATCGAATACATGAGCGAAAAACACGGTATCGATCGTAACAAATTTATCTTCCAATATGGTCAAGCTGGTGATGCAAATGGTGTAATGTACCGTTCTGCAATGCCTGGTGAAGAAGGTCCTACTAACGTAGCACCTCCATTCCCTAACCTGAGGAGAGATTAATAATACCAGACTTCATAACAGAAAAGTCCCCTGATTTCAGGGGACTTTTTTTATGCCTTCTTGTTACGGAAAAAAACGTAACCGTTTGTAACCATTTTCTCCTGATTATACTGTACATACTGTTTGAAATATAGGTTGTAAGAATCAGGGCATCATTAGGGAGCTTATTGCCCATAAAAAATGCCCGTGCATTGTATGCACAGGCATTTTAAAATTGAGATGTTTTATTGTTTTATTTGAAAGGGTCTGAATACTTCACATCGGTAGTGAACTTAGTGTCTGTCAGTGTATTCAGAAAGGCTACTATTGCGTTCTTTTGTTGTTGAGTCAGGTTCAAGGGTCTTGCTACACCTGTTACAGGGTCTTTTAATCTATTGTCCAGATTAGGATGGTTTTTGATGCCTGTACTATAATGCTCCAAAACCTGCTCTATAGTTTGAAATCTGCCATCATGCATATAAGGTGCAGTCAACATTACATTTCTGAGAGAAGGAGATTTGAACTTGCCATTATCAATAGTGCGTCCTGTTATTTTGCCTACCCCATTGTCTGCATATACAAGGTCAAGTCCATTGTTGCGTGCTACAGGCATGGTTTGTAATTCTGTATTATGGCAAGGCCCTGCACAGTTGGCTGTAAATACTCTCAGACCCTGATTTTCCTGTTGGGTAAAGCCCGGTAGGTCTTCATTTGGAGCAGGTGCATGCCCAAGCGCTGTAAGTGCATCATCGTACTTCGACTGATATGATACCATTGCACGTATGAATTGTGCCAAAGTTTTTGATACCCTGTCTCTGGTTATGCTCTCATCACCAAATGCCTTTTTGAAGAGTATTTTATAGTAGTCTTTGGCGCTAAGTTTTTTCTCAAGGCTGTCCAGCGTCATACCCATTTCTACCGCATGTTGTATTGGCATTAGCGTTTGGTCTTCCAGTGTAACGGCTCTCTCATCCCAAAAGAACTTTCCGTTTACATAGTAACGTGCATTGGCAAGGCTCATGCTGTTTCTGTCCGTAAGTCCGCTGAGAAAACCTTTACTGAACTGTGATGGATCTGTAAAGCTGTTGGCCTGTTTGTGGCAAGATGCACAAGCAATTGTATTGTTTATAGATAGTCCTTTGTCATAAAACAATACCCTGCCAAGTGTTGCGCCATCATTAGTTATGGGGTTGGTATTTACAGGTGTATTATCTGTAGATGCAACTGGTGGCGCCAGAAAATGTGCCGGTAGGTTGAAGCTCGTATAGTTGAATGCAGACTCAGGCAGGTTAAGTGTTGCGCTTATTATTTCATAGTCTGTTTTAGACAATCCTGTGTTGCCAGATGGGGTAGCACTATCACTATCTTTTTTACATGCCGGCAATAAGCATGTGGCTGCAAGTGTCGCAGCAATAAATCGGGGAGTACGCATAGGCATATGTTTGATGTATGACTGTTTAGACGTCAATTAGTTTAACATCCTTCGGATATCAAACTACAAAATCTTGCGCATCACATAGTCATTCATCTGGTATCCGTTGCCAATGTCTATATCCTCGCTGTAGACTGTTTCAAACCCCATTTTTTCATAAAAACCCATTGCAGGGTTATGCCTGTTTACATTCAGTTCCAGTATGTTCTTGCCGGCATCTTTTACTTTTGCTTCAACTGCCAGCAGCAATAGTTTACCATAGCCCTTGCCTTTGGTTTCTGTAAGGCAGTATAGTTTGTGCAGTTTATATACTTCAGGGTTTTCTGTTCTCGGAGAATAGGCTGCAAAGCCTGTAGCTATGCCATCTGCATATAGCAACAGATAGCTTTGCGCCCCCGATGCTATTTGTTGGCTGATGGTCTGTAGGTCGTACATTTTTGCAAGCATGTACTTTATTTGTTCTTCAGTTAGTATAGGTCTGTAGGTCGGCCACCATATTGCTTCCGCCAATAGTTGAATACTTAATGCATCCTCAGTAACAGCTTCTCTTATAGTTATCATCATTTCTATCTCAGAGATATAATTATCCCGTTTGTAAATTATGTAGGAAAAGTGTTTTTATGGATTGTTTTTTTGCAGATTGCTTATTATTTTCACAGTTATGAAAAAGTTGATAGTTTTCGCGGGCGTATTATTTGCCCTTACAGCAATATTGGAATCATGCGGACCTTCACACAAAATACCTCGTCCACAGGTGCATCCACGCAGGCCTAAGAACCTTACAATGGTTACACCGGTGCATGCACAGGACGCGCCTGTACAAACTATAGGTTAATCATTTTCCGATTTGCAAAGATATTCCCGGCTTGTCCGGGCTTTTTGCTTTATACGCGTTATACTTTTCTACGTTTGGCAACTTTATAAAACAATGCAGCCCCGGCATACTTGCCGGGGCTGCTCACTAAAAACCCACCATTACTATAGAACCAACCTATGCTTATGATTTTTGTTGAGCAAACTCAACTTTGATATCCATTGTTACTTCATCACCAACTACAGCACCACCGGCTTCAGTTACTGCACCCCATTTCAGACCAAAGTCTTTACGGTTTATTTTGCCGCTTGCTTTGAAACCTGCTTTTACGTTACCCCATGGGTCTTTTACTGTACCACCATAGGTAACTGCAAATTTTACTTTCTTAGTTACATCGCGGATAGTCAGGTTGCCTTCCAGTGCGTATTGATTTCCTTTTATTTTTTTGAATGAAGTGCTAGTAAACTTCATTGTTGGGTATTTCTCTGCATTGAAGAAGTCATCGCTCTTCAGGTGGCCATCGCGTTTTTCATCGTCAGTATTGATGCTGTTTACGTCTACAGAAAAGTTTATAGCTGCATTGTTGAAATCTGCACTTGGAGCGTTAACCGAACCATCAAATACTTTGAAAGTACCTTCAGTTTCTGATATTACCAGGTGAGAAACACTGAATTTAACACCAGAGTGGCTGCGATCCAGGTTCCATTTTGTAGGTGTTGCAGCAGCAGCTGTTGTTTTAGATGTTTGCGCCATCATTACTGCAGGTGCGAAGGCGATAGCTGTAAGTACCAGTAATTTTTTCATAAATCTGTTTTTTCGTTTATTAGTTCTTTAATGTTTGCACAACAAATGTACGTACATGTAATTATCTTTTCCAAATCAATTTCTATTATAAGACTATCAGACGGTTTGAGGTTTAACATTATTAAGGTGTTCTATTGACACTGTAGTATAAATTTATTTTATTTGATAAAAATTTATACATTATGAAGAAGTACCCCCAATTGATTGCCGCATTTACATTGCTTTTCTGTGCTTGTAAAAAGGACGAAACAACAACACCTGCTACAACAACGCCAACAACCACAGGTATTAAAACAGGAACAGTATGGACTTATAAACATACTGACTATGATGGTCAGACAGGTACAACGGTGGTTTCTACATCGCAATACACATTGACAATTGTGAGAGACAGCACTATTAACAACGAGAAGTGGTTTATTATGGAAAAGAAAGAAGGAAGTAACAGTATATATGACCTTATAAAATTTACTGCAGATGGAGTGTATAATCTGAAAGGTACTCAGACCAAAATGGCGCTGAAATTTAAAGCTGCAGTAAATGATAGCTGGGTAGACAGGAATGACCAGACTTGTAAAGTAATATCGCTTAATCAGTCTGTTACAGTGCAGGCAGGTACATTTACCAATGCTTACTATATGGAAAGTAATGATGCCAACAGCCTGGAGGACAAAATATGGTATAATGAAAAGGAGACGCTGCTAAAACATCAGGAATACGATGAAAGCCCAACCCAACCGGGTGTTATGATTGTAGATTACATGGATGAATTGGTAAGCTACAAGGAATAAAGAATATGGCCCGCTAAGCGGGCCATATTCTTTATTCCTTAATTTCGCGGCATGCAACCAACAATGCCTGACACTATAGTATTAGAGACGGAAAGACTATTACTAAAAGAATTGACTCCAGAGCTGTATGACTACATGTTTGAAAACTGGGCAGATGCTGAAATAATGACTTATCTGGGAAGTACAAGTGAGGCAGATTTTGAGCTGGAAAAGCAGAAATACATAAAAGGACTTACCTCTTTTTATCTCAGTTTTAAAAACTTCCTCATTGTTGAGAAATCGACAAGCCGTATAATAGGCCGTATAGGCTACCATACATGGAAAGCAGCACATGAACGTGCAGAAATAGGTTATGGCCTCTACTATGAGGAAGACAAGAACAAGGGATACATGAAAGAGGCTATGAAAACAATCCTTATTTACGGCTTTGAACAAATGAATCTGAATAGAGTTGAGGCATTTGCAAGTCCGTTAAATATACCGTCCATCAAACTGATAGAGAGGTATGGTTTTCAATATGAAGGATTGCTGAGACAGCATTACGGGCGTAACGGTGTTCGCGAAGATTCTGCTGTTTACGGGCTGCTGCGTTCGGAATATGAATCTCTTAAACATAGCTGGTAGATATTTAGAAATTAGGGATAAAAAGCGTAGGTTTGCAGCACATTTTTATACAGTAAAGCATATTATTCTAATATGAATTTTCAACTTACAGAAGAACAATTAGCAGTACAGGCAGCAGCACGCGACTTCGCGAAAAATGAATTGTTGCCGGGTGTTATTGAACGCGATGAGCACCAGAAGTTTCCTGCAGAACAAGTAAAGAAACTGGGTGAACTTGGGTTCATGGGTATGATGGTAGACCCTAAATACGGTGGTTCCGGTATGGATACAGTATCGTATGTACTGGCTATGGAAGAAATCTCTAAAATAGATGCTTCTACTTCTGTATGTATGAGTGTAAACAACTCGCTGGTTTGCTGGGGTCTTGAAACATATGGTAACGAAGAGCAAAAGCAAAAATACCTGACAGAATTGGCTAGTGGCCAAAAGATAGGTGCGTTCCTGCTGAGCGAACCTGAAGCAGGTTCTGATGCTACATCTCAACGTACTACTGCTGAAGATATGGGTGACTACTACTTGCTGAACGGTACTAAAAACTGGATCACAAACGGTAGCACAGCGTCTTACTATCTGGTAATAGCACAAACATATCCTGATAAAAAACACAAAGGCATCAATGCACTGATAGTGCATAAAGACTGGCCAGGTGTAACGGTAGGTGCTAAAGAAAACAAACTGGGTATTCGTGGTAGCGATACTCACAGCATCATGTTTCAGGATGTGAAAGTGCCAAAAGCAAACCGTATAGGTGATGATGGTTTTGGTTTCACTTTTGCCATGAAAGTACTGGCAGGCGGCCGTATAGGTATTGCTGCACAAGCATTAGGTATTGCAAGTGGTGCGTACGAACTGGCGCTGAAATACTCTAAAGAGCGTAAAGCATTCGGTACAGAAATTTCAAACCACCAATCTATCGCCTTCAAGCTGGCAGACATGGCTACAGCTATTGAAGGTGCAAGGCTGATGGTACTGAAATCTGCATGGACTAAAGACGAAGGTAAAGACTACACACTGTCTGCATCTATGGCAAAACTATATGCTTCTGAAATAGCACAGTGGGTAACTAACGAAGCGGTACAGATACACGGTGGTTATGGCTATGTAAAAGAATTCCACGTAGAGCGCCTGATGCGCGATGCTAAGATTACGCAGATATACGAAGGTACCAGCGAGGTACAGAAAATCGTTATCAGCCGTACGGTACTGAAAGACTAATAATCAGTCATTAAATAAGATTTAAGCAGAGCTTGTTTTACAGGCTCTGTTTTTTTGTATATTCATAGTATGAAAAAACTACTTATAACCTCGCTCCTTGCAATTGCATCTTTAGTAAGCTATGCAGAATCAAAGAAGAAAGATGCAGTAATTGTTAGTTCTGCTGTGAATTGCATAATAGAAAAAGATAAACTGCTTGCAGACCCTAATCTGCACCTTACAGAAGCATATAAAGATTACAAGATAAAAAGCTACGTGCTTACGTATGTCCCGAAACTGGGAGATAAAGAGCATGGGCCGTACTATGAACAAGGTAGTTCTTTTGCTACCGAAGAATTGGCAGTATTATTTACCAATCTGAATTCGGGAGACAGACTGTATTTTGAAGATGTGATATTAGAAGCACCGAATGGAAAAATCATAAAAGTAAATGCAGGAGCAAAGATTAAATAATCTGTATTATAATAAGAAGAGCCTGTACATCATGTACAGGCTCTTCTTATTTACAGATATATTGTTTTAATAGTGTAGCAGTTTGGTTGTTGCTGTAGTGTTAGCAAAAGAACATTTTATGATATAAACACCTTTTGCAAGATTGCCGAGGTCTGCATGGAGTATAGTCTCGTTTGCTGCAGGTATGATAGTGTGCACTACCTGCCCAAGATTGTTGATGATGTCTATGCGTTTAGCAACAACGTCATTACAATTGATGGTACAAGCATTAGTTGCAGGGTTTGGATAAACAGATACCTCGTTGTTTGCAGCAACATTTTCTATGGAAGAAGACCACCAATAGATTAAACCGGGGTCGCTTCCCAATTGGTCGCGGTAACCACCACTTGCCAGTTCTACATTCACACGCGCAGCCTGTCCTTTAGAGAACATGGTGCGGCATGTATCTGCGCTGTAGTCCATATGGTTCATATACATAACACCGGGGAATGTTTTGCTGCAGGTATCCAGCAATGGGAACGTAGGACAGATGCTTTGTGCAGGACCGCTTTCAAGTGGTGTGTCGCTTACACCGTCATCATCAGTGCATGTTTTATTGTCCATTGTGCTCATGCCAAACGGGTGAAACAGGTTGAAGAAGTGGCCCATTTCATGTACCAATGTACGGCCTGCAATAGCAGCCTGCAGTGGGAAGAATTGGCTGCCATTTGTGCGCTTACCGAATGCCATGTAGGAGATAGCTATGCCTTGTTCATTCCACGGAAACTGTGCAGTACCACCATAGATAGCATATGGAGGAGGTGTGCCTACGCCACCTACGCCTGCAGGAGTAATGTTTAATACCCATACATTGATGTATTTCTTCGTATCCCATGCATCTGCTCCACCTGAAGATGTAAACTTAGCATCGCTGCAGTAATAGCCTGTACCTGCGGTACCACTTTGGATATCGAAGCCCGATTTTGTGGTTGTTATTATTTCATAGCCCGGGCTGTAGCTGCCATCAGGTGCTTTGTGTGCCAGCGAAAACTTAATGCCCATATTGCCATACAAGGGTTTGAAGGCAGTAGGTATTAAAAAACTGTCTGTATTTGCAGCATTGAAGTCTTTGTTCAGTACATCTATCTGCGATTGTATGCGTTCTGCAATACCCGAAGTGCCACCTAACTGGTTTATCTGGCTTTGGTTGAGTACAATGTGAAATACAATAGGTACTTCTTTTACAGCAGTAGTTTTGTTGGCAGCGTTTGTCAGCATATAGGCATCGGCTTTCTGTTCTATCTGCTTGTTCAGTTCATACAGGTCTGCTCTGAAATTTGGATTCTTTTGTTCACATTTTTTCATCAATACATCCCACCCATCTATTATTGTGTTTGGTGTAGTACTTTGTGCCATCACTGCACCATAGGTGCAGATGCCCAACAGGGCAGTGGTTATTTGTTTGTACATTTCAGTTACCTCTTTGTTTTTACCAAAGGTAGACTGGTGTGCAACAGCGTAGATGTAATGAAAGTTAATGAGTGTTAATTAGTGTGAAAGCTATTCCTGCACCAGCTTGAAACCATGACCGCGTACATTGATGATAGATAGCGAAGCATCTGCCGCAAGATGCTTGCGTAGCTTGGCAATATACACATCCATATTACGTCCGTTAAAGAAATTATCATCGCCCCATATTTTAATGAGGGTTTGCCTGCGCTCCATCAACTTGTTTTTATGTATCACTAATTCTTGCAACAGCAGTGTTTCTTTGTTGGATAGTTTTATTTTCTCATTGCCCATACTCAATAGCTGCGCCTGTGGCAGGAAAGTGTACTTACCAATCTTGTATTCGTCTGCAATGTCTTCTGTACTGACGGTGGTTTTTGTGCGTCTCAGTAATTCATTGATGCGTAGGTATAGTTCTTCAAGGCTGAAGGGTTTGCGAAGGTAGTCGTTGCCCCCCGATTCATATCCTTTCAAAACATCAGAAGTTTGTGAACGTGCTGTAAGGAATAGGATGGGTATATCTGCGTTGACAGCACGTATTTGTTTGGCAAGTGTAAAGCCGTCTATGCCCGGCATCATTACATCCAGTATACAAATATCAGGTTGTTCTTTTTTGTAGGCTTGCAATGCATCACTACCATTCTTGGCCCATTGCACTGCAAAGCCTTTGTTTTCCATCGCTTCCTTTACAAGCTTGCCAAGTACAGCCTCGTCTTCAGCCAATAGAATATTTGTTGCCATTATCAAGTGGTTTGAGGAAGACTGATGATAAACGTGCTGCCAATACCTTGCTGGCTGTTGGCCATAATGCTGCCTTTGTGCAATGTTACAATAGCTTTTACATAACTAAGCCCCAGACCGTATCCTTTTACTTCGTGCAGGTCTCCCGCAGGTACACGAAAGAATTTGTCGAATATCTTATCGGTATACTCCGAAGGTATGCCCTTGCCATTATCAGTAACAAGTATCATAACATCATCTCCTTGCCTGCTGATTTGTATGTCTATTAGTGGCGTGGTTTTGTCGTTGTATTTAACAGCGTTGTCTATCAGGTTGATGATGACATTGGCAAGATGGAAGCAGTCTGCTTTAACAGTTAGGTCGGTAGGCGATACTTCAAGATGAACCTTAGCATTGTTTTGCTCAAGTAATGGTTTCAAGTTGTTGATGATGTCTTGCACAAATGATTGCAGTGGTATCTGTGATGCAGACATCGTAATTTCATTCTTCTCAAAAGCAGCCATGCTAAGCACTTTTTCAACAAGGCTGTTCAGACGCTTCAGTTCGTTTTGTGCTATTTGTATATACTCATCTTTTTTGTCTTGGGGTATGCTGCTATTCCCAAGTAATTCAATCGCTACAGACGCGCCGCTGATAGGAGTCTTCAGCTCGTGTGTCATATTGTTGATAAAATCGTTGCGGATTTCTGCCATCTTTTTTTGCCTGAAGAATGTGCGCAATACATATACGTAAGAGTATACAAACAATGGAATGAAGATGACAGACAATACTATCAGCCACAGCATCTTTTTCAGGATGTATGCGTTGATATTGCTGAACCCCATTACAATGGTTTGCAAAGGCTGTTTTGTGAATATGGTAGTTTGTTCCTGTTCAGGATATACTTTGAATAGTTTATTGAATGATGCGCTGTCTGTTGTGCAGTCCTTTATCTTCTTTTTTTCTAGTAGTGCCAGTTCGAAGTGAATATCTATGCCACGTTTTTTAAACCCTGTTATCAGATTCTTTTTATGCTGTTGCAGGTCTTCTTTCGGTATGCCAGGCGTAAGGCTACTGAACTCAAGCATCAGTTTGGCAGTATCCAGCATGCGTTGTATTTCCGTTGCCGTGTCTATGTAAGTGCCTTTTGCTGACAGATGTTTTTGCGATAGTGTTTTTAATTGTTTTTCAAGGTTAGCTTTGTTGCCGCTCAGCATACTTTCGCGTATGCTCTCCGTCAAAGCTTTGTTGACGGAGTCCGGCTCATCCATTACCATAACGTTCATGCTGCCTGCAACAACAGATTCCATCAGCGCATTGCGCGTATCTGTGATGAAGTGTTGCTTTTGTTCTTTGAAAAGGGAAACCAGCCAAAAGAGCTGCAGCCCTATTATAAGTGCAACAGATACACTGGCAGTGCCAACCAGTATGCGTAGCCTCTTTTGCATAACGAGTGTAAAGATATTTTATGCCTGTACAATGTATTAACCCGTTAACACTAGTTAACATTGTCTGTACAAGGATTGTGCGTGTTACAATGCTTAATAATGGGATAATATCAAATATTTTAAATATTGTCGGTATTTAGCTGTATCTTTGCCGCTTCTTATATAAAAAGTTCTTTATTAGATGATTTCATTTTCGAGCCTCTCGCTTAGAGAGGAATTGACTCGTGCCGTATCGGACATGGGCTTTGAGACGCCGACTCCTATTCAACAAAAAGTTATCCCTCAGTTACTATCTCAACCTTCTGATATTATCGCTCTTGCGCAAACCGGAACAGGTAAAACTGCCGCGTTTGGACTGCCGTTACTGCACCACACAGACGTTGCACAGAAACATGTGCAAACCCTTGTATTGAGCCCTACACGCGAATTGTGTATGCAAATACAAGAGGAATTTAAAAAATATGGGTACTACATGCGTGGCCTTAAAACCACTGCTGTGTACGGAGGCGTGCCTATTGGTGGCCAGATTCGTGAGGTAAAAGCAAACCCTCAGATAATTGTGGCTACGCCGGGCAGGCTGATAGACTTGCTGGAGCGCAAAGCAATATCATTGGAGCAAGTACAGTACGTAGTACTGGATGAAGCCGACGAAATGCTAAATATGGGTTTCCGTGAGGATATTGAGTTTATCCTGAAAAACACACCTGCTCGCCAATACACATGGTTGTTCTCTGCAACTATGAACAATGATGTGCGCAACATTGCCAAACGCTTTATGAGCAAATGGCAAGAGTTTGCTGTTGCAAAAGAAAACGTAACCAACGAAAACATTGACCACCAATACTATGTAACCAGCCACCACAACAGGTTTGAAACCCTGCGCCGTTTGCTGGATTTCACACCCGGTATTTATGGTATCATATTCACACGTACCAAACAAGACTGTCAGGACATATCTGAAAAGCTGATGAAGATGGGCTACCATGTGAGCCCGCTGCATGGCGATATGGACCAGAAGATGCGTAGTAAGGTGATGGAGCGTTTCAAAAACAAATCGCTGCAATGTATCGTAGCTACAGACGTAGCCGCGCGTGGTATTGATGTTAATGACATCAGCCACGTCATCAACTACGAATTGCCGGATGATCCGGAAGTGTACACACACCGCAGCGGCCGTACGGCACGTGCTGGTAAGTCAGGTATCTGTATGTCTATTGTTTCGCCAAAAGAGATTTCAAACATCCGACAGGTAGAGCGTATATCTAAAACACGCTTCCACAAGAGTGATATTCCTGATGGTGCAGAGATAGTTCGTAAGAAACTATTCTACTATCTGGAACAAATTGAAACTGCGAAACCTGAAGCTGATTTTGCCAAAATATACCAGTCTACTATCCACGAGAAATTTGAGGATATGGATAAAGATGAGCTAATTCGCCGTCTGGTATGGTTGCAACTGAAAGAAACGATTGAAACATACAACGAAGCTGAAGACCTGAACGCAGGTTATGAACAGAAGGAACGTAGCCGCAGCAACCGCAGCAGTGTACGTCTGTTCATCAATATAGGCATGAAGGATGGCATCAGTGGTCCTGAGAAACTTTTACAGTTCATTACGGACAGTACAGATATGGAGGCGAATACAATAGACCGTATTACTGTACGTGATCTGAGTAGCTTCTTTAACGTGAGTGGTACTGCTGCAGAATTCATTGTTCAGACGCTTTCTGCCAAGAAATACAAAGGTCGTAAGATAAGGATAGAAGAAGCAGAACAACGCGATCGTGAACGTGGTGGATTCCCTGCAAATCGTTCATTTTCAAGGGATAGTGGAGGTCATGGCTACCGCAGTGGAAAGCCTAGTTCACATAAGTTTAACAGGAGAAATGGCGATAAGTAATAATGTGTGCTTGCATAGGCGGGTTGAAATGCCTATATTTGCATAAATTTATAATGTGTATGAGGCGGTTGTTACTATTTACATTTTTAACGTTCACCCTGCCTGGGCTTAAAGCTCAGGACGCTCAGAAGAAAATTTCTGAGAGCGAGAAGGGTGTGGCAAGTTATTATCACGATAAGTTTGAAGGTCGTAAAACGACTACAGGCGATGTGTTTGATAATGACAAGTTCACTGCTGCCAGCAACAAAATAAAGCTTGGTTCGTACGTTAAAGTTACCAATATCTCTAACGGAGAGGTGGTATATGTAAAAGTAAATGACCGTATGGCTGCAGGCAACAAACGCCTGATAGACCTTGCAAGTATTGCTGCTAAAAAGCTCGACTTTCACAAAAAAGGCATCACTAAAGTAAAAGTAGAGGTGGTGACAGAAGAAGAAGGCAAAACAGGCATACTGGCACAGAAGGTGATAGATATGCAACTACACAAAAACGAACTATAATTACTTTGGCTACTGAGCCATAGGATATAGAGATAAAATTAAAGCCCCGATATTCGGGGCTTTATTATTTGAATTTAGTTATGATTTCCTATTCTATCAGGAATCGTTGTCGGCCTATTACAGCTTTTTCCGCTGTGATATCTATAATATAAGTACCAACAGGTAAGCCCATTGCCCTTACATATGTTACGCCGTTAGCATTCAGTTTTTGTTCATTTTGCCATACAGTACGTCCGCTTCTGTCCAGTATGCGGATGGTAGCTAAAGTGTTTGCATACATAGCAATATTCGTCTTCACTTCGAATATACCGTTGTTAGGATTCGGGTATATTGAAAGGTTTTTATTAGAATATGGTATGATGCTGATTACTGTGGTTGTATCTGTTGTGTCTGTTGTGTCGATAGGGATTACCGGGTACACTTGCAGTTTACTTTTCCACAAGCCACGTCCGTAAGTTGATGCCCATAATTCCTTGTTTTTATAGTTAATGCCAAGGTCTGTTACTTCTATACTAGGCATTGCATTGCTATTGTTGAATACCTCCCATTTGTTAGTTGTTGTATCCCAGTGATAAACACCGATGTCAGTGCCTACATATTTAAACTGTGTAGCAGTGTCTATTTCAATACAATGAACTGGTACGTTTGGCAGGCCTGTATTTAGTGAAGTCCATACGCCAGCGTCGTATTGTACTACCTGTGGGCTACCATATCCGCCAAATGTTAGCCAGAATCTATCTTTTTTCTTAGGATCTACTTTAATGTCCGTTGGAGCTGACTTATATGGGGATACAATAGTGTTAAAACTTACAGGACTAGTTGTGTTATATCCATATGTGTAGTATACTTTAGTTGTATCACTACCAGAGAATGAAGTTATTGCATAAAGTGTTTTATTGTCTGCTGGTGTCATAGCCAACTTATGTATGTTTCTAGACCTGTTAAGAGAGTCACCAGATAATGAAATCCAGCTATTACCCCTATCAGCAGATACATATACTTGCCTGTAGCCAGCTATTATGTGATTCGGGTTATGAGGATTGATAATGTATGGAGTTATCCAAGCACCTTTATTTGACATAAAACCACTGCCTGGAGGTATATTGTCTGAAATTTCTACACTACCGGATGATGTTTTTCTGGTGATAGAACCATTTTGCACACCACAGTAATATATTGTGCTGTCAGAAAAATCTATTTGGCAATCCATGCCATCGCCACCGTTCTCATCTGTCCAAGTAGTATTGCGCAATCCTTTGGTGCCATTATCCTGAGCACCTGCCAGTTGGAAATTTTTATCCGGGCTTACTGCATTGCGGTAAAACTGTGTGATACCCATGCCGTTCGTCATATCAGTCCAAATAGTACTTGAAGTGTTATCTGTACGGTATATGCCGCCATCGTTGCCTTCCAGCAATCTGCCAGACACGAGCGGATGAAATCCTAGAAAGTGTTTATCAGCGTGTACGGTTGCAACACCAGGCAATTGAGACCACCACTGTGTAGCAATTGTCCAACTTGAACCACCGTTAGTAGAACGCCAAGTGTTTACACCGCCTACAAAAACTTCATTAGCATTGTTAGGGTTGATAGCGATACACAAGTCATACCAACCTTGTCCACCACATCCATTGCCACTCATAGCACCTACAAGAATGTTGCCTGTGCAACCACCACCTGTGGCGGCATAAATAGATGTAAACGTTTTGCCCGTATCAGTAGAGTTGTATATGCCTGCAAGACCGTTTGATGTGTTGCTGATTACAAGTTTTACAATTGCGACATTAGCCGGAGTAACAGCTATCGCTATACGGCCAAAGCTAGAGAATGTGGAAGAAAGGTTTGTCCAGTTTTTACCACCATTTGAAGAGCGGTAGTAAAGGGCAGAACCTACTGCATACATTATGTTTGAATCTGAAGGGTGGTAAACTATATCCTTAAAATTACCAGTTTGAACACGTGTAAATGTAGTGCCAGCGTTTGTAGACTGGTAGATGCCATCGCTTGTAGCTACTGTAAGTACATTAGGGTTTTGCTTATTGATAACCAATGCATTTGTAAGCCTGCTTTGCGTCACGGCCCATTTAAGGCCTGTAGTATCCCAACTGGCGCCACCGTTAGATGACTTCATGACACCAATACTATAGGTATCACTTGCGTCTCTATCCCCCGTACACATATATATAATGTTTGGGTTGGTAGGGTGAATGTCTATGTCTGATACTCCCAAAACAGGTAGCATATGAGACATAGATGTCCAACTGCTGCCATTGTTAAAAGTTCTCCATGCACCACCTCCGGCACTAGCTACCCAAAGTTGGTTTGCATCTGTAGGATGAAATGCTATTGAATTGATACGGCCAATGCCGGCATAACCACCTGTGCTGGTTGTAGGTCCTTGAAAAGACCAATTAGCAGAGGTAGTCGCGGCAGTTGTTTTACCAGCAGTGTTACCATAGAATTTTCTCCATTCCTCATAGTTTCTTGTAGAAGGTACTATGTATCCATCCTGGTCTGTATGAGATTCGGCATGCCATTTCCAGCGATAGAAATGGTAGTCTTTATTTTCCTTAACAGGTTCTCCATTTAGCCGTTGTTCTTCTGTGGTTACAGCTTTTTGCGCCTCGTGCGCATTGATGATGTCCTGTAGTTTGGTTTGTTCCACATTTACATTTTCAAGCCACGGTTGTGCATTTGTTACATTAACTGTAACTATGCCAAGCCCCAATAGCAGTAATGATTTTCTTATCATTTATAACTAAATTTTAACTACTTATGTCCTTAATAGCCTACTAAAATACATCATTTTAGCTTTAATATCAGCTTTGTGGAAGATAAACTGTCAATTAAAATATCAATTTCAGACAATGCTTGGCAGGCAAGGGTAGCATCCCGTTTTCTGAAAGCGGATAATGCAGCCATAGTATTTGGACGTAATATTTATTTATGGGGGGCTTCCAAGCAAACATTCTTAGAAAATCAAAGGTGGCTGCTGCATGAGTTGCAGCATGTTTTGCAATACCAAAGGGATGGTTTTGTAGGCTTTATATACAAGTATTTACTAAATCATATTAAATACGGATATTATAACAACCCATATGAGGTAGAGGCAAGGGCTGCCGAGCAAAACGAAGAATTGCTTAAACAGTTTGATTTGACTTGATTTACTGCTTTTAACTTTAAAGTTTAGCCATTATATTTGCATTCAAATTATCAGAAGCAATGCCTCAGAAAATAAAACCAACAGGCCGTCAGAAATCAATATTCTTCCTGCATTTCGCTGTATTTGCAGTTGCATCTGCTATCATGCTGCTTACATATGATAAAGGTGCTACTACCTGGGTATATCCTTGGCCGGCATGGATAGTTGCTGCTTGGGGCCTTTCACTGATAGGACACGGTTGCGCAGTATATACCAGCTACGAAGATCCTGGACATGCAGACTATACGCGTCAGGAAAAGAACGGTTAATAAATCTTTATACTAACTATATTATTGAGGCACCTCTTGCAATGCGGCAGGAGGTGCTTTATTTTTAATGTATTGATATTGATATATGGATACCCCAAGATATAAGGAGTTACAAAAGGAATACGACATACTGAAAGATGAACGTGCAAAGATTGACGTCTATGTGCAGATGGCTGTGGAGGTTAGGAATTTTGATGTGGAGCAGGCGATGGATATGGCCAATGAAATCATCAATCGTGCAGATGCCATAGGCTACAGGCTGGGCAAAGGCCGTGGTATGAACCTGAAAGGTTGGTGCTACTGGCAGCAGGGTGAGTATGATGATGGTGTGGATATACTGCAGGATGCATTGAAGATATCGCGCGATATCAACAACAAGCCATTGCAGGCACGTGTGTTGAATAACCTCGGTTATATCTATCGCGACCGCGGCGATCTTGCAGATGCACTTAACCACTTTGAAGGTGCATTGAAAATAAATGAAAAGCTGGGTGATGAGGTAGCACAATCTGTCAACCTGTCGAGCATTGCTTATCTGCTATACGACCTGAACGATTACGAAAACGCCCTTGAGTTTGCATTGCGTTGCCTGCCGATATTTGAAAAGGCAAATGACCTGCACAGGCTCAATGCACTGTACCACATACTTGGTAATATCTACTTCAAACAAGAGCAACATCTGGAGGCGCTCAGGTATTTTGAAGAAAATCTGCGCCTGAGTGAACAGGATACGGTAATGCATGCATTGGCTATCAGCGGTCTGGGTAAGGTGTACTACAAGATGAATGATTTGGCTAATGCGCGCAAACATCTGGTAGATGCATTAAAAGAATCGGAAGAGTTGAGTAATGTAGAGGTGCAGATTATATGTCAGTTCTACATCGGAAGGATGATGATGGACGAAGGTAATTACCGTCAGGCGCAGCAGCACATGAATGCAGCTTTTGAGCTGGCAGATGAATATAATCGTAAGCACGACGTGATGAGCGTACATGAAGCCCTGGCGCAGCTCTATGATAAGATGGGAGATATTCCTAAAGCCTTTTATCATCTGAAAACTTACGAACAGATGAAAGAGGAAATCTTCAAGCAAACAACATTTAATAAAATACGCAACCTGCAAACACGCCAGCAGGTAGAGCTTGCACAGAAAGAAAAAGAAGTAGCAGAGCAGACAGCACAGTTAAAGCAGCAGTTCATGGCGAATATGAGCCATGAAATACGCACTCCTATGAATGCGATAGTGGGTATGACAAGCCTGTTGATGAGCAAGAACCCGCTGCCGGAGCAGATGAAATACCTGAAAGCCATTCAGCAATCGGCAGACAATCTGCTTGTAATCATTAATGATATCCTAGACCTTTCTAAGATAGAAGCAGGTAAAATTGTCATTGAACAAACCGACTTTTCGCTACGCGAAGTGACCAACAGTGTACGCGATATGCTGATGTTCAAAGCAGAAGAAAAAGGCCTGCAATTCAGGGTGAATGTAGAAGAAGAAATACCTGTAAGAGTGATAGGAGACCCGACACGCATCAATCAGGTATTGATAAATCTGGCAGGTAATGCGCTGAAGTTTACAGAGAAGGGGTATATAGAAGTTCGTGTTACTATTCAGAAGAAAGTAGAAAAGAAATACTGGCTGAAGTTTGAGGTGATAGATACAGGTATCGGTATTTCTCCAGACTATGTAAACAAGATATTTGAAAGCTTTACACAAGCAGGTACAGACGTAGCGCGCAAATTTGGTGGTACTGGCCTGGGACTTACCATATCTAAACAGTTGGTAGAGCTGATGGGTGGTGAAATAGGTGTTACCAGTGAATTGGGCAAGGGCACTACTTTCTTTGCCATAATACCACTTACCGAGTCTGATGTGCAGGTAGTAGAGCAAAAAAGCTCAGCCGTGGATGAACAGACGATGAAGAAGCTGAATGATGTGAAGCTGTTGCTGGTAGAGGACAATGAGTTTAACCGTATGGTGGCAGAAGATACACTGAAAGAACTCCTGCCGGACATTACAATAGACATAGCCATAAACGGACAGGAAGCAGTAGACAGAGTGCAGGAAGAGCACTATGATATTGTACTGATGGATATACAGATGCCTGTGATGGATGGTGTAACAGCAACACGTACAATAAGGACTACACTTTCTGCGCCGGCAAAAGATGTAAAAATCATTGCCATGACGGCAAATGTATTGCAGGAAGACGTGGCGCAGTACTTTAATACCGGTATGAATGCCTACGTATCTAAGCCGTTTCAGGTAGATGAATTGTTGCTGAAAATGGCTGCTGTACTTGAGGGGCAAAAGCCTGCGATGCAGGGGGCTGCAACCGTCAAGAATACAATTGTCGCAGAACCAGCTATGCCATCGCTGCCCGATAAGATAACAGACATGCAGTTTTTGAGGCAGTTTGCAGGTGGTAATGACGAAAAAATGGCCAAATACGTGGGAATGTTCCTTGAAAATGGCCCTAAGCTGCTGAATACGATAGAACAATCGTTACAGTCGAAAGACTATGCAGCGGTGAAAATAGCTGCCCACTCCATGAAGCCGCAACTGTCTTATATGGGTGTGAAGGAGGATGTAAGCCATATATTCCTGATAGAACAGACAGCAGGAGAGTCTGCCCACTACGACAGGTTGCCTACATTGGTTATAAACCTGAAAAGGGTGTGTGAGAAAGCTTTTGAAGAACTGAGAAACATATAAAAACTGGCAGAAAATATATAAAGGTTGATATTAATCCTTTTTTATTTCTGAATATTTTTTCTATTTTACTAACAAATTGAATGATTTAGCTCATGGCTACTGAAAACGCTCGCTACATGTTTCTGGTTGATGACGAACCAATCCAGAACGAAATGTTGAAAGATTACCTTTCTGAAAGGTTTTTATACACTATCAAAACATTTGATAACGGCGAGGAGGCGGTTAACAACCTATCGTTGAATCCTGAAATTATCGTGTTAGATTATCACCTGAATGCGCACCTGCCAAATGCCAAAAACGGTGTTGACATTCTGAAAATGATAGTAGAGCGTGCGCCTTCAACACAGGTCATCATGCTTTCCGGTCAGGATAAAATTGATGTTGCCATCGATAGCATGAAGTACGGTGCGTACGATTATGTTGTAAAAGGTGAAACTGCGTTTTCGCGTATCGAAAACGTTATCAACAACGTAAGCGAACTGCACAAGGTTAAGACCATCAACAATGCGTATAAGAAAACAATTATATTCTTATCTGTTGTAATAGGGCTTATAGTATTGCTTGCTTTATACCTTACATTCTTTACATCTGCGTTCTCGCATATGTCATCTGCATCATAAGGCAGTATTTTAAAGGTTTTTTATCGCATTCTTATTTAGATTTGTTGTTTCGAACAACGATATAGACTGATATTTTATGCAATTAGCCCAAAGATTGAACCGTATATCTGAGCCGCAAACTATCAAAATGGCCAAACTTGGCCGCGAGTTAAGGGCACAGGGCGCTGATGTGATAGACTTGAGCCTGGGCGAACCGGACTTTAAAACACCGGCACATATTTGTGAGGCAGCAACCAAGGCGATGGAAGAAGGCTACACCAAGTATACACCGGTAGTGGGCTATCCGGAACTGAGACAGGCAATTGCAGATAAGCTGAAGCGTGATAACGGGCTGGAATATGCCATTGATGAAATCATAGTTTCTACAGGTGCGAAACAATCGTTGGCAAATGCCATACTAAGTCTAATTAATCCCGGTGACGAGGTATTAATACCTACACCATATTGGGTTACATATAGTGCACTGGTACAGCTGAGCGAGGGTGTGGTGAAATACATTGATTGCTTTATAGATACAGACTTCAAGCTTTCTCCTGAAAAACTGGAGGCTGCCATAACGCCGAATACAAAACTTTTCATATTCTCTTCGCCTTGCAATCCTACAGGTAGTGTTTATTCAAAAGCAGAACTGCAGGGATTGGCAGAAGTATTCAAACGTCATCCGCATGTAGCCATCATCAGTGATGAGATATATGAATACATCAATTACACGGGCAAGCACGAAAGTATAGCGCAGTTTCCTGAACTAAGGGATAGGGTAGTGATAATAAACGGAATGTCTAAAGGCTTTGCCATGACAGGCTGGAGGCTCGGCTATATGGCCGGTCCTAAAGACTTGGTACAGGCTTGCGAAAAGCTGCAGGGACAGTTTACATCTGCTACCAGCTCCATAACACAACGTGCATCTATAGCTGCATTAACGGGTGATTTAACACCAACTTTCAACATGACAAAATCTTTCAGAGAACGTCGTGATTTTGTTATTGGCGAATTGCAAAAAATGCCGGGTGTAAAAATTAATATGCCTGAAGGAGCATTTTATGCTTTCCCGAACATCAGTGAATTTTTTGGTAAATCTGATGGTACTACAATCATCAATACAGATGAAGACCTGAGCATGTATCTGCTGCACAAAGCGCATATCAGTTCTGTAAACGGTGCTGCATTTGGCAATAGCAATTGTATACGTCTTTCTTTTGCTACAAGTATGGATAAGCTGGAAGAGGCAATGAAGCGTATGGCAAAGTCCCTTAGTGAATTGCACTAAGCTTATTTATTAGGATAGGTAGCCTCCATCTTGCTGAATTGTGGTATCATAGCTGCATATACAGAATCCAGTTTTTCAGGATTCAGTTTATACCATTTGATGCTTTCGTTAAATTCTTCAACAGACACTTTGTGATGTTCCAATATAGATTTATAGAACATTGCTAAGGAGTCCATGTTTTTGGAGCCCGACATATGCAGTGTGTCATTTAGCATAGAACTATAGGTATCGGCATAATGCATATCCGTCAAGATGTCCTTCATTTTATCGGCAGATATTACATCATCGGCACTCTTTGATGTACACGAAACTGCTATGCAACACAGTATGGTAATAATAGACTTTCGTAAACGCATGTTTACTTGATGTTGTTATACTTTTGAATATTTGGGATATCCAGCTGTTGAAGCATAGATATGTATTTTGTTTTTTCACCTTGCTCTTCCAGCGATACCAGACTTGCAAACTCATCTGATTTTGCACTGAAGAAAAACTGCAACAGTATAGAACTTGGGTTTTCCCTGTTTAGCTGCACAAGTTGTGGTAGTGTTTCCAGTATTAGTTTACGGCTTTCCGCAGGTTTGGTAGACATCTTATCAAGTCCCTCTCGGTGCATATTGTACCAGATAGTTCTGAATGCTTTAAAGCGTGGGTTCAGCATTTGGTCTATTATCCAGTAGCGATTCTTATTACCATCAACTGCTTTCCAACCTGTTATTGCCTTGCCGGACTCTGGTGCGTTGTTTACAATGTTCTGTGCTTTTTTGAAATAGTCTGTACCACCGTTTGGTGCAAAGCTGTCATAGTCCAACCCTATTACAAGGTATGCGTAGTATGCAAGTGTTGCTGTGAGGTTGGATGCAAATGGATCATTACCTACAACACGGTTGTCGTCAAACTGTAGCGGGGTGAATTGATTGAAGCGAAACTTGAATTCTCTGTCTATAAAATTGACTAAAGAAGAATTGTAACTGGTATTGAATACCGGGCGTGAAGCCTGAATATTAATGGTAGCCTCGAATGCATCCTGCTCTATCTGCGATGTCAGGTTGATGAGTATGTTACAATCAATACGTTCATTGGTTTGAAACTGATCTGTAGTCCATTTGCGCGTGTTCATGAACTCGGTTATGTTACGTTCCATACCGGTGAACACTTGCTTGTCAATACCTTGTATACGGTCGTGCATTATCTTCACCTTACAGTTCAACTCTTGCGCAAAACTGTTGATGGCAACCAATGAAAGCAGTAATATATTAAACAGCTTTTTCTGCATATATCAGCTCTGTTATACGGTTTACAATTGCATGGGCTACAGCTTGTTTGCTTTGCAATGGTAATTCCTGTTGGGTTCCTTGTTTATCTATTAAAGTTACTTTATTTGTATCATGCCCGAAGCCAGCCCCTGCATCTTTTAACGAATTCAACACAATCATGTCAGCATTCTTACGGTTCATCTTATCCAATGCGTGGTTCAGCTCGTTGGTCGTTTCCAAAGCAAAACCTACTAGCAATTGTCCGCTTTTTTTCAGGCCGCCCAATGTTGCCAGTATATCTTTGTTCTTTATCAGCTGTATATCTAACGTATCGCCCTGCTTTTTTATTTTTTCAGGGGCTTTATTTGCAGCTTTATAATCCGCAACCGCCGCAGACAGTACGGCAATATCAGTGCCCGAAAACGCATCTGTACAGGCATTATACATGTCCTCTGCGCTTTCTACATTGATAGTATGTATGCCTGCCTTGTTGGTGTGCAAATGGCTCGGGCCCAATACCAGTGTTACGTTTGCTCCGGCTTCCGCCAAAGCCTCAGCAATGGCAATGCCCATTTTGCCGGTTGAGAAGTTGCCGATGAAACGAACAGGATCTATGCGTTCGTAAGTAGGGCCTGCGGTTACCAGAGCTTTCTTCCCTTTTAACGGACTATTGTTTTTTTTTTGAAAGTAGTCTGCAAGAAATGTTACCAGTTCTTCGGGCTCAGCCATTCGGCCTTCACCTATCAGTCCGCTTGCAAGCTCTCCGTGTGCTACAGGAATGATTGTATTGCCATAGCTGCGTACTTTTTCAAGATTGTTTTTAGTGCTTTGATGCAGCCACATATCCTCGTCCATTGCAGGTGCTATGAATACAGGGCAAATAGCAGACAGATACACGGCACATACCAGATTGTCGCAAAGGCCATTGGCCATTTTAGCAAGCGTATTGACACTGCAAGGTGCTATCAGCATAGCATCTGCCCAACGACCAAGCTCTACGTGATTGTTCCATGCACTGCCATCGGCTACATTGCTATATACTGCGTGTTTAGACACCGTAGCCAATGCCAACGGGCTTACAAATGCTTCTGCTGCTGAGGTTGTAATAACGCGTACCTCTGCGCCTGCTTTTATAAGCAAGCGCACCAACTGCGGTGTTTTGTAAGCAGCAATGCTGCCTGTTACTGCCAGAACAATTTTTTTACCTGCTAATTGCATAGTAATATTTTGTATGCGAGCCTTTTGGCTTGCTCTGCAAGGTACAGATTTTTAGAAGATATTCATTTTGCTGCAAGTACCTTATCTGGCTGATTGTAAGTGAATAATCGCATAGGCTAGGATTATCAATAATAGAATGACAACTATTGCCACCCAAGCCCAGTAATTGTCTTTAATGGCTTTGGTGCGCCTGCGTGGTTTCTTTCTTATTTGTTGCTGCAGTTCGCGGTTCAGCTTATTGGTTATTTCACGGCTTTCGTTGGCGGGCATGGTTTGCAAGCCTTCCAGTGCATCTGCTTCCATACCTGTTTCAGACAACCACATTTCTACCTCATGCTGTTGCTCGGCCGATAGCTTGCCGTCAAAATATGCCTGTAGCATATCTTCGGTCAGCTTATCGCTTTTGCGGTTCCATATGTTGTCCTTACCGTTCATTATTTCTTTTGCGTCAGTATCAGTTTCAGGTTGCGTTTCCCATTCTGAATATAGCTCTTTACCTGCTCAAAGGTAAATTTTGTCTGCTCCATTATCTGCTTATAGCTCTGCTTTTGCATGTAGAAGAGTTGTATACACTGCTTTTGTTCAGGTTCCAGCTTCTGTATGGCATCTTGCATAGCTTCAAGTGTAGCCTCTTTCCATACACGGTCTTCCTTATGGTCTTCTGTTGCAGATACATTATACAGTATAGCCTCGTCTGTATGATAATGCTTGTCTCTAAGCTGTTGCAGGCAGTAATTGCGCATCAGTACATACAGCCATCCTTTAAAGTTTTGAATATCATCTTTGGGTAGGTGCGATATTGCTTTCATGAATACATGCTGTACGGCGTCCTCCGCGGCAGTCTTGTCCTTCAGGTATTTCATGGCCACACCAAGCAGCAACATTGTGTAGCGTTGCAGCAGCAGCCCTATCAGCGTATTATCTCCGCTTTTTCTGAAGGCACTCAGCAGTTCCTCATCGGTTTTATATGTAGTTTCTCCTGTCGGCAAATGACAAACTATATTCTATAGAAGCAAGAAACAGCAATTTCCACAAAAAATGACTATTAACTGTTTGTATATAATAATGATTTATTGCATTTTAGTGCCAAATATCAACTACCTATGATAAACAGACTACCTGTATTTCTGCTATTATTTGTTCTTGCTTTTTCTGGTAGCTTCCAATCTTTCGCTAAGGAAGATTATATAAAGCAAGGTTATGTAAAGCAAAGCCGTTTACCATACAGCCTTCATAAATTCCAATTGGGTATATCTTCTTTTGCCGCAGCATCTTACTACAAGGGAAACTTTGTAAGCTTTGTAGATGAAAAGTACAAGAGTGTTTATTACGAAGGGCCTTCAACATCCAAAGGGGGGCTTGGTGTAACACTGGGTACACATTCCCGTTTGTTGAGAATGGGCAAAGCAACCGTATTGACTTGGGATTTGGATTTTATGTACGGGTGGACATATTGGAAAGGTATCGGGCAGGGTTTTTACAAAGAACCGGAATGGAATAATGGTGCAGTGACAACGCAAATGGCATTGCCTACAGGTATTAGCTTCAGATACGGCTCAGACGCTGCACGCGAAAAAAATCAACGCTTCTGCTTCAATTTTGGTGGCGGTGTTATGCCTATGTACAACAAAACAAGGTTGGAGGATACAGGTAAGAAAAATCCGAATGTGCAGAAGTTTTTCGGGCTTACGCCATATATGCGTTTTGAAGTGGGCATATTTGCAGGTATCTGTTGGAAACTACGTGTAAACTATAACTTCGGCGACTTCAAACTGATTGATGATAATGACAACTGGCATGAAAACAATCCGTTTGGTGTAGATAATTTCAACCTGAGAGGAAAAACAGGATTGAATGTATCATTGATTATGATGCCTTTCTCTTACGACTGGCCTGATAACGGTTGGTGGAATAATTCCCGAACATCTACCAAAATGTGGAAGGGGTGGAAGGCGCGGAACAAAGTAGATTAACGCCTCAATCTTTTTATCTTTAGCCATCTATGAAAAGATGGCTATTTTTTTGCTTCTCGCTGTTGTTGGCATCTGCCAATGCACAGGACTTTGAAACAGTGTTTGAACGTAGTGGCGGCACCCAATCTGTCACATATCAGCAGCTGATAAAGTATTATCATGAACTGGATGAACAATATGCCACCATACGCATGGCAGAAGCAGGTGAAACCGATACTTACTATCCGCTGTATGTAGTGTATTATAGCAACGATGCAGGTTTTGATATAGCCGAATGGAAGGATAAGAATAAGCTTATAATACTGATAAACAACGGCATACATCCCGGAGAGCCCGATGGTATAGATGCCAGTATGATGTTGCTGCGCGATGCTGCACAGGGCAAAATAAAAGTACCCGATAATGTAGTATTGGCAGTGATTCCCGTATTCAATATCGGAGGTATGCTGAATCGGGGCAGCTACAGCCGTGCCAATCAAAACGGCCCACAGGAATATGGTTTCAGAGGCAATGCACAGAACCTTGATCTTAACAGAGACTTCATGAAGATGGATGCTAAAGAAACGCAAAGCCTTGTATCACTGTTCCGCAGTCTCGACCCCGATATATTTATTGATAACCACGTAAGCGATGGCGCAGATTATCAGCATGTAATGACTCTGCTTACAACACAGTACGATAAACTTGGCGGTGTGATGGGCAAATACCTGAAAGAAAATCTGGAACCTGTTGTGTACAGAGAAATGAAGAAGAAAGGCTATGATCTGGTGCCTTACGTAAATCATTGGGGGCATACACCGGAGCAGGGTTGGTTGGCTTTTCATGAAGGCCCGCGTTTTGCAAGTGGTTTTGCAGCACTGTATCATACGTTTTCTTTTGTCAGCGAAACACACATGCTGAAACCATTTAAGCAACGTGTAGAAGCCACCTATACAATGATGAGCAGCTTTATACGTATTGCAGGTACTGACGGTGCAGAGATACAGAAAACAAGAGCAAAGCAAAAAGCAGCCTATATGAAGCAATCTACCATACCTATTGCATGGGTGCCCGATTCTTCAAGCCATTCTACCATCACCTTCAAAGGCTATGAAAGCGGTTTCAAACCAAGTGATATATCGGGTAAGCCAAGATTGTATTACGACAGAGAGAAGCCTTATACTAAACAAATAACGTACTACGACCATTATAAGGCATCTCAGACGGTTGTAGCACCGCGTGCATATTATGTGCCACGTGGCTGGGGCAGGGTAGTTGACAGGCTGAAAGTGAATAATATAGCCATGCAGGAAGTGCAGGCAGATACAATGATGCAATTGGGTGTATATATGATAGTTGGTTACGAAACATCTCCGCGACCATACGAAGGGCATTATCTGCACAGTAAAGTAAGGGTAAAGTATGAGAAGCAATTTGTGAAACTATACAAAGGCGATTATATCGTTTCGCTCAATCAGCCATCTGCACGCTATCTGGTAGAAGTGCTGGAGCCAACGGCACCGGATGCATTCTTTGCTTGGGGCTTTTTTGATGCCGTGCTGCAACAGAAAGAATACTTCAGTGATTATGTATTTGAAGATGAAGGAGCAAGGCTGCTACAGGCAGACAAAGCATTGCAACAAAAGCTGAACGAGCAGAAAGCAGCAGATGCAAAATTTGCAGAAGATGGCGAAGCACAGCTTGATTTTGTGTACAAAAACTCGCCATACTACGAGCCGGTGCACATGCGCTATCCTGTTTTCAGGTTAGATTAACTTGTCAATATCGTTTGCCAATGCTAGGTCTTTATCGGTAACGATATTGCCTGCGTCGTGCGTGCTCAGCCATATTTCTACCGTGTTCCAAACATTCGTCCATTTTGGGTGGTGATTATGCTTTTCGGCAAGTATGGCAACGCGTGTCATAAAGGCAAATGCTTCAGAGAAATCTTTGAATTGATAGCGTTTGTAAAGTGTATTGTTTTCTTCTTTCCACATAGTATCAGGATTATGACTAAAGTTAGTCTTTTACATCAAACCAAACGGGTGTGGCATTGTCCCAATCGCCATTATAATTGATGGTTAGTTCTTCTCTTTCTGCTATAGCACGTACTGTTTTGATGATGATGATTTTCTCATCATAGTTCATGAAGTATTCGCAGTTGGAAGTATAAGAGTGATTGTACACAGAAACATATCCCTGTGCCATACAGCATTGGTTGGGGTTTTCGGGCGGTGTCCATTCAAAAATATAATCGTGCAGCAGGGTTTTATCCAGTAGTATTCTCTCTTCCGCACTCATTATGATGACAGGCGATACCTCAATTATCGTATCTGCTTCTATCGCCTCCAGTGTAAAAACACCACGACCTTTGTTTGTGGTAGTATCTATGTATAGAGAATGCAGTATCATACTACAAATGTCTTTTGAATATGCCTTAAAACAAAAACATCCCGCAGATATTGCAGGATGTTTTGTTGTATGATGTTATAAAGATTATGCGTTTTGTACCTGTGTACCAACTGCTTTCTTTGCCAAGTGGTAAGTGCCGAATAATACTACACTGCCGATAAGGTCTGTAACAAGGCTGTTTTTGTAGAAAGGTATTGCATCAATAAATGTCTTAGCAAGACCGCTCATTGCATAGCCATTCCAACCTGCCAGATAGTAACCAAAGTTTGATACTACAAAGAAGATGAAAGAACCAATGAGTGAATAACCCAGCACTTTAACACCCGTCACATTGCCCATTTTAGTACCCAGGAATGTAGTAAGTGCCATACCGCCATATACAAATAATTGGTCTATACCATAGAAACCTTTAATACCTGTAAACAGGGTAAAGTATAAATCTGCAAGGAACATAGCCGCAAGTGGCAGTATGTAGGCATATTTTTTATCGGCAATAACAGCACCGCCAAACAGGCCTACAGCCCCTATTGGCGTGATGTTCGGTATGAACATTTCAGCAGAAATAATGCGCATAACGGCAGCAGCCAGTATTAAACCCGCAGCCAGTATAATATTTGTATAGTTACGTTTCATCTTACGTCAAAAGTATAAAGTCGGAAGCAATTATTAAAAAACAAAAATTCACATATCCCCAATTGTCATACAAGGGCTATTGTAAGCCCCTGCCATGACAACTTTTGTATTTCTTACCACTACCGCAAGGGCAAGGGTCATTTCGGCCTATTTTAGGACCTGCCTGTACCGGTGTGCGCCTTACTGCTGTGTCCTCATTGTATATATCCTGTTCGTCTGCAGCGTAGTCTTGTCCTGCTTCGTCTATCTCTTCTTTGTTCATCTGCAGCTCGCTCATATCTGTATGATGCGGAATCTCATCTACAGCCTGTGGTGGCGCATCCTGCATTGGTATGCCTGCACGCAGCAGGAATGATGTGATGGTTTTGTTTGTTTCCAGCATCATTTGTTTAAACAGGTTGAAGGCTTCGAATTTGTATATCAACAGCGGGTCTTTCTGTTCGTAAGATGCCATCTGTACAGAATTGCGCAGGTCGTCCATAGCACGCAGGTGGTCTTTCCACGCATCATCTATCAGTGCCAGCGTCATATTCTTTTCCAGTGTCTGGTATACACTGCGGCCGTTAGTGGCAACAGCTTCCTTCAGGTTGGCATATACCTGTATGCCACGAATACCATCTGTAAACGGAATAACGATGTTTTCAACACGGTCGCCGTTTTCATTCAGTATCTGTGTAAGCGCAGGCAGTATGTTTTCACTGATGGCAGCAGTTTTGCGTGCATAGTATTCTTTTACCTGATTGTACAGTTTATCACCTATTGCAGTCAGGTCGGCTTTTGCAAATTCATCTTCTGTAATGCCTTGTGGTTCCATAGCAAGGTGCATCATTACATCCAATTTGAATGCTTCAAAGTCTCTGCTGTCTTCAAACTTGGTAGCAGTATCTATACACACATCATACATTGCATTGTCGATGTCTATTGCAAGACGGTCGCCAAACAAAGCGTGGTTGCGGCGTTTATAGATAACGTCGCGCTGAGAGTTCATTACGTCATCGTATTCCAGCAGGCGCTTACGTATACCAAAGTTGTTTTCTTCTACTTTCTTCTGTGCACGCTCAATAGATTTGGTAATCATGCTGTGTTGCAGCACCTCGCCATCTTTATGGCCCATTTTATCCATCAGCGATGCTATGCGTTCAGAACCGAACAGGCGCATCAGATCATCTTCCAGCGATACGAAGAATTGAGATGTACCCGGATCGCCCTGACGGCCTGCACGACCACGCAACTGGCGGTCTACACGGCGGCTTTCGTGGCGCTCTGTACCTATGATGGCAAGACCACCTGCTTCCTTCACACCCGGCCCCAGCTTGATATCCGTACCACGGCCTGCCATGTTGGTAGCTATGGTTACTGCACCTGTCAAGCCCGCCTCTGCTACTACCTGTGCTTCTTTAGAGTGTTGTTTCGCATTCAGTACGTTGTGGGGTATTTTCTTTTGCTGCAGCATACGGCTCAGCAATTCTGATACCTCTACAGATGTAGTACCTACCAGTACCGGACGGCCTACACCACGTAGTGCTTCTATCTCGTCGATAACAGCTTTATACTTCTCGCGTTTTGTTTTGTAAACAAGGTCTTGCTGGTCTTTACGGGCTATTGGTACGTTTGTAGGAATAGCTACTACGTCCAGTTTGTAGATTTCCCAAAGTTCACCGGCTTCTGTTTCTGCAGTACCCGTCATACCACCCAGTTTGTGGTACATACGGAAGAAGTTTTGCAGTGTGATGGTAGCGAATGTTTGTGTAGCGGCTTCCACCTCTACGTTTTCTTTCGCTTCTATCGCCTGATGCAAACCATCGCTATAGCGGCGGCCATCCAGAATACGGCCTGTTTGTTCGTCAACGATTTTTACTTTACCGTCCATCACCACATACTCCACGTCTTTTTCAAACAGGGTGTATGCTTTCAGCAATTGCTGAATAGAGTGGATGCGGTCTGCTTTTATGGCATATTCCTGTAGCAGCGCATCTTTACGTTGTGCTTTTTCTTCAGGAGATACGTTCATGTTTTCAATAGCAGTAAGCCCTGTAGCAATATCCGGCAGGATAAAGAAGTTAGGGTCTTCGCCTGATTGGGTAATGAGTGCTAGGCCTTTCTCTGTAAGGTCTACACTGTTTTGTTTTTCTTCTATGTAGAAGTAAAGTTCAGAGTCAACCACAGGCATATTGCGTTTTTGCTCGCCTATGAAGTGGTTTTCTGCTTTTTGCAGTATTTGCTTGTTGCCTTCTTCGCTCAGGAATTTGATAAGGGCAGTGCTCTTTGGCAAGCCTCTGTATGCACGATACAAGTGCAGGCCACCATTGTCTTTATCTGCTTTACCTTCAGCAATCAGCTTCTTAGCCTCTGTAATGCTGTTATTAATAACACGTTTCTGTGCTTCAATCAGTTTTTCAATGCGCGGCTTCAGTATGTGGAACTGTTGCTCATCGCCACGTGGCACCGGGCCTGATATGATAAGTGGTGTTCGCGCATCATCCACTAGTACGCTATCCACCTCATCCACCATTGCATAGTGGTGCTTGCGTTGCACTTTTTCATCCGGGTGGTGCACCATGTTATCGCGCAGGTAGTCGAAACCAAATTCGTTGTTGGTACCATAAGTGATGTCTGACAAATACGCTTTGCGGCGCATTGGAGAGTTTGGCTGATGTTTGTCGATACAATCCACCGTCAGGCCAAGGAATTCGAACAGTGGTCCGTTCCATTCCTGGTCACGACGAGCCAGATAATCATTCACCGTTACTATATGTACACCTTCGCCAGGAAGTGCGTTCAGGTATGCAGGCAGAGTAGATACGAGTGTTTTACCCTCACCCGTAGCCATTTCCGCAATTTTACCTTCGTGCAGGGTAAGACCTCCTATCAGCTGTACATCATAGTGTACCATGTTCCATGTTACAGTATTACCTGCAGCCTGCCATGTATTGCTGAAGTGGCACATATCGCCTTCAATACGTATGTAGTCTTTTTCAAGCGCCAGTTCTTTATCCAGTTCTGTAGCTTTCGATACAATAACCGGATTTTCCTTCAGCCTGCGGGCTGCTTCTTTTACTACTGCAAAAGCCTGCGGTGCCAGTTTTTCCAGAATTTCTTCTATTTGCTGGTCGCGTTTTTTTATCAATTTGTCTACTTCGTTATATACAGCCTCGCGTGCGTGCAGGTCTGTTTCAGAATATTGTTCTGCAGCAGCTTTCTGTTCAGCTATCTGTGCATCAATATCTTTCAGGTACTCGCGGATTTGTGCACGGAACTCATAAGTTTTATTACGCAGTTCATCATGCGACAGGGATTGCAGTTCATTGTATATCCTGTTAATCTCGGCTACAATCGGTTGTACACGTTTTACGTCTTTGTCAGACTTGCTGCCGCCAAACAGTTTGGAAAGGAAACCAATCATTTTTACGTTCTGTTATTAATTATGATTCCGAAATATCTCTTTGAGCCATCCGGGGTTAAAAAACAATAAGTATCAAAAGCTGTGCAGTTTTTGAAAACTGACAGCCTGACACCTAAAGGGCACCAAAACTACGCCAAATGCTGCATTTGAGCAAGGAAATAAATGCCATAAACGCCTGATTAAAAAAAAATTGCCCCTACCTATTGCAAGGCAAGAAAATTTTTATGTATTTTGGAAACGATTTAGAAAAAAAAGCGACTAATTATGAAAAAAACCTTCATCCTCATTACAACTGTGTTGGCATCGGTTTTTGCTACTAATACTGGTTTTGCTCAAAACGATGAACTGGTTAGGGTATATCGTTGGTACAATCCAAACGATCAGAACTATGTTACAGTTGCTGAAGGAGAATATCAGGACGGCCAAATGCTGAACTGGGGCTGGAAAGAAAAAACTTTGATGTTTGTAGCTTATCGCAACCCGGGTCCTGGTCGCGTAGCTGTTAACAGCTGGTACAATCCTGACACTAAAGATTATGCGAGCATCTCTGACGATGAGTTCAGCGATGACCAAATGATAAAAATGGGTTATACTAACAAGCATTCTCAGTTCTACGCTCTGACAGGTCGTGGTGCTAACACTGTTACTATCTATCGTTGGTATGTACCTAAAAACCACGATTGGGTAACGATACCTGAAGAAGGTAACACTGATGCGTACTACAAAAAAGGCTATCGCAAGAAATCATTCCAGTATTTCGGTATAGCTCGCGCAGCAGATGCTTATATCTACAACCAACTGTAATATCTTATTTAGTAAGTATATACAATGTTAAAGGCTACCATCCGGTAGCCTTTAGTTTTTATATCTGTGTTGCTAGATTTCTCTTTTACATCACTTGTACTATCAGGAATTTCAGGTATTGTGTGGTTGGTACATGCCAGAGTATCGGGTGGTCTGATGCCTGTGTCTGCCATGTTACCTGACGTATTTTCCTTTTCGCGTCTTTAGCTGCCATTTCGATTGTTTTCAGGAACATATCGGGTGGCACCAGATTGGTACATGATGCTGTAACAAGGAATCCTCCCGGCTTAGTCAGCTTCATGCCGCGCAGGTTTATTTCTTTATACCCTGTTATGGCTTTCTGTATATTCTCGCGGCTTTTAGTAAATGCAGGCGGGTCAAGCATTACAACATCATAACGCTTCCCTTCTTTTACCCATTGTTTTAATACATCAAAAGCGTTCACGGCTTCAAACTTACATTTGTCCTGAAACCCGTTCAGTTCTGCATTGCGGCGTGCAGTGTTTACAGCACTTTCTGAGATATCAAGACCTAATACAGACTTTGCACCATAATGTGCGGCATGCATAGAAAATGTGCCTGTGTAGCAAAAAGCCTCAAGCACGTCTGCATCTTTTACTATATGCTGCACAGCACGGCGATTGTCTTGCTGGTCGAGGAAGTAACCTGTTTTCTGCCCGTTTACAATGTCAACATGGAATCTCAATCCATTTTCATTCAGGATAATGTTGGTATCGAACGGAGCAGATAAGAATCCTTTTTGTTGTGGCAATCCTTCTAGTTCACGCACAGGCACATCGTTTCTTTCATAGATGCCCTTTGGTTTGAAGATGGTTTCCAAAGCCTTTACTATGGCTGGTTTCCACTTGTCTATGCCTAGTGCCAGTGTTTGTATTACAAAGTAGTCGTTGAACTTATCTATGATAAGTGCCGGCAGTTGGTCTGCCTCGCCAAATATCAGCCTGCAGTTTTCTACATAGCCAATGCTTTGCCTGTATGCCCATGCTTCGGCAATGCGCTTGTGGAAAAACTGCTCATCTATTACTTCTTCCTTATCTCTTGATACAAGGCGGATGCGTATTTGCGATGCAGGGTTTATGTAGCCCTTGCCCACAAAAGAACCATTGTAAGAAAATACATCTACAATATCCCCCGGTTCGTAAGTACCTTCACTATCGCCAAGTTCGTTGCCGAAAATCCATGGGTGGCCGTTTATGACACGGTCGCCTGCTTTTTTCCTCAAAAAGAATTTTGCCATCGTGCAAAAATAATATACTGCCGACAACAGGGGGTTATTTATTTTTGTTCTACTGCACAGTTATATGTTACAGAAGCTTGTTATAAGAAATTACGCCATTATAGATAATCTGGAAGTAAAGCCGGACGCACATCTCAATACCATAACGGGTGAGACAGGTGCCGGTAAAAGTATTATTCTCGGTGCGTTGTCGCTCATCCTCGGTGCGCGTGCAGATACGTCTGTACTGATAAACAAAGATGAGAAGTGTGTGGCAGAAGCACATTTTGATGTAGCTGATAACAAAGCCTTCCGTCAGTTGCTGGTACAGGAAGATATAGATTTTGAACCTGTAGCCATCATACGCAGAGAGATAAGTGCAGCCGGAAAATCAAGGGCCTTTGTCAACGATACTCCCGTTACACTGCCTGTGCTCACAAAGCTTACTTCTATGCTGGTAGATCTGCAACAGCAGTTTGGCCATCTCGCATTGGAAAATGATAGTTTTCAACTGGATGTAATAGATGCTATTGCACAATCTGTGCAAGACAGAGAAGCATATAATGTTGAGTACAAAGAATATAAAAAACTATCTGCCAGCCTTGCAGACTTACAACAACAGCAGTTGCAATGGCAGAAAGAAGCAGACTATAACAGCTTTCTGCTGCAAGAACTTACAGAGGCGGGCTTCAAAGAAAATGAAATAGAAGATGCAGAAAAGCAATTGAAGCAATTGCTGCATGCAGAGAAAATTATCAATACGCTGAAAGCTGCACAGACATCGCTTGAAGATGGCGAACAGCCGATGGTGAACGAAGCGAAACGCACCACACAAAACTTACAAGCTATTACAGATGTTTTTGTAGAGGCAACTCCGCTACAAGAACGTATGAACTCTGTATGGCTGGAGCTGAAAGATATAGCAGCAGAGCTTTCTGCACTGCAGGATAAAGTAACACTTGATGAAGAGCTGGTAAGTAAGTTGCAAGAGCGTGTAGATATAGGCTATAAACTGTTGAAAAAACATGGCTTGCAGGATACAAATGCTTTGCTTGCACTGCAAAATACATTGCAACATGAAATGGATGATAATAGTGCATTGACAGATAAGATTGTTGCATTGGAAAAAGAACAGCAAGTATTGTTTGCGCAGTTGCAAAAGAGTGGGGAAGCATTAGCTGCTAAGCGCGCAAAAGCGATGCCTGCATTTACCGCACAGATAAATGAACTGCTGGCATTGGTAGGCATGCCTAATGCTCGCATAGACATACAGATGAAGAAGCTGGATGCGCCGGCATTACATGGTGTAGATGATGTGGCCTTCTTGCTGGATGCAAATAAAAGCGGACAATTCCTACCGGTACAAAAAGCAGCATCGGGTGGTGAGATAAGCAGGATAATGCTATGCATCAAATCGTTGACCGCTGCAGCTATGCAATTGCCGACGCTCATATTTGACGAGGTAGATACAGGTATATCGGGTGAGGCTGCAAGGCAGGTGGGTATACTGCTGCGCAAACTGGCATCGCATCATCAAATCATCTGCATTACACACCAACCACAGGTTGCAGCCAAGGGTACTTCTCACTTCTATGTGTTTAAAGAAGAAGGGAAAGATGGCAGAATAAAAACACAGCTAAAGCTGCTAGCACAAGACGAAAGGGTAGATGCCATAGCGCGTATGATAGGTGGCGAGCAACCAAGCAAAGCAGCTATAGACAATGCAAAAGAACTTGTTGAAGCATAAATAAAGGGAAGCAATTGCTTCCCTTTATTTATGACTGAAGTTGTGTGCTGCTTATTGGTAAGAAACCATTTTAGCTTTAGAGAATACAATATTGTCTTTCAATACTTGTACCATATAGCTGCCTGTTGCTAATGATGCATCTATATTTACTTTACCGTCAGCAGGTACTTGTGTGTTTTGCTTCCATACTGTGCGGCCTTGCATATCTACAATCTGCACATTTACAGTGCTGTTTAGCAATGCTTTGTTAGATGTTTGCAACGTGAAGCTTCCCTTGTTTGGATTCGGGAATACTTTGATAACATCTGCAGCGTATGGACTCATTGTAGCTATTCCAACTGAGTATCCTTCACGTACAGACTTCCACATGCCGCGACCATAAGTAGAAGCCCATATCTCGTTTGTAGTATAGTTGATACCCAGATCGGTTACTTCAATGTTAGGAAGACCATTGTTATAAGGTTCCCATTGTGTCATTGTTGTAGTACGGTAGTATACCCCAAAGTCTGTACCAATATATAAAGTTCCATCAGTATTGTCTATAGTGATGCAGTAGACAGGTATATTTGGAAGGTTTTCATTCATAGTTTGCCAATTGCCATCAATAGTATATGTAGCAACTTTAACAGTATCGTATCCACTATACGTAAGGTATATTTTATTACCATTTTTGGGATCAGCAACTATATCGGAAATTGTTCCGCTAGGTTTGTTGTTTATTAGCTTCCAGTTGGTGCCAAAGTCTGTAGTATACCTGAGTGAATTGCTTGCCAACACTATGAAAATGTTATTATCCTTGTCAGGAGACATAGCGATGCGTTTGGCATTAGAGCCCAATGCATTTGATATAGCAGTCCAAGAGTCTCCTCTATCCATAGATACGAAAATCTTATTAAACCCTGCAACGATAGCACTATTGTTATTCGGGTGAAGTATGAATGGGGTAATCCATTCGCCTGTACCTGATGGATTGCCTGGAATGTTGTTTGAAATGTCAGTGAACGTACTTCCACCGTTTACTGTTCTTCTAAGTTCACCATATTGAATAGAAGTATAGAATACCCTGTTATCAGTAGGATCCATTTCGCAATTCATGCCATCACCACCTGTTAGGTCGCTATATGAAGTGCCTTGTAGTTTTTTAGATCCATTATCCTGTGCTCCGCCCAACACAAAAGGTGCAAGGTCTGATACAGCATTTCTATAAAACTGTGTTATACCCAGACCATTGGTAATGTCTGTCCATAAAGAACTGAGAGGATTGCTGGTTTTATAAATGCCACCATCATTACACTCATACAATGTGTTAGGACTAAGCGGATGGTATATATGATAATGTTTGTCAGCATGAACTACCTTAATGCCAGGTAAATTGCTGTTCCATTGATTCGCAATTTGCCAAGTGCTTCCACCGTCGCTTGAGTACCACGTGTTTACACCACCTACTATTACATTTTGTGTGTTTGTAGGGCTAATTGCAATTGTTAGATCATACCACCCTTGTCCACCGCATGCCTTACCACTTGGTGAGCTAGCAAGGATATTGCCGTCACAAGTACTATTAGTTGATGGTGAGTATAGTAATGTGAATGTTTTGCCAGTATCTGTAGAGCCATATATACCACTCAATCCATTATTCGTATTCGCTACTACTACTTTTACGATAGCTATATCAGCAGAGCTTACTGCCAAAGCTATGCGGGAGTTTGCACCAAAATTAGATTGTTGAGTCCAAGTATATCCACCATCTGCAGATCTGAATACCTGATTAGTGCCGGTAGACCTTCCTGCAGCGTATATAATAGCAGTATCTGTAGGGTGATACGTAACCTGCTTAAAGAAGCCGGATATCGTTTGAGTGAATGTTTGCCCGCCGTCATTTGATTTATAAATACCTACAGTAGTAGATACTGTAATTGAGTTTGTATCCTGACTATTAATGATTACGTTGGTTATTTGCCTGAAGTCTTGTACTTGCCATTTCAATCCGGTTGTATCCCAAGATGTGCCGCCATTGGTGCTTTTCAATAGCCCTACTGTATAAGTGTCATTTGCATCTCTATCGCCTGTTGCAAGGTATATAGTGTTTGGGTTGCCAGGGTTGTACACAATATCTGATACACCCATAACCGGGAAATTATCTCCGAGTGATGTCCAGTTCATACCACCATTTGTGGTACGCCACATCCCTCCGCCTGCACTACCAATAATAAATGTATTGCTGTCTGTAGGGTGAAATGCAACAACATTGATTCGGCCTACACCACTGTAGCCGCCATTAGATTTATCTGGGCCTTGGAAGCTCCACGCAGATCTGTTTGCAGTAGTTTTAAGTTGTGTAGAAGTGTTCCTTAATTTAAACCAGGCATCCAGTTTTTTAGCAGGCGATACCAAATGCCCATTCGCATCAGTGTGGTGCTCCCAATACCATTTCCAACGGTCGAAATGGTAATGTTTGCCTTCTTCTGGTTCGTTATTCTTTGCTTCAGGTTTTTGATTTACTTCTTCATCAAGCCTCTCCATGTCTTTTACAATCTCGTCCAGCTTAACGGGTTTGTTTCCTAGTTCTTTTACCCATGGCTGTGCATATACATTGCCAGTAATAAACAATGTGCTGACAGCTAATAATAGTCTCCTCATCATACTTTTTTAAGGCATTGCAATATCCGGTCGTTTAATGCAAGATTTTACCGGCAAATACAGCCAATTTTTTGATTTTGTTGTAAAGAAAATTCTGTTAGTCATTTGCGGTGTCACAGCTTCTGGTATCGGTGTCTTGCCACCGTACACAGGAATAAGTTCTACTGTGTCGCCTTTTTTGATTTTATCAGGGGAGATGTCTGTTGTAGTATACCAGTTTTCACCAAATTGATATTTGGGTTTTGTGTTTGTTTTGTTTTTGTGCACCTTACTGACAGTACATTCTGTCCATCCATCTTCGCCACGCCAAAAGAATGTTTCAGGCTTATTGGTGCTCTTCCATACCATTACGATGCGTTTTGTTGTGGTAGGTTCCATTTCTGGCCTACCCGGCAGTGTAGTTTGTTCAGCACATTCTACCAGTTTGGCATAAGATGTACCGGCTTGTACTGCAGCAGTTTTTTTTGTTTGTGCGCATGCACTCATTGTAGTAAGATAAATGCATGCAAATATGGGTAATGCTGTTTTTTTCATAATAAATATGATAAGCTGTAAATATAAGTAAAAAGCGGCGTGCAATCTGAGTGCACACCGCTTGAATAATCGGGTTATGACAGTTGTCTGACTATTTGCGAATGATTTTCATTTCTTTAAGCAACCAGCCGGCATCACCAAATTTTTCTACAACGAATAGTGTATAACGAATATCGAGTGTAATGTTTCTGCACAGGTTTGGATCAAAGTATAAATCGCTCATGGTACCCTCCCATATTCTGTCAAAGTTTGTACCTATCAATTCACCTCTTGCATTCAACACCGGGCTGCCCGAATTGCCACCTGAAGTATGGTTGTTGGCTATAAAGGCTACAGGTACAGTACCGTTTACAGCCCAGCTTCCATAGTTTTTCTTATTGTACAGCTCTTTCAGCTTTTCAGGCACTTTAAATTCTTCTACTTCAGGATTGTCTTTTGCTATAACGCCGTCCAGATTGGTTTGGTAAGAATAGCCTGCAGGGCCGTCAGGGTCTATGCCGGCAACCTGCCCGTAGGTAAGGCGCAGTGTAAGGTTTGCATCCGGGAAGAAAGCTTTGTTCCTGTCCAGTTTCATTTGTGCGTTCATATATAGCCTGTTCAGATAGGCCATGTCTGCTGAGTATAGAGAGAGAACAGGATTTATTTTGTCTTTTCTTAATTGTGCAATTCCGTTGTATAATTGCCATGCAGCATCTCCTATTATTTTATTGCTATCGGCACTTGTTGCACTGTTTGCAAATGTTATGATTGCATCCTGCGATGCAGCTAAAGAACTGAATACATAATTACTCCATTGTGTATAATCAGAACCATTCTCCTTGTACTGATTGCTGAATGATTTAGGGATGAAGTTGCCACCATTCTTCATGTATAGTGGCATCAATGCAGCAAATACATCTTTATCCGTAGCAGCATCATAATTTTTATAGTAGCCTGCTGTAGCTTTTGCCAGTTTGTTTAGTGTATCCTGTAGTGCAGTGCCTTTGTAGCCTGCACGAATAGTTTGCAGCATCTTATCCAATACTGCGGCCTGTTGTATTATTTCAATGCCAAATGCAGCTTCTTTAATATACTCATCAGCTTTCAGTACATCGTTTACAGCCATAGATTTTGCAGCTACGTTTGCCAAAAGATTGTCTGCATACGGCAGTTTGTCGTCCAATGTAGCCCACCCCTGAAAACTGTTTTCATAATCCTGTTTTTTCTGCATCACATTGTTGATGCGAAGGCCACGTACTTCGCCCTGCCATTTTTTCCAACCATTAGCAACACCAGCTCTTTTCGATGTGTATTTCAGAAATACATCGCGATTCTGCTGCATGTTTTTAGTCCATGCATTCAGGCGAAGCGTGCGTGCTTCTATGCGGATTGGGTCCAGTATGCTGTATATCTGATTCAGTTGTTGTGATGGTATATATTCCATTGTAGTACCGGGGAAGCCATACACCATTGTAAAGTCGCCTTCTTTATAGCCAGCTACGTTTATAGCGAAGAATTGCTGTGTCTGATATGGTTTGTTGTCTTTGTTATAGTCTGCAGGTTTGTTGTCTTTGCCGGCATATATGCGAAACATACTAAAATCGCCCGTGTGACGTGGCCACATCCAGTTGTCTGTATCACCGCCGAAAGACCCTATGCCATTTGGAGGAAAGCCTACTAATCTGATGTCTTTATAAGTTTCAGATAAGATTACCCAATATTGGTTATTATTATAATATGGCTTGATGGTAGCATCCATTCCTGTAGCAAACTTGTAGCCTTTTTCCAGATTTTTTATTCTGGTTTGGACTACGGTATTGCGTGCAGCTTCATTCATAGTATCGGCAAGCCCCGTGGTTATCTTGTCTGTTACATTCTCCATTTTTCTAATAAATGTAACAGTCAATCCCGGGCATGGCAGCTCTTCTGCATTATTTTTTGCCCAAAAGCCATTGGCAAAGTAGTCATGCTCCTTACTACTGAGGCCCTGAACGGTGCCATAACCACAGTGGTGATTGGTTAGTAGCAAGCCTTTAGAAGATATTACCTCGCCTGTACACCCTTTCCCGAATAATACTACAGCGTTATTCAGTCCTGTTCCATTCTCATTATACAATTGCTCAACGGGTATTTCCAACCCCATCTTCTTCATGTCATTTTCCCTGTTTTTCAGGGTAGGGGGTAGCCACATGCCCTCTTTTGCATTGGAGGGGGCAAAATTGCCAACCATAGTGGCAAAAACGGCAGTCTTTAAGAATAATGGGCGAAAACGGATGCCTTTATACATAAATGTTTCTTGGTTTAAAGAAATAAAAATACAGTATTGCTATAAAAGTTTTGTCCGATTTGTTATATTAGCCCATTAGAAAGTGAAATTCGTTTCAGTATTATGAGAAAATACCTACTGTTTGCAGCGCTGCTGATGGTGTCATATATGAATGTATCTCGTGCTCAAGGGTTATTTATAGCCCCTGATACGGTGTGTATGCGTCAAAAAGTTCAGCTAAAAAGCAATGTACCGAATGCAGCATCGCATTTCTGGGGTTTCTGCTCAGGTTACATCTTCAACAAGCCTGTAGGTACTAACATGGGCGCTACTTATGGCCTTGATGGTGCTACTGCTATTGAGATTGAAAAGGATGGAGATAACTATTATGCATTTGTATTGAATGCTGGTCCATCAAATTCTTTCGTGAGGCTGGAGTTCGGTAAAAGTCTTGATAATACACCAACCATTACTAACTATGGAAATATGAATGGTGTATTACCTCTGCAATCAAATTCATTGCATATTGTAAAAGATACAGCTAAAGGTAACTGGCATGTTTTTGTTGTGGGCGGTAATTCTACTGCAAATTCTGCTGTTGCGCGTATGGACTTTGGTAAATCACTTGCTAATACTCCAAACATTGTAAACTTTGGTAATTACGATAATGTCCTTAATTATCCGATAGGTCTTTATATTTTCAAAGAAGGTAATAAGTGGTATGGCTATACACTGAATAGAAATACGAACGAATTAGTGAAAATGGAATTCGACACATTGCTGTCTTTCACACCTTCATTAACAAGCCTTGGGTTGACTGCTGGTGTTACAACACCTAATGATTATGCTGTTATTCGCCATAACGGTATCTGGTATTTCTTTGTAACAAATGAAGCAGGTAATAATCTTACAAGATTAGCGTTGGGTTCAACACTTTCTGCTCCTACAGTGTCAAGTACGGTATTAGGTAATTTTGGTTCAGAATTAAGCAATCCTCAGGGTATAAATATCATACGTGACTGTGATAGTTTTCATGTGTTTATTACTAACAAACAATCTAAAAAATTGTCAAAATTAGATGTAAACAATATAGCAGGAACATCGGCTGATTTCGTTTATTCAGATTTGGGCGTTTTGGGCGATATGTTGGCTCCGACTGGTTTAACCAGAGCTATCAGAGACAAGGATAATATTTACATGTTCTCTACCAATCAAACAGATAATGTTTTAGTAAAAGTTAAGTTCCAGCAATGTTCAAATGCAAGCATTCAGTCATCTGCAACTAACGTACCTCCTGTTTATACTTACGATACTGCAGGTATATACAATATCTATTATTTAGTAAATGAAGGTCAGCCTGATATGCAGGCACAGTGTAAGCTGATATACGTATTGCCTACACCGCCCATTACAATGAGTAATGATACATCAATATGTGCAGGGGATACTATTTCGCTGAAAGTATTATCAGTAAATGCAATCAACAAGACTTGGAGCCCTGACTATAATATTTCAAGCACTACATTGGATGAAGTTCGTGTATGGCCTCGTTACAGTACTACATACCGTATATTTATGCCTTATATATCTGGCTGTACAGTTGATACTGCCATAAAAGTAACAGTAGCCAAAGTGAAATCAGATGCAGGTCCTGACCGCACACTTGATGATGGTGCTACTACTTTGTTGGGAGGGCCGTTCTCTAGTACGGGTACTAACTACTCTTATAAATGGACACCTGACAGATATTTAAACAATAATCTTGTAGCTAATCCTTCCGCATATCCTCCGTTTGATTATACTTATTACTTAACAGTAACTGATGAAAATTCAGGATGTAAAGCTACTGATACCGTTGTTGTAAGTGTTGGTTGTAATGGTGCAAATCTGCCAAATGCATTTATACCTGAAGGTAATAAAACTCAAAGTCGTTTTGGCCTTGCAAACAGCCAGATTGTTAAGCTTACAGAATTTAGTGTATTCGATCGTTGGGGGCTGAAAGTGTTTACAACTACAGATCCTACCAAAGAATGGGATGGTAAAGTAAACGATCAGGTAGCACCAATGGGTGTGTATGTTTGGATTGTAGATGGTTTCTGTAGTTCAGGTAAACGTATCAAGCAACAAGGCAACGTAACCTTGATAAGATAATACTCAACGCGATTTATAAGATAAAAAGGCTATCATTTAATGATAGCCTTTTTCTATGCATGCTAGTTTGCAGCAGAAGGTAGTTTCTTAAATGTAATATTAATATAGCTAAGCTCGGCAACAACCGGTACTGAGAGTGTTGTTAGAGTTAAATAGGTAAGACTGTAAAAAGGAACGGTGCGTATATTACGCACCGTTCCTTTTTCTATTGCCTTCTTTTTTGAATGATTGTTCTATGCCAGCGGAAGCATTACCGTAAAAGTACTGCCTTTGCCAAGCGAGCTGTCAACATTCACCTTGCCCTGATGTGCTTCTACGGTGGCTTTCACATAGCTTAGTCCAAGTCCGAAGCCTTTTACATTGTGAATATTGCCGGTGTGTGCACGATAGAATTTCTCAAATACTCTGGATTGTGTTTCCCTGTTCATGCCTATACCGTTGTCTTTTACAACAATAGCCAGCATACCGTTCATAATTTTGGTGGAAACCTCAATGTGCAGGTTTTCTTTAGAATATTTAATGGCATTATCCAGCAGGTTGAAGACAATGTTAGAGAAGTGGACTTCGTCAGCTTCTATTATATGTCTATCTGCATTAAGCGATAGCGACAATGAGCCGTTCTTTTCCTGTATTTGCAACGAAAGATTGTCTGCCACTTTGTTGATAATCTCGTGTGCGTCTAGCTTTTGTAGGTTCAGTTTTATGTCCTGACGCTCTATGCGGGCTGCCTGTAGTATCTTCTCTACCTGCTTATTCATCCGTTTGTTTTCATCCTTTATCATGCCGCTGTAGTAGCGCACCTTGTCCGAGTCGTGAATTACTTTCTCGTTAGTCAGTGCATCTATAGCCAGCGATATGGTAGCCAGCGGCGTTTTCAGCTCGTGCGTCATGTTATTGATAAAGTCCGACTTTATTTCCGAAAGCTTCTTTTGGTTGAATAGCGTGCGTACCGTAAGTGCAAAGGCCGATATGATGATGGCAGTAAAGAAGATAGAAGCCGCAATCATCCACCCCATCTTTTTCAGGATGTAGTTTTTGTCTTCACTTATATACAGGTGAAATACCTCCGGTGTTCTGGATCTGTCAGGGTCTGGTGTCAGCGATATAGAAATGCCATCGTTCAGGTTGTCTATATTAAAGCCTTTAGAGTTTTTGACCGGTACCTGATATATGTTCGTGATGGCATATTCATACTTCTCTTTGATATTGTATTTGCGTAGTGATGTGTCAACAATCAACCTCACTTCATCATCGCTCAGTGTCTGTACGGTAAAGCCCTGCAGATAGTACATTTTAGACTCCTCGTCCAGGTAGCCTATATTACCCGATTTTATCAGGTAGTTGCGCCATGCCATTTCTTTTATCTGGTTCAGCGCATAGCCTATATCTTCTTTTCTTTGGTTTTGCCGCAGTTTTATGGCATCCCTTATCCACGACATCTGTATAAAGATGATGCCGAGTACCGAGAGGGTTATCAGAAATACTATGACAGGAAATACTCTTTTCATGTTATCGCAAAATTAAATGCAAACAGGGGTATTGCAGATAGCTTTCTTTGGTTTAACGCCACTTTAACGCCCATATACTATGCTGCTTATAGTTTGAAAATACAATTGTTTTTAGTTTTTATAATTAATTATAAACTATACGGCATATACGCTGTTATTTTGCATATCAATGGCAGCAGACATAATAATAGAAGCTAAAAACCTATCCAAGTCCTTTGGCAAATTCAGAGCGGTGGAAGACCTGTCATTTGCCATCAATCATGGCGATGTGTATGGTTTTCTTGGGCAGAATGGTGCTGGAAAGAGTACTACCATGCGCATGTTGCTGGGGCTTATCTTTCCAGACGAGGGTAGTGTATATATCAAAGGTGAAAAATTCGGCAATAGCAGCAGGCATTTGCTAAAGCATGTAGGGGCGGTTATAGAACGTCCTGATTTGTATAAATATCTGTCAGGATGGGACAACCTGCGCATGTTTGCACAGTTGAGTGGTGTACCTATTGCTACCAACAGACTGCACGAAGTGTTGGAGATTGTGGGGCTGAAGGGCAGAGAGCAGGATAAAGTAAAAGGCTATTCGCAGGGTATGAAGCAGCGTTTGGGTATTGCCATAGCAATGGTTCATAACCCCGATTTACTGATACTGGATGAGCCTACAAACGGGCTGGACCCGCAGGGTATCTACGAAATGCGTGTATTGATACAGCGCCTAAGTAAAGATTTCGGCAAAACCATATTAATATCTTCTCACCTGCTGTACGAAATTGAGCAGATAGCAACACGTATGATTATCATAAATCGTGGTAAGAAGATAATAGAAGGTGATGTTGCCACGCTGCTATCGCCCGATGATACGAATGTAGATGTACGCATTGGCGCAGTTGATATCACTACATCATTAAAAGTATCTCAATGGGCATCTGCACTGACTAATGCTGTGGATGGGAAATTGCAGTTTCGCATGAATCCGTCCAATATTCCTGCGCTCAACAAATGGTTGGTAGCACAAGGTGCGGATGTTTATGAAATCAATGCTTCTCACTCGTTGGAAGCTTATTTCTTATCACTTACAAACGAAGACAATGCTAAGGCTTGAGCTCTATAAAATATTCAAACGTCCGCGTACCTATATCAGCTTTGCTATCATTACAGCATTTGCATTGGTTATACAGTTGGCGTTGGTTGCAGATGGGAAGAACTTTATATCATTCGCATTGCAAGGTGTTAATGAACAGTTTGATGTAAAAGGGAACATACTGAATGGCTATCTGGTTACATACATCATACTACAATCGCTGCTCGTGCAGATACCGTTACTAGTAGCTTTGGTAGCTGGCGATGTGCTTGCGGGTGAAGCCAATATGGGCACCATGCGCTTGTTGCTTACCAAGCCCGTATCGCGTACCAAACTTGTATTGGTAAAGTACACTGCATCGGTTTGCTATGCATTATTGCTGATAACATGGTTGGCTGTCATTGCGCTGGCATTGTCTGTTTCCATATTCGGTGCGGGCGACTTAATAAACCTAAAAAGCGACTCTTTCGTCATCATACTGAAAGATGATGTATTGTGGCGCTATCTTGCTGCATTTGGTTTTGCAGCTTTGGCCATGTCTACCGTTTCTGCATTAGCATTGTTTCTGTCTTCCTTTGCCGATAATGCTATCGGCCCTATCATGGGTACAATGGGGGTAATAGTTGTGCTGATGATTTTCACAACGCTCGATTTGCCCATCTTCAATACCATCAGCAGATACTTGTTTACTACGCATATGATAGGGTGGAAGGGCTTCTTTGACGACCCTGTACCATATGCTGCTATCACACGGTCGGCAGTCATATTAGCTATATACACCGTATTATTTGTTGGGGCTACCATCTGGTGGTTCAATAAAAAAGATATTCAGTCATGAGGAAGGTATTATTGGCGGGATTGTTCAGTATGGTTGTGTCGGCTGCTGCTGCACAGCAGATGGAAGCAAATTTGTTGTTTACAAAGTTGAGGAGCAAAATAGATGCTGTAAAAGACTATGTAGCTACGGTAGATATGAAGATTGACGTGTCTTTTATAAAAGTACCTAAGCTAAAAGGGAAATTATACTTCAAAGCACCTGATAAGATGAAGCTGGAACGTAACGGTGGCATTTCTATTCTACCTAAAAACAGCATTAATATGACGGTCAATAACCTATTGCCTGCATCTGGTGCTACCGTAATAGATGTTGGTGTAGATAATATTAAAGGGATACCCGTGCGTGTACTGAAAGTGATACCTGATGTAGAAGGCGATATAGTACTATCTAAAATATGGGTAGATGAAAAAAGGTTACTTGCACTAAAAACAGAAACAACTACCCGAGATAATGGTACTGTAAAAATGGAGCTGGAGTTTGGCAAGTTTGAAAAACTGTCTCTTCCGGACAGAGTTACCTTTTATCTGGATGTTAAGGACTTTAAACTCCCTAAAGGCGTAACAATGGATTATGAAACCAACCAACAGCCAGTACCCAAGCCAGAAGAAAAAGGAAAAATGAAAAAAGGAAAGATATTAATAAATTATCTTGACTATACGGTTAATAAGGGTATTGCAGACAATGTCTTTACAGAAAAGAAGAAATAATTTTAGCCCTAAAACCTTTTGCAACATCAATATATTGATTAGTTTTAGGGGATAATACGATACTTTATTATGAAATATTGTTTACTGATTGTATTCTCATTATTGACGATTGCTTCCTGCAAAAAGGTGGAAGTACCACAGTCTAAGCAGGAAATAATGCGCGCCTCAGATTGGAGGATAGATACAGTCATGACTACATACCTGACTAGTACAGGTGCAGACTCAGAGGTTCAGGGTGGTTGGAAGCGTATTGAAAATGGCGTTGAAACATTTGATAAACCAAACTGTGTAAAAGACGATTATATTAAATTCAAAGAGAACCATGATGGTTCTCATATTACGGGTCCGGATAAATGTGGTAATGAAGCTAATGATATTACGTTTACCTGGGGGCTTTCTGAAGCAGATAGCAAAATTTTCATTTACGGGCTGTACAACCTATTTGGTATAGATGCAAATGCAGACGTGGTATATTTCAAAGAAGACGAGTTTGCATTTGCATTCCGTAAGAAAATTCCTAAAAATAGTACAGACAGCATAACGGTGAAAATGACGTACAAACTGAAGAAAAAGTAACCGGCAAACTTATGTCATAAACCCACCGGTACTATATCGGTGGGTTTTTTATATCCACGAAGGCAATTCGTACATTTGCAACCAATTAACAACGATTTCAGATAGTTTATGATACATATTACACTACCCGACGGAGCCGTACGCGAATACCAGGAAGGGGTATCGGCCATGGATGTGGCAAAATCCATCAGCGAGGGGCTGGCACGCAAAGTGCTGGCTGCAGAGGTGAATGGTGAGGTTTGGGATGCTGCCCGCCCTATCAACAACGATGCAAGCCTGAAGCTGTTGACGTGGGATAATAAAGAAGGTAAATCTACATTCTGGCACTCATCTGCCCACCTGATGGCAGAAGCGCTGGAAGCACTGTATCCTGGTGTGAAACTGGGTATAGGCCCTTCTATCGAAACTGGTTTCTATTATGATATAGATCTTGGAGATAACAGGGTTATCAAAGAAGAAGACCTGAAGAAGATAGAAGACAAAATGAAGGAGCTTGCTAAAAACAACAGCGTATACACACGCAAAGATGTTAGCAAGGGCGATGCGGTAGCATATTTTACAGACAAGCAAGATCCGTACAAACTGGAACTGATTGAAGGTTTGGAAGACGGGCAGATAACTTTCTATACACAAGGTGGTTTTACAGATCTGTGCCGCGGGCCACACATTCCGCATACAGGCTTCATCAAAGCCATCAAGCTGATGAATATTGCCGGTGCATACTGGAGGGGTAATGAAAAGAACAAAATGCTTACACGTATTTATGGTGTAACATTCCCCGCACAGAAAGAACTGGACGAGCACATAGTCCTGCTGGAAGAAGCGAAGAAACGCGACCACCGAAAGCTGGGTAAAGAACTGGAACTGTTTGCATTCTCTGAAAAAGTAGGTAGTGGTTTGCCATTGTGGTTGCCGAAAGGTGCTATGTTGCGCGAACGCCTGCAGCAATTCCTGCAAAAAGCACAGTTAGATACTGGTTATTTGCCTGTTATCACGCCGCATATCGGTAGCAAGCAGTTGTATGTTACATCAGGCCACTGGGAAAAATATGGTAAGGATAGCTTCCGCCCTATAACTACACCACAAGAGGGTGAAGAGTTTATGCTGAAGCCGATGAACTGTCCGCACCACTGCGAGATATACAAAACATCTCCACGCTCATACAAAGACCTGCCTTTGCGTCTTGCAGAGTTTGGTACAGTATACCGTTACGAGCAGTCGGGCGAATTGCACGGCCTGACACGTGTACGTGGCTTTACCCAAGATGATGCGCACCTTTTCTGCCGTCCTGATCAGGTATTGGAAGAATTTAAGAAAGTAATAGATCTGGTGATGTATGTATTTACATCGCTCGATTTTCAAAACTTTACAGCACAGGTATCACTGCGCGATAAAGAAGACCGCAGCAAGTATATAGGTAGCGAAGAAAACTGGCAGATAGCAGAACAAGCCATCATACAGGCTGCTGCCGAAAAAGGCCTGAATACTGTTGTAGAATATGGTGAGGCTGCATTCTATGGTCCTAAGCTCGATTTCATGGTGAAGGATGCACTGGGACGTAGCTGGCAGTTGGGCACGATACAGGTAGATTATAACCTGCCTGAACGCTTTGAACTGGAATATGTAGACAGCGATAACAGCCGCAAACGCCCGGTGATGATACACCGTGCGCCGTTTGGCTCTATGGAGCGCTTCATTGCCGTATTGTTGGAACACTGCGGTGGCAACCTGCCTTTGTGGCTAGCGCCGGTGCAATTGAAAGTATTGCCTATCAGCGATAAGTTTGGCGAATATGCAGAGCAGGTAGCTAAAGCACTGAAAGCAGAAGGTATCAGGGCCGAAGTAGATGACCGCAACGAGAAAATAGGTAAGAAAATACGCGATACAGAGCTGATGAAAGTGCCCTATATGCTGGTAGTGGGCGAGAAGGAAATGAACGAAGGAATGGTAGCGGTGCGCAAACATGGCGAAGGTGATAAAGGAACATTACCGCTGCAGGAATTCATAACTGAAATAACAAACACTGTAAAAGAGCAGATTAGCGGCAAAAAATAGCTGTTTTAAATGTATATAAACATGGCTGTTCATATACATTTGAATTGTAAATACACTATTTTTGCCATCATTTATTAATAATCATTAATGCAAAGAAGAAGTAAAGGACCATACTTTAGACCGAGAGTACCACAAAACGAACATCGTTTAAACCGTGAAATCACTGCACAGGAAGTGCGTTTGATAGGCGAGGGCATAGAGCCTGCAGTCTACAAACTGGAAGATGCTTTGAGGCTTGCACAAGAGCAGGAAGTAGATTTGGTAGAGATTTCTCCGAATGCAGTTCCTCCTGTGTGTCGTCTTATAGACTACAAAAAGTTCCTCTACGAAAAGAAGAAGAAGGATAAAGAGCAGAAGGCAAAATCTAAGCAGTCTGAGCTGAAAGAAATCCGTTTTACACCAAATACGGACGAGCACGATTTCGACTTCAAAGCAAAGCACGCAGAGAAATTCCTACAGGAAGGCAACAAGGTGAAATGCTATGTGCAGTTCAAAGGCCGTGCCATCATGTTTCAGGAACGCGGTGAGTTGCTTTTGTTAAAATTTGCTGAGAGATTAGCGGAAGTAGGCTCTCTGGAATCGATGCCTAAAATGGAAGGACGTAGGATGTTAGCCATCTTTACACCTAAGAAAAAGAAATAATATTCTGTTAATAACACAGATTAAAATTTTGTAAGAAACTTGTTTTAAATTAAAACCCTTCTTACATTTGCATTAGAAATTCTGATACCATATAGCGCTTCGGCGTTCATTATAAGAAGTTTTCATGGTGATAGGGTTTATAGGGGCTGGCCTGTTCTCAGGCTGGCTTTTTTGTTTTTATAAATATTTATACCTCCATTGAAAAAAACTTTTTGGATAATTTTAATCAATATTTAATTTTGTAAAAGTTTTCATAGTGATAGGGTTTATAGGGGCTGGCCTGTTCTCAGGTCGGCTTTTTTATTTTACATTAGCATACAAATACCAGGTATGCCCCGTGTTTCTCTGATTGTCTTATTGATACTTTGTTTAGGATTTACAAGCAACGCACAACTGGCGTGCTATGTCAATATGCAAAACCAGGTGATGGTTTGGGATAAGGGCATGATACGCAAAGTAGACTACTTGCCGCCCACTGAAGTGAAAGTAGGCAAAACAGCTATCCCGTATCTGGATAACACACGCTCATTCAAAATATACTATGGTGGTGGCGTTAAGACCGTCAACATCGGGTTTACGAACGAGTTTAAAGTAAGTGACAATCTGGTCACTTTTCTTAACAGCAAATCATTGAATGTTTTTGATAATGGTAATATCAAAAATTTATCAACGTTTTGTTCGCAGTACTTTGTGGGCGATAGTGTTATCCTGTATTTTGACGGTATACGTAGCGAGTATAAAGCTTACTATAATGGCAATGTATATCCCATAGAAGGTTTTCTGGCAGGCACACCACTGGAGGTAATAAAAGTATCAGACAATATTGCGGCGTATGATAACTATGCAAACCAATTCCGCATATTTTATCACGGGCAGATACTGGAACAGGAAAACTATGCAGTGAGTAGTTTTGAAGTAGGTCGTAATACAGTTGCATATCTTGATATCAACAGACAATTCAAAATCTTCCATAGCGGGCAAACGTATGTTGTAGAAGACTTCCCACCACAAACCTATCAGGCAGGCGATAATGTTGTAGCATTTGTGTCAACAGATGGTTACTTCAAAATCTTCTATGGCGATAGTGTTCGTACTATAGGCTTCTTCTCTCCGCAAGACTTGCGTGTTGCAGACAATATGGTTGCATACAGAGACCAAAGCGGTTATTTCAAAGTATTCTACAAAGGCAATATCTATTCTTTAGAAAGCTACTACCCCGATAAGTATGTGATGCAATACAACTCCATCGCTTACATAAACAGAATAGGTATGCTCCGCCTGTTTACAGAAGGCGAAATATATGATGTTACTAATGCCGAATTGGAGAATTGGGAAATCAATTACGATGTACTCAAATACCAGATAGGTATGAACATGTTCCGCATTTACCACAAAGGCAACGAGTACGATTAATCCTGCCTAAAAGAAACGTTTTATCAGGCGCAGTTGGTGGGTGCGTTTGCGTAGCCCTACACTGATAATACCTCCTTGGTCTATACGATCTATAACTACACGCCCACTGGTTTCAGTAGCATGTATAATGGTGTCATGATCCAGCAACATACCCACGTGCACTATTTTACCATCTGCATTGTTGAAGAATGCAAGGTCGCCGCACTGCGCATGCTGCAGAAAATCTACTGCAACACCTTCATTAGCCTGTTGGCTGGCATCGCGCGAAATGGCTTTGCCGCAAAGCTTATATACCATCTGGGTGAAGCCCGAGCAATCTATACCAGAAATACTACGACCGCCCCACAGGTAAGGAGCATGTAAGTATTTAAGAGCCATGCTTTTAAGTGTACTTTCATCAAGCTGCATTTTATCATGTCGCAGTCTTTTGCCACGAAATTTAGCTTCAGGCAGGTTTAGCGGAGCTTTGCCGCCTTTCAGGCCAAACAAATCGCTGCCTATAGGTAGCCATTGCTCACCTTGTTCAAACACAAGCTTGCTTTTCAGGGAAAAAGCCACCGCTTTAGGCGCTTTTCTGTATTCCTTCAGCGATACCATAGAAAGCTGGCCAAAACGGCACCAACCTTCATAGCCGTCCCATTCGCAACGTATTCTTGCCCAGTCCTTCTCATTAATTTCCAGTATCTCGCAACGTTCGCCATATAGCATCTGGTTTACCTGTTCTGCGCTGTGGCTTGGCTCGCTGCGCATAGGCATTTCAGATACGTTGCAATATGCATATGATAAAACCATTATGTATTCGCTGTGTGGTACAATATTACGGTGTTAAAACCATATATGGCAGCCCAATCGCCATTTCCTTAACCAAAATCTTTTCTTAACTTAGCAGGCTAATGAAGCCAAACCGCATTATTTAATATATATATAATTAATAACTAAGGAAAAGGCCGAATAGAAATGGAATAAACTAACGGACTAAAAGCAAAAGTTAAACAACATTATGGATTCAACAATTATCGTTGCCGTCGTGGCGGTAGCGGCTATATTAATAGGTATCATTTTAGGTAAATTCTTATTCGCAAAAAACACACAAAAACAGGTTGAAGAAGCAGAACTGACAGCAAATAAACTTGTAGAGGCAGCTAAGGACAAAGCCGAAGCGCTGAAAAAAGAAAAAATACTGGAGGCTAAAGAGCATTTTCAACAACTGAAGAGCGAACACGAAAAAGAAGCACTACAACGTAACCAAAAAATAGCCGAAGCTGAAGCACGCATTAAGCAGCAACAACAAAGCGTAAACGACAAGAACGCTGCGCTGCAAAAGCAGACAAACGAAAACCAGCAACTGAAAGAAAAACTGGATGCACAACTGGAAGCTGTAAACATCAAACGCAGCGAACTGGAACGCCATCAGGAAGAACACATCAAGCGTCTGGAGAAAGTTGCTAACCTGAGTGCTGAAGAAGCGAAGGCAGAGCTGATGGAGGCTGTGAAAGAAGAAGCCCGTACTGCTGCTATGGCACACGTGAAGGAGATAATGGAAGAGGCGAAACAAAACGCATCTAAAGAAGCTAAGAAAATCATCATCCAGACTATACAACGTACAGGTGCGGAGCAGACTATCGAGAATGCCATCACTGTATTTAATCTGGAAAGTGACGAAATCAAAGGTCAGATTATTGGCCGTGAAGGTCGTAACATCCGTGCGCTGGAAGCGGCAACAGGTGTTGACCTGATAATAGACGATACGCCTGAGGCAATTGTATTGAGCTGTTTCGACCCGCTGCGCCGCGAGGTAGCACGCCTGTCGCTGCAACGCCTTGTACAGGATGGCCGTATACACCCTGCACGTATCGAAGAAGTGGTTGAGAAAACCAAAAAACAACTGGAAGAACAAGTACTGGAAATAGGCGAACGCACTATCATAGAACTGGGTATCCACGGTCTGCACAAAGACTTGGTACGTATGGTAGGTAAAATGCGCTTCCGCTCTTCTTATGGTCAGAACCTGTTGATGCACTCTAAAGAAACTGCCAACCTTTGCGGTATAATGGCGGCTGAACTGGGTCTTGGACAGAAAGTAGTAAAACTGGCAAAACGTGCCGGTCTGCTACACGATATAGGTAAAGTGCCTGACGAGGAAACAGAACTGAGCCACGCATTATTGGGGGCTAAACTGGCTGAGAAATGTGGCGAACATCCTGCCATCGTAAACGCTATAGGTGCGCACCACGACGAGATGGAAATGACTTATATCATCAGCCCTATTATACAGGCTTGTGATGCCATCAGCGGTGCAAGGCCTGGTGCCCGCCGTGAGATGATGCAAAGCTACCTGCAACGTATCAAAGATCTGGAAGCATTGGCAATGGCTTACAACGGTGTTGAGAAAGCATACGCTATACAGGCAGGCCGGGAACTGCGCGTGATAGTAGAAGCAGAGAAAGTAAGCGATGCAGACAGCACACGCCTATCTTTCGAGATTGCTGACAAAATACAGAAGGAAATGCAATACCCGGGACAAGTGAAAGTAACCGTAATACGCGAACTGCGTGCGGTGAACATTGCCCGCTAATTGTTGCAACAAACGATAACAAAAACGGCTCCGAAACATCGGGGCCGTTTTTTATTGCCACATAATTGCCTGATAAACAGGCTGATTTTTGTTGTGCTGAAATTTTGTTTCACTTTGTTTCCGTTTTTACAAGCAGTGAAATGGAAACAATATTAACTATTGGCGATGTAGAAAACGGTATGTCAAAGAGCATATTTACTAATGCAAAAATAAGTATTTTATAATTTTTATTGTCTTTTTTAGTATGGGATTGTAGTCTTATAAAATACCTTTAATCGGGGGATGTTTTGGCTGATAATAATGGTATTTTGTATTGTCTAAATATGTTGTTATGACTAAAGTAAAAGGTAAGGGTACAAAAGAAAGCCCCTGGGAATTGTTGACTGCACCGGGTACGTCAGCATATACTATGCACAAAGATGATAGTAAAGAGCCTGCAATATTGGTGTGTACGGTAGGTAAGACAGTACTGCATTATCAATGGCGTTGTATTGACGACCTGCATGCCATGTTGAAAATACACGGTGATTGGATGGAGCTTGGCGGGGCAGATGAACAAAAGCCTGCTAAAGAGGGTACAGTGGAAGCATGGGGGCGAGCAACTGACAATCCTGTTGGTGGATGGTATGGTTTGAAAAAGGGCTTTCGTGGCAGGTTTGGGGTATATGTGCCACCATTAATGGAAGCCTTAGGATTGGCTGAGTTAGAGCACAATCCTAAGAACAATCGGATGAAAGCTAAGTAGCAGCGCTATTTTACTTGCTCCCACCACGGGTGGTGTTGATTGCTGCCATCCAGGTTTACTACCTGTCCAATCATTGGGGTAACCATCGGTACATTCTTTTTCTTGCCTTCTGCCAATGCCCGTTTAATAGGTTCATCCCATGCATGCAGCGCAAGGCTGAATTTTGACCAATGCACAGGCATCAGTGTTTTGGCTTTCAGGTCTATAGCTGCCTGCACTACTTCTTCGGGCATCATGTGGATGTATTTCCAATAGGGGTGATATTGCCCACATTCCAGCAATACAAAATCGAAGGGGCCGTGTTGCTTGCCTATAGCTTCGAAGTGGGTATCATAGCCCGAGTCTCCACCCAGAAATATCTTTACAGATGGGGTCTGCAAAACATAAGACATCCACAAAGATTGATTGCGCTTTAAGCCCCTCCCTGAAAAATGCCTGCCAGGTGTGGTGTGTACCGTAAAGCCACTATCAAGTGTAACTGTCTCATGCCAATCACGTTCTAAGATTGCCGATGTATCGAAACCCCAATGTTCAAAATGCTCACCAACCCCGAGCCCCATAATTATCTTACCCACTTTTGGTTTCAGCTTCATGATGGTTTCGTAATCAAGATGGTCGTAGTGATCGTGCGTTATGAATAGATAATCTATCGGTGGGAAATCTTCTGCAGTATATGCATCACTTCCTTTAAAGCTTTTGGTGGTAAAGCTGACAGGCGAAGCGCTGCCACTCAGCACAGGGTCTACCAATATACGTTTACCGTCTATCTGAATGTAGTAAGACGAGTGGCCAAACCATACCAGTATATTTGTATCTGCAGGCAGGCTGTGCAAGTCTGTTTTTTGTGTGGGTATGATGTCTTTTGGTGTATTCCTTTTATCCTTATCAAAGAAGAAATCCTTCATCACCCTATAGTAGCTGACACCCTCAGCCAGGTCCGGTGTATAGCTAAGGTTCTGAAACTTGCCATCGCGATAGTTGGGCGATTGTTTTATTCTTTCAAGCCTTGCACCTGATGGTGTTTTGCCGAATGTTGCTTTTTGCATATAAATAATAGTAGCTGAAGTTAGTATGAATACGATTATTACTATCGTATAGATTATCTTTTTAATGATGCGCATCTTATTTCATTTGGCTGAGCATCAGGCTGTCAAACATACGGTCGCTAAGCAATGCACGCGCCAGCAACACCGGCTTGGCACTAGCGCCCGCTACATATCTTGTTTTCGGTTTTTTTGCATTAACCGCGCTGCTTATGGCACGTGCTATTACTATTGGTTCCGATGCCATTTTACCATCGGCTCTTTCCAACATGCGGAAGTGTTTCGCGGCAAGCTCTTTATAGGCTGTTTGTCCTGATACTTTCATCAGATTTTCTCTGGCAATTGTATTCCATTCTGTTTTGATGGCTCCCGGTTGCACCACAACCACGTCTATATTAAATTGCTTCAATTCCATACGCAGGCTATCGCTCAAACCTTCCAGCGCGAATTTAGTAGCATGATACCATGCGCCGTGTGGCTCGCCAATCTTGCCACCCATTGATGATATGTTGATGATTTTGCCCGAACGTTGTTGGCGCATATACGGTAGCACTAATTGTGTAAGCCTTGCCAATCCGAAGATATTTACTTCAAACTGATACCTGGCTTCGCTGATGGCTACGTCTTCCAACGCGCCGTAAGAACCATAGCCTGCATTGTTTACCAATACATCTATTGTTTTGTGTGCAGCTACGATGGTATTTACAGCGTTTACCATAGCGGCATCGTCTGTTACATCCATTGCAATCAGTTTAACACCATATTGCTCCAGTTCTTTCATTTTGTCTATACGGCGTGCAGTGCCATATACTGTATAGCCCTGCTGTGCCAGCATTTTGGCTGTTTCTTTGCCAATGCCCGATGATGCACCCGTTATTAATACTACCTGATTTTTCATATTGTTATATTTTATTGTTTTTAGATTGAGTAGTCACTCTACAGTTTGTCCAAAAAAATATTAAGTAATCATCTTCCAAACCAGTTCGAAAGATTCATTGATAAGTTGCTTTTGTTTCGCAGTGCTTAGTTTTTGTGAATTGATGTATTGGTTTACCCCATACAGATGGCTGCTGATGATAGACATGACATATTCTGCTGGTGTTACTTTTATCAGTTTCTGCTTAATGCCCTCTTTTATCATGTTGATCATAGCCAGACTTTGCTCAACAAGCTCTGCAGGTATCATAGATACGTACGGAGAGCTGAGGAATTGCTGAATGTAGCGGAACTCTGTTTCATTGTCTATGCCCCAATGCAATGCGGCTACATAGTATTTGCGTGCTGTTTCTTTTATGCTGTCTTCGGCCTGAATGTCTTTAGCTACGCAGAAGCCTAATTGCTTTTTGATATCTACATACAGGGCAACAATCAGCTCGTCCTTAGTCTTGAAATAATGGAACAACGTACCATTAGCTACACCTGCCTCTTGCGCTATCTTGCTGGTAGGCGTGCCATGAAAACCGAATTCAGTAAACAGTTTCAGTGCGGCGTTGAGTATGTCTTTTTGTTTATCCATTATCTTATGATTGACTAATCACTCCACAAATGTACGACGCATTAGGAAAATGCCAAATAAATTTTGTTGATGGGGAGATTTACTTCTTTTCTATTACTGTTAAAATATAGAGTCTGTCATTTTCTGAGGGAGGTAGAAGAGGACGACCTGATTCATCAAATATTTGAGGTAAAACGATTACTAATGCATTTTCCTTAGAATTAGGTATATAACCTCCCTTTAAATCTTTCATATGCCTTATATAAGTAATAAAAGTTCCTGATTCAGTTAAGCGAATTGTTTCGTAGTAATCTCGATTATGAAGCCATGTAAAGAATACTGGATGAGAAACTTTTAATGTGTGTACGGGCTTGTCAGTAATTAGTTTGATTGTTATCCGTGTATTGATATCGATTTTATTAGGGTTATACCTGGAGATTGTATCATTGTTTATGAATATCAGAAAGTGTGTACCGGCAGGTTTAAATCGGTAGTCGGATTTTACAAAGGAGTATTTGTTATCACCAAGCTTTTTTTGAATTTGAAAACGGTATTCTTCAGTTTTAAAGTGCTTTGTGATGGTTTGATTATCGGCAAGGTATTCACTATCAAAGTTTAACACCAAGCTATCTGACGGAACAATATTCGTTTTGATAATAAAACTGATTGTGTCTAACATCTTTATACCGTCACAATCACAATTAATGCTAATACTATCGTTAGCATGTTTAGTTATTTGGATTACTCTTTGTGCATTTGCACTGATATGTAGTATAATAGCAATGCAGACTAATAGTAGCCTAAAAGTCATTACAAAGCCGTTTTTCTATTATCCATAAATTTCACCTGCTTGCGGCTGTTGGGCGGAAATTGCATTTGCTGCATTTCACTACCACTATGGAAGTGGAGTAGTGGTGCCACGCGTAGTTTCGACTGCAGCAATGGTTTCAGCTTTGCTTCGCAATCATCTACAGGTAGCGGAGTGTTTACGTGAATACGTAGTTCATCTGTTCCCAATTCATTGGTGAATACTTCTACCACATATTCTTTTATGAAAGGAATATTGTTCAGTATATCGAACACCGCAGGCGGATAGATGGTAGTGCCTTTGTACTTAATCATTTGCTGCTTGCGGCCAAGCACAGGGCTAAGCCTGCGGCTGTATCTGCCACAACTGCATTGTGTTTCGTAGAAGGTACAGATATCGCCTGTACGGTAGCGTATCAACGGCATGCCCTCTACACCAAGTGTAGTAATGGTTACCTCGCCATATTGCCCTGCAGTCAGCGGGTCGCCATGGTCGTTAAGTATTTCAAGAATTATTAAATCAGGTATTTCGTGGCCACCCATACCTGCACCACATTCTGTAAATGCCGTTTGCATTTCGGTAGAAGCATAGGTACTATAGAATTTGATTGGCCAGTCGCTGTATATCTTATTGCCCAGTACATTCAGTTCAAAGTCTGCTGCACGCAGGCTTTCGCCGATGCAGATGGCTTTTTTGACAGGTGTATGGTGCAGGTCTATCTGATGCTCTTGTGCATATTCTATCATCTTCAGCATAAAAGACGGTACGGCTACAATGCTATTGCTCTGCAGGCGGAAGATGGTATCCCATTGCATAGCAGGCAAGCCTGGTCCTGTACGCACCAATGCACCACCCAATTTGCGTATGCCCTGATAGTAGGCTATGCCTGCCATAAACTGGCGGTCGAGCGTAAGCATCAATTGATAGCAATCTTCAGGCTTACCATCGGCAGTAAGGAAAGATTGCTGTTCGTTATATGCAAGGCGATCAAGGTCGCCTGCTGTAAGTGCTATAGTAACAGGTCTGCCCAGTGTACCCGATGTAGCGGTGTATTCTTTTATTTCGGTAGAGGGTACACAAAGGAATTCCCAGTTGTGTTCCTGCATATCGCTTTTGGTAGTAGTGGGCAGATAGCCCATGTCTTTCACACCCTTAATATTGGCCAGGTTAATATTATGTTCCTTGAACAAGCGCTGATAATATGGCGACCTGTCCTGTACATAATGCAGCAGTTTTACCAAGGCCTCAGACTGCCATTCTTCCTGTTTGCTACGGGTCTCAAACGCCAGATGCGGGTGCTGTGTCATCAAGGGGAATTTTACGAAAAGTACAAAATTTCCGCCGCCGTTGCGCCTGATTTTTATCAGTAAATATTAATGATGTGGCATGAAAGGCAATGCTGTAGCGGCTTTTATAATGCTATCAGCGAATATTATAGCCGATTTTTTTAAATTCAAATTCTTACATTACCTTTGCACATGGCAATAAAATCTAAGTTCTACGGCGAAGGCCTTACGTTCGATGACGTCCTCCTTGTGCCGGCTTACTCCGAAGTCCTACCGAGAGAAGTAAGTACCGTTACTCAACTGACAAAAGATATTAAGCTTAACATTCCGATGGTATCAGCAGCAATGGATACTGTTACGGAAGCTACGTTGGCTATTGCACTGGCTCGTGAGGGTGGTATAGGCATGTTGCACAAAAACATGAGCATTGAGCGCCAGGCAGAGCAGGTACGCAAAGTGAAGCGTAGTGAAAGCGGCTTGATTGTTGATCCGATAACATTGACACCTGATGCTACCGTTGCAGAGGCACTGAAACTGATGCGCGATAATAAAATAGGTGGCATTCCCATAGTAGATAAAAACAACCTGCTGGTAGGTATTCTTACAAACCGTGATATGCGTTTTGAAAAGAACACCAAGAAGAAGGTAAGCGAAATAATGACCAAGGAAAATCTTGTAACTGCACCGGCAGGTACAAGCATGCTGAAAGCAGAAAGCATCCTGGAGCATTACAAAATAGAAAAACTCCCCATCGTAGATAAGAAAGGTAAACTGATAGGTTTGATAACCTTCCGCGATACGATGCAAATCAAAAGTCATCCAAATTCAGCTAAAGATAATATGGGCCGCCTGTTGGCAGGTGCTGCTGTTGGTATTACCGCAGATACACTGCAACGTGTAGACGCACTGAAAGCTGCAGGTGTGGATGTAATAACACTGGATAGCGCACACGGACACTCTAAAGGTGTGGTGGACATGGTGAAACTGGTAAAGAAAACTTTTAAAGGACTGCCTGTAATAGCAGGTAATATAGCCACTGCATCAGGTGCAAAAGCACTGGCAGATGCAGGTGCTGATGCTGTGAAAGTAGGTGTAGGGCCGGGTTCTATCTGTACTACACGTGTAGTAACAGGTGCTGGTGCTCCGCAGCTTACAGCTATTATGGAAGCGGTTTCTGCATTGAAGAAAAGAGGTGTTCCGGTAATTGCTGATGGTGGTATCCGTTATACAGGTGACATGGTGAAAGCAATGGTTGCAGGTGCATCTTGTGTGATGGCTGGTTCCATCTTTGCAGGTACGGAAGAAAGCCCGGGAGAAACTATCATCTACGAAGGACGTAAGTTTAAGTCTTACCGTGGTATGGGTAGCGTAGAGGCAATGCAGGAAGGTTCTAAAGACCGTTACTTCCAGGATATGGAAGCAGACATTAAGAAACTGGTACCGGAAGGTATAGTAGGCCGTGTACCGTACAAAGGCTCGCTGAACGAGGTTGTTCAACAATTTGTTGGTGGCCTGCGCGCTGGTATGGGCTACTGCGGTGCTAAAGACATCAAAACACTGCAAGACAATGCGCAATTTATCCGCATCACATCGGCAAGTATGGCAGAAAGCCACCCGCACGATATCGTGATAACGAAAGAAGCGCCAAACTACAGCCGCTAATTCTTACAGCATATAATTATAAAGCCCCGAACCATCGGGGCTTTTACTTTTTAGAAACTGAACGATGCGCCGATAACGAATCGTCCGTTTTTGTTCCAGTCGAAAGGTGTATTGGCCCAATGATAGAACCCTCCTAAGTTGAGGTTGAAATAAGCGATGTTCAGATAATTGAGGCGAACGATATTGTTGATAATCAAACCAGATTCGTGATAGCCATTTGATGGCGCTGTAACTCCCGCATCTGCTGCGGCAGATTTTGATGATAAGCTACCATAGGTAAGATTGTGTGCAATGCTGAGTGATGGCTTGCTGTATTTGTGATTGTAAAAATACCTGTCGAAATCGTGACGGTAGAAAACAGATGCAAACTGATTGCTGAAATAAGAGAATGGCAACATGGTCATAAAGCCGCCCCATGCATACAGCTGATACTCTGAATTGAAACGATAACCATTGCCTGCAAGCAATAGCGAACGTGGCAAGGCATTATCATTCTCACCTTGTATCATACCACCCAGCACCCTGATATTATCCTGTCCCCAGCGGTTGATGTGTACTTTGTAATCCAGTGCAGCAAGTACTCTTGTATAGTTTGTTGTGTAGCTGCCACTGGCCAATTGCCCACTTGCTAGTTGCAGATAGAGTATGGGAAACTTAGTGCCTGCAGGCAGATAGTAGCCGTACACAGGTGTACGCTTTTCTTTGTATGCGTAGCGAATATTTAGTGATGCTTCTTTCACATCATATTCTCCTGCTTTAGCCCCCAACTCATTGAAGTTGTAGAAATACTGTGGTTTCAGTTTTTGTTGCTTGCCTGCAATATAAAACTCCCAATACCCGAAACGTCCATGTGCCGTGGCTTTGTATTCTTCTATCTTATCTACCTGTACCAGCAGCCAGTTTTGCAGTCCGCGTCTGTCTACCTCGGGGTGTATGTTTACATTGCCAGTGTTGCGATAATTGTTCTGATACGCAAACTCTACCCAATGCTCTTTTTTACCGGTAGGGAATATGCGAGCAGATGCGCCGTACTTCCACACTTTATCTTTAAAACCATAGCCAAACCATCCGCCAACAGAAAAGTATTTTGATATTTTATCGTTGGTATAGACACCAATACCAAGTCTTGTTCCTTCGTATGTGTTGAATGCGAGCAGGC
>DATGXJ010000017.1:0-80773 GCA_035299045.1 Flavipsychrobacter sp.
TGCAGCGCGGCGTGGGTACATCTACCAATGGTGCGGGCGCTTTCGGTGCTACCATGAGCATCAGCAATATGTTGCAGATGGACAAAGCAGGTGCTGAAATAAGCAACAGCTTCGGGTCTTTCAACACTTGGAAAAACACAGTACGTGGTGGTACAGGGCTTATGAAGAACGGTTTTCAGTTCGATGTACGCCTCTCCAAAATATCGTCAGATGGCTTTATAGACCGTTCTGCCAGCGATTTGAAATCTATACAACTGATTGGTGGCTGGAAGGTGAACAAGCGCACATCGCTACGCGTTATGCTGATGACAGGTAAAGAGAAAACAGGACAGGCATGGAATGGTGTACCGGGCGATTCACTTAAGACAAACCGCACATTCAATGAACTGGGAAGAAGGTCTGACGGTAGCTATTACAACAACCAGACAGATAATTATCAGCAAGACTATTACCAGTTTTTTGCAGACCATAAGTTTGGCAAACACCTGACAGCCCATCTGGCTATGTTCCTCACACGCGGACGTGGTTATTATGAAGAGTATAAAGCAGGCGAGAAATTCAGCTCTTATGGCTTGTCAAACTTCATCACGCCATCAGGTAGTGATACTATTACCAATACAGACCTCATCCGCCAGCTATGGCTGGATAACTACTACTATGGTTCTGTATTCTCGCTGATGTACGAGCGCAAAGCAACACAGCTATCATTTGGTGGTGGCTGGACACAGTACCTCGGCGACCACTACGGCTACGTAAAATGGGCACAGTACAATGTAGCTGATAACTATCGCTGGTATTTACTCAACTCTCAGAAAAACGACCTCAACCTGTATGTAAAAGCACAACATACACTGGCAGAAAAATGGATACTTTTCTGCGATTTGCAATACCGCAATGTATCATACATCATCAACGGCTTCCGCAGAAATCAGGCGTTGCGTCCTGTCAATAATTACAATTTCTTCAACCCGAAAGCAGGTATTACCTACCTGCTGCGCAATGCAGGAGGACAAAGACAAAAACTTTACGCATCATTTGCTGTGGCTAACAAAGAGCCAAACCGCGACGACTTTGAAGCATCGCCAACAAAACAGCCGTTGGCAGAACGCCTGTATGATATAGAAGCAGGTTATGAAATAAACAAGAAGAGCTGGAGCATAGGAGCCAACCTGTACTACATGATGTATCGCGACCAGCTTGTGTTTACGGGACAAATAAACGATGTAGGCGCATATAGCCGTACCAATGCACCGGAAAGCTACCGCGCTGGTATAGAACTGCAAGGTGCTTATCTGCCAACTTATTGGCTGAAGCTGAATGCGAACGTAACACTGTCCGATAACCGCATTAAGAAGTTTACAGAATATATAGATAATTGGGATGACCCTAACTATGCACAGGTTGCCGTTACACACAACAATACACCTATTGCATTGTCACCTTCAACCATTGCGGGTGGTGGCATCACATTTGCGCCTTTCCGCTACATGAAGCATGACCAATTGCTGGAGTTGGACATTATGGGCAAATTTGTAGGCAAGCAATACCTCGACAATTCCGGCGACAAAAACCGTATGCTGAACGACTATACACTTTGCGATGTACGCTTGCGTTATGGCATCAAGGTGAAGCCATTCAAAGAAGTACTGGCAACATTTGCCGTTAACAATATCTTTGACCGCAAATACGAAAGCAATGGCTATGTATGGTATGTGTACCAGACAGCCGGGCAAAATGTGGTTGACAACCGTTACTTCCCGCAGGCAGGTATTAACTACATGCTGGGGCTGACGCTGAAATTCTAACACAATCGCGTGTTATTTTTTGATTGAAAACGCCGGGCATGTGCCCGGCGTTTTCTTTTGCTTTATACCTGTATAGACAGGCTTTAAAGCCCTATTGGCATATAAAAGCCTATTTTTACATGCCAAAATTGCCGATAATATGAATTGGTAGGCATTTTGATGATTGATACTTAAAACGAAAAAGGATGATAGGATATTACCTGATTGCGGGTATCATGTTCCTTGTGGGTATGATGGTGAGCAATCAACTGAAGCGAAAATTTCAAGAGTACTCAGAAGTACCTCTGAGTGAAGGACTGAGCGGTAAGGAAGTGGCAGAGCGTATGCTGCACGAAAACGGCATATACGATGTACAGGTTATTTCTACACCGGGCTTCCTTTCAGACCACTACAACCCAGCAGATAAAACTGTTAACCTGAGTCCTGATGTGTATAGCGGGCGCAGCATTTCTTCGGCTGCAGTAGCTGCACACGAATGTGGCCACGCGGTGCAACACGCCACTGCGTACAGCATGTTACAAATGCGCAGCAAGCTGGTGCCAATTGTACAGATAAGCTCTACACTCTCTCAATGGGTGATAGCTGCGGGTGTGGGTTTCATGGGCTTTGGCGGTGGCAACCAGACCATACTGCTGATAGGCATTGCTTTGTTTGCTGTGTCTACATTGTTTTCACTAATAACACTGCCTGTGGAGTATGATGCCAGTGCGCGCGCGCTGAAGTGGATGGAGAATACACACCTGACAACAAGAGGCGAACACGACCAGGCTGCCGATGCATTGAAATGGGCTGCACGTACTTACGTGGTGGCTGCCATTGCATCTGTCGCCAACCTTATCTATTTTATTATGATTTTCTTAAACCGCAGAAACGACGATTAACCGTATCTTGACGGACCAAATACAAGCCGATGACAGTAGAACAATTATATACAAACTGCCTGAGTGAAGCTGCTTATTTCATTGCAGACAATGGCGAGGCAGCAGTGATAGACCCGCTGCGCGATGTGGATGTGTACATCCAAAAGGCAGCTGAAATGGGGGTGAAGATTAAATACATTTTCGAAACACACTTTCATGCCGACTTTGTAAGCGGGCATCTGGAACTGTCGAAGAAAACCGGTGCACCAATAGTTTACGGTCCGCAAACCAATGCAAAATTCGATATACATTTGGCAAAAGATGGCGAAGAATTCAGCATTGGCAATCTGAAAATAAAAGCACTGCATACACCCGGCCATACGCTGGAAAGCACCTGCTACCTGTTGTATAACGAAGCGGGCAATCCTTACTGCGTATTCACCGGCGATACTTTGTTTGTGGGCGATGTTGGCCGTCCTGACCTGTTCAGCGGCAACCTGAGCAAAGAAGAACTGGCAGGTTTTATGTACGATTCGCTGCAGCGCAAAATCAAAACCCTGCCCGAAGATGTAATCGTATATCCTGCACACGGACCGGGCAGCTCATGCGGCAAAAACTTAGGTCCGAATACTTTCAGTACCATAGGTGAACAACTGGACAGTAACTATGCGCTGCAGGATATGAGTAAAGAAGATTTTATAAAAGTGGTGACAGAAGGCCTCAGCACACCGCCTGCATACTTCCCTATCAATGCGCGCATCAATAAGGAAGGATACGGAAGCCTTGACGAAGTAATGAACAATGCTATGACGGCATTGTCTATTGCGGACTTCAAACAAAAAGTAAATGATGGTGCATGGATACTGGACACACGCCATGCTACAGTATTTACAGAAGGTTTTATTCCAGATTCCATCAGCATAGGCCTTGAAGGCCGCTTTGCAGAGTGGGCAGGCAGCCTGCTGCCGTTCGACCAGCCACTTGTACTGGTTACAGAAGCCGGCAAAGAAAAAGAAAGCGCCATCCGCCTTTCGCGCGTGGGTATAGATAATGTGCAAGGTTACCTGCAAGGTGGCTTTGAGGCATGGAGAGACGCCAATGAAAAGATTGATATGGTGATAGACATAGAGCCCGAAGAACTGGCAATGGATATACCACACGATAGCAAACTGGAAGTAATAGACGTGCGCAAACCATCAGAGTTTGACACAGCACACGTAAAAGGCGCGCACAATGCACCGCTTGATACGCTGATGGACCCAATGAACGTTGCTATGATAGACACAGAAAACAACCTGTATATACACTGTGCAGGTGGTTATCGTTCAGTTATCGCAGCCTCATTGCTCAAGCGTCAGGGATATCACAACCTGCGCAATGTATTGGGTGGCTTCGGAAAGATAAAAGATGTAGATGGCATGCCGATTGTACAGGGTGCAAAAGTGTCTTAATACATAACAATACAACATAAAAAAGGGGAACATTTGCTGTTCCCCTTTTCTGTTTTAGAATGTAAATGAGATACCTAAGTGCAAGCCCAAACTACTATACGGATGCACGATAGATGGCAATGTTGTATTAGCATTAGCACTGCTCGGCGTATATTGTTGTGTAGGATTTGTTACCCTTGGAAGTAAATTTTGTCCATTTACAAAATATTCTGTCAGCTCCGCTCTTTTAACATTCAAGGTTAAAGAAGTATAGTTCATTTCTACCCATCCGTTCAGCCCTTTAGTTATTTCACCTTTCATACCTATTGCTGTAGAAATACCCGCATTGAAACTATGCTTCAAAATCTCAACACCTCTTATTTGCTGGGTGGTATTGTTGAAAGTAGCATTGTATGCGAACGAATTTTCGACTCTTGAAATAACAGGCAACACCACTCCTACACGCGTATATAACTGCACTTTGTTGCCATATTGCAATACCAGAGACGGAATGGTAAAAAATGTGCCTTTTGACTGTTTACTATATTGCTCTCTGATAATATATCCGTTATCGGGATACTCTACACTTGCCTGATACTTCAGCGGCAATAGGCCAACTACATTATTCAGTTCCAATCCCACATTCTTATTCAGCATAATGCCTATTGCAAGGTTTGCCTGCATACCTGCCGTAAAAGATGCTTTTTTCAACTCATAATCTGCCAGCCCGTTATTGTTATAAGTCAAGGTACCATTCAATGGGGTATTATGCGCCATACGCTGTGCAGCACTTGGTGTGTTGTAGCCAATACCAATGCGCATGTAGCCTTCTTTTTTAGGCTTTTTCATCTGTTTGGGTTGAGCGTATGCAGCAAGGCTACATATCGCAAGTGCCAGTGAGGCACTCAAATATTTTTTCATCAGAAGGGATAATTTTTAATAAATATAGCTTTCATCAATTGAATAAGCCGCACTTGTTTAATGCGGCCTATTCAATTATTTACTATCAGTTATTATTTACGTTTCATGGCAGCTTCTATTTCTTCTACCGTTATCGGTATGTTCTTGAAAAGGTCTGTGCTGCCTGTTTTTGTAAGCCATACGTTGTTTTCAATGCGTATGCCCATTTGTTCTTCTTCTATGTAAATGCCCGGCTCAATGGTGAAGAGCATGCCTTCTTTTACTGGTAGCACACGCGTGCCCAGGTCGTGTACGTCTATACCCAGATGGTGGGTAACACCATGGTAGAAGTATTTACGATATGCAGGATTTTCAGGATCCTGATTTTTGATATCGTTTTTTGTTATCAACCCTATTTTCAGCAATTGCTTTTCCATTTCGCCACACACTTTTGCTGTGTAGTCTACTATAGAAATGCCCGGCTTCAATATCTTCTTGGCAAAGTTGTGTACATCCAATACAGCATTGTACACTGCCTTCTGGCGCTTGCTGAATTTACCATTCACCGGTATGGTACGTGTCAGGTCAGCACAGTAGTTACCATACTCTGCACCAAAGTCCATCAGTATCAGTTCACCGTCTTTACACTGCTGGTTGTTTTCAACATAGTGCAGCACGCGCGCCCTGTCGCCTGATGCAATGATACAATCGTATGCATGGCGGCTTGCACGGTTGCGCAGAAACTCATGTGTTATTTCTGCTTCTATTTCATGCTCCCAAACACCGGGTTTTATAAACTTCATTACCCTCTCAAATGCCTTGTGGGTAATGTTTACAGCCTCCTGTGTTACAGCAATTTCTTCTTTTGTTTTTATCGCACGCAGTTCCTTCATTATAGGTGCACTGCGTTCGTATTCGTGCAGCGGAAAACGCTTCATGAAGTCATGTACAAACAGCAAATCGGGGCGGAAGAGTGATGTATCCAGCCTGTCGTTTTCATTTGTATTCAGATACACATTATCTGCATGGTGCATCATTACCTGCAACACCGCATCTATGCTGTCCAGCCATTGCACATTTTTGATGCCTGATATAGCGGTTGCTTCATCTTTGCGCAGTTTGTGACCTTCCCATTTTTCAAGATGCTCGTTGGGGCGTATCAGCACCAGCACCTCGCGGGCACTTTTATCCGGGTTGTCAGGATAAAGGATAACCATCGACTTTTCCTGCACTACGCCAGATAGCCATACAACATCTGCATTCGGGCGGTAAGTATATATAGCATCGCCATTGGTTGGCAATATCGGGTTGCCTGGGAAAATGGCAACACTATTAGGCTTCATTTTCTTTATAAAGCGTTCCCTGTTCTGGGTAAAAAGCTTTGACGGAATTGGTATGTATTTCATCGAATATTTATAAATGTGGTTAAAGTTAAAGGGTCTGCTCTTAATATTCATCCCCCTAAACGCGGTGAAAGCAATAATTTAACTAACGTACTAACAATCAATTACTAACAAGTTTTAATGCGTTTTTAATCAGTTTAAAGCATCCAATAAATTATTTTTAATAAGAGTTATATTATAAATAGATAATTTCTATTAATATAGAGTAGTAAGTATAAAACAACCGTAAGTACAATGAAAAAACTTTACTTCTATGCATTGCAATGTTTTCTGTTAGTAATGTTGCTGAATACAACAGTGTATTCACAGATTACTTTTACAGAAACCTACACATCTACCCAAGGTAATGCTACGGCTACCCAACTTGCTAATTGGAATACTTTCAGGGCTGCACTTGTTCCACTTCCTTACAGTAAAATGAAGGTCACGGGTATTACCGGTAGTGTAGTAAATAGCGACTCATGTACAGACCCTGCTATGGTACAAGACATAGCAATGCGTATGCGTACATTTACATCAGCCAGCCCTACATATACTTGGGTTGATGGAACACGTACATGGAGGGTAGGTAATTGTGGTGCTACAGCAACGACAGGTCCTGAACTTAGTATGAATCAAAATATTTGTGCTTGCACTAACCCTGGCAGATCTGTCCGTGGTGGATGTGCGACATGTTTTAACAACAACGGCGCCTGGGGTTTTGCAGACTGCGGCAACCCAACTGTTACATTGATTGTTGAGTTTTTCTATGGTTATCCTTGTACCAGTACACCTACTACAAATGTAAAAGCACAAACACCAGTTTGCCCGGGCAAACCATTTACAGTTGATATTGATAGGTTTTATGCAGATGCTACCTATACATGGGAGTATACAGATAACGGAACTACATGGCAACCACATCCTGCTGTTGTAGGTGCCTATTCAGCTGCTATTACCGATAACATAACTGCTCCTCGTTGGTATCGTTGTACTGTAACTTGTAATGCTAACACAAGCCTTACATATACAACTGCTCCATTCAAAGTTGATATAGCATCATTCTATTACTGTTATTGCGATAATGGTGCAGCAACTACTACTGGCCTTGACATTGGAAATGTTAAGATAATCAGAGAGGGCACTACAGACACATTATTAAATAATGGGAATTCATCTCCTTCATTGTCAAATACTACAGCAAATAAGGCATATACAAACTTCCAGTATCCACCAAACAAAACTGTAGTATTATACAGAGACAGCACGTACAGAGCTTTTGTTTCTCAAATAAATTCTACAACAACCTTCACTAAAGGCAATGTTGCAATATTTATTGATCTTGACAGAAACGGCATTTTCAATTCAGGTGAGCGTGTATATTCAAAAACCATAGATGCCGGTAGTTTGATTCCTCATACTGCAAATGGCACATTTACAATACCAGGTACCGCAAAAATAGGATTAACAGGGCTAAGGGTAATTATAAGCAATGACAATATTGACTCTTGCGGCTTTGGAATGGCTCAAGGTGAGGTAGAAGACTATCTGGTAGACATGCGCTATGAACCATGTAAGGGACCTGTTAATGCAGGCACACTTTCGTCTACATCAAACTCACTGTGCCCGGGATATGATTACATAACTTCAAATAACGGTTATGAAAGTAAAAAATCTGATTTTACTAGAAACTGGCTTGTATCTGCAGACAATATCAATTGGTTCAATGTTCCAAACGGTACAGACAAAGACACATTGATGCGTATTTTCAGTGGACAACCACTATACTACAAAACAAGATTCATATGTCTACCAACCAGTGATACTACATATACAGCAGCAATGAAGGTTGATGCAAAGGATGGATACAAATGCTATTGTTATAGTCAGGCTATAGGTGGCAACCCTAAAGACAATCCTGGTCCGATATACAAAGACAGCAGCGATATTGGCGGTATAGTATTTACAACATTCAATACAAATGCTGGTGGTGCTCACCTGCTTAACCCTAGTGCTCAGGAGAAACGTACTGATTATACAGATAATTCGCCTGTATTGCTTGATGTAGACAGCACATACTCTATCTCTGTTTATCATACAATGCGTTCAGCTGTGCATGCTGATGCTAAAATAACAGTATTTATAGACTACAATAATGATAAGGAGTTTGATATACCTTACGAAAGAGTATATACTGGTTATACTAGTACGGGCAACTTTATGGTAGTAGATACATTTACTATACCATCTAATGTTATTACAGGTGTGCCTACAGGCATGCGTGTTATCCTGAATAATGATCTTGCTCCTAGCATAGCCTCTGACGAAGCATGCGGTCCTTACACATCTGGTGAAACAGAAGACTTTATGGTATTGTTCCGTAAGCAATTCCCGGCAGGTATCAATATAGTTGCGGGTAAAAATGATTTAGGTGTTTATCCAAACCCTGCAAAAGACAAATGCAAACTGCAATTCAGCGGTGCTTATAATGCTAAAGAGGTAACAGTTACTATCACCAGCATTACAGGTCAGAAACTGATGCAGGAAACATACACACACAATGGTGGCACGTTTACCAAAGATGTAGATGTAGCTAAATATACACGTGGTGTGTACTTTGTAGAGGTTGCTGCAGATGGCATAAAAGCTACTCAGAAACTGGTACTGGAATAATTCATACCCCTTCAATAATAATAAAGCCCCTGAATTTCAGGGGCTTTATTATTTAAAACAGGTTCAGCTTTTTCTTGCCTTCGTAGTTGATGGGGATGTTTATCATAACCCCTCGCCCGGCTTTCACATTGCCTTTCAGGCGTATGTTCACTTCATCGTTAGACATCAGGGCAACTGCATTGGGCAATACAGACTTCAAATCGGCTGTCAGCGTAACGGGGAGCAAGAAGGTGCTTGACGCCGGTACATTAAACTTCTTATCGAGCATGGCATGACCTACCAGCTTATCGTTTATGTACAGGTCTACATCAGCATCTTTCAGCGTCATGCCATACTTGTTGGGGTTGTAGAACTGTACGTCCATACCCACTTCGGGGTTCAGGCTTATTTTGTTGACACGGAAGTTCTTAACATCCTGATACACGAGGTCTTGCGGGCTAGCACATGATGCCAAAAAAAGAGCGCTTAAACCGGCAAAGGCATTAAGCGCTTTTCTGTAAATAATATTTCTAATCACTTTTGTGCCTATTTACGCTTCATCACTTTCTCTACTGCTGCAATGATGTTGCTTTTGCCAAGACCATATTTTTCAAGCAGATCGGTAGGTGTACCACTTTCGCCGAAAGTATCGTTAACAGCTACATACTCTTGCGGTGCAGGGAAGTTTTTAGCCAGTACCTGTGCTACGCTATCGCCCAGGCCACCGTTTGCCTGATGCTCTTCTGCAGTAACCACACATTTGGTTTTCTGTACAGACTTCAGGATAGCAGCTTCGTCCAACGGCTTGATGGTGTGCATATTGATAAGCTCTACAGACAGGCCTTTTGCAGCCAGTTCTTTAGCAGCTTCTACTGCTGTCCAAACCAGGTGGCCGCAAGCTATGATGGTAACATCTGTACCCTCTGCCAATACCTGTGCTTTACCAATTACAAACTCCTGATCGGGTGCTGTAAAGTTTGCCCATTTCGGACGGCCGAAACGCAGGTAAACAGGGCCTTCATGCTCTGCAACCGCTATAGTAGCCGCTTTAGTCTGGTTGAAATCGCAAGGAACGATAACCGTCATACCCGGCAGCATTTTCATCATGCCTATGTCTTCCAGTACCTGATGGGTAGCACCGTCTTCGCCCAACGTGAGGCCTGCGTGAGATGCACATATCTTCACATTCTTGTTGCTATATGCAACAGACTGACGAATCTGATCGTAAACACGGCTGGTGCTGAAGTTGGCAAACGTAGTGGTGAAAGGTATTTTACCACCTACCGTCATACCTGCAGCAACGCCTATCATATTAGCCTCTGCAATACCGCACTGCACATAGCGTTCAGGGAATTCTTTCATAAACTGGTTCAGCTTCAGCGAGCCTGCAAGGTCTGCAGTCAGTGCTACCACATTAGGATTGCGGCGTGCAGCTTCCACTATACCCTCTCCAAAACCCGAACGGGTGTCTTTTTCATTCAGAATGTTGATGTCCTGTATCATTTATTGCTAATATGAGGCGCAAAAATAAGCTTTTCAGTTGGCAATTTTGGTTGCTATTTTGTCATGGTATATCCCCAATCTTTCAGCCAGGCTATTACCTTGTCTTTGTAGTCGCCCTGAATGAGGATGAGCCCGTCTTTTGCACTGCCACCTGCACCGCACTTGGTTTTCAGTTGCTTGCCAAGCGCTTCAAGGTCGTCGGCTGTTCCGATGAAGCCCTCTACCAGCGTTACCACCTTGCCCGCACGCTGCTTGCTATCCAGCTTTACACGCAGCTTCTGCTTTTCCTTGGGCAGGGTTTCGGCGGCTGCCTCTTCGGGAAAGTCGTTGTAGTAATCGTTGTTGGTGCTATATACGAGCCCATCGGGGCGGGGTTTGTTCTTGTTGCTCATAATGGCTAATTCTGAAGTCAAAATTAGTGAATACAGGAGGATTCAGGTTGGCATTGAGGATTTTTATATCTGTTGATAGTTTTTGATAGTATTTGTTCAGTTTTTGTTTTGTAACCGTTTTCTATTGTTGATTATCAATGTGTTTTGTAACAAATGGTGGTTACAAACGGGTGCAAATTGTTGCAGTTTGTTGCATAGTGTACTGTTTTTCGGTTACGGGTTTCATTCTTTTGTTTCGGTAAAAAAACTCCAAATTATTAATAACAAATTTACGAAATAAATCACTTTTTATAAAATGAAAAAAGCACAACATCAATGCTGTGCTTTTGGGTATATGTAGTACTGTCCTATTTGTTATTCAGTATCTTATTGGCATTGGCAAGAAAAGCTTCTTCTTCTTTACCACGCTCTGATTGCGGATAACCCAGCGAACCTAAACCACTAATATTGAACTTGCCTGTTTTGGCATCCTTAGCCATATTGAACATCCAGATGGTAGGATAGCCCTGCACCTGAAAGAACTGTTGCAGCTCTGCATTTTGCCTTGCCAGTTTTTCAGGTAGTTGTTTATTGCGGGGGAAATCGAGCTCCAGCAATATCACATTTTTCTTTGCCCATTCTTTAAATCCCGGTTTGCTGAACACTGCAGCCTCCAGCCTGTGGCACCAGCCGCACCAATCGCTACCTGTAAAGAATGCGAATACAGGTTTCTTGGTTTTCTCATTCAGCTTTTGCACCTGATAAATATCTGTGTACCAGGTAAGCCCGTCTTTTACTTCCTGTGCCTGTGTGTTTACTGATACTGTGAGCAACAATGCAGCCAGTAGTGTGTTGTATAGTATTCTTAGGTTTTTCATTGCAACGGAAAGCTACGAAAAATGAACGATACAGATGGGGGTAAAGGCGGAGCAGTTTGTCTTACCTTCATAAATTGCAGACTATGAAGTATAAACGGATATGGATTATTATGTGTGTGCTGGCTACCATCATTGGTATCTACCCCGTTATATATTTCATCTTCGGCGGCAGGATAGCATTGCTGAGCAGCAAGCCCGATACTGTTTATAACAGCCTGCTGTGGCAGGTATGCTTCTACATACATATACTTGGTGGTGGTATGGCATTGCTTTCGGGTTGGCCACAGTTCAGCAGTAAGCTGCGCCAGCGCAGGCTGAAGCTGCACCGCAATATGGGCAAGGTATATATGGTAGCTGTATGGCTGAGTGCCTTAACGGGTGTATACATTGGGTGGTATGCCAATGGCGGTGTGGTAGCTACCGCGGGCTTTGTAACACTGGGCATCATCTGGTTTTATACCACACTAAAGGCCTACCTGCATATCCTGCAAAGAAACATTGCTGCACACAGGCAGATGATGGTGTATAGCTATGCCTGCAGTTTTGCCGCGGTTACGTTGCGTATATGGCTGCCCTTGCTGAGCATAGCCACGGGCGATGGCGCTACGTCTTACATCATAGTATCGTGGCTGTGCTGGGTGCCCAATCTTGCTGTCGCGGCTGTATTGCACAACAGGCAAACAGTGTATGTTGCATAACATCCTTAATTTCTATCTCATTCCAAACAGATATGTTAAAACTACGCTACAGATAACCGTGTAAAGCGTTAAAATACTGCAAACACAGTATAACAGGCACGGTATTGGCACTACTACTGCAAAGCGTATGTTATGAAAAAGATAATCATGATTTCGGCACTGATGGTTGCTACTGCTGTTGCAGCCAACGCACAGGTAAACGTGAACGTGAACATCGGCATGCAACCCGCATGGGGGCCTGTAGGCTACGACTATGTACGTTATTACTACCTGCCCGATGCGGATGCTTACTACGATGTAAACAGCAGAGCGTTTGTGGTATTTGCCAACGGCGCATGGGTGCGCAGGGCTGCACTACCACGCCCGGTAGATCTATACCATGTACATAAAATAGTGATTAATGATGCCCGCCCGTGGACAAGGCATACGGTGTATCGCGACAGGTATGTATCATACCGTGGACGCCCGAGCAATGTGGTGGTGATACGCGACAGCCGCGAGCCTAAATACCATAAAGGGAATAATGGCAATGCATATGGCCATTACAAAAGCAAAGGATATAATAACAACGGACGTGGACATGGTGGCGGCAAAGGACATGGCGGCCATGGTAAAGGAAACGGCAAAGGAAAATAGTGTGTTTTGGTAATGTTGAGGTTGGTAATGAGCCGCACTCCTTTGAGGGGGTGCGGCTCTGGTATTTATTGCTGTGTGTAATGCTCTTTACTCTGCGCGAGTCTTTACTTTCTTTTGCGGAAAAGAAAGTAACAAAGAAAGCCGCCGGGAATTAAAGACTGCCTAATTCCCGGTTGCCTCTCCCATCAGCTTTTGTGCTACTGTGCTGCCAAACTGAGGATTGCTATTCCTATCCAAACGTCATTGCGAGGAACGAAGCAATCTTGTCAAAAACCAGTGTTTTTCACATTGTTTAGGAAATACATTGTATATAGTTTAGCCTTTAAATACAGTAAACTTTATGAGCAACGCCAATCTAGACTTTAATAAAGCTATTGGGGATTCTAAAATTGAAGGAGTAGATATCATAAAAGACAATATGGAAGTATTGTTAGATTCTGTATTAAATGAGGGGATACTAAAGGATATTCCAATAATTGGTAATCTCGTAGGAGTTGCGAAAGCGTATGGAAGCTTTAGGGAAAGATTCTTTCTAAAAAAAATAATCCTGTTCCTACATAATGTTAGTTCAGTCAGTCAACAGGAAAAAGAAGAGTTCGAAATAAAACATCTAACAAAAGAAAGCGATAAGTTACGATTCTATGAAAAGTTGTTAATTATTCTTGGCAAATGTGATGATTTGGATAAAGCTGATATAATATCATCTCTATTTCTATCCTTAATTGATGAGAAAATAAATACACACAAATTTATACGAGCAGTAACAGCCGTTGAAAAAGTCAATATTGAGTTACTTCCAACATTAATTTACAGAACCTACTCTAGAAATAGTGATAACGCATACAATATTGATGTTGAAAATGAATTAGCAAACTGTGGTTTGTTACAATTCCAACCATTTCATGCTGAAAATTTTATTACTCGATTTGGTGAGGATACTGGTTTAAGGTACTACATCAATGAAACAGAAATTGGTCAAATAATAATTAGGTATCATAATTATAAACGACAACACAGATAAAACATTAAATTTTAATCAACTATATTTTGCTTATTCTAACCTCAAATCAATTATTCCTACTTTCCCGCTTCCAGCATTTCGCTTACCTTTGCACTTTCTTTTAAATATATGCAGCAAGAAGCTACACTCGAACAAGCGGTCAAACTGGGCCTTCGCGAAGAAGAATTTGAACAGATAAAGCAAATATTGGGTCGTACACCCAATTTCAACGAAACTGCTATGTACTCCGTTATGTGGAGCGAGCACTGCAGTTATAAAAACTCCATTACACAGCTGAAAACCCTGCCACGCGACGGTGAACGCCTGCTGGTAAAAGCGGGTGAAGAAAATGCCGGCCTGGTAGATATAGGCGACGGCCTGGGTTGCGTATTCAAAATAGAATCGCACAATCACCCTTCGGCTATCGAACCATTCCAGGGTGCTGCAACGGGTGTAGGTGGTATTCACCGCGATATCTTTACCATGGGTGCACGCCCTATCGCATCGCTTAACTCGCTGCGCTTTGGTAAGCTGGATAATCCTAAAACAAAATGGCTGCTGAAAGGCGTTGTAAAAGGCATTGGTCACTATGGCAACTGCTTTGGCGTACCTACAGTAGCAGGCGAAATATATTTTGACGGTTGCTACCAGACCAACCCATTGGTAAACGCCATGAGCGTGGGTGTGGTAAAAGCAGGCCAAACGGTATCTGCAACATCTTACGGTGAAGGCAACAGTGTCTTTATAGTAGGTGCTGCAACGGGTAAAGACGGTATCGGCGGTGCATCTTTCGCATCTGCAGATATTACGGAAGACAGCGTGAACGACTTGCCAGCAGTACAGGTGGGCGACCCGTTTGAAGAAAAGAAACTATTGGAAGCCTGCCTTGAAGTAATACCAACAGGTGCACTGATAGGTATGCAGGATATGGGTGCTGCGGGTATTACCTGCTCTTGCTCTGAAATGAGCGCTAAGGGCGAGCATGGTATGATCATCCATCTGGATAAAGTGCCTACACGCCAGCAAAACATGCAACCTTGGGAAATGCTGCTGAGCGAAAGCCAGGAGCGTATGCTGATAGTAGTGAAGAAAGGCCGCGAGGCTGAGGTACAAAAGATATTTGACAAGTGGGACATCCACTGCGTGCAGATAGGTGAAGTAACTACAGACGGCCGCCTGAAATACTACATGAACAGTGAACTGGTGGCAGATGTTCCTGCGCACAGTCTGGTACTGGGCGGCGGTGCTCCGGTATATACACGCGAATACGAAGAACCAAGATATTTTGCTGAAATCAACGCATTCAACCAAGATACAGTTGCTATACCTGCAGACCTTACTGCCGTAGCAATGGAATTGGTGAAACTGCCAACGATAGCCAGCAAACGTTGGGTGTACGAACAGTATGACAGCATGGTAGGTACAGGCAATACACAAACAAACGAACCGAGTGACGCTGCTGTAGTACGTGTACACGGCTCTGCAAAAGGTATTGCAATGACTACAGACTGTAACAGCCGCTATGTATATTCAGACCCGTACAAAGGTGGTATGATAGCTGTAAGTGAGGCTGCGCGTAACATTGTATGTAGCGGTGGCTTGCCGGTAGCTATTACCAACTGTCTGAACTTTGGTAACCCCTACAACAAAGAAGTTTACTATCAGTTTGTGCACGCTATACGCGGTATGGGCGATGCTTGCCGCAAGCTGGGCACACCTGTTACGGGTGGTAATGTTAGCTTCTACAACCAGAGCAGCGATGATGGCCCTGTATATCCTACGCCTACTATCGGTATGGTGGGTGTGCTGGATAATCTGGACCAGAAGATGACCATGTATTTCAAGAATGATGGCGATGCGATATATGTAATAGGACAAAACCGCAACGATATCAACTGTTCTGAATACCTGTACAATGTACTGGGTGTTTCGCACAGCCCGGCTCCACACTTTGACCTGGAAGAAGAATATGCACTGCAGGACGTAGTACTGAAAGCAGTACGCAGCAAAGTGGTAAACAGTGCACACGACACTGCTGAAGGCGGACTGTTTGTAGCACTGGTAGAAAGCGCTATGCAAAAGAACATGGGCTTTGAAATAACAACAGACAGCAACATCCGCAAAGATGCATTCCTGTTTGGAGAGGCACAGAGCCGTGTGGTAGTAAGTGTAAGTGCTGATAAAGTAGCTGCATTTGAAGCTGCAATGGGCAGCCATCCATACAGCAAAATAGGTACTGTGAAAGCTGGTGGCAATATCAAAATAGATAATGCAGACTGGGGCTACATAAAAGACTGGAAAGAAGCATACGATACAGCAATAGAGAAATTGCTGAACGCATAAAAACTAAGGGCTGCAATTGCAGCCCTTTTTTATTACAACTCAATCAGGGCAAATACCAAAATGCCGGAAGGGATTGTAAAAACAATCCCTTCCGTTTACCTACCCTATACGCCCAATATTATTTTGTAGCCTCAGCCTTCTGTATTTCTTCAACTTCTTTGATGAATGCAGTGATTAGTTCATCTGCATTGGCACCATAGGCATCTATCAATGTGCCTTTTATACCATCGTGTGTTTCTATGCAATACAGTATTGCATTGTCTTCGGGATTTGATGCACCTTCAAAACGGTAGAAGTTATCAATCTTTACTTCGTTGGGCAGATAGTGTATGTCTGTAGCCGGAGCGTACATACCTTCCTCTTCTACCCTGAAATTATCTGTATACCCTTTATTGAATGCAGTGTCTGTAAGACTGCTGAGGGTATTCATGTTTTCAAAACTTGCTTTCTGATTCTGCATAACGTACTGTTTTAAAAGTGAACAATAAACTCTATGTAGCAATCACTATCATGCAATGCTGACTTGGTTCAATGCTAATGTACGCCTGCATGCAGACTCAAAAATGTTAATGAAAAACGGACGGGCAATCATTTTAACGATTGCCCGCAGGTAAAAAATATTGCTTGCTAAAGATCAGCGTATTAGATATGCTATTTTTCTAAACACACCTGCGAATAGTTAACACTATTACTAAGCGGGGGATGCAGTTTGCGGATGCATACTTTTACTTTATCTGCATCGGCAAATGATTGTTTCACTTTTGTGTGTACTTCCTGCACCAGTTGTTCCAGCATTTCTTTATCAGGAGTAAAGACCGCACTTACAATATCGTTAATGATGGCATAGTCTATAAAAGGCCATTCTTTACCTTCTTCCGTGCGCACCCAAACATCTACATCTATCTCAAAAGTATTGGGATGGATTTTCTCTTCGGCATACATACCAATAGGTGCAACTATCTTGATACCATGCAATGAAACTGTAAGCATGTAGCAAAGCTAAAACAAGATGCGCATTTATTTAAACCTTACATCTGCAGAATACGGGAAGACACTTACTTCGTAGTTTCTATTATTTACGGGTTGTAAAGTATTAAGGTCAAAAATATTATAGTATCCGTTATTGCCACTGCATCCTGTGCCTGAAGGATGATGCGGAGCCGGACCATCTACATTGGTACTAAACACATACACAGTGTTATTTCTGTCATCTACTGTTATACCATGTGGCTGGTTGAAGTTTCCGGTAATAGTCTTAACTTTTTGTAACGTTTTATAATTTATAACCTCTACAGCTCCTTTATATTGCCCGGATTTTGTTGACTCCATACAACTTACGAATACGTAAGGCTGTTTTACAGACATTGCAATTTCCTGTGGTCGTTCAGCGACATTAAAAACAGCCAGTACTTTATCAGTATATGCATCCATAACACGTACTTCATTACTTCGTTGGCAAGTGATGAAATATTTACTGTGATCCGGTGTCATCATTATTTCATGTGGTTGTGGGGCATTTATACTGTTTATAAAAATAGGAGGCTCTCCATCAACAATTGAAATGGTATCAAGAAAAGCAGGTTTACCATTTCTGGGGGGTACAAGTTTGTAAATCAGATTGTAAGGCTCTGAAGTAATAAAGAATGTGTCTCCTGCAGCATTACTTGTAATACCATGAGGTTTTTTCAGCGTAAACGGTATTGGACTGTTTTGTATCATGCTTTGAGCATTTACCCATGCAGCAAAACCATTTTCTATCCAGTTGCTCACCAACAGTTCCTTACTATCAGGGCTAACGTATAAAATATTCCATGAGCTACTGCCATTGTCTTTTAAAACAACAGATGATTCTACCTTGTCTGTAACGGTATTTATTTTCTGTATACTTTTCGCATTCAGATAGCTTACATAACTAAATGCACCATCCATAGAAACACGTATACAGTGTGGGGAGCTTTGTGGTGTACCCGGCGATAGATTGATATACCGCATAACTACTTTTTTCTCACCGTCTATCACTGCAGCGATGTCACACCCCTGATGCACTACATATATTTTTTGCCTTGTAGCTGCATTATCACTGAAGGCTATTTTCCCATTTCTATCAGGTGCGCCTGCTGCAATCCAATTGCGAATAGCCAAATACTCATCTTTTGTAAGTGCATTTCCTGCATCAACGGGAGGCATACGGTTATCTTTTACTACCGGTCCCAGAGTACTGTCGGTATTAATATAAAATAATATCGGGCTGTTTCCCACGCTGTATGGCACTACGGCAGCACCATGTCTGCCTCCATTAAACAACTCCTCCCAACTATCCATTCTAAGGTCTCCTGCGGCTGTATAGCTCGCTGCATTATGACAACCTGATGTAGCACAACGTGTAGTTATGATTTTGCCTACCTCATCAGGAAATCCTCCGTACACTTCTACAGGTTGCTTATAGGGCTCGTGCTTGCAGGCATAAAAACCCGTAATTGCGGCTACAAAAATCAGAACAGATACAATAGCAATGCTTTTTTTCATTTACTTGGGTTGTTACTTAAAGATAACACAATACAGGTATATGCTGTTCACGGAACATGAGCCCTATAAACCACAGATTAATAAGAATGATTAAAATACCATTAGAAAGATGAGGATGCTGTAAATACTGATTGTTATCTTGCAGCCGTTTTCATTGCATGAGGCTCCCCCTGCTATTATATATCGTACTTACATTTTGCTTGCCTGAAGCAATATACGCAGGCTATGTAGATACGGGAAGCGTTGTGAAAATTGAGAAACAGACCATTCGCCTTATAAATATTGACGGTAATAAACGTACCCGCCGCAGCATACTTATCAGAGAAATGAGTGTGAATGAAGGGGATAAGATATCCAGGCAGAAGATGGAAGAGATAGCCGAACTGAACCGTAAAAGGCTGATGAACCTTGCACTGTTTTCGGAAGTGATAGTACGCACCATACCTGTTAACGATACTGTGGTAGATTGGTATATAACTGTACGCGAACTGTGGCCCATACTGCCAGAGATGACACTGAAGCTGGCAGACAGAAACTTTAATGTATGGTGGAACGAGCAAAACAGAGATATACGCAGGGCTAATCTTGGTGTAACACTAAAACACCGCAATTTTCGCGGCAACAGGGAAGAACTGAGTGCTACGGTACAGGTAGGTTATACACAGAAATTCGGGTTGGAATACTTTCGGCCATTTATAGATAAGAAACAGCAAAACGGCCTCGGTGCATCGTTCTTCATTTCACAAAACGAAGAGACATTTTACAAAACAGACAGCAATAAGCTGCGCTTTATAAAACTACCCGGCAAATACATCATCCGTCAGTTTGAAGCTGCGGCACTTTATGTACATCGCCCGGGATATGCCAACAGGCATACGATAGAAACAAGGTATCGGGATTTTAAAGTAGATGACACGATAATAAAACTGAATAAAGACTACTATAAAGACGGCAGTAAAAACCTGCAAATGCTGGAATTTACCTACCGCTACGACCTGAACGAAGTAGATAACTGGAACTATCCGCTGAACGGGTTGAAGGTAGTTGGCTATGCCATAGTGCGTGCAGGCATCAAAGGTTTTGATTTTCAGAGCATGATAAACGCCGAGGTGGGCTACTTCAAACGCTTTGGCAGAAAATGGATGCTGGCAGAGATATTTCGTGGCAGGCTGACGCTGCCTGACGAGCAGCCTTACACCTTTCGCTATGCGATGGGCAACAACAGCGAATATGTGCGCGGCTATGAATATTATGTAATTGACGGCTCTCAATACGGCCTATTGCGCAGCAACCTGAAATATGAACTGTTGAACACCGCCATCCGCAATTTCCCCATTAAGTTCCTTGCTGTGATACCGATACGTGTGTACCCGAAGGTATTTGTAGATGTGGGCTATGCGGCTAACAGATTTGGCGGCAACAGCTTTCTGAATAATAAGGGATTGGTGGGATATGGTGCAGGTATAGACGTGATATCTATATACGACTTCAAATTCAGGCTGGAGTATGCCTGGAACCATATGGGCCAAAAAGGTTTATTTTTGCATCTCAACAGCGAATAATCTGCAAATATGTTAGTAGCACTCTATAACAGGACTTTTGAGCAACAGGACGTACCTACGCTGCAACATATTATTGCCATGCTGGAGCAGCACGGATTGCAGATGGTCTTTTACAAAGAGTTTTACGAGCGTATTCAGCCACACATCAACCTGAAGTATGCGCCTAGGCTTTTTTCCAGCAAGCTGGATTTGCCCAACAATACCGATATGCTCTTCAGCCTGGGTGGTGACGGCACACTGCTGGATACCATTTCTTTTGTAGGTGGCAGCAATATACCGCTGATAGGCATCAACCTGGGCAGGCTGGGCTTTCTGGCTGCCATACCCGAGGAAGAAGTGGAAGGTGCCATATTATCGTTGGTACGCGGTTCTTACAGTGTAGAAAAGCGTACGCTGCTGCATCTGGATAGCAGTGTGCCACTGTTTGGCGATGCGCCGTATGCACTGAACGAGTTTACCATACACAGGAAGGACTCTTCTTCCATGATTAAAATACATACTTACCTCAACGGTGAGTTTATGAATACCTATTGGGCAGACGGTTTGGTGGTTGCTACGCCTACAGGCTCTACAGGCTATTCGCTGAGTTGTGGCGGTCCGGTGGTCTTCCCGCAGACGTCCAGCTTCATCATAACGGCGGTGGCCCCGCACAACCTGAATACACGCCCTGTGGTAGTGCCCGATGACAATGTGATATCTTTTGAGGTAGAAGGACGAACAGAACAGTTCCTCTGCACGCTTGATTCCCGTACAGAAATCATTACCAGCAATGTACAACTGGCTGTAAAGAGGGAAAGTTTTACCATATCGCTGGTGCGCCCAGATGAGCACAACTTCCTGAATACCATCCGCCAGAAGCTGTACTGGGGTATTGACAAGCGAAATTGACATCAAGGCAATAAACCGTTACATTTGTAGTTATACCTTAATGAGCTATGCAAAGACTTATTGTAATCATACTGCTGCTGTTGTCGCTGACGAATACTCGTAAGGTAGAAGCACAGAGTTTCTTCACCGGTCAGGAATATGGTTTTGCTATAGGTGCATCTCAATACTTCGGCGACCTGAATGATAACTACGGTTTTCAGTATGTGCGCCCCGCAGGCGGTGTTTTTGCACGCATACACCTGAACCCATATATTGCAACACGATTTTCTGCCAACTATGCAAAAGTTGGTTATGATGATGCTTTTTCATCGAACGAATACAATAAGAAACGTAACCTGAACTTCCGCAGTGATGTGGTAGAACTTGCATTCCAGACAGAATTCAACTTCATGCGCTTTACTACAGGTGAACTGCACAGCCGCTTTACACCATATATAACATTGGGCGTGGGTGGTTTTTACTATAACCCGTACACTTACTATAATGGCGTACGATACAACCTGAAAGATGTAGGTACCGAAGGACAGTTTGTTGGCTATGCAGGCAGGATATACAATAACTTCAGCATCTGCTTCCCGATGGGTATGGGTGTAAAATACTGGGTAGCGCCGGGCGTGAACATAGGCTGCGAAGTTGTACACAGACTGACGCTGACAGATTATCTGGATGATGTGAGTACTACCTATGTAGACCGTACACTATTTCAGGCAGAAGACCCTGCAAACCCACCTGTGGCTTACTATCTGCAAGACCGCTCACTGGAAAAAGGTGGTGACCCGCTGGGCCGTTCAGGGAAGCAACGTGGCAACAGTGCTACAAAAGACCAATACATGATGTTCATGTTCAACCTGTCTTTCCAGTTCAAAACATACAAGTGCCCTGCATACCTGAAAGAGGGCTATTTCATGTACTAATCATCCCCTGCCATGGACTTCTTCCGAAAGTTATCAGACCCTGTTTATTTTTCTAAGTTCAGCAATCGCACTATGGTTGTATTTAGTATACTGTCTATACTTTTCTGCTGCTACATAGTTTATCTTGGCTATTATTATACCAAACCAGGTTTGTACAGTGTAAGCTTTATGTTGCTGATGATGAGCCTTGGAAACCTTATCCGAAGCAGCAAGCGATTGAAAAAGCTATCTTAACTCATTTCCAAACTCACGTTCACCCATTCAGGGTCGAATTTTGCATTGTATTTTTTGTAGAAGTTGATGGCCGGTTCGTTCCAGTCTAGCACCTGCCAGAGCATACCACTGAAGCCTTTTTCTTTAGCTATTTCAATCAGTCTGTCCATCAGCTTGCCACCTATTCCTTTGCCACGCGATTCTTCCGTTACCAGAATATCTTCCAGATACATGCGCTGCCCCTTCCAAGTGCTGTAGCGGATGTAGTAGAGCGCAAAGCCTACCACCACACCATCTGCCTCTGCAACTATTGCCCACCAAACAGACTTATCGCCAAAGCCGCTTGCTTTGAAATGCTCCATGCTTACGGTTACTTCCTGTGGTGCACGCTCATATACGGCCAGTTCATTTACCAGCTCCATCATGCGTTCGCAGTCGTTTATTGTTGCCTCTCTGATTAGTACATTGTCCATTTTAGCAAATGATTGTGACAGATAACACAATATGCCCACGGGTGCTGCGTTATCGGCTGTAAAGATGGTAAACTTGCGTTAAATACATAGCTATTGCAAGGATAGAAATGTAATTTTAAACTTAATTAGTACAACAAACCAAGAGGCATATACTATGAGCAACATACAAGGCGAAATACTGTGGGTGGATGATGAGATAGATTCGTTGAAATCGCAGATACTTTTTTTGAGGAATAAAGGATATGAAGTAACCCCACTGAGCAACGGCCACGATGCACTGGAATTTTTGAAAGAGAAAAGTGTAGATGTGGTATTGCTGGATGAAAGTATGCCAGGCATTACGGGCCTTGAAACCCTTGCCAAGATAAAAGAAATGAACCCTAACCAGCCTGTGGTAATGGTTACCAAAAACGAGGCTGAAAATATAATGGAAGAAGCCATCGGCGGACAGATAAGTGACTATCTCATCAAGCCGGTGAACCCGAATCAGGTATTGCTATCGCTGAAAAAGATAATGGATACTAAGCGACTGGTAAGTGAAAAAACCACCGTTGCTTATCAGCAGGATTTCCGCAATCTGTTTATGGCATTAAGCTCTAACCCCAACCACGAGGAGTGGAAAGAGCTGTACAAAAAACTGATATACTGGGAGCTGGAAATGGCACGCAGCGAGAGCCCTGAAATGATGGAGGTGTTGCAGTCTCAAAAGTCAGAAGCCAATACAGAGTTCTTCAAATTCATATCGAAGAACTATAGCAAATGGATAAAAGACAAAACAGGCGAAGCACCGTTGCTATCGCATGAAATGTTTAAACGCAAAGTAGCACCGCATCTGGAACAGGGCAAACCGACTTTCCTTGTAGTGATAGATAATCTACGCTACGACCAGTGGAAAGTATTGCAGCCTATCATTACCGAAACATTCAGGATGGTAGATGAAGACATGTTCTACAGTATATTACCAACAGCTACACAGTATGCACGTAATGCGCTGTTTGCAGGTATGTTGCCGATGGACATAGAAACCAAGTACCCAAACGAGTGGAAGAACGATGATGAAGAAGGCGGTAAAAACCTGCATGAAGAACTCTTTCTGCGCGGGCAGCTAAAGCAGCTGAAGCTGGATGGATTGAAAACACAATACATCAAGATTACCAACAACGACCACGGTAAAGACCTGGAAGATAACATACACAACTGCCTGAACAACGACCTGACGGTAATAGTTTACAACTTCGTAGATATGCTGTCTCATGCACGTACAGAAATGGAAGTACTGAAGGAACTGGCGGGAGACGAAGTATCTTATCGTTCGCTGACGGTGAGCTGGTTTGAACACTCTCCACTATACCGTGCGTTGAAGAAGATTGCAGATAAAAACATACAGGTAATGGTGACTACCGACCACGGTACACAACGCGTGAAAACGCCAAGCAAGTGTGTAGGCGACAGGCAAACAACTACCAACCTGCGTTATAAGCACGGTAAGAACCTGCAATACGAAAACAGAGATGTGCTGGCATTCCGCGATCCGAAAGAGGCAGGACTGCCACGCCCGAATGTGAGCTCAACATTCATATTTGCGAAGGAGGATGTTTTCCTGTGCTACCCCAACAACTACAACCACTACGTGAACTATTACCGCAATACCTTCCAGCACGGCGGTATATCGCTTGAAGAGATGCTGGTGCCGGTTATCAGGCTGGTAAGTAAATAGATTTTATAGAATTGATATAGGTAAACCACGGTTAACAATTAATCGTGGTTTTTTATTGGCTACGGATATAGGCTTTTCACAAAAAATTATAGCTCTGGAACCTGCACCAGAGCATATAAATCTGTAAACTTGTGGAAAGCTTGGTATATATGACAGAACCTACATCTGAAGCTGTAACTACAAATCCGACAGAGTCTGTACAACACCTCATTTCGCAGATAGAAAAAGTAATACGTGGCAAGCGCCATCAGATAGAAATGGTACTTACCTGCCTCATAGCAGGCGGCCATATACTTATGGAAGATAACCCCGGTACAGGTAAAACCGTACTTGCCCGAACACTGGCACAATGCATCAGTGGAGAGAAGGAAGGCGAGCATGTAATCTTCAAGCGTATACAGTTTACACCAGACCTGTTGCCGATGGACCTGATAGGTACCTATATCTTCGATGACAGAAACAAGGAATTCATATTTAAAAAAGGTCCGCTGTTTTGCAATGTATTGCTGGCAGACGAAATAAACCGTGCCTCGCCAAAAGTGCAGAGCGCACTGCTGGAAGCAATGGCAGAGCACCAGATAACTGCGGGCGACAGCACCATCAAACTGGAGCGCATGTTCTTTACCATAGCCACACAAAACCCGATAGAGATGGAAGGCACGTACCCACTGCCAGCAGCACAGCTCGACAGGTTTTTCATGAAAATATACTTTGGCTATGTAGATGAACAAACAGAGCTGAACATCTACCGCGAATATGTTTCTATTGCTGATAATCTGGTATCGTTGCAACAGGTGCTGAGCCTGAGCGATATACTGACACTGCAACAGGAAGCAGAGCGTGTGTTTGTACACGAAGAGATACTGAAAGCAGTGAGCAATCTGGTACGTGGTACACGCGAGCATCAGGATATTGCAGTGGGTGCATCTACACGTAGTGGTATTGCCTTCATTAAATGCCTGCGTGCTTACGCACTGCTGCGCGGACGTAGCTTTGTGATAGAGGATGATGTGAAAGATATAGCTCGCAATGTGCTGGATCACCGTCTGGTGTATCGCAACAAAGACGGCAAACAAAAAGCACTTGACAGTATCATTAACAAAGAAGCAGAACGACTGGCGAAACTGAAACTATATGCATAATACCCGTCTTGCTGAAAAAGCCGGCAGGTTTGCATTTGTACTAAGCCTGTGGGCTTGTATGCTATTTTCTTTTGTGGCAGATGCACAACCTATGATGCATCGCAAAAACCCTACGCAGCGGTACGAGATAGATGCCAAGCGTATGGGTACAGATATGCTGAGCCCCGATGCATTGCCACGCAGCAGAGAGTTTAAACGAATAGACAGCAGCTACTATGTTGGCTGGTTGTATGAAGGTGCGTACAAACACGAGCATGCTGCAGACTATCTGGGTTATAAAAATGCATCACAACCATTAGAGAAAGCGCTGGCTTTGATAGAGCGCGACTATAGAAAAGAACTGGCTACACGCAGTGCAGATGTAGCAGTGTATGTATATGCATACCGCTATCAGATAGACTATACAACCATAGCCTATTTGCTGATGGATTGCTATGCCAATACAGAAGAACCTGTAAAAGTGTACAACCTGCTGCGACGCACATTGAAGTGGAATTTTCAGCGAGACTATATGCTGGATGCGTATAACTATCTGGGGTGGACAGTGCACCGCAACCGCTTCTACACAACGGATAAATACTTCTTTCTGAAAAACAGCATTGAAGCAAATGAAAAGCTGGCAAACAGGTATCTGGATTCGGGCCTGCGACGTATAGAGATAAACAGAAGACTGAATGCAGGTATATTTCCGCCAGGGTATGAGCAGCAGGAAAAAAACAGTGTGTATCACTACAAGGCTATGCTATACAGCTATGCTATCAAGGTAGACTCTGCAAAGTATTTTTACGAACTGCTACGCAAGAGTGGCATCTTCCCGCACAACAACTATGCAACATTCCGCAGTATCTGTGGCGATTTTCGCGAGGCAGAAAAAGAATATGAAGAAGCTATATCGCAAGACAGCAGAGACAAACGCCTGAAAGAATGGGCGTACTATACCAGCATCATCGATATATATAAAGGACAGCCTAAAGAGGGTATTTCTTTGATGCGCGATATGATAAAAGCCAATGGCTCTACACCGGGCTATGGCTGGTACAATATTGCATTGGCAAGGGCTTCTTACTACGACGGAGAATTGCCCGAAGCACAGCGCTACATCAACAAAGCGGCAGAGTTTAAAGAACTGCATATTGGTACTACACTAGGTCAAACGCATTATGACTTCAGCACACAACTGGTGAAGCTGATGAATAAAGAAGCAGAACTGGAGCATCAGAAATTTGAAAACAGCAATTGGTGGTATAACCCGAGCGTGCTGACAAATATGGCGAAGTTGCTGAGCGAAAAATACGTGCAGCAGTACCTTATCATCAACCAGTTTGCCATGAACCCTGAAAGGGATAAAGTAGTGTACAAACTATTCAGTACAGAAAGCACCGTAAGCTGGGATGAGATATGGTACCTGATAAAAGATTTCAGTACTAAGTTTTTCCTGAAAAGGTTTGAGAAAGAAGCACAGACAGACGACAGAAAGTATGTACGTAAATACTTCAAACTGTTTGTGGCAAAGCTGCAAATGAAGCAGGGTAATTATAAAGAAGCCCGCATGCTGCTGGATGAAATATTGCGTGACCCGAATACAGATAGTGAGTACGAAAAACTATTCCTTGCACGTGTGATACAAGCACAGGCAGAATGTGTGCAAGAACGCAAAGATAATCTTGCCTATGATAACCTCATGTACAAACTGTATGTGCTGTATCCGCAACTGATACCTAACAGCGGACTGAAGATGAATATGCAGCTACATGTTGTAGGGCAGGCAGATGAGAAAGTAGTAGAGAGACTGAAAGCATGTAATATCAACTGGACTGGTAGCAGCAATAATGCACCTGAAGCATACATTAGCTTTAGTGGTAGCGGCAACAAAAAGCGCATCAACTACTATGTGATGGATAAGCGTGGTGAGTATATAGTGCAACAAAATTCATTTGCCTATAGCAAGCCGGAAACTGCAGCCGTACAACTTGCTTATAAGCTATTCAATATTGGTGTGAAGGATACAGATAAGGAAAAGGAGAAGAAATAACGAATGTATATAAACGAGAACAGCCACCTGATAGGTGGCTGTTCTATTATGTTGTTATGTAAGATTACATCTTCTTCTGTGCAAGGATGCTCCAGTCTGTTTTTTCTGCAACAATGGTATTGCTCAGCTTACCCAAGCCATCAATTTCCATTTCAACCACATCGCCCGGTTGCAGCCATTGTACTTTATAGTTAGGGTCGTTCAGCAAGCCAGTACCGTTCAGCTCCAGGAAGCACCCTGTACCTACTGTACCACTACCTATCACATCTCCCGGCAGTATGTCTGCACCATAAGCGCAACGCTCAATGATTTCAGCAAACGTCCAGTCCATATCGCCCATATTACCTTCGCTCACCTGTACACCGTTTACCCAGCATTTCATACCCAGGTTGTAATTGTTACCTACATGGTTTGGTTTGGCAGGTATTTTGTATGGTTCAAGTTCATCAGGTGTAACCAACACAGGGCCTATCACTGTGCTGAAGTCTTTACCTTTTGCAGGGCCGAGGTTCAGCAGCATTTCTTCCATTTGCAGTGTTCGCGCGCTCATGTCGTTCATGATCATGTAACCTGCAATGTATTTATCGGCTTCAGATGCTTTGATGTTGCGGCCTTTTTTGCACAGCACTACAGATGCTTCCAATTCAAAATCCAGCTTCTGGAAATGATCAGGCATGCAAACTATATCGCCGGGGCCTTGTATAGCATTGTGATTGGTAAAGTAGAAAATAGGATACTGGTCGAACTCGGCAATCATATCTACCTTACGGTTGCGGCGTGCAGCAGCTACGTGCTGACGGAACGCATAACCATCGCGGCAAGAAGTAGGATTAGGAACCGGAGCCATAATAACAGCACCTGCATAAGGTGTGCCTTCAAGACTCAGTTTGCCGCTCTTAATATCATCTTCTGTTTTTCTCGCTACGTCAACCAGTGCTTCCCAATCATTCAGCATTGGCATGATGGTAGATGGCAATGATGCATTTGCAGTATTTGTATCGTACAAATTATTGTTTACCAGAAACGCTAATTGCTCTTTACCGTTTTTAGAATATGTTACCAGTTTCATTGTATCATTAGTTTGAGGCAGCAAAATTAAGCTATTAACATGGTATAAGAAATGACTATTTGAAGCCTGCATTTTATTAAATGGGATTTATCTTATTATTGTATACCCAAACTGCGCACATATGATACCATACGAACAGCTATTTGAGAATAATAAGAAGTGGGTGGCAGACAATGTTGCCAAAAATGCCGACTTTCTTGATAAACTATCCCGAGACCAGACGCCTGAATACCTGTATATAGGCTGTAGCGACAGCCGTGTGCCTGCCAATGATATTATGGGGCTGGAACCAGGCGAGGTGTTTGTACACCGCAATGTTGCCAATCTGGTGGTATCAATAGACCTGAACGTGATGAGTGTTATTAACTATGCCGTGCGCCACCTGAAGGTGAAACACGTGATAGTTTGCGGCCATTACAACTGCGGTGGTGTGAAAGCTGCCATGACGCCTACAGACCTCGGCATCCTGAACCCATGGTTGCGGAACATACGCGATGTATACAGGCTGCACGAAGAAGAACTGGATAACATTACAGACGAGCATGCTAAATATAACCGTTTGGTAGAACTGAATGTGTATGAACAATGCCTGAATGTGATAAAAACAGCTGCCATACAGGAAGAGTATTTAGAAAGCGGCTACCCTCGTGTACACGGTTGGGTGTTTGATCTGAAAACGGGCTTGCTGAAAGACCTGCAGTTTGACTTTGAGGCTTCTCTGAAAAAAATACAAAAACTTTATGACCTGACCGGCTTCATGGAAGCACAGAAGAAGAAATAGATATACCGCGATTGCGTAATTTTGAAACGCAATGTATTACCTGCTTTTAATATTATTTTATCCCTTAGCGGCACTCCCGCTAAGGGTTTTATATATCATCTCTGATGTAGTTTATTTCTTTCTGTACAGGGTATTTAAATACAGGGTAGATGTAGTGACGGATAATCTGCGAAACGCCTTCCCTGAAAAAAATGCAATAGAGATAACAGCTATCACCAAACGCTTTTACAAAAACTTTTGTGATCAGTGGATAGAAATGCTGAAGTTGCTGAGCGTATCTGATAAAGAACTAAGCGAACGTTTCAAGGGCGACTGGGAAGTACTGGAACAACTGAGGCTGGAAAACAGGAATGCCTATGTGCTGATGGGGCATAGCTTCAACTGGGAATGGGCCAATGTGGTGAGCCAGTTGAACATCAAACAACAAATGGCAGGTGTGTATCTGCCACTTGAAAATAAAGCATTCGACAGATTTGTATTGAAGCTACGCAACCGTGCAGGTGGTATGATGATTTCAATGAAATCGAGGAAGGAGGCATTTGCATTGCTGGCGCAGAAGCTACATGTACTGGGGCTTATAGCAGACCAGAATCCATCTAACCTGAACAATGTGCTGTGGGTAAATTTTATGCACAGAGATGCTCCTTTCTTTGTGGGGCTCGCTTATCTGGCTCAGAAGAACAAGGCTGCTATCGTATTGAGCAAGATTGTAAAAACGAGTCGCGGGCACTACTATATGAATATGAAACGCTTATGCGATGATGCATCTACAATGCTGGCAGAAGACATCGTTCGTCAGTACGTTGCCTTTCTTGAAGAGCAGATACGCGAACAACCTGAAAGCTATATGTGGACACACCGCAGGTGGAAACACACCAAGCCTGCTACGGAACAATAACTTTCTGCAAGCCCTTCTTTATTGTAAACCTGATTTTATTTTCGCAATCGTGTGCATCACCGTCTGTCTGCATCAGGCGTAGTTGCGGGTGAGATATCACTACTTCCCTCGCCCTGAAGTGTTGTACATACTGGCTTTTCAGAATGCTGCCGTTCATAGCACGGAAGGCAATTAAACCACCAAGTATACGTGGGAAGTTTCTGATAATAACCACATCAAACAAACCATCTGTCCAGTTGGCATCGGGTGCTATCTGGAAATTGTAGCCAAACTGCTTGCCATTTGCTACTGTTATGATGAATGCTTTTTCCTGTAGCTGTTTGCCATCTATTTCAATATCCCATTTCCATGCTTTGTACATCCAAAGGTATTTGGTAACAAGCCAGCTATACATGGCAAAACCACGCCTTACACTCTTGGCAAACTTGCGCGAGATAAGTGCGTCGAAAGCTACACCTGCATTACTGATAAACGGACGCTCGTTTGCATAGCCGATGTCCATCTTTATCACATTACCTTTGTTGATGACAGCAATTGCTTCCTGTTCTTTCAATGGAATACCCATGGTGCGTGCCATACCATTGCCACTGCCTTTTGGTATGATGGCAAGACAGGTATCAGTATCGAGCAGGCCTGCTACAATATCGTTTACAGAGCCATCGCCACCAACAGCTACTACTGCATAAGCGCCCTTTGCAGACGCTTCTTTGGCCAAGACAGTACCATGCTTAGCGTATTGGGTATATTGTATTTCGTAAGAATATTGTTGTAGATCGAGTGTAGTATCAATAGCATGCTGGATAGCTTTTTGCCTGTCTATACCCGAGCGAGGGTTTATTATAAACACCAAGTGTTTCTTGTTCATGAAAGTTGTGCTTTAAGGCTCAGGTCCATGCTGACTGCGTGGTGAATGATAGCGCCGACAGATATGAAGTCTACACCTGTTTTTGCATAGGCTTCTATATTCTCGATAGTAATGCCGCCTGAAGCTTCTGTTTCGTATTTACCATCTATTAGCTTCACAGCTTCCACCATCAGTTCAGGTGTGTAGTTGTCAAGCATAATGCGATCTATACCACCTGTAGCCAATACACGTTTTACATCGTCTATGGTACGTGTTTCCACTTCTATCTTCAGATCCAGATTATTGTCCTTCAGATACTGCCTCGTCTTCTCTATAGCTTTTTCAATGCCCCCACAAAAATCTATGTGGTTGTCTTTCAGCATCACCATATCGTACAAACCCATACGGTGATTTTCGCCACCGCCAATTTTTACAGCCAGCTTCTCGAACGCGCGAAACAATGGTGTTGTTTTACGTGTATCGAGTATGCGGGTTTTAAAACCTTTCAGCTTTTGTACATATTGATTGGTAAGTGTTGCAATACCACTCATGCGTTGCATACAGTTGAGCGATAAACGCTCTGCCTGTAGGATGGTATGCACTTTTGCGGCAACTTCGAAAGCTATATCGCCATACTTCACTACATCACCATCGTTTTTGTAGATGGTAAATGTTGCTTCAGGTTCCAGATAATGAAAAATATCCTGAGCCAATTGTACACCGGCAAGTATACCATCTTCTTTCACCTTCAGTACGGCTCTACCCATTGCATCGGGTGCAATAGACGAGAGGGTTGAGTGGTCGCCACTACCAATATCTTCTTTCAGCGCTGCAGCTATGAATTCCTGAGTTGTCAAACCGATGTAATTTAGGCTGCAAAACTACTAAATAGCCGACATAACATAAGTATAACGATTTATTAATCTGCCCATATCAGGCTACCATCACCATAGCTAAGAAAACGATAGCCATTGTTAAGTGCGTAATTGTAGATAGTCCGCCAGTTATTGTTGGTAATAGCCGCTACTAATAGTAACAGTGTAGACTGCGGTTGATGGAAATTGGTAACCAACCCTTTTATAACACGGCATTTATAACCGGGTGCTATCAATATCTGTGTACGCGTTACGAGACGCTGCATGTTGTTAGCAACAATATAGTCAACAATGGCTTGCAAAGCTTCAGTAACGGTTGCTTCGGTTTTCAGCTCATAAGGCTCCCATTGTGTAATTGCAACATCGCCTTCGGGCTTGATGCCCATCAATAGTTTTGCTCCTATCCAGTAGAGGCTTTCGAGCGTGCGCATAGATGTGGTACCTACCGCAATGATATTGCTTGCATGTTGCAAGAGATTTTGAATGGCGGATGTTTCTACCTCTATCCATTCGGTATGCATATCGTGCCCGTCCATCGTTTCGCTCTTCACAGGTTTGAAAGTACCTGCACCTACATGCAGTGTCACGAATGCTTTATCTATATGTTTTGTCTCAAAGCTTTTGAATACGGTATCTGTGAAATGCAGACCTGCTGTCGGTGCTGCTACGCTGCCCTCTTCTTTTGCATAGATGGTCTGGTAGCGTTGTTCATCACTCTTTTCAGATTCGCGGTGCAGATATGGTGGAATCGGTACTTTGCCTATGTAGTGCAATACTTCTGCAAAAGCAAAGTCTGCATCCCAAGTGAATTCTATAGTAAATGAACCTGATTGCCTTTCTACAATAGCTGCCTGCAATGTAAAATCAGGAGTAGTGTGTTGTACAGATAACAACATACCTTGCTTCCACTTGCTAGCACCACCTACCATGCAGTTCCACCACACTTTGTTTTTCTGTAGTAGTGCTGTTTGTATTTCGGGGTACTGGCTGTGTGGTTCCAGACAGAAAATTTCTATCAGCCCGCCTGTATCTTTTTTGAAAAGCAGCCTTGCATTTACAACCTTCGTCTGGTTGAAAACAAGCAGTGAGTTTTCAGGAATATGGTTAGCTATATTGCGATACACATCTTCCTCAATATTGCCTGAACGATATATCAGCAATTTGCTTGCATCCCTTTCCTGCAATGGATATGCTGCGATTCTGTCATCGGGCAAATCGTACGTATAGTCTTCAATCTTTAAACTGCTCGGGTGCTGCATAACGAAGCGCAAAGCTACAAGCTGAGAGGGGTTATTTCAAAAAATCCCTCATGGTTGCCACAATCTGCTCGGCACCGCTACCATATAGCATGGTATGGTGATTGCCATCTACTGCTATGTATTTTGCATCGGGCATCATTTCTACCGTTTCCAGTGCATTACATTCAGGCAGTAGTGGTTCGCCGAGTGAATATTCGTCTACACCATTTATCAGGATGGTTGGTTGCTTCACTTCCTGCACATGTTCATCCCATGGCGTAGCACCTACATTGTATGCCACCTGCAAGATGTTTGCCAGTATTGGGCGCGGCGTTACACCACCTTCCTCGGTAGTCTTTACATCTGCCATATAATACCTTTCCATTGCAGGCTCCCAGAAGGCACTGAATGGTGCAGCTTTGATTTCATTGATGTATGCATCCCACGAAGCAAATTGCTTATCGAGCCTGCCAAGTGTTGGCTGCAGCATCTCCAGCGAATTGGGGTTCATCTTTGCAGCAGCATCCAATATCACCAGTTTTTCAAACCTATCGGGGAAGTTGGCAGCCAGATAGTAGCTCATCAAACCACCGAAAGAGTGGCCTGCTATGTTTACTTTATCTATACCCAGATGGTCCAGCAGATTGATAACATCTTCTGCATGGTCTGGAATGCTATATGCAAATGCAGGATAGCCGCTCAGGCCACGACCACGCTGGTCGAGGCTGATAACAGTATAGTCATCGGCAAGGCCACGAGCTACCAGTCCGTCAAACGCATGCGCATTTGCCGTAAGGCCGTGTAACATCAGCAATGGCCGCTTGCCTGCATTGTAGGTTATATAATGCAGGTGTGTATTATTGCTATCGATAACGTTGCTATCAAATTCAGGAAAATCAGTCATGTTAAATATTTATTGTGCCGTCCACCCGCCGTCTATCGGCAAGGCAATACCCGTCATCTGTGCTGCACTGTCTGACGCAATATAAAGCACAGATTGTGCAATAGCCTCTACAGGTATAAACTCTTTTACAGCCTGCTTATCCAGCATTACTTTTTCTATCACTTCTTCACGGCTCATATTGTGGGTTTTCATCTGGTCGGCTATCTGCTTATCTATAATAGGCGTATGTACATAACCCGGGCAAATAGCATTGGCAGTAATACCAAAAGGTGCTCCTTCCAGCGCGATGGTTTTTGTAAAACCTATGATGCCGTGCTTGGATGCTACGTATGCACTTTTGAACTCTGACGCAACTAAACCATGTGCCGATGCAATGTTGATGATGCGTCCCCATTTACGTGCTTTCATTCCCTTCCACACTGCTTGTGTAGTGTAGAAAGCGGCTGTCAGGTTGATGCCAATAATAGCATTCCATTTATCTTCGGGGAAATCTTCGATAGGAGATACAAACTGTATACCTGCATTGTTGACCAATATATCTATACCGCCAAACTTTGCTTCGGCTTCTGCAATCATTGCTTTGATAGTATCGGGCTGCAACATATTGGCAGGTGAGAAGATATGCTGAATACCAAACTCGTCTGCTACCTGTTGTGCTATCTCTGCTCCATTCGGCTCCAAACCGTTGAATACTATATTATGACCTTGCGCTGCAAATACTTTTGCAATGCCTAGGCCTATACCACTAGTGCTACCTGTTATCAATACTGTTTTTGCCATATACCAAATGTAGGTGTTTAATATGCCGCACAACTAAGCCATGCGCAGTTTTTGCATAATATTAATACTTGTGCTATCGCAGTTGCGGTATACTGATGCCTGTCATCTTGCGATACAGGTCGATAGCGTAGAGATCTGTCATGCCAGAAATAAAATCTACAACTGATTGTATGTTGTTGTATAGCAATCCATCTTTAACATCAACAGGAAACTGGCTTGAAATAAGCTGTACTATTTTAGCAGATTTTGATTTTTCAGGATGCAGCACTGCATTTATGAACTCTTTCAACAAACCACCAATTACATTATAACCTGCAATCTCTATTTCTACTACCGATTTGTAGTTGTAAATGTATTTGACAGAGTATCTGTTTATTTCGTCTATCAATGGTTTGTATTCCTCAGGCATGCAGCTCAGCAAGTCTTTTTCAAGCTTGCCTGCAAGCAATGCTTCTTCCTGCTCCATGAAAATCATTGACAGTTTTTCAACCATCAATCCTATCCATTTTGCGCGGATGAATTGTACTTTCTGATTATCATCTACCAAGCCCTCTACTTTCTTCTCTACATAGGCAGCACTGTTATAGTAGTCTGTCTCCATATCGAAGAATGGATAAAACAGCTTTTTGATGGTAGCAAGCGATACAATGCCCAGCCTATGCGCATCTTCCATATCTATGATGCGGTAGCAAATATCGTCTGCAGCCTCTGTAAGATACACAAACGGGTGGCGTGCATATACGTGTTGGAATCCTTCTATTTTAGGTACGTGGAAGGTAGCAGCCATCTGTTCAAACAATGCCAGCTCACTATCAAAGTAGCCCGACTTCTTGGTTGCTATCAATCCTGTTTTTTTATTAAACCCTTCCGATGAGCTCGATGGATATTTTACGATAGATGCTAGCGTGCTGTATGTAAGCCTATAGCCACCTCCTTCTTTCTCGTTGAAATTGTTGGTGAGTGTGCGCAGCGCATTTGCATTACCCTCAAACTTTTCAAAGTCTTTCAGTTGATTGGAAGACAGGTTATCGTGTATCTGTTTTCTGTTATCGCCTTCCAGTTCTTCAAAATAGGTTCTGATGGCATCTTCGCCCGAATGACCAAAAGGCGGATTACCAATATCGTGCGACAAGCACGCTGCTGCTATAACACTTGGCAGTTCATACTTATAAAACTCCTTGAAGTCTTCGCCCTCGTTACTATACTTAGCATCAATGGCATCGCCCACAGCCTTGCCCAGCGAACGGCCTACAGAGGCTACCTCCAGACTATGCGTAAGCCTATTGTGCACAAACACAGCACCAGGCAAAGGGAACACCTGTGTCTTGTTCTGCAACCTGCGGAATGCAGATGAAAATATAATGCGGTCATAATCGCGCAGGAAAGATGTACGTACGCTATCAGGATTGCTTACTTTATCTGCACGGTCGCCAGTTCTTTTAGCGCTATAGAGGCTTTGCCAATTCATAATGCAATGTTATGCAAGGCTTTCTAAAACCTCTTCTTTTTCGTTGGTAAAAATATGATGATGGAACCTGTCTAATTTTTTGAGGAAGTATAGCAACTGTATTTTCTCATCTGTTTCAAGGTCGCCTGTTACTATTTCCGACACTTTGCCCATTTTGCCGAAGATACTGTACAGCAATCCTTTGCCTTTATCGTTCAGCTTTACCAGTTTGCTGCGTTTATCCTGTTCGTCGTCAAACTGGTCTATCAAGCCGTTTTGTAAAAGCCGCTTGATTATTTCCATACCGGTTGGTTTTTCGTGTATGTTTTTCGCAATTAATTCGGTCTTTTTTAAACAATTGTAGGTAAGAAGTGTTGCTAAATATCCAAACTCATCTACAGTTTGCAACGGGGTATTTTCCAATGCTTTTTTAGAATATACCCTTGCATAGCGGTACATGTTGACAATCAGTATGGATATTTCTGTTTCAATTTTATTGCCATTATCTACCTGCTCGTATGGTTCATTGCCCATACGCAGGTCTGCCGATGGGTCTGATTTTGTTTTATTAAATAACCAGACAGCAAAGTCTTTGGCTGTTGGCTTCACTTTGCCATCAACTTCAGCCTCGTATTGCTCTGTCAGGGTTATTAATTCTTTTAAAAAATCGTAAGGCATAAATAATGACTTAATACTATATAGGGACAAAAATAAAGAATATAGTACAAAAACATTCTAAATTATTTGGTAAATAGTATGTAAATATCTTTTTTTGCGTTTAAATAGGTTGAAAACAACCTATTATTCTATGAGGCAGATAATTTATTTATTCATTCAACTTACCATACAAATAGTAAAAACGACGGCTATGACTTTCAGAAGATTACTTTGTTTGCTGATGATGCTGGTGATGCATGCAGGTGTATATGCACAGGCAAGCGGTGTCATCACAGGTACTATCAAAGACAAGAAAACACAGGAACCCATCCCGAGTGTAACGGTAACACTTGAGGGAACAACAACCGGTGCGGCATCAGACTTTGAGGGTAATTTCAGGATAGATAATATACCCCCAAAAACCTATAACTTGAAAATACAGGCTGTAGACTACAAACCACAGGTTATATACAATGTGGTAGTAACATCGGGCAATGCGCAGACGCTTACTATAGAAATGGAAGCCAATAACATCAGCCTGAACGAAGTTGTTGTAAGAGCCAATCCGTTTCAAAAAAATGCAGAGACGCCACTTTCCATACAATCACTATCTGCACAGGAGATAAAAAGTAACCCGGGTGGTAACTTCGATATTTCTCGCGTAATACAGGCATTCCCCGGTGTAGGTGGAACATCAGGTTCTGTTGGTGGTTACAGAAACGACCTTATTATTCGCGGTGGTGCACCAAATGAAAACGTTTATTATCTGGACGGTATTGAAGTACCTGTTATCAATCACTTTGCTACACAAGGCAGTGCAGGCGGTCCTACAGGTATTGTGAATATATCTTTTATCGAAGATGTATCTCTCTACACCAGTGCATTCCCTTCTAAGTTCGATAACCCACTTTCGGGTGTGTTGCAAATGAAACAACGCAGGGCAAACCCGGACAAAGTACAAGGTAATGTGAGGCTGAGTGCAACTGAGCTGGCAGTAACAGCAGACGGCCCAATCAATAAAAAACTGACATTCCTTAGCTCTGTTAGGCGCTCTTACCTGCAATTGCTGTTTGGTGCGTTGCAATTGCCAATAAGACCTTCTTATTGGGATTTTCAATACAAGCTGGATTATAAAATCAACAAGAATATTTCTTTCTACACACTTGGTATAGGTGCGATAGACAATTTCACTTTCAACACACCGGATGAACAAACACCGGAAAACATTTACATACTGAAAAGTAATCCGACCATCAACCAATGGAACTATACCAATGGTTACGGACTGAAAGGATTAATGAATAAAGGCTATTGGAACCTGACATTCAGCCGTAATATGCTGAATAACCAGCTAAACAAATTTGAAGACAACCAGAACCCCGTAGAAAGCCAACGCATACTACGCATACGCTCTACAGAAGCTGAAAACAAACTGCGTTTCGACTTCAACAAATATTACAATACATGGAGCTATAGCTGGGGCGTAATGGCACAGTATGCACAGTTTGAAAATGAAGTATATAGCCGCGTACGTGCCGAAATAAAAGATGCAAACGGTAATATCGTACAGCCTGCATACATCATCAATGCAAATACAAACATCAACCTGTGGAAGTATGGAGCATTTGCACAAATAGCCAAAAACCTTTTTAAAGACAGGTTGAATCTTTCATTCGGCATCAGGACAGATGGCAACAGCTTTACTACAGATGGCAGTAATCTTGGTAATACCATTTCGCCAAGGCTTGCAGCATCATTATTGCTGCTGGAAAACCTGAAATTCAATGCTTCTGTTGGCAGGTACTACAAGATGCCTACATATACTGTTTTGGGTTATCAGGCAGCGGGTGTATTCACCAACAAAACCAGTCGCTATATACAAAGCGACCACGCGGTGGCAGGATTTGAATATATACCGAAATCGGGAATGCGCTTTACATTGGAAGGTTTTTATAAAATGTACAACAACTATCCTGTATCTGCTGTAGATGGTATATCGCTTGCCAATAAAGGTGGTGACTTCAGCGTACTGGGTAATGAGCCTGTGAGTGCTGATGGTAAAGGACGTAGCTATGGTGTGGAGTTCCAGTTTCAACAAAAGTTTACCAAGAACTTCTATGCAGTACTTTCCTATACATACTACAAAAGCGAGTTTACAAATGCTAACGGATTGTACGCACCCGCATCTTGGGATAACACACACCTCCTGTCATTCATAGGTGGTTATAAATTCCGCAGAAACTATGAGTTGGGTGTAAAATTCCGTTATCAGGGTGGTGCACCATATACGCCGTTTGATATGGCAGCATCTCAACGCAACTATCTGTCAACAGGCACAGCGGTTTACGACTATTCACAATTCAATCAATTGCGTCTTGGTTCTTTCCACTCTATGGATATAAGGTTGGATAAGAAATGGAACTACAGAAAGTGGAGCCTTGATGTGTATGTTGATATCACCAATCTGTATCGCAGTGTGCAACCAGAGTATCCTAAATATACATTTGCACGCACTACAGACAACAGTGCTTTCCAGACTACAGACGGGCAGGCAATTAAGAATGATGGCAGCAATGCAGTGCCCCTTGTGCTGCAAGAATCGGATGCGGTATCGATACCAACCATAGGTTTTATAGTAGAGTTTTAAATGAAAACAAAGAAGCCACCCGATGGGTGGCTTCTTTGTTTAATATTGCTCTGCGTTTGTTTTATATTTTCCTAACCTTTCCTCAGCATTCTTCAAGTCTCTGTTCAGATTGTTCTTTTCCTTAGAAGTCATTACTCCATCTTTCTCATACTTCTCAATAGTCTGTTTAATACTATACTGCTCCTTCATCAGTTTCTCATACTCAACTGTCGTTATCTTTTTCTGCTTGTATGCAGCCTTAATAATACGCTCTTGTTTTTGCTGATCTTTTTTGAAATTTTGAGCACTAGCAATTAGCGACATTGACACAAAGGACAACATTAACATTACTACCCTGATGTATTTCATACCATTTGTTTTGTAATGTAAAATTACAATCAATGAAATGGGATTGATATGATATTGGTCATCTTACTGAACAATATTCATCAATACAACGTATGTGTATCAAACGCCTAACTGGTGTTTCATCATATCGAGCAATTGCTGTTCCTGCGGCAGCCAAGGATTGCCTGATTCTATTGCCTCCTTCAGACACTTGCGCGCATTATCATTATCTGCTTTTGCAAGGTATGCCTCTGCGAGGTATAAACTGGCTTTACCATTCATCGGGTTTAACTTCAAAGATGTTTTCATGGCACTTATTACGTCCGGTAGTTTTGTTTCATCACCTGCCTTCCATAGCATACGATTGCTAAAGCCGTAGAGATAGTACATATAGTCGTTAGACTGGTCATAGCTCAAAAACTTCTGAATACTTTCAGCAGCTTTATCGTAATTACCTTTTAATGCAAACAGTGAACCTTCAGCACTGTAGATGCTTTTTTCGGATGGGTCAGCCACCTCTGCCTGCTCCAGATATATTTGCGCACTATCTGCTTTCATTCTTCTTTCCTGATCGGAAGGTACAGCACCTGCCCATTGCAAATATGTCTGCCCAAGCGCAACTAATGTCTTTACATTGTCCTGTGGTGCAGAACGGAGTAGTTGTAATGACAACCTGTAATTCTTCATAAGGTTGTAGAACCTTGAAGCATAAACACCTTGGAGTTCTCCATCTTCGTCGTCATAATTAACTGCAGGGTTCAACAACTTCGTAATGCCTGCCGCCCAGGCTGCATCATCAACTGGCGCAGGCCAGTTAAACAGCTTTTGTATCTGCTTATTCTCGTTCAAAGGCTTGTTCCTGTCATTGTACTTCAGAAATATTGCAGCAACAGGATCTACATAGATGAGATTATAATCCTTACCCCAATACAAGCTGAACTGTACATTCCCCAACTGTGATGTACTTAGCACAACATAATCGAAATTGTATTGCTTATCGAGCTCACTAAATTTAGACGGTTGTTGATAGATACTGAAATAGTCATCAAAAAACTTTGCCGGAAATACATCGAGGTCTCTTAAATCTATGTATGATTTAAAATCGGGGTAATTGCTCCAAAGCAGGTAAGAAGATATAAAGTAATCTGAAAATGCAGTGCCTTTGATATTGTTTTGCTTTATAAAATCTGCTGCTCCTGTTGGGTTATTCAGCATTGCAACGTGTATACCGTACTTATTAGGAGATTTTGTAAACGTATACCATTTGTTACTCACTACAGCTATATAAAACAGTGTAGTTATTAGTATGGCAATTACGGCAGCTTTTTCTGCAATAGTGTTTAGCAGCTTTATTGCCCGAAGCCTGGATATAGTAAGTAACCAACTAAGCGCTATTGGCAAAGATGGTATCAATATTATTTGTGTAAAAGGTATGTTCCTGTTTGCCGTAAGGGATAGATAAGCAAACAATGGTATCATCAGTAAATAGCCTGCTAATAAAGGAGATAAAAATTGTTTGAGTTGCTTTTGCCTGATGGCTGTCAACAATTGTATTGCCCAATAAGTAGAAACTAATACCAGTATTGCTATATGCAGCTTTGCCTGTAGCGTCCAGTACTGAACATCAGCATAAGAATATAGCTCAGTAGTGTATTTGTTGGCCCATACTTGGCGATATATTTCAAATGGTTGTTGCCACAATACAATTCCGTTAGGATTGCAAAGTACTGCTAAGAGACTCAATACAAACACAGCAGCAATTCTACCTGTTTGTTGCAACCCCTGTTTTTCTTTGTTGAACAGGTATGAGATAAAAGAACCAGCTGTGGCTGTTGCCATCATTACCAAACCGACGGGATAGCCCTCGTGCATATTTGCCCAAAGGCATTGCAACGGGATGAAGAACAATAAAGACTTCCATTCAAAACGCGGATTTCTCCATAACAGATATAGATATACAGTGCAAAGTAAATGGCTCACCATTTCGGGCCGTCCTGCCATCCTGTATTCTGATATTGCCAGAAAAGCGATGAGCGAAACTACAGCAGCGAGTATATTGGATGTAGTGCCTGATACCAGTCTGATAGTTTTATACAAAAGCCATACTATAGCTACGTTGACTATAGATTGTAATAATAGTACCGCTTCAGGGCTCAGTCCTTTTTCAAGAAAAGCTATGATTACCTCATACAGCCATTTTACATTTATCCATTTTGCACCATGCATGGTGTAAGAAAAAACATCTGTATGTGTTACAGCGCCATGCTCCAGCATCCACCTGCCTGCAAGCAACTGCCACCATACATCGGGTTCACGAAGTTGCTTCATGCCAAGTGCAAAAGCACAAAGGCATAACAGGATAAATGCAATTTTTGATAAGCTGAGTTTCATCTTCGTATATCGTATTCGAAAAATACAGCTTAATAGGCTGTTTACAAACAATAAAAAATCTGGACCATCTTCATTGGCCCGGATTATAAACTTTTTTCATTTACCTTTTATGGCACCAGTGTTGTTACGCCCAGATCTACAGTAGTACCATATTTTACCTGCACGTTATTAATGGTAACGTCTGTGAAAGTTACAACACTAGCATCCAGTGTTACGCTGTATGTACCTTCCGGTATACCTGAAAACATAAAGAAGCCATCAGGAGCTGGTATTGCTGCATAGGTATTAACACCATCGGAAAGATATACCGTTGCTAATGCAGTTCCCGGCAATACATACCCTTTTACACGACCATCTGTCAGTGCAGAATATGCCCTAATAACCGGTTTCAATTGGAACTTGCCACTACCTGTTTCTACGATAGATTTACCAGCGTCAAAATCTATCCATACATCATAAGAACCACCTGCAGCAAATTCTTGCTTCAGGTTTAGTTTCAAACCACTTTCCTGTGCAGATGGTGTATTCATTGCATAAGTCTGGCCATCTATAACCACGCTGTTGTTCGCACCAAGTATCAGCCTCATCTGGCTTATTTTACCTGCAGGTATATCTGCCCTCAACAGCAGCGTATCAAGTCCGTTCTTAAATTTCAATAGATCATACACACCGGGACGTATGGCCGGTATAGTAACTGCTGCCGAGCCTTCCATTGTTACCTCAACACTTTGAATGTCAATATACACAGCGTCATAATCTGCCGGAGCATCAGTAAGGTACATATTTACCCTTGCTGTTTGTGCAGACTGATTGGTGTTATTGTCTTTTTTGCATGAATACAATGTTGCAGAAAACACTGTGATTGTTGCAAGCGTCAGTTTTAAAAAATTCATCCTTTTCATACATAAACATTTTGGGGGTGAAATAATATAGTGCTTCAATTTTTCTGACTACAAAATCATGCCAATTAGTCTTAAAATATATTAACATATAGGCTAAGAGAACATTTGAAAGTTTAACTGATTGATAATCAAAAACAAAAAAATACCGGCTACTTAGTAGCCGGTACAACTGTAAACCGTTTCTTCTGAATATATCCTGTCTGTTATTCTTTATCCTCTTTCTTACACTCACCCAAAAAATATGTGTTCTGCATTTTGCCCCACCAAGGCTTGCTCATATCTGCATCAGTTTCTTTTGCAAAGAAGCCCTCTGCTTTTTCGAAGTATGAAATGGCAGGCTTTTTACCACCACCAAACATTTTTGGCGTGAAGAATTTGCTAACACCTGCCAGATAGTATATACGCGGATTTTCTGCATTTACTTCTTTTGCTTTTTGCAGGTTTTCTTCAAACAGCTTACCGTACTTCTGCCAACGTGCCTGTGGTTTTACTGCCATGCGCGCGTTTGCAATCAGCGCTGACATAACAAAGGTTTCATCATTGTCTTTACCAATAATGCCTACAGCTTCACCCAGTTCTTTTTCAGCTTCATCTACATAGGCATCTTTCTTAGCTTCTTCTTTCTCCATGTAAGAAAGCTGTGCTTTTGCATATGCATTGTAGAAGTGAGAAGTCCACTCTGTATTCCACTTTTTAGCAATCAGGTTTAGTTTGTTGCTAGCTTCTACTTTCTTTTGGTAGTCCATAGTAGTATCGAAAGCTACAAATGCTTTCTTCAGTGTTTCGTTGTAGTCTTGTGCATGGCAGTTAATGTAGCTGAATGCTGCAATTGCCGTGGCGATAATGTAACGTGTCATTGATGTGATTGTTTTATGATTGAGTTATTAATTATAATTCGTCTTTATCGAATGCTGTGAGTGAGAAATTGATACCAACAAATACTGAGCGATACAGTGCAGGGCGCATTTCATACCTGTTGCCTGCTGCATCGTACCTGTAGCCGAATACGTTTTTGCTGTTTGTAACGTTGTCTATACCTGCATAGATAACAGTAAACCATTTACCGATAGTGCGCAGATAGTTGATATTGAGTGACAGGTTATGGAAGTCAGGCGTGCGGTCTGCCATAAAGCTTGCATTATTAGGGTTGTAATATGGCCTTCCTGTTGCATAGCTATACGTCAGGTTTATTTGTGTTTGCAGCTTCTCTATAAAGTATTTGGTTACAATGTTCAGGTTGTGGTTAGCAATGAAATCGGGCTGTGCTTCTGCCAGATAGTTTTTGTATAACCTGCGCGTATCAATGAAACTATATGAAATCCAGTAGTCTGCATTTTTGATAGACTTCTTATCTCTGAAAAAGAGTTCGGCACCGGTTGCATACCCGTCTCCGGAATTATCTATCGGGTTTGTATATGGATTCAGTACGCGGAATTGGTTTGCATCAAATGTCTTTGTTGTGTATTCCCTGACCAGTTGGTCGTAGCTTTTATAGTAACCTTCCAAACGTAATGTACGGTCGTTGTGCATGTACTGGTAGTTGGCTATATAGTGTACTGCCTGTTGCATTTGTGGCTTGTAGCCTGCAAGCAGATATTGCTGGTCTGCAGTTTGGTAAAACATACCACCTGCTAAGGAGAATTGTCCGTATAGTCCTGATTTAATACCCATTGCAAGGCGCGGCATTAGCACATCTTGCTGCAGCAATACACTGTGTTCGTAGCGCACACCCGGCTTAATGCCAATCCTATGAGATACAGACCAGTCGGCCTCTGCATATCCTGCTATCTGTGTTTCTGTAAAGTTGGTGTTCCAACCACCAAATGTGCGGTCGTAGTTGAAGTGCTGTATTTCTGTACCTGCTGTTATGCTGAGGCGTGAAGTTGTATAGTTTTTCAATTCGCCGCGGAACTGTGCCCTGTCATCTCTACTTACGGAACCTGTACCGCTCCAGTCAACATCATCCTGATTATAGCTATAAGAACCTGCTGTAAAGATTTGCCATTTATCTTTCAGCGATTGCTTGTAAGAAACAATACCATAAACATTTTGCGACTTTACACCAAAGTCAAGTGTCTTTGATGCATCTGAAGGCTCGGGCACACGCGTTCCACTCCGAAACTGTGAATAGTTGACCAATGCTTTGAAGATGCCTTTTTTGTTAGGTGTCCAGTTGAATTTTGCAGAACCGCCTGCACCTTTCGGTACATCGTAAAAATCTACGTTTGCTTTAGCTATTCCATAAAACGGCTGCAGGTTGTTATAATATGCTGATGCTTCGAAACTTGTTTTCTTCAACAGCTTAGAACCGCTTGCATATACACCCGCCATATTCACCCCCAGATTGATGGTGCTTTTATCAGGCATGTCATTACTGTTCAATTCCAGCACAGAAGAAAGTGCCTGACCATAACGCGCACTATAGCCACCACTGCTGAATGCTATACCCTTGAACTGAAACGGGCCAAAACGGCTGCGCGCTGCAACACCGGGTGCTGTAGTAAGAAAAGCATTTTGTGCAATCATACCATCAACCACTACCGCAGCCTCGCTTGCGTCACCACCACGAACAAACAAACCTGTTTGTGTACCTTGTTGCTGTGTACCGGGAAGTGTTTGTATAGCTTTCACCACATCGGCCTGAGAGCCTGCTGTTGTTACGATATCTAAAGAGGTAAGAACGGTCTTATTATTGTTCGATGCTTCGAAAGAGCCTGCCGTTATTACAAATTCTTCCAATTGGCGTGCTGTTGCTTTCATTTTGATGATGATATCTTTTACATCACCATTTATGGTAATAGGCATGCCTGCATTTTCATGTCCTACTTCTGTTGCAACAATTGTTTGTGCTCCTTTCTCTGTAGTGGTAAACTTAAAATAGCCTGTACTATCGCTGGTACCACCATCCAGTGTATTATCCAGGTATACACTTGCACCAGCTACAGGTTTGCCTGTATTATCTGTTACCTTTCCGCTAACGGATGTTTGTGCCCATGTTGTGATAGTAGTCAACAAAAAAACAGGTAGTAGTAAAATTTGCTTCATCGGTTGTTGTTTATCAAGAAGTTGTTGCAAAGCTATTGCCGACAATACGATGACAAAAAAGCAATTCGGCTAAACCGTATTGGTAGTCGGTGAATAGCTTATCTGTGTCGGTAAATGCTTTTGTATAATTTTTATATCGGTTTAATAATTTATTTTGCAAATATACATCGGTATAGACATAATAAGCAATTTTATCTTTAGTATTTTTTATAAATTTGCTACGAAACCGATGTAATATGAATATTGTTGTTAGCCTAGTGAATGAATGGGATGTATTTGAAAAGAAGCACCCGGATGGTGGAATTGCTGATTTTTGCAGATACTATCTCATCAATGAGAAAGTAGAAGATGAGAGAAAAATGGTGAAAGGAATGGTTCCACCGTCGGATGAGGGACTTATGATGAAAACGTTAGGCTATATTACAAGTGCATTTGGTATTTATTACAGAGCTGCTATGGCCAAAACGCAACTTCCATTCCCAGAAGCATTTTATTTTCTGAATGCTTTAAAGCCATTAAAAGAAGTCAGGAAAACCGAATTGGTTAATATATCTATGTTAGAATATACTACAGGCATGGATATGATAGGTAAACTGATAAAGCAAGGATTTATAGCAGAAAGACAACATGATACAGACAAGAGAGCAAAACTATTAAGCCTGACCCAAAAAGGCGAGGATGTACTGCCTGAGTGTTATAAATACATCAATATGGCTACCCGAATGATGTTTAAAGATATGGACTCAGATACGCTAAAACTCTGTATCAGCTTACTATCAAAAGTTGAAATAAAACACTCGGCATTGGCAATTGCTGTCCGTCATCTCGATTTCGAAGCTATGTACACTCACATCATGGAAACACCATAACTATTCTTTCCCCTGATATGGGGGATAGGATTCGTGCCCCATCTTATTACTTTTCATGAAAGTCAGTTTTATGAAAAGTAAACTTGTTTTATTATTTCTATTATTAACCATTTATGTCAATGCACAGGATATACCACGCAAGGCATGGATGGGTGCGATTGGAAAGTATAGCTCTATGGGCATGTCTATTGACAGTATTATTCCACAAAGCAGCTTGTCTATACTTGGGTTAAAAAAAGGGGATACACTGCTATACATCAATGACTCAAAAATAAATGATGCTGTTATCTACAATAAAATTACTAATGAAATACGTAAAGGCGATAAGATAACTATCGTGTATAGTAGTAATGGCAAGCATAAAACAAAACTTGGTAAGGCAGTAATGCGGCCTTATGAAACATCTGAGATTGCTGATGTAATGTATGACTGGGTAAAGTATAAAAATTGCAGGCTACGCACCATCACACGGAAACCCAAAGGACAAACCAATGTGCCGAGCATCCTGCTGATACCTGGGTATAACTGCGGCTCTATTGAAAACTATAGCCTAGGCATTTATAAAAACCTGATGAACGAATGGATAAAAGCAGGCTATGCTGTTGTAACAATTGAGAAATCGGGGCTTGGCGACAGCTATAATTGCATACCATGCAGTGAGGCAGATTTAGTAACTGATATTGAGGTGTTTGATGCGGGTTATAAATACATGGAGTCGCTGCCTTATGTTGACAAAAGCAGGCTGTTTATATGGGGGCATTCTATGGGTGGTGTAATAGCGCCCGAGATTGCAAGAAAGCATAAACCAAGAGGCGTAATTGTATTTGCTACTGTCTTCCGCCCATGGAGCGAGTTTTTGTTGGAGATGCACCGAGTACAATATCCGCTTGATGGAAAAAGCTACATAGAAACAGAAGCTGCAGTACGTGGTATGCAGAAGATATACTACGAATTTTTCCGACTGAAGAAATCACCCGAAGAGCTTTACAATATTCCTGAATACAGAGAGTTGGTAAAAGCAGAATTGGAATACAAAGCCAGCGACAACAACATGTGGGGCAGGCATTGGCGTTTCTGGCAACAGATAGATTCACTTGATCTTGCCACAAGCTGGTCTGCCGTTGAATGTCCTGTACTTTCCATATTCGGTGGTGCAGACTATATTGCTTGCTCTGCGTTAGAACATCAGCTGATAGAACGCACTGTGAACGCTGCACATCCGGGTAATTGTACTAACATAACAATACCTGATATTGACCACCTGATAGTACAACAACCAGATTGGAAGACCGCACACAAAAACTTTGCAGACAAAGCTTATCGCGAATCACATTTCCACTATGGCTTTACTAAAGCAACTATCGACTGGATGAATAAGATGAAATAAAAAGAGCCCCGAAGTTTCGGGGCTCTTGTATAAAATGATACTTACAATTACATATTCCTTCGGTACTGTCCACCTACTTCAAACAGCGCTTTTGTTATCTGCCCAAGTGAGCAATACTTAACAGTTTCCATCAGTTCTTCAAAGATGTTCTTGTTCTGTATAGCAGTTTGTTGCAGTTTACGCAGTGCCTCCTGTCCTTTATCGCCACTACGCTTCCAAAGGTTTTGTACAGTGCTTATCTGGAATTCTTTTTCCTCAGTTGTAGAGCGTATTACTTCCTGCGGCACTACAGTCAAAGAACCTTTGCTGCTAAGGAATGTATTCACACCTATTATCGGGAATTCACCATTGTGTTTCAGTGTTTCATAGTACAGGCTTTCTTCCTGTATTTTGCTGCGCTGATACATTGTTTCCATTGCACCCAATACACCACCGCGCTCAGTAATACGGTCGAACTCTGCAAGTACCGCTTCTTCTACCAGATCTGTAAGCTCTTCAATGATGAATGAACCTTGCAGCGGGTTTTCGTTTTTAGCAAGACCCAGCTCTTTGTTGATGATAAGCTGAATAGCCATTGCACGACGTACACTTTCTTCCGTTGGCGTAGTGATGGCTTCGTCATACGCATTTGTGTGCAGCGAGTTACAGTTATCGTATATCGCATACAGTGCCTGCAGTGTAGTACGGATATCGTTGAAGTCGATTTCCTGTGCGTGCAGCGAGCGGCCTGAAGTTTGAATGTGGTACTTCAGCATTTGCGAACGCTCGTTACCGCCATATTTATACTTCATTGCCTTTGCCCATATACGACGTGCCACACGGCCTATCACACTGTATTCAGGGTCTACACCATTACTGAAGAAGAACGACAGGTTTGGTGCAAAATCATCTATGTGCATACCACGGCTCAGGTAGTATTCTACAAACGTAAAGCCGTTGCTGATGGTAAATGCTAATTGTGAAATAGGATTAGCACCTGCCTCTGCAATGTGATAACCACTGATAGATACCGAGTAGAAATTGCGAACACCTTCGTTGATGAAGTATTGTTGCACATCACCCATCACACGCAGCGAAAACTCTGTAGAGAAGATACAAGTATTTTGTGCCTGATCTTCTTTAAGTATATCTGCCTGTACTGTACCACGCACCGCTTTCAGTGTGTCTACTTTTATTTTGTTGTACACATCTGCAGGTAATACCTGATCGCCTGTTACCCCAAGCAGCATCAGGCCAAGCCCGTCGTTACCTTCGGGCAAAGAACCTACTGCACCGCCACCAAATACAGATGGATTGTATGTAGGACGAGGAACACCTTTGTCTTTGTATATAGCGTCTATCTTCTTGTTTACTTCATCTTCCAGTCCGTTTGCTTTTATGTAAAGCTCGCACTGCTGGTCTATTGCAGCATTCATAAAGAAAGCTGTGATAGTTGGTGCAGGACCGTTGATGGTCATTGATACTGATGTCTTAGGATCTGCAAGGTTGAAACCACTGTATAGCTTCTTCGCATCATCCAGGCAGCAAACATTTACACCCGAGTTGCCAACTTTACCATAGATATCAGGACGATGGTCGGGGTCTTGCCCGTAAAGTGTTACACTATCAAACGCGGTACTGAGGCGCTTTGCAGGCATACCCAACGATACGTAGTGGAAACGTTTGTTGGTACGCTCAGGCCCACCCTCACCCGCAAACATACGTGTAGGATCTTCACCCTCACGTTTGAAAGGATAGATACCTGCCGCATACGGGAATTCTCCCGGGAAGTTTTCCATCAATGCCCAGTACAGAATTTCGCCCCATGCTTCAAACTTAGGCACTGCAACTTTGGGTACCTGTGTATGAGAAAGTGACTCTGAGTGTGTCTTGATTTTTAATTCCTTATCACGCACCTTGAAAGTATAATACTCATCTGTAAACAGCTGTTTCTTCTGCTGCCAGTTTTCAAGCAGGTGCTTGTTTTTAGGATCAAGATTCAGTTCTGTTTTTGCATACACTTCCTGCAGTGTCTTTATCAGCCTGTCTTTATCTTCTGTATCGGTAGCTTGTATGGTTTCTATTGTTTTACGGATACCAAACAGCTTCTGCGCTACTGCAGACTGGTCTTTTGCCCAGTTATCGTACTTGCGGTTGTTCTCAGATATCTCACTGAGATAGCGTGTACGCGCAGGTGGTATGATGAATATTTTCTCACTCATCTCGTCGCTTATTTCAAAGCTCGATTGGAGTGGTGCATTGGTTTTCTTAACAATAATATCCATCAACGATTTGTACATCGTGTTGGTACCCGGGTCGTTGAATTGTGATGCGATGGTACCAAATACCGGCATATCATCCGGGTTGGCATCAAACAGTTTATGGTTGCGCTGATATTGTTTCTTCACATCTCGCAGCGCATCCATAGCACCACGCTTGTCGAATTTGTTGATGACAACAATATCCGCATAGTCGAGCATGTCTATTTTTTCAAGCTGTGTGGCAGCACCGTATTCCGGTGTCATCACATACATGCTCATGTCACTATAGTCTGTTATCTGTGTATCACTCTGTCCAATACCCGATGTTTCGAGGATAATCAAATCGTATTCAGCAGCTTTCAAAATGTTTACTGCATCTTTGATGTATTTAGATACTGCGAGATTGCTCTGACGTGTAGCCATAGAACGCATAAACACGCGCGGGTTGCGAATGGCGTTCATACGAATACGATCGCCCAGCAATGCACCACCTGTTTTCTTCTTTGAAGGGTCAACAGATATGATGCCTATGTTTTTGTCTTTGAAATCGAGCAGAAAACGGCGTACCAGCTCATCCACCATCGAACTTTTACCTGCACCACCCGTACCTGTAATACCTAATACAGGAGTTTTAGATGCTGCTGCTTTTTCTTCTATCTTCTTCAGCATTGCCTGTGTTTCAGGCAGCTCGTGATAGTTTTCGGCTGCAGATATCAAACGTGCTATTGATTTAGCATCTTTTTCTACCAGATGACCTACTTCACCATTCAATTGATTGCCTGTAGGAAAATCGCTCTTTTCAATAAGGTCGTCAATCATACCCTGCAGGCCCATCGCACGTCCGTCGTCCGGAGAATAAATGCGCGTAATACCATAAGCATGCAACTCATCAATTTCTGATGGTAGGATAACACCACCACCGCCACCAAATATTCTGATATGTCCACAGTTACGTTCCTTCAGCAAATCGTACATATACTTGAAGTATTCTACGTGGCCGCCCTGATAGGATGTCATGGCAATTGCGTTTGCATCTTCCTGTATGGCACAATCAACTACTTCTTGTACGCTGCGGTCGTGACCAAGGTGTATTACCTCTACACCACTACTTTGCATAACGCGGCGCATGATGTTTATAGCAGCATCGTGGCCATCAAATAATGATGCAGCCGTGACAATACGAACTTTATTCTTAGGAGTGTACGTCATATCTTTATTTACCTCATATTGAGGTTTTTAGTGGAAGTACAAAGTTACTAAATAGGCTGTAATAAAGGGATTCCACCGGAAATGAAAACTTTAAAAATTATTCCCTATGTCATTAAAAAATCTATTGTCAATTATTCTGTCATTAGTATTTGTGAACGTCTGTATAGCTCAAAGCAACAAAGGCATTTACATTTACAATGAAAACAAGCAACCATTAAACAAAGCTGAATTAATACTGAATGGTAAAACGCTTTGTTTGTCAGACTCTGACGGATTTCTTAACCTCGATACCGGGTTGCTGAAAGATAATATTGCAACTATTTACAAAACAGGATACCAAACTGCTACTGTGACTAAGCAGAACATGGTAGGGGTTGTATACCTGAAACCACTACAGAATGAATTGAATGAGTTTATAGTTGTTGATAAACATGCTGAATTGTTGCTGAAATCTAACACACAGGATGTGATAGACTATGCCATATTAGAAGACGGTTATCTGGTTGCGTCCTATAACATAAACGGCAAAAGAAAAGATAAAATAAGCTTATTAGATAAATACGGGAATGTAGAGATACAATCTTACTTAGATATAGAAGTTGAAAAGATATTCCGCAGTTGTGTCGGCAAATATTATTTAGTACACAACGGCGCCATATTTCCCGTAATAATTGAGCATGAAAACAAAAAAATCACAACAGGGCCGGCATTGCCTGCTAATGATTATGCATTGATACAGCGTTGTGTACTGTTTAAAAACAATACCTACTATTACAAATTCGTGAACCCCAATACTTTCAACGTAGTATTTACAAAATCTCGAGCAGATGAAGAGAACATGACACCATTCTGCAGACTTTCTCAACCAGATGTCTTGAAAGCAAGCATTTCAAATCTGGCTCAGATATATGAAGCACTTGCAGAAGGCACTTACGAAGGATTTAAACGAGCCCGACAATTTCACTATTTGCGCGTACTAATGGATAACTTATGCTTTAAAGATATTAACGCAGAGTTGTTTGAAAAGGACGACAGTCTTTTGGTATTCGATTTCGATAAGAGGCTCATACGGTTCTTTTTATATGATGGCTCTGAAGCCAAAACCCTACCAATGGCATTTTTCAAAAACGCTATTCAAAACTGCATAGTTGTCCAAGACAGCAAGACAAAAGAATTCTACCTGTGGAGCACTAATAAACAAACAAACATGTTGACGAAAATAGATTTATCTACAGGAGACGTAGCTGCTACAACAGTTGAGTTGGAAAACCCGTATGTTGAAAATGTAAAGATAACTGGCGGTAAAACCTGTTACATATGGAAAAAGGAATCTTTGATGCCTAAGCAATTGTTTATTGAAAGTATACAGAAATAAAAAAAGCCCCCTGTATGGGGGCTTTTCCTTAGTTATATTGAGCGAAAACTATTCATCGTCTTCGTCAGTCATTTTTTTGTGTTTGCGATGTTCCATACCTGGTTCACGGTGGCCACGAGATTTGCCACAGTTGCAACCGAAGTTTTTAGATATACCGAAGTTAAACTGCTGACCGAAAGTAACACCGAAGTTATTGATTGTAGTTGTTGCTTTATCATAGTTAACAGTACGGTAACCCAGACCACCGAAACCGAAGTTCAGTGCCAGACCTTTGTGTACGTTAACACCGATAGCAGGCATCAACATAGCTTGGAAGCCATTGTACATGTCTGAAACATCAGTGATAGATGTAGAACCACCAACATTAGTAACGATAGTTTCAACTGATTCTTTGCCTGATACATAGCTCAAATCCAATTGAGTCCAGAAGAAGAATGTACTATTCAGATTCTGTGTATAACGGAAGAAAGCGCCAGCTTGCCATTCTCTATCTGTATTTGTAATTTTTGACAATGGAGCTGCTGTAACATCTTTCATGCTGCCATAGCCACCTTGCAAACCTACAGTAAGGTGATTGTTGAATTGGAAACCAACACCAGGAGTGATGTTCCAATTTGTAGCTTCATTAGTGCTTCCAGCGCCTTTATCTGTTTTAGCCCAGTTAACACCTGCATTACCGTAAACAAGGAAACTATTCTTTTGTGCGCTGGCGCTACCTACTGTAGCAACAGCCAACAAAGCAAGGATCAGTTTTTTCATATAGATCGCGTGATTTTGATTAATAAACAAATGTAAATCCAATTATTGTGGTATGCAATAGAGTACAACAAGATTATTTGCCAAAATAGAAAAATCTTATTTAAAGCTCCGATTTATCTATTTAAACCAAGAACTATACATAAGATAATTATTTGTAATGCGTTCTACTTCTCCTTTCAGTAGGTCCTGACTGATATCTTTGACCTTTTTGGCGGGTACGCCTGCAAATATGCTACCCGGTGGCACTTCTGTATCTTCCAAAACCACCGCACCTGCAGCAATTATACTGTTCTGACCAATCTTCACCCTGTCCATTACTATAGCACCCATCCCTATCAGCACATTATCCTCTACCGTACACCCATGTACTATTGCATTGTGCCCTATAGATACATTATTACCTATTATAGTCTTCGTCTTCTCGTAGGTACAGTGTATGCAAGCGCCATCCTGTACATTTACCTTATTGCCCATACGTATGCTGTTGACATCGCCACGGACTACCGCATTGAACCACACGCTACAGTCTTGCCCCATCTGCACATCGCCAACTATAGTAGCGTTTGGCGCTACAAAACAAGATTCTGGTATTTCAGGACTTACACCTTTTACAGGAAGTATTACAGGCATACTATCTGAATATATTATATTTAATAATGCAGTATAATGCTCTGAAAGCATCTTTCATACCTATTTTCTTACCTTCTTCATAGGTGCGGCCATAATAAGATATACCTACTTCATATATGCGTACTTTAGGTATGCGAGATATTTTGGCAGTCACTTCAGGCTCAAAACCAAAACGTTTTTCCTCCAGCTTCAATCCCTGTATCATTTCCCTTTTAAACAACTTATAACATGTTTCCATATCTGTAAGATTCAGATTAGTAAACATATTAGATGCCATGGTAAGCCATCTGTTGCCTATAGAGTGCCAAAAGAATAGTATTCTGTGTGCATTACCACCCATGAAACGAGAGCCATATACAACATCTGCAAAACCATCCAGTACAGGCTTCATTAGTATATTGAATTCTTCAGGGTCGTATTCCAGGTCGGCATCCTGAATTACAACATAATCTCCAGTAGCTTTATAGATGCCGGTATGCAGTGCCGCACCCTTACCTTGGTTTACCTCGTGTTTGTAGTAGGTAATAGGTAATTCAGGATTGGCATTCTTATAAGCAAGAATAGCTTCTTCGGTATTGTCTTTTGAGCAGTCATTGACTATAATGACTTCTTTCGTACCTCCACCTATCAGGTTTACAGCCTTCACCTTATCTAGTATAAGGTGAATAGTGCGGCCCTCATTATATGCAGGGATAACTATAGATAATGTATAACTCATTTAGCCGAATAATAAACAGTCTGCAAATTACAAAGCATGTTTGTAATTGTCTAATTTATCATAGCATTCCGTTTTATTGTTTGGGTTTTACTGCTGCCACACCATACTTTTTATACTCAAAACTTTGCAAAATCAATCCATTTTCCTTCAAGCTTTTTAAAACATCTCCATAGCCATCTGCAAATCCATTCACAGAATATAACAACAGATAATCAGACTTAACTGATTTTACCGTGTCACTACTATAATATTCCTCAGGCTTTAATTGCCACTTCAGGGGTTGCAGGTGTTTGTTTTTGGCAACATCACGCTCTATATAGTAAGAATATAGCGTATATGGGGTGGTGACCAATATTGGGTGATCGGGGTAATTCTTATTTATGTAGCTAATTACCGGACCAATTTCCCTATCCCAACTTGGGAATTTCTCTATTGAAATACAAGAACAACAATAGCAAAATCCTAAACCCAATGGTATGGAAACAATATGACCAACTTTGCCAGGAAAGATATTTATGATTGCGGTAACTCCGCTCGATAATAAAATGATTATTGAAGGTAATAAGTATAAAATAAATCTGTAAAAGAAAGGATATATTTTAAACATAGACATTACCAAATGCAGTACAATAGGCAGGATAGTAAATAGTAATAATGTCCAGTTTTTCTTGTAGATATTATATAATATGGCAACTACTACTAGTGCAGAAAGTATTTGTGGAAAGTAAAACTTATCTGTAAAAAATAGCATTTCCGTATAGATAGTATCATCTATACGCATCTTTATAAATTCTGAAAATTCTGTACCAAAAATAGGTGTTGGGCAAAATGTCCATGACCATATATTTTTCATACCCTCTTCATAAGGATGATTGTGTATAAACTTGAAATAGTTTATTAACCAAACTGCTACCCAACTACTGAATATAATTAGCTGAGAAGTGGGGATGCCTACTTGTATTGTTGTTCTAGTTTCATTCATTTTTTTCGACCAGCCTGTTGCTATCATATATAGTGCTGTACAAAAAAGTATGATTATAGAAGCATTGGAATAAGGAATCGCTAAACACCCTACTATAGCTAAGAGTTTTGTTCTGTGTTTTGCTACAAAAGTATGGTCTGACAAAAGCAGGTAAAGTATAAATATATATACAGCAACATCTATAGTATATGACTTGACTTCTGAAGCATAGTATATCATTGATATGTTAAGTGCAAATACCGTAAATGATAATATGGCTGTAAATAAATTGCCAGATAGTTTTTTTACAACGAAATAAAAAAATGGTAATGCAGCAATTGATACAATGAAAGGGAATGTCCTCAATGATACTTCTCCAGAACCAAAAATATTACAAAATGTTTCCACAGACCATAGGAAAAAAATAGGCGCTGTTTGATAATTTTCTAATGGGGACATAAGACCTGCATAGCCAAACTTGATGAAATTTAAAGCAATATGTGCTTCGTCTTCCCATAAGCTTCTGCCCATCAGGTGTTGATAAAAACGTAAACCCAACCCAACAATAAGCACCACATAAAATAGTAGCAAATAAATTTTTTCTGCCTTGTGAGCTAAAGGGCGTTTTATAGTAATATCGGTCAATTTTGTGGTTTTATTGTGCAATAATATTAATTCTTAATAATAAGATGTGTATAAACAATCAGGGAATATAGATAAAGCTAAGGGGCTATCTGTTAATTTTGTCAAATTAAGTTAGCATTCATGCAGTCATATCTCGATTTACTTCAGCATATATTAGATACAGGTACCGAAAAAAGCGACCGTACCGGCACAGGTACTATCAGTTGCTTTGGTTATCAGATGCGTTTCGATTTGCAAGAGGGCTTCCCGATGCTGACTACAAAGAAGTTGCACCTTAAATCTATTATACACGAGCTGCTGTGGTTTTTGAAAGGTGATACCAATATTAAATACCTGAAGGATAACGGTGTAGGTATATGGGATGAATGGGCTGATGAAAACGGTGATCTGGGTCCGGTATACGGACACCAATGGCGTAGCTGGGTAGGTGCAGATGGGCAGGTGCACGACCAGATAAAAGATGTACTGAACACCATTAAAACCAACCCCGACAGCCGCCGCATGATAGTAAATGCATGGAATGTGGGCGACTTGCAAAAAATGGCGCTTACACCTTGCCACGCATTGTTTCAATTTTATGTAGCCAACGGCAAGCTTAGCTGCCAGCTTTATCAGCGTAGTGCAGATGTGTTTCTGGGTGTGCCTTTCAACATTGCATCTTATGCATTACTTACTATGATGATGGCACAGGTATGTGGGTTGCAGTATGGCGAATTCATACACACATTTGGCGACGTGCACCTTTACAGCAACCACGTAGAGCAGGCAAAACTGCAACTGACACGCACACCATTCCCGCTACCGACAATGAAAATCAATCCGGATGTAAAAGACCTGTTCGACTTTAAGTTTGAAGATTTTACATTAGAGAATTACCAATCGCATCCGCATATTAAAGCGCCTGTAGCTATATAATAACAAGCTGTTTTAGTTTGTTACCTTTGCATACTATATGATACTTTCTGCAATTGTAGCCATTTCAGACAATCATGCCATTGGCAGAGATAATCAGTTGCCATGGCACCTGCCAGAAGATTTAAAATTCTTTAAACGTACCACACTGGGTAAACCAATGCTGATGGGACGCAAGACATTTGAATCGTTGGGAGGCGTATTGAAAAACAGGCTGCATATTGTAGTATCTCACCAAAAAGACCTGCAACTACCCGATGGTGTACTACTATACCACGACATACAACAAGGTATAGCACGTATGGAGCAGGAAAATGCTGGAGAAGGCTTCATAATTGGTGGTGGTGTGATATTTAATGCTACCATGGACCTGATTGACAGGCTGTACCTTACACAAGTGCATACTACCATTGATGATGCGCATACATTCTTCCCCCATATCAACCACGCACATTGGAAACTGGTATGGCAGGAAGAGCATAAGGCAGATGAAAAACATGCTTTCGATTTCACTTTCCAACAATGGGAAAGAATCAAAGAGATTTAATGAGCTTCCACCGTTTTACTGCATACATTCAATATCGCCTGCGAGCAAAAACAAGGCATGGCATACACTCTCCGTTTGTGTATGCATTTATAGATAATTGCCTTGGTGTAAAGTCGAACTTATCGTTGGAAGAACGTATCAATGCTTATTTCGGAAGTGCTGTAGAATGGGTGAATGATGATGTAGAGATTCTACCATCCGACGCATTATCCATCAAAGCCATCAGGGGTATTCATGCCAATGCAGCAGCTGCAGATAAGTGGCATACACTAGCTCATGATACCAAAGGCGTTATTATCAGTATTGACCTATACAGTATCGGTCTGCTTATTTACAACCCTGACGTGAAAGAGAAACAAAACTTTGTACTAAAATATCCTTTATAATAAAAGCCCTGCAGATTGCAGGGCTTTTATCTTATTACTTAGTCTTTTTTCATAAAGCCTTTCAGCTTATCTAGTGCATCTTTGGTAGCATCCTGTGCTTTTGCACCAAACTCGCTCATCTTCTCGCCTGCGTCTTTTGCAAAATCTTCCATATTGTCTTTTGCAGTATCGGCAATGTCTTTCATTTTATCCATAATACTTTCTTCCTCTGTCAGGAAGTTGTCTATCATACCGTGCATCATTGGCGGCACTTTACTTTTAATAAAGTCTGCAATGGTTTGCACTGCTTTCAGTGCCTGCTCTTCGCTGAGGCCTGCTTTAGCTTTCAGTTGTTCCAGCAAATTGTTTTCCATGTTCGCTTAGTATTATGGTGTTAAAAATGTAATTAAGCTGCTTTCAAGTAGTCCAGTTTCGAATGTTCCAACATTTGCTTTGCATAGTCGAGCGACAGGTAGAACACTTCTTCATTCTTTTCAGATGGCAGGTCGAACATGGCATCTGTCAGTATCATCTCACATATAGCCCTCAAACCACGACCACCAAGTTTGAACTGTACTGCTTTTTCTACCATATAGTCCAGCGCAGCATCTTCTACTTCCAGCTTCACACCTTCGTATTCGAACAGTTTTTTATACTGCTTAATGAGTGCATTCTTAGGCTCTGTCAATATGCGTTTCAGCGCACTTGGGTCCAACGGATTAAGGTATGTAACCACAGGCAGACGACCCAGCAATTCAGGTATCAGCCCAAATGTGCGCAAATCTTGTGCGTTTACATACTGTAGCAGGTTTGCGCGGTCTATATCTTTTGTTGCTTTAATAGAATTGAAGCCTAAAGCAGATGTCTGTACCCTGCGGGCAATCATTTTATCGATACCCTCGAAAGCACCACCGCAGATGAAGAGAATGTTTTGTGTATTCACTTTCACCATCTTCTGCTCAGGGTGCTTGCGGCCACCTTGCGGCGGTACCAGTACTTCAGAACCTTCCAGCAGTTTCAGCATTGCCTGCTGCACACCCTCACCACTCACATCGCGTGTTATGGATGGGTTATCGCTCTTGCGGCCTATTTTGTCTATCTCGTCTATATATACAATACCACGTTCAGCAGCAGCAACATCAAAGTTGCAAGATTGCAACAGACGGGAAAGGATACTTTCCACGTCTTCGCCCACATAACCTGCTTCGGTAAATACGGTAGCATCTACTATGGCAAAAGGCACCTGCAGCAAACGTGCTATGCTTTTTGCCAGCAATGTTTTACCTGTTCCTGTTTCACCCACCATGATGATATTAGACTTTTCAATCTCGACATCATCCTGTGCAGGTTGCATCAAGCGCTTATAATGGTTGTACATGGCAACAGCCATTACCTTTTTGGCATCGTCCTGTCCGATAACGTATTGGTCAAGAAATGCTTTGATTTCGCGTGGTTTGTACAATTTATGTTGTTGCAGGTCACTCTTTGATGATTGCGGCTTATTCATGTCGCCGTTTGCTTCCTGCAATAAATGATGAGCATTTTCTATGCACTGGTCACAAATATTACCTTTCATACCAGTAAAGAGGATGTTTACATCGCTCTCTGCACGGTCGCAAAAGGAACATTTTCTTTCAGTCTGCTTAGCCATTTCGTTGCAATAGTTTAGTCTGCAAAGGTACGATATATTATGCAAATGCTATGCCAAGCGCCTATGGCACAATGTTGTATGTTGTTTATTCTACATCGGTGATAAATATTATGCCTTACTAATTAACTTGCAGACTTATGTCATCATCGTTATTTGCCAGTCAACAGGGGGGAGCCATGTTTGCAGATATTATTCTGCCCCTCAATCTGCCTCAGGCACTTACGTATGGTGTACCAACAGACATGCAGCCTTTGCTGGAAGTAGGCATGCGTGTAGAGGTATCGCTGGGGCGCAACAAGCTGTACTCAGGTATTGTGGCAAGAATACACAGTGACAAACCGGAATCGTACGAAATAAAGCCCATCAAAAGCATCATAGACGAGCAACCGATTGTTAATCGAACACAATTGCGTTTCTGGCAATGGATAGGACATTATTATGCCGCTGCACCGGGAGAAGTGATGCAATCTGCACTACCTTCTCACCTGAAGCTGATTGGTGAAACCACCCTGAAGTGGATGCCCATACATAATGATGTAGTTTACGAATGGAGCAACGAGGCATATCCTGCCGCCGAAGCACTGGAGACCAGAAAAGAACTGACCATCAGCGACTTGCGAACACTTGTTGGTAGCCGACACTTGACTTCTGTATTAAATGAGTTGATAGAAAATGAGGTAGTAGAGATAATAGACGAATTGGAGCCGGCATATAGACCTAAGACTGAGAAAGTCATTATACTGAATCCCACTTATGACGGTGAAGAAGCATTACATAAGCTTTTTGATGAATTAGCCCGCGCACCCAAACAGCTTGATGTACTGATGGCGTACACAGAGCTGAGCATGAGAAACAAAACCGTGCACCAGCGAGATTTGGTAGAGCGAAGCGGAGCTACAGCCGCACAAATAAAATCGCTGGCAGACAAGGGTGTTTTCAGAATAGAGGAACGTGATATAGACAGGTTGCAATACACGGGCGAGGAGGTGAATAAAGAAATCACTTTTACCCCGGCACAGCAAAAAGCTTTTGACGAACTAACTACAGGACTTGAAGAAAAGAATGTAGCACTGTTGCAAGGTGTTACAGGCAGTGGTAAAACGCTGATATACATCCACAAGATAAAAGAATGTATTGCCTCCGGCAAGCAGGCATTGTTCCTGTTACCTGAAATAGGGCTGACTACGCAATTGGTAAGCAGGCTGTATGCATACTTTGGCGAAGAGCTCGGTGTATATCATTCCCGGTTCAGCAATAATGAACGGGTAGAGATATGGGAGAAAGTACGCACCGGAAAATACAAGGTAGTGATAGGCCCTCGTTCTGCACTATGGTTACCATATCAGGAACTTGGGCTGATAATAGCCGATGAAGAACATGATGGTTCTTATAAACAGAAAGACCCATCGCCACGCTTTCATGCGCGCGATGCTGCAATCTACCTGGCATCGCTGCACAATGCAAAAACAATACTTGGGTCTGCCACCCCGTCTGTAGAAAGCCTGTATAATGCCAAGCAAGGCAAGTATGCTTACATACTGCTCAAAGAGCGATATATGGGTGTCCGCATGCCATCTATACAAATGATAAATGCTGCCACGCTGGAGCATTTGAAGCAGCAGGGCATAAAACTCATAACACCTGAGTTGTACACTGCCATTGCAGAAACATTGCAAAAAGGCAAACAGGTAATCCTTTTTCAAAACCGCAGGGGCTATGCACCATTCCAGCTATGTACTATGTGTGGTTGGGTTCCGCAATGCAAAAACTGTGCAGTATCGCTTACTTATCATAAGAGTACAGACAAATTGCATTGTCACTATTGCGGACAGCGCTCTGCCATTGTACACACATGCCCGTGGTGCGGTGGCAATCGTATTCAAAGCAAAAGCTTTGGTACAGAAAAAATAGAAGAAGAAATACAGACATTGTTCCCAAAAGCACGAACTGCGCGTATGGATATAGACACCATGCGTGGTAAACAAAGCATGCAGCAATTGCTGAACGAAGTAGAGCAGCATAAAATAGATGTACTGATTGGTACACAAATGGTAGTGAAAGGGCTAGACTTTGCAGGGGTATCACTTGTTGGTATTCTTAGTTCAGACAGCTTGCTTAGCTACCCCGATTTCAGGGTAAATGAACGTGCGTTTCAACTGATGGAACAGGTGAGTGGCCGTGCAGGCAGGATGGATGGTGCGGGCAGGGTCATCATACAAGGCCATAACCTTGCACATCCTGTATTGCAATGGGTAAAGCATCATGATGTAAATGCTTTTTACGAACAGGAAATAAAATACCGCTACGATTTTGCATATCCGCCATTTACAAGGCTCATCAAAATAACTTTCAAACACAAAGACGAGCCTAAGGCAATTGAAGCCGCCAAGCGTATTGCAACACTCATGCAAAACGTCTCGGGAGTTTCTGTGCAAGGTCCTGTACCTGCATTAGTGCCACGCATCCGCAATCAGTTCATACAGGAAGTATGGATAAAGTGCCAGCGGGATAATAAAGTGTTGGATAAAGTAAAACAGATGATTATTGCTGAGCGTAGAAACATTACAGGAGAACGAGGCAATAACGGATTACAGATACAAATAGACATTGATCCTCAATAAAAAACGGAACCTTATAGGTTCCGTTTTCAATTATAGTATCGTTAGATATTAATCAATAAATGGTGTCATGAAGATTTTAGCATCCGCTTCAGCCATTGGCTCATCAAATGCACCTGTTGCTGCATTGAAGGATATTGCAAAGCCATTAATACCAACTGTGTTCACTTTCAGTTGTGTAGTGTTATCCTCGTTCTGATAAGCTTTCTTTATTTCACCAACTATAGAGTTTGGCTCTGTACCAACTATCCAAGCCATCATATCTACGCCAAGGTTGCGACGCAGCATGCGTACATGTGCTGCATGGCGAGCATTGGTAGTAGCCATGTTTACTGCATCTGTTCTGAATGCCTTGTTCGTTACCAGCATTTGTACTACTGTCAGATACATCCTCACACCGGCATCTTCTATTGCATGTGCTACTGTCAGGAATGTGCCATAGTCTGTCATTGCTTTCGGCAATGCATTTTTCGCAGTGAAATCGTACGAAGGAACACCAGGTACAACATTGCCTGTCGCAGTTAATTGATAAACCCAATATGCTACTTGTGAATTCTTGTCTTTCAATATTTTCTTGAAGCCATCTGCAGCAGAATCAGGTATTAAACCTGTGGCTGCAAGTGCTTGTGTGTACAATGCAGACTGCATATAGCTAATGCCCAAAGCAAAAACGATTGCCTCTGCAAGAATATCGGTTGTTTTAGCTGCCGCTTTATTGCTAAACATTGATACTGCGGCAAATGGTGTAGCTATTGCAGCTACTTTCATACCCAAATTCTTCAGTATATCTCTACGGCCTGTAGCATTTTCAAATGTTTCAGGCTGTATACTTTCTATTTCTTTCAGTATATCTGTAAGTTTCATTTGAATGCTTATTAGTATTTAGGTAAGTTAATGCCTGTAATATTTTTCTTAAAGAACTTCTTGGTAATGTCTATAGAGCTTTGCGGATCCTGAGACACTTCCATACCGTTTGAATCTGCTTTTTCAGCAAATGTGCCCGGTGTGATCATATCGTTGATAACTGCAGAATGCCTGGCATCAACAACTGACATTTTAGCCAATATAACCAGATGTTCTTCTGCTATCACCAACCTGCAGATACCGTTAAGGCCTGCAACAGTTACCTCTTCAAAGAATTTGGCTTTAGCCATTACACTACTTTTCAACGAAAAGTCTATTGAACTCCAGTCATTTTCCAAAGCAGGTGGAATACCATCGGTACCGAGATAGTTTTTCAACATTTCTCTGTGAACGATTTCATGATCCCTGATTTGAGTAAAAACACCTTCTTCGGTTTTTGTCATGCCTGAATAAGGTGTTTTCAAAACCTGAATATAGAAAGCAGCTTCAAGCTGTTGCAGCAAATAGGCATAGTTGAGCAAACCTGTATCGTTTGAGCCGAGGTTGATGGTATCAGCGTCAGCCGTTGGTTGCACATCATCTTTCTTGCAAGATGCAATCAGCAGACCAGCACCTGCAATAACACCCGCGTAATTCAAAAATTTCCTGCGCGACAAAGATGCACTTTCATGCGTCGTTTGGTCTTGCGTTGTTACTTCTTTCATAAGTAGCTTGTTACAAAAGTTTTGCTCGGTATATTGTTAAAAATAAGCATTAACAGACCATTACCCGGTATTTCGGGTATAGTCCTATACAAAGTACCTAGTAAATCTAATATTTGTTATCTGTTTTTCACAGCCTTATGGCATAAAATTTCCCTTTCTTTGCAATAAATATTGGTTGCGGGTACTGAAAAAGCCTGAAAACTAATAGTATATTTATTTTGAATTATATGATAAACGATAAAGTAACAGGTATGTCTATGCTGCTTTCTGTACCGGGCGGATGGGAAATCATCATCATTTTAGTGATAGTTGTAGTACTATTCGGGTCTAAAAAAATACCAGGTCTTGCTAGGGGGCTTGGCCAAAGTGTAAAAGAATTTAAAGATGCCAAACAAGGCAAAGACGAAGAAAATAAAAGCAGCGATAAGGCCTAGTTCTTACTGCAGAAAAACACAAACGGTATTGCAGCACGCTCTTTCAGTGCTGCATTTACTTTTTTAGGCTCTTTTATCAGCTTATATCGCTGCAGATCTGCAACCTCGTAATTGGCCGCATGCAGCTTATGTATAGATATGTGACGCAAATAACCCGATAAAAATATAGCAGTATTAATATCAGCCGATATAATATCTCTGCGATAATGAATCCATGTTTTTTGTTGGCCTCCCCACATAATCATTGCCTGTTTGTTTTAGTGAAAACGCTTCGGGCTTTTACCGTATGCTCTGTTTACATCTGTGCCACAACCACAACCCTTTCCACTGGCACAACTGTCAAGCAATATCAGTAACCCTCCGAGTAATAACAAGTAAACAAAGTTTTTGTTTCTTTTCATGTGCTACACATCTACTTTTGTAAAGTTAAGTATTCTGACCAATCAAAAAAGCCAAACATATTCTGATATCCCCGCTCGACTGGGGGCTGGGCCACACCACCCGTTGTGTACCACTGATACGCTACATGCAAGAGCTTGGGCATACCGTAACGCTTGCAGGAAACGACTGGCAACGCAAGTATATAAGCCAAACCTTTCCGGGTATAAACACAATCCATCTGGAAGGGTATAATGTACACTATAGTAAAAGCGGCAAGGGCTTTCTGTTTAATCTTTTTAAACAAATGCCCGATTTACTGAAACGCATTGCTGCTGAAAATGAATGGCTATTGCAGGAAGCTACCCACAACAATTACGACGGTATCATATCAGACAACAGATATGGTATGTACCACCCGCGCATACCATCTGTTATAATGACCCATCAGGTATTGGCACAAAGTGGTATGGGTGGGTTTATAGATAATATGCTACGTGGCATACACTACAAGAGATTGCAACGCTTTGGTGAATGTTGGGTGGCAGATGTACCGGGAAACCCCAATCTTGCCGGCAAGCTGGCACACCCCGATGTGATGCCTGATAACGCAAAGTTCATAGGCTTGTTATCGCAGATAGATCCAACTGTTACATCTGAAGAGCATTTACTGGTATTGCTTTCAGGGCCTGAGCCGCAACGCACCTTGCTTGCAGATAAACTCTGGGAGCAGGTAAAGCACCACAATGGCAAAGTAGTCTTTATTGAAGGCAGTGAACATGTTACAGACAAGGGAGATATCCCTGCACATATAGATTATCACAAACGCATCACCAAAGAATTACTGGAACCATTGATAGCTAAAGCATCGCTTGTCATTTGCCGTAGTGGGTATTCTACCTTGATGGACCTAGTAGTACTGTGCAAGAAGGCCGTACTGATACCCACACCCGGGCAAACAGAACAGGTATTTCTGGGCAAACACTTGCATAAGGAGGGGATGTACTATTGTGTGTCTCAGGATAGATTCAGGTTGGATGAAGTGCTGCAAGCTGTGAAAGGCTTTCCATTCATGATGCCAGCGCTTCAAAACCCGCATCAGCAATACAAAGCCGCTGTAGATGCATGGCTTGAAGGCTTATAAGCCTATTTAATAACAGGGTATTATCTTTGCGCCCGATGAACGACCGCATCAAAGCGCATTTAGCATTACTGGGGGCAAATCTTTTTTACGGAGCAGGCTTTACTGTTGCCAAGCATATTATGCCAAGGCTCATTCAGCCGCTTGGTTTTATATTCATACGTGTTAGTGTGGTAATGCTGCTGTTCTGGCTCAGCTATTTTGGTGGCGAAAAATTCAGAACTAAGATTGAACGTAAAGACTGGCTGACGTTGGTGCTGGGTGGCCTGTTTGGTGTAGCACTCAACCAGATGTTGTTCTTCATGGGGCTTAATCTTACATTCCCCATACACGCATCACTTATTATGATGAGCACCCCACTGCTTATTACCATCATAGCATTATTTGTACTAAAGGAAAGACTGAGGCCACAAAAAGCACTCGGCTTACTGATGGGTATCAGTGGTGCATTTTTGCTGATGAGTGCTGGTAAAGAAATAACCATGACGGGCAATTCTGCCATGGGTGATTTCTTTGTATTCCTCAATGCTGCCTCTTATGCCATCTATCTGGTCATGATAAAGCCATTGATGCAACGCTACCGCCCTATTATAGTGATACGTTGGGTATTCTTCTTTGGTTTCCTGTTTGTGTTACCATTTGGCTTTCCGCAGTTTGCAGCTATAGATTGGTCGCAGTTTCAGGCAACAGACTATGCGGCCGTAGCGTTCATCGTCATATGCGTAACGTTCTTTACATACTTGTGGAACATCTACGCATTGCAACACCTTAGCCCATCTACGGCAGGTGCATATATATACTTGCAACCCATTTTTGCTGCCATCATATCGATGGTGGTAATAGGCGAACAACTTACATGGATAAAGTTGCTGGCTACAATACTTATTTTTACAGGCGTATATCTCGTTAATTTCGGATTCAAGAAAAAAGCAATCAATGAATAAAGATTCAATAATAGGTGTTATAGGTGCAGGTGCTATGGGTAGCGGTATTGCGCAGGTAGCTGCTATGGCAGGGCATAGTATTGTACTGTTTGATACCAACACAGCCGCACTTGATAAAGCAAAAGCATCGCTGACATCTACACTAAATAAACTGGCTGAGAAAGGGAAAATTGCTGATGCCAATGCTGTGCTGTCTCGCTTTCAGTTTGCAACAGAACTGAGTGCATTTGCAAATTGCGGACTGATAATAGAAGCTATTATTGAAAACCTCGACATCAAGAAGAAAGTATTTGCAGATGTAGAAGCGGTGGTGAGTGAAAGCTGTGTATTGGCTACCAATACATCTTCACTATCTGTAACATCTATAGCTGCTGCATGCAAAAAAGCAGATAGGGTAATTGGTCTGCACTTCTTCAACCCTGCACCATTGATGGCATTGGTAGAAGTAATACCTGCTGTACAAACAGATGCTGCTTGGGTTGATACCTGCAAAGAACTGATGGCTGCATGGGGCAAAGCACCTGTTATTACAAAAGATACGCCAGGCTTTATTGTAAACCGTGTTGCTCGCCCGTTTTATGGCGAAGCAATACGCATCTACGAAGAAGGCATTGCAGATATACCAACTATAGATTGGGCTATGACAGAAATAGCAGGTTTCCGTATGGGACCGTTTACATTAACAGACTATATAGGGCATGATGTGAACTATGTAGTAACAGAAACTGTATTCCAGTCTTTCTTCTACGACCCACGCTACAAACCTTCCTTCTCGCAAAAGCGACTGCTGGAAGCAGGATGGCTGGGACGTAAAACAGGACGTGGTTTCTACAACTATGCCGAAGGCATTGCACAACCTGAACCTGTAAAGGATATGGAGTTGGGACAGAAGATAGCAGAACGCATCATTGCTATGCTGATAAACGAAGCTGTGGAAGCACTGCATCTGAATATTGCATCTGCTAAAGACCTGGAACTTGCCATGACCAAAGGTGTAAACTATCCTAAAGGGCTGCTGCAGTGGTGCGATGAATGGACTGCAGAAAAATGCCTTTCAATACTTGATGGTCTGTACAACGACTATCACGAAGACCGCTACCGTGCAAGTGTACTGCTTCGCAGAATGGCTGTAGCTAATAAGAAATTCATATCATAAAACAAGCCGCTTTTAGAGCGGCTTGTTTATTTATTTACATTCCTGTACTTCAGGGTCCCGAATCACTTTTTCAATATTCATAAGCGCATCATCTACGTCAGGATATTTCTTCATTATTTTCTCTAACCTGCAATCGCAACGAGACTTTGCTGCGGCTTCATCCAGTCCGCTTGCCTTGGCATCGTTCATGCAAGATTGGTGAAACATCTCTTTACTCTCACTATCCCATCCGCTGCATGCGCTTAGCATACAAACTGCAAACAATAGTATTATTGAACGTACCATATTTGTATTGATGTAGGTGTTAACTTTATGTATCATCAGTAATATACACCATTATGTTCAAAATAACCATTCTATACGGGGCAATACGCGAAGGCAGATTAAGTATACGTGCAGCAAAAGCATTGCAAAACGCATTACAACAATCCGGCAAAGCAACGGTTACTTTTATTGATATAAAAGACTACAACCTACCCGTAATGGAAGCCCGACTAAAGGATATGGAAAATCCTCCTGTAGGGCTGCTGGAAATCAGCAATGTGCTTGAATCAGCTGATGGCATCGTGTTTGTAACACCTGAATACAACAACAGTTACAGCGGTGCTATGAAAAACTGCATAGACTACTTTACCAAAGAATGGGCAAAAAAACCAATTGGCATTTGCTGCGGCTCTAACGGCAAGATGGGAGGCGTCAATGCATCCAACCTGTTGCAACTACTTGTATTGGCTATAGGCGCATTTCCCATGCCATACAAACTACTGGTTCCCGAGCTACATCTTTCACTGGATGAAAACGGTGTACCACAAAACGAAATCATGCAAAAAAATCTGGACCGTTTTGTAAGTGAGTATCTGTGGTTTGTTGAAGCTATTACTACCCAACGCAAGAAAGGGTAAACATTATTTATTATCGCCAAGTCCGCACATTCCCCTAAATTTGCAGCCGCATGAATTTGCAGGTACTGCTGGGATTGTATCAAAATGATATCCGCTTAAAACAAATAGCGGCCGCTATCTCTTTGCCCGAACCCAAGCTGAGAGCCTACTTTGATAACCTGCGTGGTTCTGCTGTCAATATGATTGCTGCATCCATCTGGCAACAGAGCGACGCGAATCATGTTTTCATCCTCAACGACAAAGAAGAAGCTGCCTATTTTCACAACGACCTTGAACACCTGACTGGCGCATTGGATATTTGCTTTTTCCCTGATTCATTCAAACGTACAGGACACTACAACGAGCTGAATAGCAGCCACGTAATGTTGCGTACAGAGGCACTGACAAAATTCAGTGGCGACAGGGTACACAAAAAAGTATTGGTTACCTACCCTGAAGCGTTGTTTGAAAAAGTGGTAAACCCGAAAACACTTTCGGGGAATATGATAAGCATCAAAGTGGGCGAAAACTTGCAAGTAGATGCTTTGATGGAAAAGTTTGTCGGTCTGGGCTTCAAGCGAGAGGACTTTGTTTATGAACCCGGACAATTTGCCATGCGTGGCGGCATCCTCGATATCTATTCTTTCGGCAATGAAAACCCTTACAGGATAGAGCTGTTTGGCAATGAGGTAGATAGCATCCGCATATTCAATCCTGAAACACAATTATCAGAACGCAAGCTGTTGCAGGTTTCCATATTACCCAATATCGAAACCAAGTTCGATACCAAAGAAAAGATATCATTACTCAACTACCTGCCTGAGAATACCATCATCTGGGCAAAGGATTTAAACTTTACCATTGGCCGAATAGGCAAGATGGAAACAGATTTGCCCGATAGTTTCACACTGGGGCAGATAGCCATAGATCACGAAGAGGACTGGCTGAAAGAACTGACAAGGGAAGATTTTGAAACAACGGAAGACTGGACAGCGCAGATAAAGAAGCGCCACCTGATAGAATGGTATAACCATTCACTGGAGAAAATTACAGGTGATGAACCTACGGTAACCATACAATTTGCTACAGAAGAACAACCTGTTTTTAACAGACAGTTTGATATGCTGATTGCCGACCTGCAAAGGCGCAGCACACAGCAATACACACCATATATATTTGCCGAAAACCCTAAGCAATTGGAGCGTCTTCGCAGCATATTCGAAGACCTGAATGCACAAATCAATTTTGTGCCTTTACCAACTGCCATCAGCAAAGGCTTTATAGACCACGATAAGAAAGTACTTTGTTATACAGACCACCAGATATTCCAGCGCTATCACAAATACAAAGTAAAGCAAGCATATACTAAAGGCAAGGCCCTTACCATGCGTGCATTGCGCGAACTGCAGCCCGGCGACTATGTTACACACATAGACCACGGTGTGGGCGTGTACAGCGGATTGCAGAAGATAGATGTGAATGGTAATATGCAGGAAGCCATCCGCATTATATACCGTGATAATGATGTGCTGTATGTCAACATCAACTCGCTGCATAAGATAAGCAAGTACACAGGCAAGGAAGGCACACAGCCTAAGGTAAACAAGCTTGGTAGTGACGCATGGGAGAAGCTGAAGAACAAAACCAAGAAGCAGGTAAAAGATATAGCCAGCGATTTGATAAAGCTCTATGCCAAACGCAAAGCTTCACAGGGTTTTCAGCACAGCCCCGACAGCTATCTGCAAACAGAGCTGGAAGCTTCATTCTTTTACGAAGACACACCAGACCAAAGCAAAGCTACTGCCGATGTGAAGCGTGATATGGAAGCACCATCACCTATGGATAGGTTGGTGTGCGGAGACGTTGGCTTTGGTAAAACAGAGGTTGCTATTCGTGCTGCATTCAAAACAGTGGGCGATAGCAAACAGGCTGCTATATTGGTACCTACCACTATCCTCGCCTTCCAACACTATCAGACGTTCAAAGAACGTTTGCGCGATTTTCCTTGCACGGTTGATTATGTAAACCGTTTCAAGAGTACCAAAGAGAAAAAAGAAACCCTCAAGCGTCTTGAGGAAGGAAAGATTGATATTATCATAGGTACGCATGCCATACTGGGCAAGGATGTAAAGTTCAAAGACCTGGGGCTGCTGATTATAGATGAAGAACAAAAGTTTGGTGTCGCTGCTAAAGAGAAATTGCGTCAACTGAAATCTAACGTAGATACACTAACACTTACTGCCACACCTATACCACGTACGCTGCAGTTCTCGCTTATGAGTGCGCGAGACTTGAGCATTATCAATACACCACCGCCAAACAGGCAACCTGTACATACCGAGGTGATAGTATTTGATGAGCATACCATACGCGATGCTATCTATTTTGAAGCTGAGCGTGGCGGACAGGTTTACTTTATACACAACCGTGTACAGAGCCTGCCCGAAATGGCAACACTGCTACGCAATCTGTGTCCTGACCTTGAAATAGGTATTGCCCATGGGCAGATGGAAGGCCACAAACTGGAAGAAGCACTATTCGATTTCATAGACCATAAATACGATGTACTCTGCTGTACCAATATAGTAGAGAGTGGTGTGGACATTACCAATGCCAATACCATTATCATCAACAATGCACATCAATTCGGCCTCAGCGATTTGCACCAATTGCGTGGCCGCGTGGGTCGAAACAACAAAAAGGCATTCTGCTACCTGATGGCACCACCAATGAGTACACTGCCAAACGATAGCCGTAAGCGCCTGCAAACACTGGAACAGTTTAATGAACTGGGTAGTGGTTTCCAGATAGCCATGCGCGACCTTGATATACGTGGAGCTGGTAATTTGCTTGGCGGAGAGCAGAGCGGGTTTATTGCAGAGATTGGTTTTGAGATGTATCAGAAGATACTGGCAGAAGCCATGCGCGAGCTGAAAACAAGCGACTTCAAAGATGTATTCAGCGAAGAGTTGGACCGTAAGCGCGACTATGTAAGCGACTGCACCATAGATACCGACCTTGAAATACTGATACCAGACAGCTATGTAGAAAGCATTACTGAAAGGCTATCTCTCTATACGCAGCTGGATGATATTGAAGATGAAGAAAAGCTGAAAGCATTTGCCGCAGAAATGCAAGATCGCTTCGGGCCTATACCATCGCAGGTAGAAGAACTGTTTACCACTATACGCTGCCGCACTATTGCTAAAGAACTCGGCTTCGAGAAGCTGATTCTGAAAAATGAACAGATGCGTCTGTACTTTGTAAGCAATCCCGACTCTCCTTATTTCGAGTCAGACACGTTCAACCACATCATGTCTTATATACAAAAGCATACCAACAATGCCAGATTAAAGCAGGTTGGTAAAAACTTCATGCTGTTGGTAGACAGGGTAAAGAGCATGGGCGATGTACTGTGGTTTCTGGAAGGCATACATAAGAGCCTGCAGACAACTAATTAATATCCTTTTTTGTATTTAACAGTTTGTGTATCTTGTTCTTGTTATTTGGCAATAACAACATCATTGAATTGCTTACCCCCTTACCTCACAGGTATGAACAAAACGAAGATTGTAATTGCGGATGACCATCACATTCTGCTCGACGGACTGAAAGCTATGCTTCAGAAACAGGCAGATCTTGAGGTGGTAGGAATGTACGACAACGGCAGTGCATTATTTGACGACCTTAAGAATACAAAGCCTGACGTTGCTCTGGTCGATATCAACATGCCGGGCATGACTGGTGATGTGCTAACCAGAAAAATAAAAGAATTCTTCCCTGACATCTTTGTCATCACTCTTTCTATGCACGATGATGCAGGTCATATCATGGATATGATAGAGGCCGGCGTATCTGGCTATCTGTTGAAAAATGTAAATGATAAAGAACTGGTAGAAGCCATCAGGCAGGTGGCGCAGGGCAAGATGTATTTCTCTTCAGAGGTTTCAGAAAAAATAACCTCTATGGTTGTGCAGCAACAGAAAAGGCTGAACGAACCCGAAGAGGCAAAACTAACAGAACGTGAGCTGGAGATACTGAAGCTGATAGCACAGGAATACAGCAATGCACAAATAGCAGATACACTATTCATTAGCGAGCGCACGGTAGAAACACACCGCAAAAACATGCTGCGCAAAACAAACAACAAGACAGTTGTGGGCCTAATACGCTACGCCATGGAAAGGCAGCTTATATAGTACATCCGTACCAGTACGTAGTATAAAATACCTTTATAATTGTATATAGCCGCCCGTAGTGCGGCTATACTTTTGTGTCATCAACTAAGGATAAATCTATTTGATAACGCAAAACATCTTTACAATGAAAAAGCTTACACTCCTCGCTTCTGCAGCAATGATAGTTCTTACAACATCTTGCGACAAGAAAACAACAACGACTACCCCTACAACAACACCTACTACTCCTACATCTACAACACCAACACCTCCGTCTCCTACACCTACTGCCAGCGATTTGTATGGTGGCTTGGTTAGCATCAAGATGGAATACAATTCTCAACCTGCCGGCTCACCAATTCCTGTTACACTGAATACAGAAATGGCAAGTGCATTCTTCAACGTAACACCCGGTGGTACTACATTTGCAGATGCAGGTACTGTATCTGTAAATACTTACAATCTTGATAAAGCAACGAACAATGCTTACACTAAAATGGCAATGGTTGGCCAAACACCTTCTAGCCTGGACTTTGGTAGCGGCAGCTCTGCAAAATCTGCATGGACAGTTGGTGGTAGCGGTAGCGTAGCTGGTTTCTCATATAGCCACAACGTATCGTTCCCTGACTATAGCGGCACTTTACCTTCAAGCATTACTAAATCAAGTGGTGTTTCTTTCACATTCAACAGCGGTAGCCTTACAGGTGCAGACTCTGTAATTGTGTTCATCGCTTCGGGCAATACTTCGTTTACAAAAACTTATGCAGCAAACGCAGGTTCTGTAACTATCAGCGCTTCTGATCTGTCTGCACTTACAGCAGTATCAGACAATTCAGCACTGCTTGAAGTATGCCCTTACAAATACAATTTTGTAACACTGAACAGCAAGAAATATGTGTTCATTAAAGAACAGGCTGTTGTAAAAAATATCAATATAAACTAATTACACCCCGATTGCTTAAAACAAAAGCACCTAAGGATAAAATCCTCTTTTCTGATAGCTTTAGAGGGTGGATTTATCCTAATTAAAAAGAGCGAGGTTTAAACCTCGCTCTTTGCTTTTATAACTTAATTAAGTCTTCTGTTTTAGTATCGTAGAATTGGTATTGGGTAATACCTGCATTGTTATCTTCTACTATGTGCAGTTTTGTTTTATACGTACTTGCCCATTTCTTCAGTATAGATTTCTTGAAGATGCTGCCTTTTGTAAGATAACCTGCCAATATAGGATGCAGGTGCAGCGACAAGTCTCTGTGTCCCTGATCTACCAGATAGCGAATATCTTTTTCTATTTCGTCTGCTATCAGTATAGATGGGCCTATTTTGCCCGTACCCTTGCAAGACGGGCAAAGCTCTGTAGTAGATATATTCAGTTCAGGACGCAGGCGTTGGCGTGTTATCTGCATCAGGCCAAATTTAGAAATAGGCAATATCGTATGTCTTGCTCTGTCGTTAGCCATAAACTTCTCCATAGCATCCAGCAACTGCTTTTTGTTTTCAGGCAGCTTCATATCTATGAAGTCGATGATGATGATACCACCCAAATCGCGCAGACGCATCTGGCGTGCTATTTCTTCAGCAGCTTCCAGGTTGGTAGCCAGTGCATTTTGTTCCTGTCCGGAATCGTTGCTGCGGGTACCGCTGTTTACATCTATTACGTGCAGTGCTTCTGTATGCTCTATGATAAGATATGCACCGCTCGATAAGTTTACCGTTTTGCCGAATGATGCTTTTACCTGTTTGGTAATGCCATATTGATCAAATACGGCTATACCTGCACTATGATAGGTAACAATCTCTTCTTTTTCTGGAGCTATGCGGGCTATGTATTCTTTGGTTTCGTTGTGCAGCTTCTTATCATTCACCACAATCTTCTGGAAACTCTCACTCAGCAAATCGCGCAGTATAGATGTTGTCTTATCCTGTTCGCTCATGATGATTTGCGGAGCCTTGGCACCCTTCAGGCTGTGCTGCATGTTCTTCCACATCTCTTCCAGCGCCAGCAGGTCTGCATGCAGCTCAGCAGTATTCTTGCCTTCGGCAGCAGTACGTACTATCACACCAAAATTCTTTGGTTTGATGGCCTCTACTATCTTTTGCAGTCTTTTGCGTTCTTCAGCAGAATGTATTTTGCGGGATATAGCTATGACATCATTGAAAGGTGTCATTACCACAAAGCGGCCGGGGAGTGATATTTCGCAACTAAGACGTGGTCCTTTCTGAGAAATAGGTTCTTTCAATATCTGAACCAATATTTCGGGTTTAGGATTGGCTACGTCTGTAATCTTACCTGTTTTTACAATCTCGGATTCGTTTTTAAACTTTCCGAAATCTTCACCCCAAGAGGTGTTACCTTCTATAGACTCTTTAGTAAACTTTACCAGCGAACGGAAGTATGGACTAAGGTCTGTATAGTGTAAGAATGCATCTTTTTCGTAACCAACGTCTACAAATGCCGCGTTGAGGCCGGGCATCAGTTTTTTAACCTTACCAAGGTACAAATCGCCCACGGCAAAGTTATCCTGGCCAACCTGATAATGCAGCTCAACCAGCTTTTTATCTTCAAGCAAAGCGATTTCTACACCCTCGCCCGAAGCGTTGATAATAAGTTCTTTGTTCATTCACCGTATTTTTCCAATTACACTTGGGCCGGTGCGTACAATCCTGTAAATAATATTGCAGAAAACAAATTGGAATAACAAAACCCTACATCTCCTTCCGTGCAACTTATATATACGAAGCACAGAAAAAGATGTAGGAATAATGAATTACTACAAAATGTATTAGGAAAAAGGGAAGCAGGAGGCGCCCGGCTTTACCTTATTTCTTCTTATGACGGTTTTTTCTCAAACGCTTTTTACGTTTGTGAGTTGCAATTTTATGTCTTTTTCTTTTCTTACCACAAGGCATAACACGAATAATTTATTAGTTACTTAAATGAATTTATATAATTGTCAATCTCTTTATCGAACTCAGGGTTGTTCACAATCTTCTTGCATTTTTCAAACAATTCGATTGCTTTTTGCTTTTCCCCTTTGCCCTTATAAGCCTCTGCCAAAAAATACATTGCTTCTGTATTGTTAGCTTCCTGCTTCAAGACTGTTTCAAAACGGCCAACTGCTTTGTCAAACTGTCCCGACTGTATGGCCAGCCTTCCTAACATCAGGTTGGCAGGTATATCATTCGGTCTTTCGCGGGTAATGCCAAGCAACAATTGTACACCCTGCATCGTTTCTCCCGCACCTTCTATCAAAGCAGCCGCTAGGGCCATCTTTACCGTATCATTTTTAGGATTCAAATCCAGAGAGCGCTGAAAACAAGCAATTGATTGCTGCGCTTCCCACACTGTAACGGCCGGAGAGCCGCTCCTCTGCATGAGGTCCAAAAATAATTGGCCTGCAAAGTTGAGGTTTTTTTCCGAATTCTCCAACTTTGCTGATTTGGCGTAATAATATGCCGCCACAGGAAACTGTTTGTGTTCCTGCCACACCTTGCCCAGCTTCCAGTATATGGGAGCCATAGCTGCGGAATCTTTCAGGTTGCTGAGTTCTTTTTCTACTACCGTTACCTCACCGATTGCGTGTTCAGGCAGGGTTTTTCTGGCTGCAGTTTCTATTGAATCAAAAGAAGCAGGCTGCATGGATGTGTGTGTAGACGACATCCCTGCAGCCATGCCCTGCGGCGTGCCACCTTCTGCTTTCTTTGCAGGCGGGGTGGTGTTCGCACCAAAGTATAATAACGCAACGAGGCCAAGCGCCCCGATGATGGAGATATAATGTACTGGTTTCAAAGCATCAATTTCTGCGCAAAGGTACAGTAATTATGCCTTGCGCACTCATTCATCACTAATCCCTGTCTTCTACGTCTACAGCAGAGTGTTCCCTCAGCTCGTGCTTAGACTCTTTCACTGCCTGCACAAACTCTTTGGCAGGTTTGAATGCCGGAATAAAGTGCTCAGGAATTTCAACCGCCACGTTTTTCTTGATGTTTCTGCCTATTTTAGCAGCACGCTTCTTCAGTATAAAGCTACCAAAGCCACGTACATAAACAGGTTCACCTTCTACCATCGATGCTTTCACTTCTTTAAAAAATGCTTCAAGGGTTACGAGGATGTCAACTTTAGGAATGCCGGTTTTTTCAGCAATGTTGGTGACTACATCAGCCTTTCTCATACGGTTTACAATTTTAATTGTTAATTAATACGATATAGTGAAAGTTTCGAGCTTGCATAACTCATTTTAAATCAACGATATGCAAATTCCCCAATTTTAAGACAATTTTCAAGCCATTGTTTCCATTTTCGGGAATATTTACAATCCTTAAACACTTAGAAATCAGGCTGCTACATGGCTTTTTGGCTGAAAACCGCTACTATGGCGACATTCATCCACAAACAACAAATAATATTTAAAGAAAAAACTTTTGTTCACTTAAAGCATTGATAATCTAAATGTTAGGAATTAAATAAATTATGTGGATGTATTGTAGATTATTTTCTACACTTCGGGGAATGAGATACCACATAAACAAGCTGGTTTTATACCGAGCTAAGCACCTAAATTTGCATGCAAATCTTTTCAAGGGTGTACGACAATAAAAAGAGACGGGCAGTAGCATATTGGTTGTTGACTGGTGTTTTTATGATTATCATACAGGTACTCCTCGGTGGTGTTACCCGCCTCACCGGTTCGGGGCTGTCCATTACAGAATGGAAACCCATTATGGGTGCTATGCCGCCAATGGGAGATGCCGCATGGAATGAAGCCTTTGAAAAGTATCAGCAAATCGCTCAGTTCAAATACATCAATAACCACTTTACGGTCGATGATTTTAAATTCATTTTCTTTTGGGAATGGTTTCACCGTTTATGGGCCAGGCTACTAGGCCTAGTCTTTGCTGTTGGTTTTATCTATTTCATCGTAAAGCAGTATTTCGATAGGCAGATGATTGTTCCTTTCATCATCCTGTTTATATTAGGTGGTGTACAGGGGCTGATAGGTTGGATAATGGTAGCAAGCGGGCTCAACGATACCAACCTTTACGTAAACCACATAAAGCTGGCATTACACTTCATGGCAGCACTATTATTGCTGTGCTACACACTTTGGTTTGCACTAAAACTACTAGTACCCGACAGGAAACTTACGTTTAATAACAAGCTGCATACATTTACTATTGTTACCATTGCAGTTCTGTGTATACAATTAGTATATGGTGCATTTATGGCTGGCCTTAAAGCTGCAATGGCAGCACCGACATGGCCTACCATCAATGGCATGTGGGTACCCGATAGCGTAATGTTGCACAGTTTTGTAAACCACCCTATCAATATACACTTCATGCACAGGCAACTGGCATACTTGCTGTTCACACTCATTATGTTCTGGTTTGGCAGCGCTAGCAAGTTTGCAAAACATAACAGTGGCAGCCTTATTAGCAATGCACGCTGGTGGCCTTTTGTATTAGTATTTGTACAGGTAATACTCGGTATTGTTACGGTAATAAGTGCTCCTAAAATAGTACCCGGTAAATTCGGCACATTTGAGGTACTGGCAGAATTGCATCAGCTATTTGCCATGTTCCTGTTGATGGCATTGGTTGTAAACCTCTATGCAGTACGCCGTAAAACATCATAACGCAAATTATACATAGCCGTTACAAAAAGGCAGTAAGTATGTCGTATCTTAATGTAAGAATACGATGCAATGCGTGATGTACTGAAAAACATATTCCGCTTCCTGCCTGTGCAGTTGTTGATACTGCACTTCCGCAAGTATCAGTTGCTCTTGGTATTCTGGGCAGTGCTGATATCTACCATCACAGGGCACTTCGCAGCGGTGTTTGGCGCATCTTCCTTGTTTCTGGCGCCTGAATATCAGGGGGAAATCAGCTTTTTCAGCATGTTTATACTTGGTGGTGCTATGGCTGTGTTTGTAATGGCGTGGCATATCACCACGTTTATCATTCACAGCACCAGGCTGCCGTTTCTGGGTGCGGTGAGGCACGCATTTATTAAATACTGTATCAACAATTCCGTATTACCTACCGCTTTTCTGATATTCTATTCAGTAACCATCACACATTATCAGTTGCATGACGAACATACAAAAGCCATGCAAGTATTTTTGTTCCAGCTTGGTTTTTACATTGGCTTCAGCCTTATCATCATGGTTTCATTTGCATATTTCTTCAGGGTAGACAGAGATTTGCTGAAAGTAGTTGTAACACGCATTGCCAACCCGTCTCGCATCAAAAGCCTGATACCTTATGACGCGCTTGACTATGAGATGGATATAGTTCGCACCGATACTTTCATTGGTGGCAGGCTTAAAATTCAGCGTTGTGACGAGCTGGAAAGCTATTCTCAAAAACTATTACAAACAGTTTTGCGCAAGCACCACCGCAATGCCGTAACCGCTACCATATTTGCATTGATGCTATTGTGGGCATCGGGCTTTTTTGTAGACCAGCCCGTGC
>DATGXJ010000018.1:0-2822 GCA_035299045.1 Flavipsychrobacter sp.
CTGGTTATCACTCCCTTAGCATCTGTGCTGATGATGCTCACCTGTGTGCTTGCGTTCAATATGCCTTCCAGCCTGTCGAGCGTTTGTGCCAGTTTGTTTTGGGTGATGCGTTGTGTATTAATATCCGTTATCTGCGATACAAAATGTTTCGGGTTGCCCTCCGCATCGCGCACAAGCGATACAGATAGTATTGCCCAGATGTATTCACCGTTTTTGTGCAGGTAGCGTTTTTCCAGTTGGTAGTGCTTGCGCTTGCCTTCCAGCAATTCATTTACCAAAGCAACATCGGGGGCAACATCATCAGGATGGGTTATATCCTGAAACGTAAGCTGTAACAATTCTTCCTCTTTATAGCCAAGTATATTGCTGATGGCAGCATTCACCGTCACCCATTTACCAGCCAGCGATACAATGGCAATACCCGTAGGCGATGCCTCGAACGCACCACGAAACTGTGCCTCACTCAGTACCAGTTGTTGCTCTGTTTTTTTGCGCTCTGTAATGTCTTCGGTATACATAATAATACCACCTACTTTTCCTTCTGATGCATACCACGGGCGGACATCCCATACTAGCCATTGCATACTGCCATCTTCTCGCAGAAAAGGTGCATCGTCGTTTTTGTTGATGGCACCTGCCAGACATTCGCGGTGTATCTGTTTCCAGTCTTCACCTATTTCAGGAAAAATATCGTAGTGAGATTTGCCGATGATATCCATACCCTGCAGCCCGTAGTCGCTTATCCATTTTTGCGATGCAGCAACATAACACATATTCGCATCGAACATGGCAATGGCAGTAGGCGCTTCGTTTACAAATATCTGATTGCGCACATTGCTCTTCTTCAGTTCGCGCGTGCGTATTTCTACTTCTTCTTCCAGCATGGCATTCAGCTTGCGTAGCTCCGCCTCAGCCTTTTTTCTTTTGGCATCAATGGTGTTCAGCCTGTTGGCAGTATTGCGTATCAGCAAGAGGCTTGCCAGTATAAAGGACAGCCCGTAAAGCGCTGCACCTATTTCTACAGACAGTGTATGCCTTGTGTATATATAAAACCATAGCGCCCCCAAAACAACAATGAGGGCAAACATGACAGGGAACAGGCGCTTTGCCATCAGGCTGCCGATGCTATTTCCATGAAACAGACGAGCATAACCAACATCGGGCAGCAATGCGGCAGACACCACAGATAATACCAACAACATCAACGCCGTGTTGATGGCCATACCTGTAATGAAAGTCATGGTATAGAAACCCGGCACACGGAAAATATGGCCAAACAATGCAAAAGCCGCAACAATGGTAATGGCATGAAACAAACCCTGCGATACACGTTTTACATTTCGGCTGTCGGACAATACCCCCAAATGTCCTACATTAAGCAGTATAATGGAGATGGTGGTGATAATAGCCATACGACCCGGGAAGGGTGTCAGCTCGTTTACCTCATCTTTAAAAAGCAATTCATCTATCCCGAAACCGGTATTAAACACATGCTCCAGCATAGTGAGCGATGCTATGAGTAAGGATATAATTACAGCAACACTATATACCTTTTTGCCTTGTTCCTGATGCCTGTTATAATAGAAAATCCCTACTGCACTCAACAACAAACAAATAGCAGTATTCACCTTCATGCTGATGCCGTTGGGTATCACACTTTTCAGCACTGCGATATCGCCTACCCAACCCAATAATACCAGTACTACGACTGCTATCACAAACAAAGACAATACCTGTACAAATTTTCGCTCTATCTGCATGCATAACCTTAATCGGTATAAAGCTACGTTTTAGCCAACACTTTTACCATCATATATAAAAAACGGGCATCCGCAACCTGGAAAGGACGCAGTGCCCGTTCTTACTACATCGTAAGAAGAATCTAATAGTAAAACAACATATCCTGCAAAAACCCCTACGCCAAAAAATATATTTTTTTCCTGTGGGGGATGCGCGGTGTACTTGTGTTTTGTGCATGTATATCGTTTCAATATGAAAGCACTACACACCTTTTGTCTGATACTTGCCGGCACTGCAGCACATGCACAGTCTGCAGACAATCTTGTGGCAAAAAACGCTAAGCAACTGAGAGAAGTAACCGTTAAAAGCCATACCGGCAAAATGGTGATAGAAAGCATGCAAATGGGCAAAACAGAACTGCCCGTAAATATGCTGCTGAAAGCACCTGCCATAGGCGGCGAGGCCGATGTGGTAAAAGCACTGCAACTGACACCAGGCGTAAAAAGTGGCAGCGAAGGCACCATTGGTATGTATGTACGCGGCGGTGGCGGTGATGAAAACCTGATACTGCTGGACGGTGCACCACTCTACAATGCTGGCCACCTGTTGGGTTTCTTTTCAGTATTCAATAATGCTACGCTGAAGGATGTACAGCTTTATAAATCGGGCTGGGCAGCCAAGTATGGCGGCAGGCTTTCTTCTGTAATGGATGTACGCACCAAAGATGCAAACCTCAGCCAAATGAAAGCCGACCTGAGCATCGGCACTATATCATCATCGGCATGTGTGGAAACACCGATTGTAAAAGACAAAGTATCGCTGATGCTGGCAGGCAGGCGCACGTATATAGATAAGGTGATGAAAAATGTGCCTTACCATTTTCATGATATGAACATGAAACTGATGTACAAAGCCGATAGCCGCAACCGTCTGTACCTGAGTGCCTATACGGGCAGAGATATACTGAAGGCAAGCAACAATCAACAAAAAGAAGCCCAACAGGATGATATACAAAGCGGCATGAAGATGGGCAACAACACCGCATCGCTACGCTGGAATCATCTGCACAAAAACAATAAACT
>DATGXJ010000019.1:0-13010 GCA_035299045.1 Flavipsychrobacter sp.
GAGATAACGTTCCTGCACAACAGGAGCCTGTAAGGGCAGAACGTCCGCAACGTTGGGAAAGGACAGAACAACCACGTTCAGAGCGCCCGCAACAATGGGAGCAGCCAAGAGCCGAACGCCCTAGAATGGAGCAACAGCAAATGGATAGGCCTGCAAGAATGGAACGTAGTGAACCACAAAGAATGGAAAGGCAACAACGTTGGGAACAACAGCCACAACGTGCTGAGCAACCACAACAGAGAAATTTTGAAAGACAGGCACCTGCACGAGAAGAGCGTAGCGCCCCGTCAGAACGTTTTGACCGTGGCGGTGGCAGAGGCCGATAAAAATAGTTGGTTTGTTGGTTAATGGTGAATGGGGCTCCTTCGAGGAGCCCTTTCATATTTTACCATACTAAAGCACTAGCACCAAGTATGGCAGCATCTGTATCAGGAAGTGCAGATAACAGTAATTCTACCTTGCCTTTGTATATATGCAGCAGATTGTTTTCCAGATGTTTTTTCACTGGTTTTAAAAGCAGGTCTCCCGCTTTTGCCAATCCTCCAAAGAAAACGATAGCTTGCGGCGATGTAATGGCTACTACATCTGCCAAAGTTTGCCCAAGCAACATACCCGTATAGTCAAATACATCCAGTGCCAGTTTATCACCAGTCAGGGCAACATCGTAAACAGTTTTAGATGTAATCTTTCCTTTAAAATCTCGCAACAGGCTTTTGTCCGTCCTTACATCAAGCCATTTTTCTGCTGTACTGGCCATACCCGGAGATGAACAATATTTTTCAAGGCATCCCATTCTGCCACAACCACATTCACGTCCGTCGCGCACAGCTATCATATGCCCTACTTCACCTGCAAAACCATCGTGGCCGTAAATCAGTTGTCCGTTTGCAACAATACCACTACCAACACCAGTACCCAGTGTTATCATGATATAGTCCTTCATATTTCGCGCTACACCATATTGCATTTCGCCGATAGCAGCGGCGTTGGCATCATTGGTAAGTGTTACAGGCAATCCGAAAGCATCACTGAACATTTCGGCAATGGGTATAATACCATACCATTCCAGATTAGCAGCATTAACAATTTCACCTGTATAGAAATTTCCATTTGGTGCCCCTACTCCTATACCCTTTATATGTTGGCGTTTAACCTTCTTTATTAGCGGATTAATTTCTTTGGCTAATGCCTTTACATATTGTGCAGCAGTAGCATAGCCTTTGGTAGGCATACTACCCTGCTCCAATATTTGTCCACGCCTGTCTACTATACCGAAAGCGGTATTGGTGCCTCCGATATCAATACCTAATGCAAGTGGTTGTTGCTCCATGTGGTTAATTACGCAATAAAATTAAACAACAAGATTTGCAAAAGCGATAGGTCTAAAGTTTTTTGTTTCAACAGCTTATCGCCAAAAAACAGTAGCAGATGTAGAAAATAAGCTATAAGGGTTCTATATTTAGCATTACAACAAGGCATTATGCAAACAGATAAAAAGCAATCGTACACTACCTCGCTGATACTGGTAGGTTTACTATATTTTATTTTCGGGTTCATTACGTGGCTCAATGGTACGCTGATACCTTTCCTGAAAGCGGTATGCCAGTTGAATAACTTTCAGTCATACTTTGTAACGTTTGCCTTCTTTATTTCCTATTTCGTGATGGCATTACCATCTTCTGCTATATTAAATAAAACAGGGTTTAAGAAAGGTATGAGTTTGGGGTTGTTGGTAATGGCAGGTGGTGCATTATTATTTATACCTGCTGCTATACAACGCAACTATATGTTGTTTCTTACAGGCTTGTTTACAGAAGGTCTAGGCCTCGCCATATTGCAGACCGCTGTTAACCCGTATGTAACAATCTTGGGGCCTGCTGAAAGTGCTGCCAGCCGTATCAGCATGATGGGTATTGCAAACAAAGCTGCGGGTATGATATTGCCGGCTATCATGGCTGGTATTTTGTTGTCGGGTGTTGATGGCATTAACGAGCAAGTAAATGCTACTACAGACCTTGCACAAAAAGAACAACTGCTTAGTGAATTGGCACAACGTATCATCAATCCGTATATAGTATTGGCAATTGTACTGGTGGTTTTAGCACTGTTGATACGCGTATCCCCATTGCCCGATGTGAATGATACAGAAGAAAATCCTGATACTGACGACTCTACCCATCCTACAATCTGGCATCATACCTATTTGATATTGGGTGCATTAGCGATATTCTTTTATGTAGGTGTAGAGGTAATAGCAGGTGATTCAATTATTAGCTATGGTACTTCTATGGGTATTCCGATAGAGGAAGCTAAGTGGTTTACTTCGTTTACGCTCGGTTGTATGGTTGCAGGTTATTTTGCAGGAATCATCCTTACGCCGCGCATCATATCGCAAGAACTGTTTTTGAGGATATGTACAGTTTTAGGGCTTGTACTAGTAGTTGGTGTTCTTACAACTACAGGTAAAACATCGGTTTATTTCCTGGCATCACTTGGTTTTGCACATGCCATCATGTGGCCTGCTATATGGCCTATGTCGCTGAAAGGTTTAGGCAAGTTCACAAAAACAGGTTCTGCACTGCTGATAATGGGTATAGCAGGCGGTGCAATACTCCCGTTGCTTTATGGTAAAATGGTGGATATTTCGGGTAATAGAGCTGCTTATTGGGTTATGATTCCTTGCTATTTGTATATCTTGTTCTTTGCACTGGCAGGTCACAAAATCGGTTATAAAAAGAAGTAATTATATCCATTCGTATTGCTGCAACAATGTAACTTTGCATCCCTTACACATAGCGGAAAAATGGAACTACAGCAATTACTGAATATACATTTCGATACATACGCAGCTGCACTTACCAATTACGATACCAAGGGTATGGCTCATCATTTTGCTATCCCATGCACTTTTCTTTCTGCCGAAAAAGCGACTGCTTTTAATGAAAGCAGTAAGCTGGAGGGTATGTTCAATCAAGGGATTGGTTTTTATAAGCAATTTGGTATTACACTGGCAGAGGCCGAGATAAGAAACAAGCGCATGATCACTGAAAATATAGCCCATGTGAAAGTGAGATGGAACTATTTTAACAGTAATAAAGACTTGCTTTACAATTGCGATTATGAATACATACTGAAAGCTGTAAAGAATAAGAAATGGGAAATTGAATTGGCTATCTCCATCAACGAAAAACAACAAATGGAAACATGGTTAAATACCAATAAAAAAGCCAACTAAATTAGTTGGCTTTTTTATTTATCATTATCGTATTAACTATTTGAAAGCATTCAGCCCTGTTACGTCCATACCTGTTATAAGCAGGTGTATGTCGTGCGTACCTTCATAAGTCACAACAGATTCCAGATTCATCATATGACGCATGATGCTGAATTCGCCGGTTATGCCCATACCACCCAGCATTTGTCTTGCTTCACGTGCTACTTTCAGTGCTATATCACAGCTATTGCGTTTAGCCATAGAGATTTGTGCAGGTGTTGCACGGTCTTGGTCGCGCAGCACACCAAGACGCCAGTTAAGTAATTGGCTCTTAGTTATTTCTGTAATCATCTCTGCCAGTTTCTTTTGTGTAAGCTGGAAGCCTGCAATCGGACGATCGAACTGAACACGTTGTTGTGTATAGCGCAGTGCAGTATCATAGCAGTCCATAGCACAACCCAGTGCACCCCAAGCTATACCATAACGTGCACTCGACAGACAAGTCAAAGGTCCTTTCAGGCCTTTTACGCCAGGCAATATATTTTCTTTAGGTACTTTAACGTTATCAAAAACCAGTTCACCGGTTGCAGAAGCACGCAGCGACCATTTGCCATGTGTTTCAGGTGTGCTGAAGCCTTCCATTCCACGCTCTACTATCAAGCCATGTATTTCACCTGCCTCATCTTTAGCCCATACTACAGCGATATCTGCAAACGGGGCATTAGAAATCCACATTTTAGAACCATTCAGTATTACGTGGTCTCCTGCATCTTTAAAGTTAGTAAGCATACCTGCAGGGTTAGAGCCATGGTCAGGCTCTGTTAGACCAAAACAGCCCATGTACTCACCTGTTGCCAACTTTGGCAGGTATTTCATTTTCTGCTCCTCACTACCAAATTTGTAGATAGGGAACATAACCAGAGAACCTTGTACAGATGCTGTAGAGCGTACGCCGCTATCGCCACGCTCCAGCTCTTGCATCATGATACCATAAGATATGTAGTCCAACCCAGGACCGCCATATTTTTGAGGAATGAACGGGCCGAAGCAACCAAGCTCGCCCAGACCTTTAATGATTTGCTTAGGAAACGCTGCCTTTTGGGCATATTCTTCTATAATCGGGCTGATTTCTTTCTTTACATAAGCACGAACCGCGTCGCGGATAAGCTTGTGTTCGTCTGTCAAAAGTTCATCTACGAGGTAATAATCGGGATGTTGATACAAGTCTTTTTGCATATCAAATGTTAAATAGTGGCGCAAAGGTAGCATTTTTGGCAGTTGCGATATAGCTTTGCATAAAATCTGACTAAAATATCTCTGTGTAAGTTAAACTATTGCACTATAGGATAAATCCATATAGCTGCAAACACAATCTGGCAGAGGATTTTGCGTTTATGTCTGTGTTTTATGACAATGTGATGAGAAAATGTCGATAAAACGGAACAGATTTTGAGGCTTAATAAAATTATAGAAAACTGAACATTCTAACAAACTTTTTTGTCAGTTCATTCGTCTATATAATAAGTAAGCAATATATTTAACAGTTAAATTTAAATATTAATATATTATGAGGCAGTTAAAAATTGCCACCCAGATCACCAATCGCGATTCTCAGGCAGTAGAAAAGTACCTTCAGGAAATCAGTAAAATATCAATGATTACCCCGGAAGAGGAAACTACTCTTGCTCAGAAAATCCATATGGGCGATCAGCGCGCATTGGAAAAGCTGGTAAAAGCTAACCTTCGTTTCGTAGTATCGGTGGCAAAACAATACCAACATCAGGGCTTGTCTCTGAGTGACCTTATCAATGAAGGTAATCTGGGCTTGATAAAAGCAGCTCAGCGTTTTGATGAAACAAAAGGTTTCAAATTCATATCATACGCTGTATGGTGGATTCGTCAGTCTATTTTGCAGGCATTGGCAGAGCAAGGTCGACTGGTACGTTTACCACAGAACAAGATAGGCACTTACAATAAGGCTAATAAGGCATTCATAGCTTTCGAACAGGAAAATGAACGCGAACCTTCTACTGAAGAATTGGCAGAAATTCTGGATATGAGTGAAACAGAAATCACTAATATATTTACCAGCAATACCCGTCACACTTCTTTGGATGCTCCTGTGCATGAAGCTGAAGATGTTGCAATGGGTGATTTGCTGGAAGGTAGCAGTGATACGGATGATGATGTGATGAAAGACTCTTTAAGGGCTGAAATCAAACGCATACTGAAATCACTGAGCGTTCGTGAAGCTGAAATTCTTGGTGCATATTTTGGTCTTGAAGGTGATGATGGTCCTACAATCGAAGAGATTGGCGAAAAATACGACCTTACAAAAGAGCGTATCCGCCAGATAAAAGAACGTGCTATCAAGCGTTTGCAAAAAGCACGCTACAGCAATGCTCTTAAAGTATATTTAGGCTAATTTTAGTTTCATATTTTTATAAAAGGACCACAAATAAATTGTGGTCCTTTTATTTTTTGTATAATTATGCTTAAAATTACTTTTTAAAGAGCGTAATATTTTAAAAGTAAAAAGCCCTAACATTTTATAATAATACTATGTCATAATTTAATATCTCTACCTGACAATTTAATACATGAATTCGAGAAAGCTAATCCTTTTACTGACAAGCCTTATAGCAATAGTGCTTTTTTTTAGTTTTAGTAATAACAAGCTCTGGTTGAGTGAACGTATTCTATCTTTCAATGATGAACTTTATGACCATTTAGAGCATATGAAGATTGATGAGAGAAAAATGATGAGATGGGGAAATCCATATTCAGCTTGCTCCTCTATAAATGACTACATGAAAAAAGAGAAAATAAAAAATGCTCTTATACTCATGCCACCTGCTTCATATGCTGATAAATTTTCTCAAAAAGTAGTAATGCCAGAGCCTGTTGTTTGTTATCTTTTTGGCAATTTACACACTACTACTATTGATGCTAAAGATGCATATAAAGCTAACTATTGTGTTGTTTCAACAGATGGTAGTATGTCTTTCAAAAAATTAGATGATAGCAGTGCTGTTGTAAATATTATTGAAGAATATAAATCCGTAAAATAGCCGAATAATGAATACCGCAGGATTAATACTATTAATTATTGCTCAATTTTTTACCGGCAGGGGGATTCTTCATCTTTTCAGGATAAGAGGAAAGGCAATTGTTCTTTTGGCAGTTTCAAGCTTTGTGGGTATAGCAGTCTTTTCTTTGTTGCCCATGTTGTTGGAATTATTCAAAATGCCAATTACTAAGACTAACGTCTTGATATCTATTATTACTACTACGCTTTTGTCAAACATCTTTGTTATCAAGAAGTACAATATTGCTTCGCTGAAACCTGAAAATGTTAAAACACCTGCTCTTTACGAAATATTATTTGGGTTTCTTTTTATAGCATTGATGGTGCCGAGCTTATGGAGGTGTTATTATTATCCACCATATGCAAGAGACGTACTTTCGGGACCTGAAGCATTATCACATTTTGCATTGATTGAACATAAAATCAGCAATTCAGTATTTAAAGTCAATTTGCTGGATAGTACGCCTAATTTATTGAAACCACCTTTCCTTACAGACTTACAAATCATCTATAAGATGTTTGTTCATCCATTCGGACAGATTTGGTTGAGTGTGTTAGTAATTTCTTTCCTTATTTGGATGTATAGTCTGATACGTAATAGATTGCATCCGGTGTTGGCAGGTATGGTTATGTTGCTGTTCATTAGCATCCCTGAATTGTATGGTTATACATACGTCCTATTGTGGGATTATAGCAGCATGGTGTTCTTTTTTGCAGGATACTATTATTTGTTTCAATATACCCAAACCAAAGAGTATAATCTCTTTTTGTTCAGTGTATTGTTATTTGGCTTTGCAACATTTGTGCGATTGGATACATTGATATTCATTGGTCTCACTACTCCTCTGCTATTTGCTTATATGTACAGAGATAAAATTGCTATATCGCGCATTGCATATTCTGTGGGGTTGATGCTGGCTGTTCCTTTGGTGTTTTACTTTATATGGGTAAACATATTTGTAAAATACTACCTGCCAGTTGGTACCAATCTTGAAAGTGAGTTAAATCCCGGACCGATTTCTATGTACTTTGATTGGATAGGCAGAATAAATAAAGAGTTGATATTTGGTGGTGACAATCTTCAATTATACAGCTACATCATATATATTTTCATTTTAGTGTTTGTAGCAGATTTGATAGTATATAGAAAGAAAATAAACAAAGAGGCCGTTTTTATGCTTGTGGGTATTGCTATCATATATTTCGGACTTCCACTGATGAGCTACTTCACCAAATGGTTCAATATCACAACAGCAAAGCGTGGTATATTCAAGATGTTCCCTTTGATAATAATGTATCTATGTAACAGTCCGTTATTATTAAGGCTTTCTGAAGCTATCAAATCATTCGAATTCCCGTCTGCTGAAGCGAAACAAGTTAAAGTAGCACCTGTAGCTAAAACTGCAGGTAAGAAAAAGAAATAGCTATTTTTTACCTCTGAAAAGAAGCAATAAGATATAAGTAAGCAGGTATGCAACAATACCTGCAGCTACACTTAAAACTGTGCCCCCAAAAAAGAATGCAAGCCCTTCTTGCATAAAGCGATGCAGCGTAAAATCTTTCCATGCTACAATCCATTCTTTATTACCAAGCAGCCATTTACCTGTTAACAGGCTAGCCATCCATATGAATGGAGTGAAAGGAAATATGCTGATGTTGGCTGCCAGTATAAATAATGCTTTGTTCAAACGCATTAGTATAGCCGCGGGTATACCTATTGCTAATTGAAAGCCCCATATAGGCACTATACCCATAAACACACCAAATCCTACAGATGCAGCCTTTGTATGGTTGCTCTCTTCAGGATGAACAAATACCGCTTTCAATATTTTCTTCCATCCTTCTTTGCTGAATAATAGCCTGACGAAGTCGCGCGGCTTTATCCATAGCAAGGCTATTAATACCAACACAGTATTCAGTACGCTGATGCGGCTGAAGTCTTTAAATGGACGGAAGTGAGAAACCCTTTCCTCTGGCTTGGGGTAATAAACAGAAATAGGAATGTATGTAACATCTACCCCACTCCACGATGCGCGTACTATTACTTCTATTTCAAATTCGTACTTGGTAGTAAAGTATGTTTTCTTGGCAAGTTTCTGTACAGGATACAAACGGTAGCCACTTTGTGTATCGGGCAGCGTGATGCCTGTATTTACCCAAAACCAGAAATTACTAAACCTATTTCCGAAGCTACTCTTGAGCTGTACATTTTCCTGATTCAGATTTCTTGCCCCAATAATCAGTGCACCTGGTGTTTCTTCTATCTTGTCCAGAAACAAATCAAGATCACTGGCATAGTGCTGTCCATCGCTATCCATCGTGACAGCATACTCATAGCCAAGCTTTGCAGCCTGCTCTATTCCTCTACGCAATGCCATGCCTTTACCCTGATTGGGTGTATAATTAACAGTATGTATGGTTGGGAATTGCTTTAATATCTCTACCGTATTATCTGTACTACCGTCATTAACAACAATAAGGTCGTCGGTATATTTCAAGACATTGGTTAGCACATCAGCCAGTGTACCTGCATTATTATATGTAGGTATCAGCACACAGGCTTTCAGTTGTTTGAACCTTTGTTTAGTGTCTTGCATATTGGGTGCGCAAATGTAATATATAGGTTGCTAATTATTGCTTCTCAGCTTTTGCTTTCAGTTTTGCACACTCCTCCATCTTGTTCATGATGCTTTTCTTTTCGCCAAGTGTAGCAATTTCATATTTTAATGCCTGACCATAGTAGTTGATGGCAGGTGAATACCATTGTTTTTGCATACAGTAGTCTCCCGCTATTCTATAAGCATCGTAAAAATTCGGATTACTCTTTACTACTGCTGCAGTATCTACTGCTTTATGTTGCAGCAAAGCCATTTTATTCTGCCTGAATACCATAAAGTCTTTAAATTGTCTCGTATAGATAAAGCTATCAGGTGCTATGTTCAGTGTATTGTTTGAAACAGGTATATCTTTATCCATCTTTGCGGAAAATACTTTGCGCATATCATAGCATACATAGATGCCTAATTGCCATGGAGCTGTGCTAACCCACATACGCAAGCTATCTGGTTGAAAGATGACAGAGTGGTGTGCTATCAATTGATTTACTGCTTTCTCGTTACCCTCGCCAATGTCTCTGTTGCCAATACCTTTTCTATCTCTCAGGATATTCGCCATTTTTTGTGGTGTCAGCGGGTAGTTTGCATTCATCAATTCCTGCAGGCGTTTATATCTATAAACAGACGCACTATTAGCCATCTGGTCTTTGTTCAATTGTTGGGTTTGAAAAAGCTTGCTCTGGTAGTGATTGGTACACTGTATATTATCTGTTGCCGGGTCGTAAACAGATAATTCTTTGGGTGTCTTTTCTATTATGATTGTCTTATGGTCTGCGGCACTACCTACTAAAAAGCTCTCACTAACAAACATTTTTCTGGTCTTGGCAATAGCAATCGCTTCTTTAATGTTAGATGCATATTGCAACACCTCTCTTGCTACCAGCGATACTGGCGTTGCTGTATTAAACGGTATATCAGATGCAGCTGCATTGATGGTTACTGTAAGCCCCTTCTCATTCATACCACTTACTACACCTGTAAAGCCACCCCATGTTACAAACATAAACCTATGACCCTTGTCTGGCGCATAGAAAGAAACCATCTTTTCTTCGGCAAACTTATCGCCAACCCAAAAGTCGAAGTTGCGGCCTATCAGCATACTGCCATCAGCGGTCTTGCTATCCCATGCACTAAAAGAGGTGCAGCCAACCAGCATCATATTTTGCAAAGCATGGCCCACATCGTGTGCAGAGTGATAGTTCAGGATACGTGCATAGTTAGTACCTATCCAATCAAAGCTATCTGCTGCTGCATGAGAGATGCCATATATTTCCTGTTTATACTCGTCTTTTACATTTTCAGGCAAATCGCGGTTGATAAAACCAACCATGTATTTCAGGAATTTCAGATAGCCAGTACTTGGTATCATTTGTTTTATCTGGTCGGTAAAAGCTATTTCCTGATTTACGATAAGCTGTTGAGATAGCTTACCATTTTTTACACCCAGTTCAAATGGCTTGCCAGATACATACATCTCGTACAATCCGTATTCGTTTTTACGTATCCAGTTGTCGCCTATAGTGTGCAGGCTACCATCAGGGTTTGAAACCTGCAAGGCAAATGCTGAGGTATCAGCAACTTTTGGTGGAACAATATCATCAGATACGCTGTAAACCCATATGCTGAATACGATAACAATCAGTAACGAAATACCTATAAAAATACCGAGGCATTTGAGCAGCCAACGAAGAAAACGCATAGTTTGCAAAGATAATTAGTTGTATTGTCTTAATAGGAGGCTTTAACTTATCTGTAGCAATATCTGACATACATCATCCTATTACTGATTCAAACAGCCTAATTTTGAAATAGTTTTAGTATTTCACTTTGTATTTTTGAATCATGCAGCATTTACTTCTCATAAATATTAAACAACTAATAGGCGTAGAAAAGGGCGAAAATCGCATTAGCCGATTAGCAGGCAGCGATATGAAGTACCTTCCGACTATCGATAATGCCTGGTTGTATATTGAAAATGGCCGCATCCATAGCTTCGGCACCATGGAAGAGGAACATTTTATTCAATGCAACGATATTATAGACCTGAAAGGCAAAAAGATAATAATGCCTGCTTTTGCAGACTCGCATACACATTTGGTATTTGCAGGTAGCAGAGAGAGTGAGTTTGTGGACCGCATAAATGGCCTAAGCTATGAAGAAATAGCTCGCCGAGGCGGAGGTATATTAAATAGTGCAGCAAAATTGAATGCTGCCAGCGAGGATGAATTGTTTCATGCGGCATACGAGCGCCTACACCGTGTTATGGCACAAGGAACAGGTGCTATAGAGATAAAAAGCGGTTATGGCCTGTCTGTAGAGGGAGAACTGAAGATGCTAAGGGTTATCCGCAGATTGAAGGAAAGTGTGCACATCCCAATCAAAGCATCTTTCCTTGCTGCACATGCCTATCCCATGGAATACAAACAGAATCATGAGGGATATATTGATTTAATTATAAATACAATGCTCCCACAAGTGGCAGGTGAAGGGTTGGCAGATTATATGGATGCTTTCTGTGAGGAGGGCTTTTTCAGTGTGGATGAAACAAGCCGCCTGCTGGATGCGGCTGCAAAATATGGGTTGAAACCTAAGATACATGCCAATCAGCTTCACTATTCAGGGGGCGTACAAGTAGGGGTAAAACACAATGCTGTGAGTGTTGACCACTTGGAATGTGTGGGTGAAGCAGAGATAGAAGCGCTTAAAAACAGTAACACTATGCCTACATTATTGCCTGCGGCAGCTTTTTTCTTAGGTATCCAGTACCAGCCAGCACGCAAAATAATAGATGCAGGGCTACCTGTATGCCTTGCCAGCGACTATAATCCGGGGTCTTGTCCATCTGGAAATATGCCTTTATTGCTAACATTGGCATGCACACAACTAAAAATGACCCCTGAGGAAGCCATTAACGCAGTAACCATAAATGGTGCCGCCGCAATGGAGCTGGAGCAGGAAATTGGTACAATAGCTATCGGAAAACGCGCAAATCTGATAATTACGAAGGAAATTCCGAGTTTGGGTTATATTCCTTACGATTTTGGCAATAATCCGGTTGAAAAACTGATAATCAACGGCAGTATCATTTAATACCTGACATATTTTAAGAAAATGGCTGTTTTTTGAAGAAAAATCGACAAAAACAGCCTTTTTTATGCACAAAAGGAGGGATTTAACCCCGCTTTTGTTGGGTTTTTTGTTTTTTCGACTACTTTTGCCTTCCGCATAAAAATCAATTATGGCTACAACAGCAGACATCAGAACCGGGCTAATCATCAAACTGGATGGCAGCCTTTATTCAGTAGTAGAATTCGGACAAAATAAGACAGCACGCGCAGCTGCTAAAGTATGGGCAAAGCTGAAAGGTGTAGATAACACCCGCACAATAGAACACACTTGGAACTCAGGCGACAACATCTTCCCAGTTCGTGTAGAACGCCGCAACTATCAGTTCCTTTATAAAGACGACAGTGGTTTCAACCTGATGGATGTTGAAACATTTGAGCAAATGGCAATTCCTGAAAACCAGATAGAACGCCCTGAACTGTACAAAGACGGTCAGGAATGCTTTATTCTGATTAACACAGAAACAGAACAACCTATGAGTGTTGAGCTGCCTTCTAGCGTTAACCTGCGTGTTACCTACTCAGAACCGGGTGTAAAGGGTGATACAGCGACACGTACACTGAAGCCTGCTACTGTTGAAACTGGTGCTACAGTAATGGTTCCACTTTTTGTAAATGAAAACGACCTGATTAAGATTGATACAAAAACAGGCGCTTATGTAGAGCGTGTTAAAGAATAAGTATTATTCCGTTTTACCATTCAATTTTTAACTTTTAAAGATATCCGTCATGGAATTCAAACAAATACAAGAGTTGATTAAGGCTATCAACAAGTCAAACATCAGCGAACTGAGCGTAGAAGAAGGCGATTTCAAAATCACTATAAAACAAGCTCAGACAATCAGCGAAACACAATTTGTAGCAGTACAGGCACCAATGCCACAAATGTTGCCACAGGCGGCTCCGCAAACTGCGGCATTGCCTGCTGCACCTGCACCCGCGGCTCAGGCAGCACCTGCTGCTGCACC
>DATGXJ010000020.1:0-365821 GCA_035299045.1 Flavipsychrobacter sp.
GAGTAATACAAATCGCATTTCGGCAGCAGTAATGTCAGGAAACTTAGTACGCACACGTCCGATATATCCCGGGTCTACTTTTTCGAATAGTGCCTGAAACTCTGCCCATTGCTCATCTGTAAGTATTACAGAGCGTTTTAAAGTGTCCAGATAGTCTGCACGACCTGCCAATTCATTACTGCATGGCAGTGCCTGATATTTCTCTATCTCTGTGGTAAACTGTTCAATAAGACGATTTTTTTCCTGAATGCTTGAAGTAAACTCTGCCAGTTGTGTACGTGCCAATTCTTCCACACGCTTCTTCTCGGCCTCAACTATAATCAGTTTATTATAGTGTTTTAGTTTCTGGCGGTTAATAAACATTACGGCTATGAGCCCTGTCATAAGGATGAGAGCAATAACTGCATTACGTTGTAGCTTATTACGCTTAATCTCTATGTCTTTTAATCCAGAGGTATATTTGAGCGAGTCTGTTGTTTTTTGTACTCTGAATTCTGCCTCTACATGTGCTATCTCTTTCTGCACATCAGCTCCTTTAATACTGTCTTTAAGTTTTGTGTAGGCTGCCAGCCATATGAATGCTTGTTTATAGTCTTGCTTTTTTTCACCAACAAAGCTCAGCCAATTGTATATGTCCAGTTTATTATCCCGTAAGCCTATTTTATTATTGAGTTGCAATGCATCCAACAGGTAGCGTTCAGCTTTTGCTAATAATTTTCGTCCATCCTTCATGCTATCCGGCAATTTGCCATAGTTCCCATAAGCACCTGCGTAGGCCGTGCCAATACCGCTCAAATTAAAGGCAATGCCTTTGTCGTTGCCCATCGCAGTGTTCAGCTCGAGTGCTTTATACAGGTAGCTTAGTGCATTGTGATATTCATTTAAGATTATCAACTCTCCCCCAATGTTTCCATACAGTTGTGCCAGGTCGGGGCCGGGAGTAGTTTTCTTTTCTTCATTTTCAACTGCTTTTTTAAACCAACTTATAGCCTCTTTATGGTCTTCGCGGGCAGTGTAGTAGTAGCCCATGTTGATATATAGACTGTTTGGATAGGGGATGCCTGCTTTTTCATATGCTTCTTTCGCTACCATCAGGTATTGGTAGGCTTTATCCCAGTCTGCATTTTGGGTATATAACGCGCTAATGGCTACCGCCATAGCCGCAATACGAGCAGGATTTTTCTGGCTGCGGGCAATAGTCAGTGCTGTGTTATAGTAGCGAAGGGCAAATGGTATATTGTTTTGCAATGCGTAGCTGCGGCCAATAAGGTTATTTGCTTTCAGTTGACCATAACTGTATTGTTTTTTTTCGGAAAGAGTTAAGGCTTGTGTTGCAAATGCACGGCTTGTGTCCAGATTTATCTTGCTGTATTCAAAAGATATTTCAGCTAATAATAACACTTTATTGGTGTCGTCTTTTGCTACCAGCAATACTTGCTTTAGTGAGTCTATTTTTTGTAGGGTTGTTTGTGCAGAGCATATGTTGCTAAATACCAGACACAATATGTATATAGCTAATGTATGCTTTGATGGGGTGTTACGCATAGTAGAATTGATAATGAGTATTAATACAAATATGTAAAGAATAATTGCATTAGTCAATATTGCATGCGTTGAATTATTTTTATAAAGTAGCAGTATTGAAAAAATGTCTGCGATCCCAAATGGTAACCTTAGTCTTGTATCGTCCGTCTATAGGTATACACTTAATGTTAGTTGGAATAATAGTTGCGCGTGTATTAAATGCTAAAGGTGCCCAGTTGGGCTCCTTTAGCATTTCGTCTAACTAGGCTCATATTGTGAATAATCGTCAGTTTTCTAAAATTTTATATTTTGAACGAGTTTGAAAAAAAGGTTCAAAGTAAACCGCTATAAGTCAAGCCTATACTGTCTTTCAAGGGGTATATACGCCAGAAAAAATCTCTCAGTTGGTTCGACACTCGTTCTGTAGACTCCACAACTTTCATCTCATAACATACTGTTGTTGCAGTACGTTATGAGATTTTTTGTTTTATTAAGTACATTAGCCGCAATGAATGTTGTAAAAACATATAGTCAGTTTGTCGATGGGCAGGGCTTTTCTGCTGTGCTTCGCGAACAGGCACGAAATATGGCTATTGCAGGCTTGTCTATGCGTAAAAGCATCAATGGTAATAACTGGATAAAGCTGCCTTACTATCACCATGTGTTTGATGACGAAAGGAAAGGTTTTGAACGCCAACTGAAGTACCTGAAAAACTTTGGGGAATTCATATCTATGGATGATATATGGAAGATGGTAAGTGTGGATAAGAAAATAGACGGTAGGTATTTTTGTGTCAGCTTTGATGATGGGTTTTATAATTGTTATGAAAACATGATGCCTATTACACAGGCATTAGATATCCCAGTTATTATTTATCTACCAACAACTTATATTGGCTTAGATTATAATCATACTGCTGATGCAGAGAAGATAAAAAACTTTTACCCCGAAAACCCAAGACTGGTACCGTTTCTTAGCTGGCAGCAGTGTAAAGAAATGATGCAGGCTAAAGTGAGCTTTGGTTCGCATACTGTGCATCATGCCAACTTGATGAAGCTTGATGCAGCAGCTATAGAAAAAGAACTGAGTGCATCTAAACTGGAATTAGAAAAGCAACTGGGTGTTGCTTGCGAACACTTTGCATGCCCTTGGGGAAGGAATGGCATTGATTTTGATGCGGCGATTACAACACCCATTGCACAAAAGCTGGGGTATAAAACATTTGCTACTACAAACAGGGGAACGGTAAAAGTGGGAGATAATCTCTATATACTAAAGCGCGACCACCTGCTTGCCAATTGGGGCAATTACCAGCTAAAGTATTTCTTCGGTTCATGATAGACGCTAGCGAAATAATGATACGCCCTGCGAAGGATGAGGATGCAATACCTGTGTGCGATTTACTGCGCGACTTGGGCTTGACACTACCACCCAAAAGCGAGGCACAAAAAGTAATGGCACACTGGCGCAGGATGTGGACAGATAATCCTTACTACAAAATGTACAACGAGCCTGTGTTTTATGGCTGGGTGATGGAACACAACAAGCAAATAGTAGGCTTCTTTGGTACAGTGCCGCGTGTATATTATATGAAAGGACAACGTGTACCTGTTTCTATTGCAAGCAACTGGGGGGTGAAGAAAGAATATCGCAGCCATACAAGTATGTTGTGCGATGCTTATTTCAATGAAAATCCCATTGCAATAAAATTGGTAACAACAGCCATCAAGCCAACCGGAAAAATATTTGAACGCTATAACGGTAAGCGTGTACCCGATACAAGTTTGGATAGTGTTTACATCGTACCGTTCAACCTGCCGAAGCTGATGGCATTGAAATTTAGCAAAGGCAAGTTGTCGTTTATTGCACCTCTTATTAAGCTGATGTCTGCAATACCTGTATGGAAATTGCCATTCCGCTTTGAGAAAGATAAAGGACTGGAAGAAGTAGATGTATTTAATATGCCCGCAGATTATGCTGCTTTTGCAGATAGCTTTGTAAAATCGAATAACGCATTCATGGCATCGCGCGATGTACAAAGTATGCAATGGGTATACGGACATGGCAAGCGCGATTTGTTGAAGAAGGTATTTGTGTATCGCAATGCAGATAATAAGATTGCAGGCTATGCATCTTTGATAGATGAGCCGATAGTTGGCGACAGCAGTTTTAAAAGATATAAGATAGGAGACCTTGTAGCTTTAGATGCGGCAACTAAGACCGCTATGCTTAAAGCGCTGATACGCTATGCAGCAGATATGAAGGCCGATGTGCTGGAAGTACATATTCCTAATACTATAAGGAAAGAAGAGATACCGTGCTTCACACTGCAACGCAAAGTTCCATCATTTCCAGTGTTCTATCATTCGTCTGATGATAGAATCAATGAATACCTGCAAGACAAGAATAACTGGTTTATATCTCCTAACGATGGAGACACAATATTAGGATAAAAGAAAGGGCTGCAATTGCAGCCCTTTCTTTTATGATTTGTGTACAGATTAGTAACCACCCATCCCCATGCCACCACCTGGCATATCGTGGCTGTGACCTGCTTCTTTCGGAGCCGGTTTGTCTGCGATTACACATTCAGTAGTCAACAGCATACTAGCTATAGACGCAGCGTTTTCAAGCGCAACACGGCTAACTTTAGTTGGGTCTATAACACCCGCAGCCAACATGTTTTCGTAAGTTTCTGTACGAGCGTTGAAACCGAAATCTGCTTTACCTTCTTTTACTTTTTGTACGATGATAGAACCTTCAATACCAGCGTTTGCAACTATCTGGCGCAGTGGTTCTTCCAATGCACGGCGAACGATAGCGATACCTGTAGTTTCGTCGTTGTTTTCACCTTTCATACCATCCAGAGATTCGATAGAACGGATATAAGCAACACCACCACCAGGTACAATACCTTCTTCAACAGCAGCACGTGTAGCGTGCAGTGCATCATCTACGCGGTCTTTCTTTTCTTTCATTTCTACTTCTGTAGATGCACCTACGTACAGTACAGCAACACCACCACTCAGCTTAGCAAGACGCTCTTGCAGTTTTTCGCGGTCGTAATCGCTAGTTGTAGTTTCCATTTGTGCTTTAATCTGGTTAACACGAGCTAGGATGTTTTCTTTCTCGCCTTTACCACCTACAACTGTAGTGTTATCTTTATCGATAGTTATGCTTTCTGCCTGACCCAGAGATGCGATAGTTGCGTTCTCCAGTTTGTAGCCTTGCTCTTCGCTGATAACTGTACCACCTGTCAGTACTGCGATATCCTGCAGCATTTCTTTACGACGGTCGCCAAAGCCCGGAGCTTTTACTGCTGCTATTTTCAGAGAGCCACGCAGTTTGTTTACTACCAGTGTTGCCAGTGCTTCGCCGTCAACATCTTCAGCAATAATCAACAGTGGACGGCCGCTTTGTACAGTGCTTTCCAGTATTGGGAGAATGTCTTTAAGTGTGCTGATTTTCTTGTCGTAAATCAGAATGTATGGATTTTGCAGTTCAGCCTGCATTTTTTCTGTGTTTGTAACGAAGTAAGGGCTCAGATAACCACGGTCAAACTGCATACCTTCTACAACGTCTACAGTAGTTTCCGTGCCTTTTGCTTCTTCTACAGTGATAACGCCTTCATTACCAACTTTGCCCATTGCTTGTGCTATCAGCTTACCAATCTCGCTATCGTTGTTTGCAGAGATAGTAGCTACCTGCTGAATCTTAGTATTGTCGTTACCAACTTTTTCAGATTGTTTTTTCAGGTTTTCAACAACAGTAGCAACAGCTTTGTCGATACCGCGTTTCAGATCCATCGGGTTTGCACCTGCAGCTACGTTTTTCAAACCTTCACCTATGATAGACTGAGCCAGTACAGTAGCAGTAGTAGTACCATCACCTGCAACATCTGCAGTTTTTGATGCTACTTCTTTTACCATTTGCGCGCCCATGTTCTCGATAGCATCTTCCAGTTCTATTTCTTTAGCTACTGATACACCATCTTTTGTTACACCAGGAGCACCGAATTTCTTTTCGATTACCACATTACGGCCTTTAGGACCCAGTGTTACTTTTACTGCATCTGCCAGTACATCCACACCACGCTTCATTTTGTTGCGTGCTTCTGTATTAAAGAAAAGTTGCTTAGCCATATTATTCTTATTTATTTTTTCTGTTTAAATGAAATGGTGATATGAATTAAACGATTGCAAGAATATCGCTTTCGCGCATTATCAGGTAGTCAACACCTTCAATTGAGATTTCAGTACCTGCATACTTACCATACAATACCGTGTCGCCCGATTTTACAGTCATTGGTTCATCCTTTTTACCAGGGCCCGCAGCTACCACAGTACCACGTTGAGGTTTTTCTTTAGCAGTGTCGGGGATGATGATACCACCAGCAGTTTTCTCTTCAGCTGCAGCAGCTTTTACAATTACTCTGTCGTGCAGCGGTGTAATGTTTACGTTGTTAGCCATAGTATATGATATTTAAATTTTTAAAAAGTGATTGTCAAATCTGTGTATACTTCAGTAAGCATGTTTTATGCCATAGCAAAATGGATTGCAAAGGTGCGTCAAAATTTCATGAAAACAATAATTTTTATAATATGTATATTGATTTTCTGTCAGTTGAGGCTTTTAAGGGTATAAATGAACCATTCATTTTGACAGGGTGTTATCTTCGCATACTTTTAAAACTTAAAAACTAAAATTTATGGCAATTCAGGTAGGGCAACAGGCTCCGGATTTCACATTGCGTGATACTGAAAAAAATAAAGTAACCCTTAGCGAGCAGAAGGGCAAAAATGTAGTACTGCTATTTTTCCCTTTGGCTTTCACTAGTGTATGTACGGCAGAACTGTGTGGTGTAAGGGATAATCTGGCTTTCTACAACAATACAAATGCAGTAGTATACGGTTTATCTGTAGACTCATTGTTCTCATTAGGCAAATTCAAAGAAGAGCAAAAACTGAACTTTACACTGCTGAGCGATTTCAACAAAGAAGTGTCTACAGCATACGATTGTATCTATGGTGATTGGTTTAATGATATGAAAGGTGTTTCTAAACGTTCTGCATTTGTTATTGATAAAAATGGTATTGTACAATATGCAGAGGTGCTTGAAAATGCAGGTGATGTGCCAAACTTTGAAGCAATACAGCAAGTGCTCTCAACATTAAATTAAACCTTAACTTTATCGTATAACAATACTGTAATATGAAACCTGTAATTACTTTCTTAGCTGCAATGCTTATGCTGAACGCAGCCAGTGCCCAAACGGTTGTTTTCAGCGATATGGAAACATGGCGTACCCCTTCCGTAGGATTTCCGGCAACTACTTTGGATGCTGCAGATGGTTGGCGTTGTCCTGATTCTCTAGCTCATGCATATAGTTTTATTGTGGGCACACCATCAAGGCAGTTGTATAAGTCAACAGATAAGCATGGGGGTAGCTATGCTGCACGAATAGTAACGCAGAATCAGGGTAGTACACTTGGAGATTTAGCAGGCGTACTTACCAATGCAGTAATAAATCTTGATATTGTAAATCAAGATTTTACTTTGTCTGGGGGTACTACATTGTACGGGAGGGTAAATTTTGTAAATGCATGGCTTAAGTATAATCCCAGTGGTGGGGATAGTGCTACTGTAATCGTCTCTTCAATTATTAAAGGAGGGAAAGCTAATGGAGAAGATTCCGTAATTGGTAGCGGCTTGCATTATATCACTGCATCACAGCCATATACACTAGTTTCAGTACCTATTGATTATGGTACCAATACGGCATCCCCTAATGCATTACAAATTATATTTACAAGTAGTGGAGGACAGGCTACAGTTGGTAGTGAACTATTCATTGATGACGTAAGCTATTCTATCTTCCCGGCAGGTGTAGGGAATGTAAACAACGATGCTAAGTTTGTAGTTGCTCCAAACCCTGCAAGCACTAAACTGCAACTGCAGTCTGAAGATAAAGTACGTTTTATCATGTATAGCGTTACAGGTCAGCAAGTGTTATCTGTAGATGTTAATGGTAGTACAATTGTTGATGTATCATCTCTTGCTGCTGGCACATATTACTATGCAGCCATAAATGCAAATGGTGAGATGGTAAAAAACAGCAGTATTGTAATTGCTAAATAAAATTTAGTGTTATCTCATAAAAATAGAAGGAGCCGATTGGCTCCTTCTATTTTTTGTATGTCTTAGTACTATCTACAGGTAGGAATATACTGAAGGTACTACCCTCACCAACCACAGACTCTACGTATATATCTCCTTTGTGTAACTCAATGATACGGTGTGCAAGGGCCAGCCCAAGACCTGTACCATGTATCATGTTAGTATTTTCGTACTTGTAACCGCGGAAGAATGGCTGGAATATGTTTTGTAGTTCTTCTGCCGATATACCGGGACCGTTATCCTTTACTTCCACAACAATATTCTGATACGTGTAGGTAAGCGATACTTTGGCACACTTGTCTTTAGAAAACTTACATGCATTGTGTATCACGTTTCTCAACGCACTGTAAAGCAGTGCTTCGTTGCCATAGAGGATGTCGAAACCCTCGCTTTCAGGGAAGTCTTCGAAGTTCAGCTTTACATCGTACAACTGGCTGATTTTTTTCATCTCACCGGGTATGCGCATCAGCAGTTCATCTATACGTACTTTGGTGAGATCAATACCACCGACAGAGCCACTTGCTTTGGCTATTTCCAGAATGCTGCGCACAAGCAGGGCCAGACGTTTAACGTCGTCTTTTACTGATAGGAATACTTTTTTGTATTCTTCGTTACTGCGTTCCTTGTGCAGTGCAACATCCAGTTGGCTTGATATGGCAGCAAGAGGAGTCGTAAGTTCGTGCGATGCGTTTGACAGGAAACGACGTTGTGTATCGAAGGAAGATTGAAGCCTATCCAACAGGTTGTTGATAGTTGTGGCAAGTTCCCAGAGCTCGTCTTTTTCTTTGCCGGTAGTAAGACGTGCGGAAAATGCTTCAGACGATATTTGTGTTAGCTTTTCTGTAAGATTACTGATAGAACGTACAACACGTTTAGAAAACAGATAACCGGCAATAGAGAATATGATTACAAATGCAATGATGCCAATAATCATCCTTGTGCGCAGGTTCGACATCCATGCTGCAATATTTTTTTCCTGGCCCGCAACTATTACAACTTCTTTATCAGGTTTTTCAGGGTCTGTGTATATTACCACAGTTCGAGTATCATCTTTATAATAATACGGTGAGTTTTTGCGCCCTGTTACTATAAGATTTTTGCTGACTTTAAGTTGCTGTGTTGCATCTTCATCGTAACGGTACCTGATATTGTTCTGGGCATTACAAATGATGATACTTTTATCTTCGAGCGTACTGGCAGAGTTGGCATTGAGTGTATTTAGCAGACTGTCGTTATTGGGTTTCAGCGCATTTAACTGATAGGTGCTTACAGCCTTGTAAAGCAACTTGTTTCGTAGTTCTTCTTCCTTGTTTTGCAGTGTGTAGAAGTATAGCAGTACACAACCTGTCAATAACAACAGGATTGCAATAAGGGTATATCCAAAGGCAATACGAAGTTTAATCTGCATCTGTTTTTAGTATATAGCCCATACCTACTTGGGTGTGTATGAGCTTGGGGGTAAAATCTTTATCCAGCTTTTTGCGCAGAAAGTTTACGTAAACATCTATCACGTTTGTTTGGGTATCAAAGTCAATATCCCATACATCTTTGGCTATATCGGCACGAGACACAACACGTCCTTTATTTTTCAGCAAGTATTCAAGTAGTTGAAATTCTTTTGCAGTGAGAGAAATCTTTGTGCCGCTGCGTTTTACTTCTTTATTGTCAAGGTTCACTTCAAGATCTGCAATGGTCAGTGTTTTTTCTTCAGGAGCATCCAATAGTACATCTGTGCGTCTCAATAGAGCTTTTACACGTGCTAAAAGTTCTCTGAATTCAAATGGCTTTACGATATAGTCATCTGCACCAACATCAAATCCCTGTATTTTATTATCCATGAAGTTGAGCGCTGTGAGCATAATGATAGGAATGCGTTTATCCTTTTCGCGGATAATTTTACACAGCTCATACCCGTTCATGAACGGCAGATTGATATCAAGTATAATCAGGTCGTAGGCGTTATTCAGGTACAGCTTTTTACCTTCCAGCCCGTTGTATGCAACTGAAACTTCAAATTGTTCTTCTTCAAGCCCGGCTTCAAGTGTATCAGCAATCTTTTTCTCGTCTTCAACCAAAAGTATAGTGTGTTTCATGAACCGGTATTTAAATAAAGCCGAAAAAATAACAAGCCCTGATTTGAGACCATATTAAAAAGTGATTAAAGATAGCATAGGTTACCATTTAGTAAATACGTGATTATTATAGCTTTACTATTTTAACTGTTACTCTAATATACGCCAATTTGCCGGAAATAAGATGTACACTTCTCTTGGTCTGACCCATGACATTAATTATGAGTATATTGTAGTGATAAAACTAATTTGACCTATATGAAAAAACTATTGACACTTATATGCCTTCTTATCGCATCTACAAGTGTTAAGGCTGCAGATACTACAGTTGTAGTATCTCATCAGGATGTCACAATACTGACAGACCCTATTGTAGGCAATACCATATACCCTAAATGGGCTACATTCCCTCCGCTGAGTACACAATACCGTAAAGTGCTCTTGCAGCTCAATTTTGAGTGTGCACCCGGGTATAAATGCGGTGAGTGGGATTATATGAACAATATTATCGTTGGCCGTGTAGGTACCAAAACTGCAAGTCCGCTTAACTATGAAATAGCAAGGCTGATGACACCTTTTGGGTTTTATTGGAACTCGGGCATGAATTGGCAACATACCTGGTATTACGATGTTACCGACTTTGCAATGTTACTACACGATTCTGTAGAAGTAATATACAGACATACAGGCGATGAACCGAATAATGACAGGGGTTGGAAGATTAACCTGAAGTTTATATGTATAAAAGGAACTCCCTCTTGCGAACCTGTCGCTATGACTAGGTTATGGGATGGTGTTTTTGAATATGGTAATGATAATGACTCCATTGAAAAGCATCTGATACCGGTTAATGTGACGCTGAATAATCAGACAAATATGGCCAGGTTCAAAGCCATTAATACAGGGCATGGTAGTGATAGTGCAAGCGGTTGTCTTGAATATTGCAAGAAATACAGACAGGTAAAATGGGATGGTAATGTAGTAAACACAAGAGATCTTTGGCGTAATGATTGTGGTGCAAATGCAGTGTACCCGCAAAGTAACACGTGGGTATATGACAGAGGTGGTTGGTGTCCGGGTTCACCTGTCAGATACGATGATGTTGATATTACAGGGCTTACGGGGGGTACGCAACATAGTGTTGATATGGATATGGAGCCGTATGTGGCATATAAAGAGTATGGCAATTTGAATACAAGTGCTTACTTGATTGAGTATGCAGCACCGGCGAATACTAATGACGTATCTGTTGAAAATATAATGGCGCCAAGTGCCGAGCCTGAGTTTAAAAGGCTGAATCCTATTTGCGGAAATCCGATAATTGTAATTCGTAATAATGGTAGTGCTACACTAACTAGTGCTAAAATTGAGTACGGTCTTGATGGTGGCAATATGGCAACGTATGACTGGAAAGGTAATTTGGGACTATGGCAATATGATACTGTAAGGTTGACAAGTCCTGTAAATTGGGGAAGTAAAAATGGTAAGTTTGTAGTTACGGTTAAAGACCCTAACGGACAGGCTGACGGCTATGCTGATGATAACACGATGAGTTCCGAATTTAACGGAGCTAATACTTTCCCTGATAAGATTATTGTGCATTTTATGACCAATAATGATGCTAGTGAAAACTCTTATAAAATTGTAAATGTATCTACAGGGCAGGTTCACTTCAGCAAGAATAATTTGCGTAATCAGACATTGTATTTAGATACCATCAGCCTTAGCCCGGGTGCTTGTTATCAGTTCTATTTTTCTGACGAGGGGCAGTCTACGCGTAGCGGAGGAGTAAACAAAGATGGATTACAATTCCTGTCTTTTTATGATTTGCTTGAGGGCACAGGAACTTTAAGAATAAAAAATGCCAATAATGGCGCTACACTGAAGGATGTTACGGCACTGAACGCAGGTCCTTTTGGTTTGTCAGGTGGTAATTTCGGGTCTTTCTACAGTCTGAATTTCATGTCAGTCTTTGGTTTGAATACACCAAATGTAGAACCGACAGCTTCTATAGAAGTATTTCCGAACCCTGCAAGCGATAAGCTATATGTAAACTATACAACCTCTGCCAGCCAAGGCAATATTCAGCTTTTGGATATGCAGGGAAGAGTATTATATACCGAGGCTATAGCTAAAGTAAGTGGTACTGCTATGATAAATATGGCAAGTCTTGTACCCGGTGTATATGTTGTGAAAGTAACAACAGGAAATGCAAGCCATATTGAGAAGGTGGTGAAGCGCTAACTTATTGTATTGAATAATATGTGAAAGAAGATTTGCAGAATTCATTTTTTTGAACTTATCTTTGCATCCCCAACTAACACGGACCGGTAGTTCAGTTGGTTAGAATGCCGCCCTGTCACGGCGGAGGTCGCGGGTTCGAGTCCCGTCCGGTCCGCGAAAAAAGCTTCACTATTAGTGAAGCTTTTTTTATGCCATTTTACGTATACATCATAGAAAGTATGGTTGATAAGACCTTGTATAAAGGGTTTAGCTAAGATTATATTAAAAGGTTGGAAGAGCACAATGCTGGTTTGTCAAAGTATACATCAGGCAAAGTACCGTGGATACTCAAGTATGTTGAGGTTCATGAAGACAAAAAAATCGCTTTACAGAGAGAGCTGATGTTTAAGAAACAAAATAAGAAGTATTTCGAATGGCTTTTTGAACAGCCTACCAATATCCTAAGAAATTAATGTGCCTCCCTGTCACGGTCTCGGCTCAGCCGAGACGGGTTCGAGTCCCGTCCGGTCCGCTAAAAAACCAGATAAGATATCTTATCTGGTTTTTGCTTTTGGGTTCGTTCTTAAAACAAAATCACTGTCATAAACCCTGCTGACCATAGTCATATATTATTTCTGCCACTTACATGAATTTCGATGCAAATATTTTCAATCATGTTAGTAGAGCAAATCTATACAGGGTGCCTTGCACAGGCGGCGTATTATATTGAAAGTAAGGGAGAAGCTGCCATCATAGACCCGTTGAGGGATATTGATGCTTATCTACAGAAAGCCAAGACTAATAATGCTACTATCAAATACATTTTCGAAACACACTTCCACGCAGACTTTGTATCGGGCCACTTAGACCTTGCAAAAGCAACAGGTGCATCTATAGTGTATGGTCCGACGGCCAAACCGGGTTTTGAAGCTATAACTGCGAAAGACAATCAGGAATTTATATTGGGTGATATTACCGTAAGGTTGCTACACACACCGGGTCATACGATGGAAAGCTGCTGCTACTTGCTGATAGACGAAAATGGTGCACAGCGCATGCTGTTTTCTGGCGATACGTTGTTTTTAGGTGATGTTGGTCGTCCTGATCTGGCACAGAAGGCTGCGAATATGACACAGGAAGAATTAGCGGGTTTGCTATACGATTCACTGCAAACTAAAATAATGCCATTGTCTGATGATATCATCGTTTATCCTGCACATGGCGCAGGCAGTGCCTGTGGCAAAAACATGAGCAAAGATACATCTGATACCCTCGGCCATCAGAAGGCAACCAACTACGCATTGAGAAAAGGCATTACAAGGACAGAGTTTATACAAGAGGTATTGACAGGCCTTACTAAGCCACCGCAATACTTCCCGCTGAATGTGATGCTGAATAAACAAGGCTATGAAAATGTAGGGGAAGTAATTAAGAAAGGCACAACACCACTATCGGTTGCTGAGGTAGCACAATTGTCAAAAGATAACAGTATCATGTTGTTGGATGCACGCAAGCCACAGGATTTTGCCGCAGGTCATATTCCAGGTGCTATTAATATTGGTATAAATGGAGATTTTGCGCCTTGGGTTGGTACAATCATTGAAGACATCAATCAGAAAATTGTACTGATAACAGATGCTACAGTTAGCGAAGTGGTAGCAAGGTTGGCTAGGGTTGGTTACGATCATTGCATCGGTTACTTGGATGGCGGCATGAATGCTTGGGTAGCTGCTGGCAAACCTGTGCAGAAAGTAGAGTCTATTACAGCAGATGAACTGGCAACAAGACTGGAAACACACCCGGTAGCATTTTTGCTGGATGTAAGAAGACAAAGTGAATACGATTCAGAACACGTGATAGGTGCAGAAAATATACCGCTGAACTATATTAACGATAATAAGACAGACTGGGATAGAGATGCTACGTACTATGTACACTGTGCAGCGGGCTATCGCTCAATGATATTTATATCGCTGATGCAGGCAAAAGGCTACAATAATTTTATAGATGTGCAGGGTGGTTTTAAAGCCATAAAAGAAAGCAGCAGACTGAATACCAGCCATTACGTAGAGCCAATAACAATGTTATAATATTTAAGGGGGTAGTATGAAAATGGGGAAGCTATTAAGCTTCCCCATTTCTTTTTATGAGCGCGTGGATTAGTATTTTTCCTTTTTATTCAGCAACACACCTAGCACGAGCGAAGTAATACCAATTGCGGCTATTACATATTGCAGATTGAATTGAAGGCGTATCATTATCATTTGTGTAATAATCCAGATAATAATGCCATTGCCGATTATCACCAATATCCATGGGTAGTATCTTACTTTCAATAAAGTGCAAATGCCTGTGAAGAAACTACCTAAGCCAAGTATGGTATAAAGTATAAGCCCGGGATAGAAGTAATTGACAAAAGGGCTGTGCTCTAAAAGCGATAATTGCAGGCCAATTTCACTCCCACTTACATCGCGCATCAGCACAATGCCACATATAGCAGCCATAATACCATGTAGCAATATTAGTATGCCTGCAAAGATGCGCATTGTCTTATTTTTTATGGCAACAGCTTGCTTTTATTTCATTGTGTTCTACAGCTACTTTGGGGCTTAGATAAGGTATGCCCAGATTCATGCCACGCATTACAAACAGAGCACCGAATGCAAACATCATAACAGGTACCAGTTTGCGTATATGATTGAAGCGTAAAAAGCTCGCTTTGTTTTTCAGTATGGTAATGCCTACCATCATTGGTACGGTGCCCATGCCGAATGCATACATCAGTGTTGCAGCTTCGACAGGTGTAGGCGCAGTAACGGTAGATGACAGCGCCATGTATTCAAGACCGCAAGGTAGCAAGCCATTCAGTAAGCCTGCCATTGTAAGGCTGAACAGAGAAGGATTACCAATGAATCGTCCCAATTGGTTTTTTACAAAACCTGCCCAAGGCAATGATACCTTCAAGGTATGATTAGGAATGAAAGACACAAAACCTACTACCAACAGTACAATGCCTAATGCAATAGATATGTATTGCTGCCACTGTGGCTGAAACAGGTTTTTAAAAGAGTGCAGTACGATAGCCATTGCTGCATATACACTTATGCGTGCTATGTGGTAAAGCGCAATTCCAAGCCATTTTTTAAACCCATTCATCATGCCGAACGGCATAACCCACACAATGGGGCCGCACATACCTGCACAGTGCAGGCTGCCTGTGAGCCCCATTAGCAGTGCCATAGAAAGTGTGAACGTGCTCATCTTAGTGCAGGTTTAAAGATGTTTCCTGATAGTATTTTTTGTCATCAGCTTCCCAGTTCATTTTGACGGTGTAGGTAGTGTTATGTAGTTCACTGCGCGGCACTGATATACTATTGCCTGCATTATTCACTTTTACAGTTTTGTCCCAAGCGGCATTTACAGGAGAGTAAAACTGTATAGTACCATTCATTGTCTTGTTGGCAAACTCTGCAGGAAAGTCTATGCTCACCATTGTTTCATTTGCATGTACAGATACTGGAGCAGAAAGAGCCGCCTGATTTTTACCGGCATCTATTACTTGCTGGTATTTTATTTCCTGACTGTAGTAATCAGGTGCTACAAGGTCAAAGTCTTGCCTCATACTACCAGCTACCAATACTACTATCAAGGCTACAAAGCCACCATACAGCAGGGCTATTTTTGCGCCCCAGTTTATTTTCATTACACTCATGAGAATTATGTTTTAGTTAGTTAGCAGAAAATGGCCCTAAGAAAGATGTAGTGATGGTGCTTATTTTCTTGCCGTCTTCATACACACCTATTTTTATTTTAGTTTTACGTTGTGTCACATCTTTTTTATCCATGTAGATGAACATAGAACCGGCAGTTGCATTTTCTTTCGGGATATTCAACCTTGCTTCACCTACCAGTTTGATGGTGCCGTTGAAGTCTTCAGGTTTCAGTTCAAGTACTTTATTGTGGTAGGTCTTGTTAAGGAATTTGTAGTTGTACAAATTGCTCAACTGATTATTAGGTTGTTCCTGGTATAATTGCCCCGGCGTACGCAGAATGGTAATGCCTACGTCTGTGCGGCTAACCAACAGGAATACCTCTACAGCTAATAGTAATATCATTACCGCTGTATAAGCCTTCATACGGTTTGTAAACTTATAAGGCTGTTTGGTGCTGATGTTGTTTTCAGATGCATAACGAATCAATCCTGTTGGCATATTTACGGCCTCCATCATTCTGTCGCAAGCATCTATACATGCAGTACAGTTGGTACATTCCAACTGGGTACCGTGCCTTATGTCTATGCCTGTTGGACAAACTTTAACACATTGATTACAATCTATACAATCGCCGATAGCGCGCTCTTCGTTTTTCTTGAATTTACCACGAGGTTCACCACGCACATGGTCGTATGTCACGATGATGGAATTCTTGTCGAGCAGCACACCTTGCATACGTCCGTAAGGGCATACAACTGTACAAACCTGTTCGCGCATCCATGAGAATACGAAGAAGAATACTGTTGTGAATATGACGATGGCTACAAAGCCACCAAAGTGTTTGCCAATAGGCTCAGATACAATAGTACGTAGCTCATCAATGCCTATTATGTATGCAAGGAATGTGTTAGCAATCAGGAAGCTGATAGCCCAGAACACGGTCCATTTCATCACACGTTTGAAAATCTTATCAGAATTCCAGGCTTGTTTTTTCAGTATGCGTTGCTCTGCAGCATCACCTTCTATCCAGTATTCTATTTTGCGAAATACCAGCTCCATAAATATTGTTTGTGGGCACACCCAGCCACAGAAGATGCGGCCGAATACTACCGTAAACAATGCAATGAAGATGATGAACAAGACCATCCCCAGCCCGAAAATGAAAAAATCCTGTGGCCAGAATATCTGGCCAAACAGGATAAATTTTCTTTTAATAATATTAATGAGGAATAAAGGGTGTCCGTCGTATTTAATGAACGGAAGGATGAACAGCACCAGCAAATAGAATACACTCAACAGTGTACGGGCATTATAGTATTTCCCTTTTGGTTTTTGCGGGAATACCCATATTCTTTTGCCTTCTTTATCTACCGTTGCTACCTTGTCTCTGAACGAGCCACCTTCCACATTACTGCCACTCATTTTATTTGTGTTTTAGTTAGTTTCCTCTTTTATTTCATTGCTACTGCTTTTGCTGTAGTGTCTGCTGCCGGTTTTGCAGTAGAGTCAGCAGGTGTTGTAGCGCCGCCTTCTATATATAATTCGCCTTGTTTGTCTTTTGGTGCTGCCGGTTTAGTGCCTTGCAGAGATTTTACATAGCTCGAAATCTGTGCTATCTGGTTAGGAGAGAAATCATCTTTCCAGCTCTTCATGCCTTTATCAGGCCAGCCGTATTTAATGGTTTTGAAAATATCTTTTACGCTACCACCGTGCAACCAGTATTCGTCGCACAGGTTAGGACCTACACCGCCGCCACCATCTTTTGCATGGCATGCAGCACACATTTGCTCAAACAAGACACCGCCTGATGCAATGCCCGTAGCATCCAGCATTTTCACTGTGTTCTCATCTACATTGTTCGCGCTTTTTGCCAAATATGCAGCTTTCGCTTCTTCACCTGCCTGTACTTCTGCCACAAACTCATCGTGAGAGCTAGGTCCGTTGCCACCTGCATGGTAGTACCACAGGTATATTACACCTGTTACAATTGTCAGGTAGAAGCCATACTTCCACCATGGTGGCAAGCTGTTGTCCAATTCTTTGATGCCATCGTAGTCGTGATCCAGCATGATGTCTGCTTCCTTCTCGATAGGTACTACTTTGTTGAACCTGTCCCAGAAATTCACTTTCACCACTTTTTCTGCCAGCGCAGCTTTTGCAGGGTCTGCACTTATGAGGCGCACCATAGTACGGATGAGGAATACCATCGAAATGATAACTAACAATTCCAGCCCGATGATACCCATAAGGGTATAAAAATGAGCAGATGGTATGCCGCTGATGTATGCAGGTGCGGATGATGTAGCTTCTGCGGCTGCATCTTCAGCATTTGCAGCCAGCGATGTAAGGCCAAGGCCCATCAGCAATGCTACGGTTTTCATAAGACCTGCTTTGCGTTCGCTACGCATTTTGTCGCGGTACACAAAGCCCAGTTGCCTGAGTGTATTGCCAAGTACCAGAATAGCAAACAACAGTATCAGCGTAAGGCTTACCAGGCCAATGAGGATGGCGTTGAATTTGTTCCCTTCGGGTGTTGCAGCCGCTTCTGCAGCCTGTACAAGTACAGGAGCAAGAATGGCCAGCATAGCGAGGGATACATATTTATTAAAACGGATGCGCATGATTGTGCGTTTTAAAATTTTATTGATTATCGTTATCGTTGCCCAGTGGGATGTTTTTTACAGCGTCTATATAGCTTTTCTTTGCTTTGATAGCCCATACAGCCAACAACGTGAAAAACACAAAGAATAGGAAGAGCGAAACCATAGGGTAGATGCCTACACCTGTTATGCTTTCTAAATAATGCCTGAATTTCATTGTCTGTCAGTTTTTGAACGTTACTTTAATTAGTTGGCTGAAGCGGTTGTTTTCTGTTCCAGTTTGATGTCTGTACCTATGCGTTGCAGGTAAGCTATCAGGGCAACTATTTCTTTATTACTCTTCACTTGTATATTGTCTTTGGCAAGATTGCCTTTTACTTTTTCGGCTTGTGCCATCAGGTCTGCATTTGCTTTAGCGTCATAGCCTTCTTCGTATGGTACGCCAAGTGTTTGCATTGCCCTGATTTTTGCAGGTGTAATAGCAGTGTCAATTTCATTTTCGAACAACCATGTGTATGCAGGCATGATGGAGCCTGGAGACATGCTTGATGGCTCGTACATGTGGTTGAAGTGCCAGCTGTCTGGGTATTTACCACCTACGCGTGCCAGATCCGGACCGGTACGTTTACTACCCCATTGGAATGGGTGGTCGTAAATAAACTCACCTGCTTTCGAGTATTCGCCATAACGTGCAACCTCGCTACGGAACGGACGAACCATCTGGCTGTGACATGTGTAGCAACCTTCACGTACATATATATCGCGTCCTTGCAGCTCAAGTGGAGTATAAGGTTTCACACTTGTAATGGTTGGGATGTTTGATTTGATCATGAATGTTGGTACAATTTCTATCAGACCACCGATTGCAACCAGTACAAGGCTGAATACCATCATTTGTACCGGACGGCGTTCTATCCAACGGTGCCAGTGGTGGCTGCCATGGTCTACAAAATCTTTAGCCAATGGCGCTGCTTCTGCAGCTTCGTCATTTTCTGCTTTACCTTGGCGTACAGTTTTTATCAGGTTATATGTCATCATGATTGCACCCAGTAAGAACAATACACCACCGATACCACGCATCATATAGAACGGACGCATTTGCGTTACTGTTTCCATGAACTGATATTTCAGTTGGCCTTCAGCAGTAAACTCTTTCCATGCAAGGCTTTGCATAAAACCTGCCCAGTACATTGGTACTGCGTAGAAGACGATGCCCAGTGTGCCAATCCAGAAGTGCCAGTTAGCCATTTTCTGAGAGTACAGGTTTGTTTTAAATATTCTTGGTATCAACCAGTACAGCACACCAAATGTCAGGAAGCCGTTCCAACCCAGTGCACCAACGTGTACGTGTGCAATAGTCCAGTCTGTAAAGTGGCTGATAGCATTTACGTTTTTCAAGCTCAGCATAGGGCCTTCAAATGTTGCCATACCATATGCTGTTACCGCAACCACAAGGAATTTCAGTACTACATCTTCCCTTACTTTATCCCATGCACCACGCAGTGTCAGCAAACCATTTAGCATACCACCCCAAGACGGTGCTATCAGCATAACAGAGAATACTGTACCAAGTGATTGTGCCCAGTCTGGCAGTGCAGTATATAACAGGTGGTGAGGACCAGCCCATATATAGATGAATATCAATGCCCAGAAGTGGATGATAGAAAGCCTGTATGAATAAACAGGGCGATTAGCAATCTTAGGCAGGAAGTAGTACATAATACCCAGGTATGGAGTAGTAAGGAAGAATGCAACTGCGTTGTGGCCATACCACCATTGTACCAATGCATCTTGTACACCTGCATACCAAGAGTATGATTTAAATGCACTGAAAGGTATTTCCCATGAGTTAACAATGTGCAGCATCGCTACTGTCACGAATGTTGCTATATAGAACCAGATAGCAACATACAGGTGGCGTTCGCGGCGCTTGATGATGGTACCAAACATGTTGACACCAAATACTACCCATATAAGGGTAATCAGGATATCAATTGGCCATTCAAGCTCAGCATATTCTTTACCTGTAGTATAACCTGCAAGTAATGATACTGCTGCAAGTACAATGATGAGCTGCCAGCCCCAGAAGTGGAGTTTGCTCAGAAAATCGCTGAACATACGGGCTTTCAAAAGCCTTTGCAGCGAATAGTAAACCCCCATGAAAATGCCATTACCCACAAATGCAAAAATCACCGCATTGGTGTGTACTGGCCTCACGCGGCCAAATGTGGTTTCTGCAGTGTTTAGGTTAAGGACCGGGAATACCAGCTGGAATGCCGCCAGTACACCGACCAGCATGCCCACCAGCCCCCAGAGGATTGTAGCGTACGCAAACCATTTTACGATCTTATTGTCGTAAAAGAATTTGTCTGTTTGCAGTGTGTTACTCATGTATTGTGTTGTTTAAGAAATTCCTGTTTAGTTGATTGATTTGATTTCGTCGTCTTGCAACATGCGGATGGCTGCGCCTTGTTTGTCTTCGTATTGATTGGAACGAACGCTCCATATAAACGCCATCAGGAAAAAGCCGGCAACTACTATACTTGCCAAAACCAGTAGATAAAGTGCACTCATTTGAGGTATTGAGTTTGAATGTTCAAAACTACCATCGCACCATGCGGCATGCTATGACGCCGCTCAAACAAAAACATGATTGTCGTCATGTTTTTGTCATGCGGTTTATGATGCTTTGAGAGAGAGGTGCAGGTGCTTTGCAATGACGCTTCCTAAGCCTGTAGTTATCAGTACAATACTCAGTGTGCTGACAGGCATCAGAATAGCGGCTATCATTGGGCTCATCTTGCCTTGCATAGATATACTGAGCCCTACTATGTTGTAAAGAATAGAAATAAAGAAACTGAAGTAAATAATATACCTACCTGAATGTGCAAGACGCAGCAATGCAGGGAATTTGCCAAACTTGCGCGCATCAAGTATCGCATCGCAGGATGGGGTGAAGTTGTTAATGTCATCGGCCAATGTGATGCCCACATTGCTTTGTTGCAATGCACCTGCATCATTCAGCCCATCACCCATCATCAATACTTTTTGTCCTTTCTTTTGCAGCATTTCAATGTATTGCAGTTTGTCTATCGGTTTTTGTTCAAAAAGCAATTCACTGCTCTTGCCAAAGATTCCTTCAAGACGTTCGCGCTGTCTGTCATTATCGCCCGAAAGCAGTGACAAACCGTATCTGTTGTGCAATACTGGTATCATCTGCGGTATATCGTCCCTGAATTCTGTAGTTATATAGAATGCAGTTACTTTGTCGTTAATGCTGATATATAGTGCAGGTTTATTGTTCTCATTTTCATGTGTTACACCTGTAAAAGATGCAGAACCTATTTTAATGATATTACCTGCTACTTCTGCGTACAAGCCCTTACCTGTATGCTCTTCCCACTTTTCTGCAGTAACTATCGGGTAAGCACCAAGAAATTTTACCAATGCCTTGCTATAAGGGTGCTTGCTGTGTGATGCAATATTGTACACCCAGGATTTTTCTGTTTCCGTCATCTGGTGACCTGTAGTATGGAATTGCTTGCTACCTTGTGTCAGCGTACCTGTTTTGTCAAAAACAACATGGCTAACATCGCCCAATTGTTCAATAACTGTAGCATCGCGCAGGTATAGCCCGTTGTTGCTTAACAAGCGCAACAGGTTGCCGTTTGTATAGGTAGCTGCCAGCAGCAATGCACATGGGCAGGCTACTATCAGCATGGCAGATACACTTGGTAATATTTTGCTTGGGTCGTGTATCCACCAGTAGATGGCGGTAGCTGCTGCAAGCGTAAAGAGTACAATCGTGAAGTATTTACTCATTACATGAATGATGCTTTCACGATTGTTCTTTTCTATTTTGTTTTTGGTAAAAGAATGGTGATTCCAGAGCGATGTAAGGTAACTACCCGCAACCGGTTTCACTATCTGGATGGTTATCTTTTCGCCTGTTTGCTTACCACCTGCATATACCTGTTTGCCTGTTTCTATCATCACGGGCTCGCTCTCTCCTGTTACAAAGCTGTAATCTATACGGGCATTGCCTTTTACAACAATTGCATCAGCAGGTATTATCTCATCATTATGCAACTCTACAATATCTTTCTCCTGCAGATCTTGCAGGTTTTTAGATACAATACCGTCTTTTGTAATAACATTTACAGCTATCGGGAAGTAAGATTTATAGTCTCTGTGGAATGATATAGACCTATAGGTACGCTCTTGCACTACGCGCCCTACCAACATAAAGAATACAATACCACTCATGCTATCCAGATAGCCGCTGCCTGTATTGGTAGCTATCTCGTATACACTACGGCTGAAGGTTATGATGAGTGCCAGTACTATAGGTGCATCTATATTCAGAATCTTCTGTTTCAGGCCTGCCCATGCAGAGCTGAAGAATTCTGATGCAGAATAAAAGAAAACAGGTAATGATAATACCAGATTCAATATCCTGAAAAGAAAAGCATACTGGTTTTCAATACCCTTATCCATAGACAGGTATTCGGGAAAGCTCATCAGCATGATGTTGCCAAAGCAAAAGCCTGCGACACCCAGTTTGTATATTAGTTTCTTGTCGTAGTTTTTTGATTTCTTTTGTTCGGCATCGTCAAGGCTTATATATGGCTCGTAGCCTATCGTGGTAAGTAGTTCTACTATCTTGCGGATGCTTATTTTCTTTTGCTGAAAACCTATCGTTACTTCCTTATTCGTAAAGTTCAGCCTGCTTTCTGTAATGCCGGAATTCAATTTGTTCATGTGTTCCAACAGCCACATACACGATGCGCAGTGCACGCCCGGTATGTAGAAGGTAACCATGGTATTATTGCCATCGGTAAACTTGTATAGCTTAGAAGCTATATCTTGATTATCCAGATAGGCAAACTTATCGCTGCGGGTAGGCTTTATTTGCGACAATCCCGGGTGGGATTGCAGTTTGTAATAATCGCAAAGTCCGTTTTCGTTCAGTATTTCATACACCAGTTTGCAGCCCTCGCAACAAAAAACTTTGTCTTCGATAGCTATGGTATTGGTGATGCAGTCTGTGCCACAGTGATAACATTTTGTGGCTTCTTTTTTTACGGGTTTACTGATGATGATGGTGCTACGTTCTTGCTCAGTTGTAGGCATGAATTGAGTTTTGTGCCTCTTTTATTTTTGGAATAAGTACCTTAGATTCCAGGTAAAGAAGCTCGTTAATGACATTGTGCAATAGCTCTACCTCATTATGCAGTATTTTCAGTTCGCCTTTATAGGCAGTACTAGCCAATGATGGCAGTGATGTTTTAAGCCCTGCGGCAATAGCACGGAACTGCTCCAGTGTGGTATTCAGTTCCAACAGTTTAATGCCGTGTTGTACTTCGCACCTGCCAGAGCATGTAGCACAATTGTGGCCAGTGGCACTTTTGTTATACAGCTCATCTATATAAGGCAAAAAGACGCCTTTGCGGGTTTCTACAAACCGCTGCAGATGATCTTTGAATGTATTAAAGTAGTTGTTGAAAGCTAGCGTATCTACATCCGTATTGGTTGACAAATGGTCTATATATCCCTCTGCATTATTGCACAGTCTGTGTGCCAGATCATAATATTCCATATCAAGCCTGTTGGCTACTTCCGGCAGGTTATAACTGATGTATGTACTTAATATGCGTTGGCTCATGTTGTAAAAGTATCAAGGCTGTAAAGCCAAAAACATGACGCTGATAGCTTGCAAAAGATGATTTTGGTCATCATCTGAATTGCGAAGCGGGTTTAAATTGCAGACATGATAATAATCACGTGCATGGTTGACGAGGGTTATTCTTTGTTGCAGTGTGTACGGGTACTTTTACAATCAGCTAACTATGCTTTTTCTGGTATGGTAGCTAAGGACCATGATTAAAGTTGCTGATCTGAAAGAAGAAAGAGAACAATGGCTGCAGACATTAGAGCAAATGCTGCAGGACAATATATATATGAAAAACAGGCTGGCTGAAATCATCAGAAATGATATTACTGCAGCCTCGCTCGAAAAGGCTGAATTCTTCCATAACGAGTTGCTGCACAAAGATGCAGTGATTGCCTTGCTGCGCTATGACATCATCAAGCAAAATAAAATAACTACTACAATAGAAAATGAAAACGCAGTTTCCCGAAAACACGAAAAACTGCGTAGTGATATGCAAATGATGGAAGCAGAGTTCAGCCGTCTGCTGAATGATTTTAACTTAGGATACCCATATTAGTCCGGGCTTTTAGTTCATCATATTAGATAGCTTCTTTTCATCCAGTATGATGATGTCTCCCTTGCTGATGTCTATCAGCTTTTCATCTTTAAAGTCGCTGAGCGTACGTATTACAGACTCTTTTGCTGTACCCGCAATATTTGCAAGGTTTTCTCTGCTCATATCTATACGGAAGTTAGGGACACCCTCACCATATTTTTTATAGATGGTAATAAGCGCATCCGCTACTTTTTTGCGTAGCGAATTGTATGCAAGGTTCAGCAATTGCTGTTCCATTTCAGAAACGTTGTTTGCCAGTAGTTTTATAAACTGGTACATCACTTCCTTATTATTGTTTAGCAGTTGCTCAAAGTCTTCTTTGGGTATTACCGCCAGTTCTGTTTCTTCCAGTGCCTCAGCTGTGTCTTTGTAGTTAGCGCCTTCCAGAAAAGGCATATAGCCAAAGAAATCTCCTGCACTATATAGCCCTATCACAAATTCCTTACCGTCTTCGTTGGTTTTGTAGGTTTTTACTTTGCCGCTTTCTACAAAATACATTCGGTATGGCTTGCTGCCTTCAGAGTATATTATCTGTTTCTTTTTAAAATTGTTGGTGCTTCTGTCTTGTGCAAATGTTTTCAGTGCATCCGGTCCCGCTACTGTTTCTATCAGTTGCCCCAAGCCTTTCATGCCTGCGGCAATCTCCATTCTCAGCAATTCAGATTTGCGCAAGCGTGTTTCTATGGCATTCAGTAATTCTGTACCACTGAAAGGTTTGGTGATGTAATCATCTGCACCAAGATCCATGCCCTTGCGTATTTCTGCACGTTCAGACTTGGCCGTTAGGAATATGAATGGGATATTTTGTGTGTCGGGGTGCTTTTGCAGCATGTGTAGCACACCGTATCCGTCCAATGCAGGCATCATGATGTCACACACTATCAGGTCTGGTTTATGCTGCATAGCTACAGCCACACCTTCTTTACCATCAGAAGCTGTATGTACTTTATAGTTCGACATCTCGAGTATCTCCGACATATTGTCGCGGATATCCTCATTGTCTTCTATCAGTAATATAGTCTTCATATTTATTCGTCGTTTTTGAGGTTAAATGTAATAATGAATTCTGTGCCTTCACCTAATTCGCTCTCAGCTTTTATGGTGCCATTCATCAGTTCAGCATATTTTGCCACTATATGTAGCCCCAATCCCGTGCCTTGTATATTGGTAACATTGGCGCCGCGGAAGAAACGTTCAAACAGATGTTCCTGATCTTCTTTTGATATACCTATGCCATTGTCTTTTACTTTCAGCACCAACTCGCTTCCGTCAGTATTGCTTGTAGATATATGAATTACAGCATCTTCCGGAGAAAACTTGATAGCGTTAGATAGCAGGTTCATTACAATATGTTTCAGTAATGAAACATCAAGCATAGCTACTTCCTCGCCTTTGTGGTTGTATTCTATACGTTGCCCTTTCTTATATATTGGCTGAAGCTCAGACAAAAGTTCATTAATAAGGCTTGTAATATTCACCTCAGCAAAACGGACTTGTATCCGGCCTTCTTCTATTTTACCTACAGACAAGAAGTCGTTCAGGATATCATTCAGCATATTAACCGATGATACTATACGTTGAATATGCTTGTCGCGCTTAGGTTGTTCTTCCGTTTGGCTGTATTTAGATAGCAGATAGGCAGAAGAAAGCACCGTGCTGAGGGGTGTCCTGAATTCGTGGCTTGCCATAGACACAAAGCGCGATTTCAGTTCATTCAACTCTTTTTCTTTTTCCAGCGCTTCAGATAGCGACTGTGTACGCTCCTGTACTTTTTCCTCCAGTTCAGCATTCAAATCCAGAAGTGCCTTTTCAGACTGTTTACGTATTGTAATATCACTAATAAAGGCAATAGCGTATTGCCCCTCTACAGTCATATACGGGCTGATGCTTACCTCTACAGGAAACTCCGTGCCGTCTTTTTTAACTGCAAAAAGATCCATGCCCATACCCATAGGTCTGCTATTAGCATTTTTGCCATGGTAATTGTCCCTGTGCTTTATGTGGTTGGATCTGAATCGCTGTGGTATCAGTATTTCAATCTTTTCCCCTTCAAGGTCTTTTTCCTCATACCCGAACTGTTTCAGACCGAAATTATTGATAGAAAGTATCTCGCCAACTTGATTTGTAATAATAATACCAATAGCAGCATTATTAAAAAGGGCGTTAAATTCCTGTATTTTATCTGTGTTCACAATCTAAAATAATAACTAAGATGCTATGCTTCTGTATCAAAGGTAGCACAGCAGCCTGATGAGGTTGACTATAAAGTTAATAATACTTGCCGGACGAACATATTGTATGTTTGTGTTATGGGTTTGGAAAGCTATCAAAAAGCATAGTATTTGGCTGCTAATAGCTTACTTTTGTATCCCTAAATCGTACTGTAATGCAGTTTTTGGATTTTGAAAAGCCATTAGAAGAACTATATCAGCAAATGAACAAGCTGAAGGAGATGTCTGCCAAGAATCAGGTAGATGTATCTGCAACACTTCGTGAATTGGAGGCTTCTATAGAAAAAACAAGGGAAAAGATATATACAGAACTTACGCCATGGCAGCGTGTACAATTGAGCCGCCACCCTGAGCGTCCGTATACATTATATTATATTGAAAAGATATTCAGCAACTTCACAGAGTTATATGGCGACCGTCAGGTAAAAGACGACAAAGCCATGGTGGGTGGTATGGCTGAGCTGGATGGCATGCCTGTAATGGTAATGGGCCAGCAGAAAGGTATCAATACCAAAATGCGCCAGTTGCGTAATTTCGGTATGGCCAATCCTGAAGGCTACCGCAAGGCACTACGTCTGATGAAGATGGCTGAAAAGTTCAACAGGCCTATCATTACTTTCATCGATACTCCGGGTGCATTCCCTGGTCTTGAGGCTGAAGAGCGTGGACAAGGCGAGGCTATTGCACGTAACCTGTTCGAGATGATAAACCTGAAAGTACCTGTTATCTGTGTTATTATAGGTGAGGGTGCATCGGGTGGTGCGTTGGGCATCGGCATTGGCGATAAAGTTGCTATGCTGGAAAATACATGGTATACCGTTATCTCACCTGAAAACTGCTCTACTATCCTGTGGCGCAGCTGGGACTATAAGGTAAAAGCGGCTGAACAGCTGAGACTTACATCTACAGATATGAAAAACTTCGAACTGGTAGATGACGTAGTTGCAGAACCGGTAGGTGGTGCACATGCAAAGCCTGAAGATATGGCTGCAACGCTGAAAACATATCTGCTGGGTGCTTTGGCAGAACTGAATAAGAAAGATGCTGAAACACGCATAGAGCAACGCATTGAGAAGTTCTCTAAAATGGGCTTCTATGATGAAGTAAGCGAATAGTACACTAAACACAACAAAAAAACCGGGCATAAAAGGACTAAAATCCCGGCCTTCAATATGAATCAATTTCGTGGTGCAGGTGTTGCACTGATAACACCTTTCAACACTGATGGCAGTGTAGATTACGCAGCGTTAGAAGTGCTGGTAAATCATGTGATAACGGGCGGCGTTAATTATCTGGTAGCTTTAGGTACTACCAGCGAGGCGCCTACTCTGAGTGCGGATGAGCGAAAACAGGTGTTGAAGTTTATTGTAGATAAATGCAATAAACGTGTACCCGTAGTTTGTGGTATTGGTGGCAATAATACTGCTGAAGTTATTGCACAGCTTAGTGAATATGATCTTAGCGGTGTAGATGGGATACTGACGGTAGTGCCTTACTACAACAAACCTACACAAGAAGGTTTGTATCAACACTTCAAAGCAATAGCACTGGCTACTACAAAAGCTATTATACTATACAACGTACCCGGCCGCACAGTTACAAATATGCTACCTGCTACAACATTGCGCCTTGCAAATGAATTCAAGCACATAGTAGCGGTAAAAGAAGCGAGCGGTAACATGAGCCAGTGTATGGACCTTGTGCAGGGTAAGCCATCGCACTTTGCCGTTCTTTCAGGCGATGATGATCTGGTACTGCCACAAGTAGCTATTGGCATGGAGGGGGTAATATCTGTTGCTGCCAACTGCTTTACCAAAGATTTTACAACAATGGTAAATGATGCAATTGCTGGCAATTACAACAATTCGCAACAATTGCACTACAAGATGCTAGAAGGCATCAGGCTGTTGTTTGCAGAGGGTAACCCTGCAGGTGTGAAATGTGTATTGAAACACATGAACATTTGCAAAGACACAGTACGCCTGCCGTTGGTAAATGTCAGTGTCGAAACTGAGCAAAAAATCGTTCAGTACCTGAAGAACAATTACTAATTGTTTACTGTTATAATCATTCAATTAGCTAATACTTAATCACATATTATTTATTTGGTTAATAATAGCTGATTTTCTAACTTTGCGCTTCGAAAAAATAAATCGTAAATAATAGACTGAATATGAGTACAATGACTCGTTCTGAAATCGACTTCAAACTGCCTTACAAGGTAAAAGACATGAGCCTTGCTGAATGGGGCCGTAAAGAAATAAAACTGGCTGAGGCAGAAATGCCGGGCCTGATGGCTATCCGTGAAGAATATGGTCCGTCTCAACCATTGAAAGGTGCTCGTATAGCTGGTTGCTTGCACATGACTATCCAAACTGCAGTGTTGATTGAAACACTGGTTGCTTTGGGTGCAGAGGTTAAGTGGAGCTCTTGCAATATCTTCTCTACACAAGACCACGCTGCTGCTGCTATCGCTGCTGCAGGTATTGGTGTATTTGCATGGAAAGGCCAAACGCAGGCAGAAGCTGACTGGTGTATTGAACAAACACTGTTCTTTGGTGGCGCAGATCGCCCTTTAAACATGATATTGGATGATGGTGGTGACCTTACTAACATGGTGCTGGATAACTACACTGAATTAATACAACATATCAAAGGTATCAGTGAGGAAACTACAACAGGTGTTCACCGTTTGTATGAGCGCGTAACGAAAGGTACATTACCAATGCCTGCTATTAACGTAAACGACTCTGTTACAAAATCTAAATTCGATAACAAATACGGTTGTAAAGAATCACTGGTTGACTCTATCCGTCGTGCTACAGACGTAATGATGGCAGGTAAAGTAGCTGTTGTTGGTGGTTATGGCGATGTAGGTAAAGGTTCTGCTGAGTCTCTGCGTGGTGCTGGTGCTCGCGTTATCGTTACAGAAATCGATCCTATATGTGCACTGCAAGCTGCAATGGACGGTTTTGAAGTGAAGAAAATGATTGATGCTGTTAAAGAAGCAGATATCATCGTTACAGCTTCCGGTTGCCGCGACCTGATTACAGAGCAACACTTCCGCCTGATGAAAGATAAAGCTATCGTTTGTAACATCGGCCACTTCGATATCGAAATCGATATGGCTTGGTTGAATGATGCTTATGGTAGCACTAAAAATACCATCAAACCACAGGTTGATTTGTACACAATAGATGGTAAAGACGTGATAGTACTGGCAGAAGGCCGTCTGGTAAACCTGGGTTGTGCAACTGGTCACCCATCATTTGTAATGAGTAACTCTTTCAGCAACCAGACACTGGCACAGATAGAACTGTGGAATAACCACAGCAATTATGAAAACAAAGTGTATGTACTGCCTAAACATCTGGATGAGAAAGTAGCTCGCCTGCACCTTGCCAAAATTGGTGTGGAACTTGATGTACTGACAGATGCACAATCAAGCTATCTGGGTATTGCTAAAGAAGGTCCTTTCAAGCCTGAAATGTACCGTTACTAATCGTAATCATATCCGATTATATCATTTAAGGCTCCCGTTAGGGAGCCTTAAATTTTTCCGATTATATAAGAAAGCTTTCCCGAAATGAGAAAGCATACTGATCCAGCCAGTTTTTCTTTGTAGTAGAAATAGGTGTTTTGTTATGAAGCATACAGCTACTACTGCAATTTCAAAAGAAAGGATTCCGAGGTTTATAAGAACCGATGTTCTGATGCTTAAGGATAAAAAAGATACCCGACTGCTTTATGTAGAGAAGTTTAAGACTATCTTTTCTCCTGAAAGAAATAAGCAGATATATACAGGTCTTATTGTCTGCTATTGGCAAGATGCCAAAGACTATAAAAAAGACGTGTTTGCAGAAGACAGCCTTGTACTGGCTTATAAGGGCTAAGCCATTACCAGATAATATAAATATAAGCTGCTACCTGTGCTATAATGCCAAGTGCGTAACCGGCCCATACTTCACCCGGCTTATGTGCGCCAAGTAACAAGCGAGCAGTACCAATGACACCGCATATAATAAGCGATACAAACAACGGCAGCATCATATTTACAGGATTGGTGAGCAGTAGTACAATCATTACACCAAGAAAACCACCAGCAGCGCTGGTGTGCATACTTATCTTGAAGAAGATATTGAGTATGAACAATAATATGATACCCCAGAAATTACCTAACAACATCACTTTTAAAATAAATGGAGCTTGTATGTCATTAGCTGTACTAATGCTATTGGCAACATGATATATCCAGAAGTACATCATCATAGTACCAATCAATGGAATAATTCTGTCCTTAGGGTCATGCATGTATATGCTTTGCAGAAAGCCAAGCCCTTTTAATAATAATACCAATATCAATGGTATAAGCATAGTAGTATAGCCTATGCGTATCAGCCATATCAAAAACTCTTTTTCTCTCATCCCTGCAAAGCTGGATGGTGCTAAAAAGAATAATATTGCAAACAATACCGTAGGCATAAATACAGGGTGGAATACGAAGGATATTATCGTTGCAATAATCCTAAGTGGTCTTGATCCTGTGCCTGCTACTGTTGCGTCTTTTCTTATTTCACTCATAGTCTTATGCTTCTAATACCGGCATTAGCCATTTAGTTGTTTCTTCAATCGACATGCCTTTGCGTTTTGCATAGTCTTCCAACTGGTCGGGCATGATTTTATTAATACCAAAATACGTGCTTTGTGGATGACTGAAGTACCAACCACAAACAGATGCCGCAGGGTACATAGCCAAAGACTCTGTCAATTGTATTCCTGCATTTTCAGAGGCATTCAGCAGACTGAATAATTTGTGTTTCTCTGTATGGTCGGGGCAGGCAGGGTAGCCCGGTGCAGGACGAATACCTTGGTAAGTTTCTTTTACCAGTTCTTCATTGCTAAGGTTTTCATCTTTTGCGTATCCCCAGTATTGAGTACGTACCTTTTTATGCAGCAGTTCTGCAAACGCTTCTGCAAGCCTGTCTGCCAGCGCCTGCAGCATTATCTTATTGTAATCATCATGACTATCAGCAAATGCCTTCAGGTGTGGTTCAATGCCATGTATGCTTACCGCGAATGCGCCTACATAGTCTTTTGCGACAGGGCTAACAAAATCTGCTAAAGAGAAATGGGGTTGATTAGCAGCCTTCTTTTGTTGCTGACGCAGCGATTCTAATGTCTGCAGTGTATTGCCTGCATCGTCTTTCAGTACGATAGTGTCTGGTGCAGTCTTAGTTGCATTCCAGAAGCCGATAACGCCCTCTGCATGCAGCCATTTCTCCACAACGATTTTATCGAGCATTGCGTTAGCATCGTTAAACAACTTAGTTGCCTCTGCGCCAACGTTTGCATCCTTCAGTATTTCAGGATACTTACCTTTCATTTCCCATGTTATGAAGAAAGGCCCCCAGTCTATATACTCGCGTATTTCAGCAAGGTTGTGGTCTTCAAATACTTTTGCTCCTGTGAATTCAGGTGCTGGTGGGGTGTAGTTGCTCCAATCTATTTTAACAGGGTTTTGCTGTGCTTCTGCAAACGTTACATATTCTTTTGCGGCGCGTTTGCTCGCAAAGTCTTCCTGTAGTTTTGTGTATTCTGTTTGGATACTGCTAAGGAAATCAGTTTTTTGTTCATTGCTCAGCAGGCTACCTGCAACCGTTACACTGCGGCTCGCGTCCAACACGTATACTACACCATTGTCGTATTCCGGTGCAATCTTTACTGCTGTGTGTGTGCGCGATGTAGTAGCACCACCGATCAGCAATGGTTGCTTCATGCCGCGGCGTTTCATCTCTTTTGCCACATGCACCATTTCATCCAGCGATGGCGTAATCAAACCACTTAGCCCGATGATATCTACATTTTCTTTTTGAGCTGTGTCCAGAATTTTATCAGCAGGTACCATCACACCGAGGTCTATAATATCGTAGCCATTACAGCCAAGTACTACGCCTACAATGTTCTTTCCGATATCGTGCACATCACCTTTTACGGTAGCCATAAGTATTTTGGCTGCGCCTGCACCTTCCTTATTTTCAGTACCGGCTGCAAGGTGTGCAAGACGACGTTCTTCTTTTTCAGCCTCGATAAACGGTGTCAGTACTGCAACGCTTTTCTTCATTACACGTGCGCTCTTCACCACCTGCGGCAAAAACATTTTACCACTACCAAACAAATCACCCACTACATTCATGCCATCCATCAACGGGCCTTCAATTACATCCAGTGGCTTAGGATATTTCTGACGAGCTTCTTCCGTATCTTCATCTATGTATTCGGTGATGCCGTTTACAAGTGCATGTTTCAGGCGTTCTTCAACACTAGCACTGCGCCATGCCTCATCTTTCTTTTCTTCCTTGCCTGTAGCTTTTACTGTTTCTGCAAATGCAACAAGGCGTTCTGTAGAGTCAGGGCGGCGGTTAAGAATAACATCTTCGCAAAGCTCGCGTAGCTGTGGTTCTATTTCGTCGTACACCACCAGCTGGCCTGCATTCACAATGCCCATATCCATACCTGCTTTGATGGCGTGATACAGGAATACGCTATGTATGGCCTCACGCACGTGGTCGTTGCCGCGGAACGAGAATGATACGTTGCTGACCCCACCACTTACTTTCGTAAGTGGCATGCGTTGTTTGATGATGCGTGTAGCTTCTATGAAGTCGATAGCATAATTGTTATGCTCTTCAATACCTGTTGCTACTGCAAATATGTTGGGATCGAATATGATGTCTTGCGGAGCAAAGCCAACTTTCTGCGTGAGAATGTCATAAGCACGCTGACAGATGTCTACGCGGCGTTGCAGTGTATCAGCTTGTCCGTTCTCGTCAAAAGCCATTACAATAACAGCAGCACCAAAACTTCTGCAAATGATTGCCTGCTCTATAAACTTCTCTTCACCTTCTTTCAGCGATATTGAGTTTACGATACACTTGCCCTGTATACACTTAAGCCCTGCCAGTATAATGGAGAATTTAGATGAATCGAGCATCACAGGTATCTTGGCTATATCAGGCTCGCTCTGGAGCAGGTTGATGAAAGTAGTCATTGCTTTTTCACCATCCAGCAGGGCATCGTCCATATTTACGTCCAGTACCTGCGCACCGTTCTCTACCTGTTGGCGTGCAACAGATAAAGCCTCTTCGTATTTGTTCTCTTTAATTAATCGTGCAAACTTCTTAGAGCCTGTAACGTTGGTACGTTCACCTACGTTTACAAAGTTGGTTTCGGGACGAACCACTAATGGTTCAAGCCCGCTCAATCTCAAATATGGCCTAATCTCAGACATCAGTTAGTTGGTATATGCTAAAAACGTTTGCAAAGGTAATATAATGTGAGGTCAATACATGCAAAAAGCCGTTCGGGAACGGCTTTTGTAAAGAATATGTGATGTTGGCTATTTGTCGGCTGTAGCACCTGTAATATCTACCACTACTGATGTAGTGCCTTTGGGTTTCTTCATCTTGAATTTGAAAGAAACTGTTTTACCCGGTCTTACTACTTCATTTACCGTTTTAATGGCTTTCTCTATAGTGCCACCGCTGCTGCTTTTGAAGGTAATGCGTACCTCAACATCCTTGAACGAAGCGAGGGTAGCTTTGTTTGTAATCTCGCCCTCTACCACTTCCTGATTCAGCAGATTTACGTGGTTATCGCCTTCAATACGCAGAAACTGCAAAGGGTTCTCGCGTTCTGTTTCTTCCAGCGACTTCTTCTTTTCTTCGTATTTATCAGACGGACGCTCACTATTTGCAGAGTTGCATGCAACTGTTGCAACTGCCATCAGCGCTATATACAGGGTACGTTTCATATTATGAATATAGAACAAAGCCATGATATTAGCCATTTATCAATGTTAAAAACTCATCTTCACTCAGGATGGCTACCGTGCCCAGCTTCTTGGCTTTTTCCAGCTTGCTGCCTGCATCTTCGCCAACCACCAGGTAGTTGAGTTTGCTGCTGACGCTACCAAGCAGTGTGCCGCCTTTAGCTTCTACCATAGCTTCTGCCTCGCTGCGCTTGAAGCGGCTGAGGGTACCAGTAAACAGGAAAGACTTTCCTTCCAGTTCGCCACCGTCTTGCTGTGTGTTACGCTTTTGGTTGATGAGGTTAACGCCAGCTTCATCCAGCAGGTCTATCATATGCCTGTTTTCGGGCGTATGGAAGAAATGCAGAACAGATGCTGCAACCTTTGGCCCAACGTCATCAAGTGCTAATAGTTGTTCTTCGGTATAGTTATATAAATCACGGATATGCTCTACCGCATTTGCCAGTGTCTTAGCCATTGTTTCACCTACATGACGAATGCCTAGACCAAATATCACACGGTTGAGCGGCTGTGTTTTAGAATTGTTTATGGCTGTTTGCAGATTAGTTATTGACTTCTCGCCAAAACCACCAAGTTTGCGTACCTCTTCCCAGTTGATGTTGAAGATGCCGGGTATGTTTGGCAACAAGCCAAGCTCATAGAATTTGCGCACATTGGCATCGCCCATGCTGCGTATATCCATAGCGTCTTTACTGGCAAAGTGGATGATGCGCTCTACAACCTGTGCAGGGCAACTGATGTTGATGCAACGCCATACGGCTTCTTCTTCAGGCTTTTCCAGCTCTTCATTACAGATAGGGCAGTGTGTAGGGAAGATGATTTTTTCTTCACTACCATCGCGTAGCTCTGCCAATGGTTTTACGATATATGGTATTACATCACCCGCACGTTCTACCAAAACGGTATCGCCAATGTGCAGGTCTTTCTCGCGCACTACATCTTCATTGAAAAGCGAGATGGAACTAACTGTTACACCACCGATAGGTACCGGTTCTATTTTGGCAACAGGTGTTACAGAGCCTGTGCGGCCTACCTGAAATTCTACGCGCAAAAGCTTGCTGGTAGCCTGTCTTGCTTTGAATTTGTAAGCAACTGCCCAGCGAGGATGGTGGGTGGTCATACCCATTTTATCCTGCATGGAAAAGCTGTTTACTTTTATAACAAGTCCGTCTACTTCGTATGGCAAATCGTCTCTTCTTGTTTCAAAGTCTTCACAAAATGCAATCACTTCATCAATGCTTTTGAAGCGCTTCATTTCTTTAACAGGAGTAGGGAAGCCTAATTGGTATAACCAGTTGAGTGAATCGTAGTGTGTATGTAAAGACTGTGGTACTTCTGCGCCACCTGTTTGTGTATAGTAGCTGATATGGTATAGCACAGCCGATAGTTTGCGCTTGCCCACTTCTTTTGGGTCGAGTATGCGAAGCGTGCCAGACGCAGCATTGCGCGGATTGGCCAATGGCGATAAACCTTCTGCAATGCGTTGTGTATTGTATGCTGCAAATACATCTTTATTAATAACAACCTCGCCACGAATTTCTATTTGGTTTACATTGTCTTTTGTAAAAGATGCTGAAAGTGGTATTGAGCGAATTTGTTTGATGTTGATGGTTACTTCTTCACCCATCACACCATCTCCACGTGTAGCACCACGTACCAGTTGCCCGTTCTCATATATCAACGATATGCTGGCACCATCGTATTTTGGTTCTGCACAGTATTCTATTTCATCAGCACCAGCCAGTTCTTTACAGCGCCTGTCCCAGTCGCGCAGGTCATCCGCATTATAAGTGTTGTCAAGGCTCAGCATTGGTACCAGGTGGCTTACTGCTGGGAATTTTTCACTAAGCCCTTTTGCAACACGTTGCGTAGGGGAGTCTCCTGTTACTTGTTCAGGATATTGCTCTTCCAGATGTTGCAGTTTTTTGAAGAGGGTATCGTATTCAAAATCTGCCAATACAGGTTCGCTTTGTACATAGTACTTCCAGTCGGCATAGTTCAGCACTTCGCGCAGTTGCGCAATTGTTTCTTCAACATTACGGCCATCTGTATTAAGTAAGGCTTTAGCCTGTGTATATAAGCGTTGTTCGTCCTGTGTTGTATACATAGGACAAAGAAAGTTTGAAAGCGCTAATTAGCCAAAGATTTTTTCCCATTCGCCCGCACCTTCTCTTATCAATTCGGGTGTGCCTGAAGAGCAATCAATAACGGTAGATGGTATGATGCTGCCAATGCCACTGTCAATTACAATATCCACCTTGTCTTCAAAGATTTCGTGCATTACCAATGGGTCTGTGTAGTATTCTACTTCCTCGTCCATTGGGAGTGATACACTCATGATGGGATTGCCCAATTGCCTTACAAGCTCTTGACTAATATTATGGTCGGGTACACGAATACCAACAGTATCCTTTTTTGTCTTCAGCATCTTTGGTACCATTTTGCTGGCCTCGAAGATGAAGGTATATGGTCCCGGTAATACCTTTTTAAGCAGGCGGAATATCGGTGTGTCGATATTCTTGGCATAGTCGCTGATGTGGCTGAGGTCGTTGCAGACAAAAGAAAACTGTGCCTTCTTTGGGTCAATATTTTTGATGCGGCAAATACGCTCAATAGCTTCTACATTGTAGATATCGCAGCCAAGGCCATAGATGGTATCGGTGGGGTAAATAATCACTCCTCCGTTCTTCAGGCAATCGACAACGGTCTTGATATTTCGCGGTTGCGGATCTTTTGGATGAATATGGAGTAACATAATCTGTTGTATAAATATACGGTATTATAACAGTTTTTGAACAGCATTTGTTGCAGTTAGCAGCCTTTCGGTCGCTGTGCCACGTATGTCTGCCCATTGGCAACCTGATTGTACAACAATATCCCGATAGATATTGTAGAAGTATTGTCTCTCTTCGGGTAGCGGGTGTTCGCGTAGTGGGTCATCAGTCCAGGCTATATCAATATATGTGAGTAAATACATGTCATACTTACGTTGTGCTATCTGTTCCAGTATCCACGGATGACAACGCCCGTATTTAGCTTCGCTCCATACTTTTATCACGTAGAGGTCTGTATCGCAAATCAGGTATTGATTGGTTGTTTGCATCGCTGCATCTTCTGTGGCTAATTGACCTTTGGCTATTGCTAGCAAGTCTGCTTCAGTGTACTCTCTGCTAAGATTTTCCAGATAGGTACGTGCATATTCCGGTACCCATACAGTTTGCAAGCTGTTTGCCAGTGTTTCGCTCAGCGTGCTTTTGCCTGTAGATTCAGGGCCAATGACTACTATTTTTTTAATGCTACTCAACGATACCTTTTATTTTCTTTTGTTTCCTTTTCCACAACCATTGCTGCCCTTTGTATGCAATAAATGCACTGCCTGCACCAATTACAGCGCCAGCCAATACATCGCTAGGGTAGTGCATGCCTAGCTGCATGCGAGAATAACCGATAGCACCAGCCCATAAGTATGCGGGTGCTATCACATACCATTTTGAGTATTGCAGACTTAATGATGTTGCATTTGCAAACGCTATGCTTGTATGCCCAGATGGGAATGATGGATCTGTATCGTAGTGATAGGGAACAATGTCTTTGTATGTTTCGTACGGACGACTTCGGTTGATGACATATTTAAGTCCGTATGCCAGAACAACTGTAGTGCCGAGGCTACCCACAGTTTGCCAACCGTTTTGAATAGTTTGTTTATCGTGCCTTATATAACCAACTATGAGTTGTGTAGCAGGTGTGGCAAATGCAAGAGGATAGGTAGATTGTGTAATCCCATTCATTACAGCATCGGCATTACTGCCACGTGTCCCGTTGATGTTTCGCAACAGGTCTATATCTGTATTCTGTGCATGAACATCATAGCTCAATGCAAGTAGCAATACTAAGATGTAGCGTGCAACAAACGATATTGTTTTTTCCATCTGAAGTAACCGAAGATAGCAACAATAAACAGAAATAATGTCAGGAAGGCAGTGAATGGAATGCCTTTATAGATGTATAAAGGTATAGCGATAGCATTCGATATATTCAGCAGTATCCAGTTTTCTATTTTGTGTTTTGCCAGCAGCCACATGCCTGCCCATGCAGTAGCAGATATGACCGCATCTAATGCAGGAACGGTAGAATCTGTATAGCGCGATAGTACATAGTATAGTATTAGCCAACCTGCAATACAAATTGCACCAGTGATAGTCCAGTCTTTTGTATTGTTGTGAGAGATGGCAGCAGGATTATCATTCTCTTTCCCCTTTTGCCATAGTACCCAACCATAAATACTCATAATGAGGTAGTATAGATTAAGCAGGCTTTCTGCATACAGCCCTACTTTTGCCATTATCCATACGTAGATAACAGTGCCCACAATACCTGTAGGGTATAGCCAGACGTTATTCATATTGGCCAGTACAACGCTTACCATACTAAATACTACTGCAACTGCTTCAAGAGCAGTGGTTTGTTGTAATTGCTGAATAAACTGAGTTGTGAAATCGTGCAAAGCCATTGGTTGTAAAAATAGGTCAACTATATGTAACTGACTATTGATGGGTAGATATTTCGTAAATTGAATATGTAAACTGAGGATATGAAAAAGATACTATTAATATTAATGGCATTGTTGGTCATGAATGACGATGTGAATGCACAAATGACAGTACGTGTAGTGCGCGATTCGTTATTCATACCCTGGGAGCTTGTTTATGGACCTGATAATCATATCTGGTTTACTCAAAAGAACGGGTATATATGCAGACTGGAACCGACAAGCGGGAGGATAGATACACTTTATAATGAAACGAATACACGCATCCAAAGCGAAGGAGGCATGCTTGGGCTGGCATTGCATCCTCAGTTTGCCACGCAACCGTACGTATACGTTGCTTACAACTATATCGATGCATCTGTGTATAAAGAACGGATAGTACGGTATACGTATAATAGCACATCTAATGTATTGCAATCTCCCTTAACGCTGTTGGATAATATCAATGCTGCTAATATTCATAATGGATGTCGGTTGTTAATAATAGATAACCATCTATATATTACAACAGGTGATGCCGCAACAACTTCCAACTCTCAAAACATTAACTCATTGAATGGTAAAGTGCTGCGTATAGCCTTAGATGGCAGTATACCGACTGATAACCCCATAGCAGGTAGTGCTTTGTGGAGTTGGGGACACAGGAATGCACAAGGGATGGTGTATGCCAATGGCAAACTGTATGAGTCTGAACATGGCGCAACTAGTGATGACGAAATAAATATAATTGAGAAAGGGAGAAACTACGGATGGCCTGCAGTGCAGGGTTATTGCAATACCCCTTCGGAAATTACATTTTGTGCAGACTCTAACGTAAAAGAACCTTTAGAAGCCTGGACACCAACATTGGCAGTTTGCGGTATAGATTATTATGACCATCCCATGTTCCCGCAATTGCAGAAATCTTTGCTGATGACGACGCTAAAAGATTCAACCCTTTATCAGCTAAAGCTTAACGGGACCAATGACGATATTAGTGCAGTTAGTAAAACAAGCCTTTCTAAATATCGCAGATTGCGAGACTTATGTATTTCTCCAGATGGGCGTATCTATATCTCAACTAGCAATTCACCATCATCAGGTACAGGTAGCAAGATTGACAGGATTATAGAACTGTATGATCCATCATACAATGGTATTTCTAAATATGAGAAAGAAGTAGCGGTGATATTTCCCAACCCTGCTAAAGATGAGATTACTATAAAACTGAAAGCTGACTTAGGTGTGGTAAGCTACAGCATGCTAAATATATATGGACAAGTGCTAATGAGTGGGGTGCTTAGGGAGGTTAACAATACAATAGATGTAAAAGCCTTGCCAGCAGGACAATACAATGTATTGCTTCAGAATGCAGGAAAATTGAATATGAATAAGGTTTTCCTGAAACAATAAATTGTTTCACTGCATTTTTGGAAAATTGGATAATAAACCTATTTTTGCAATCCCAAATCGGGAAAAGGTGTGGTAGCTCAGTTGGTAGAGCAAAGGACTGAAAATCCTTGTGTCGGGGGTTCAATTCCCTCCCACACCACTAAATAAAGAAAGCCTCGCATTGCGAGGCTTTCTTTATTTATGCCAATATCAGTTGTATTTTTAAGTACAATGTTCAAATATGGATTCCGTAACACACATAGTACTGGGTGCCTGTATAGGTGAAGTGATTGCAGGTAAAGAACTGGGGCGCAAGGCTATGCTGTGGGGGGCACTTGCACAAACTTTTCCTGATATAGATGTGGTGGCGGAGATGTGGTTAGATACACCAAGCAATTTGTTGGCTCATCGTGGGTTTACACACTCCATTCTTTCTTGTCTCTTGTTTACACCTTTGTTTGCGGTAATGGCACGACGCATTCACAGTAAGGCAAATATCAGTTTTAAGAGATGGATGGCTTTGTTTTCTTTAGAGATGTTTTGTCACTTGCTGCTCGACAGTCAGAATGCTTATGGTACTGGTTTGTTCGAACCATTCAGCCACGCAAGGGTTTCATTCAATACCATGTTTGTAGCAGACCCGTTGTTTACAATAGTTGCCCTTGTAGCAAGTATTGTCTTATTGGCTTTCCGTAGTAAGAAAGACAAGCGAAGGTTGGGTTGGGCGAAAACAGGCATAGTTGCCAGTGCAGTTTATTTATCTCTTTGCATTGTAAATAAATTGGTTGTGACAAACGAGGTTGAAAACCTGATGAAGCAACAGCATGTTACGCACAGTACAAACTTTGTAACGCCTACGCCGCTCAATAACTTGTTATGGTATGTGGTGGCAAATGACGATAGCGGCAGTTATGTTGGTTATCGTTCTATATTTGACAAGAAGCCTGAACTGGAGCTTACATACTTTAGGCGAAATGAAGGTTTGTTGACTGGTTTGCAGGATGATGCCGGCTTGCAAAAATTGAAGCGATTCTCAAAAGGATATTATGTGGCGCAGCAGTGGGGAGATACGCTCGTATTCAGTGATTTACGTTTCGGGCAGATATTGGGGTGGAAAGACCCAAAAGAGAAGTTTGTTTTTCACTACTTCCTGCAGCATCCAGCGCATAATGATGTAGTTATTCAAAGAGGACGTTTTGCAAAGTGGGATAATACAGCAATACCCACATTATGGCAACGTATGATGGGGATTTAGTACCTCTTTTCCTGTGTGTAGTAGAAGGTAATAACACTGAGTAACATTTTTACTAATAGATAAGCTATGTACTGCCATGCCTTGTTGATAAGGCTTGTGTTGTCCAAGTAATCCTCTTCTGTTATTCGGGTACAATCATTCTTTATTACATCATTCAGCTCTTGTTGCACGGTGCTAACAAATGGTTTATTACGTACATCAAGGTTTAGCTCTATGCTGGCATACGCGCTCAGGTTATTGAAGTTGTAGGAGCCTATTGTGAGGCGTTTATTGTCTGCCACGGATACTTTTGCGTGCAGTATGCTCTTCGTGTACTCATAAAGCTCAATGCCATTTCTTAGCATCCACCTGTACAGGTATTTTTCCGCGCTCTTTGCAATTGGTACATCTGATGGCCCTGCTATTATAACTTTTATGCATACCCCACGGCTTATAGCGCCTGCCATTCGTTGTCTGAATATCATGCCGGGAAGAAAATAACTGCTCGCTATGATTATTTCTTCAGTACTATGGTTTAGCATATTGAAATAGCTTTTCCATATCTGCATCTTTCTTTTTACCCAGTCATTTCTGCGTACACGTACCGCACAATCATTATTGATATGCAAAGAAGCAATGTCTGGCTTGACCGGTAGCTGCGCTTTTTCAGCCGGATCGCCGCCACCGTTCCAGATATCACAGCAAATACGGGATAGTTGAATTGCAGTTTCTCCTTTTACGGACAAAGCCATATCAAACCAGGCTTTTGTATCACCGACATCGTTGTATTTGTTCTGAATGTTAATGCCGCCAACCATCGCCACGGTATGGTCGGCTACAATTACCTTATGATGAAGCCTTCTGCCAAAATAGAAATTGCTGCTTTTGAATATAGGCTCGAACATCCGGAAGTTGATGCCTGATTGCTGTAGCTTGTTCTTAAAGTCGTCAGATAAATCTTGCGATGCAAACCCATCTACCAAGAGAAATACTTTTACTTTTCTGTTGGCTGCCCGTATCAATGCATCTGCTATTGTATTGCCGGTTTCATCTTCAGTGAAAATATATACCTGCAGGTGTATGACATCTTTAGCGCCGTCAATCAACGAAACCAGCTTGTTGAAATATTCACTTCCGCCATGTACCAACTGTACCTTGTTTTTTAAGGTGTAGTCTCTTTCATGTTTGTGAATAGTTTCTGTCGATGACATATTAGTATTAAAGTTAGCTAAGAAAACAGCTATATACTATTCTCTTCCTTATTTTGCAGTGTGCATTTACACATTCTTAACAGTGATGAGCTATGGTTTCCGCCTGCTACAGATGCTTTGGAAGATGGTCTGCTGGCGTTGGGGGCTGACTTGAGTACAGAGAGACTGTTGCTTGCATACAGAAACGGTATATTCCCTTGGTTTGATGATGATGTGCCTATGTGGTGGTGTCCCGACCCGCGTTTTGTCTTGTATCCTGATGAGTTGAAAGTGAGTAAGAGTATGAAGCAGCTATTGAAGAAAAGTAGTTTTGATTTCAAGATGAACACTGCTTTTGAAAAGGTAATAGCTAATTGCAAAGCCGTAGAGAGAGAAGGGCAGGATGGTACCTGGATAACAGACGTAGTGGAGGATGCCTACACCCAAATGTATAAACTGGGATATGCTCATAGTGCAGAGGCTTGGCAGGATGGGGAGTTGGTTGGAGGGCTATATGGCATTAGACTTGGCAATATATTCTTCGGTGAGAGCATGTTCAGCCATGTAAGCAATGCCAGTAAGTTTGCATTCATAAAATACGTTGAGCAATTGAAAGCTGAAGGGGTAGTACTGATAGATTGCCAGGTTTATACAGAACACTTGGAAAGCCTTGGTGCAAGGATGATACCAAGGGGTGAATTTTTAGAAATACTTAACCGCCAAATCGGCTAACCATGCTTACAAAACCTGCAAGAATAAGGTCTATAGATATACTTAGGGGCATCATTATGATAATAATGGCGCTGGATCATACACGCGATTATTTCAGTGATTTCTTTCACAACCCTACCGACCTGCAATATGCAAGCACGCCCATGTTCTTCACCAGGTGGATAACACATTTCTGTGCCCCGATATTCATATTCCTTTCGGGTGCAAGTGCATATTTGTCGCTAAGCAGAGGAAAAACAAAAAACGAAGCATCCATATTTTTACTGAAACGTGGTTTCTGGTTATTGCTGCTGGAGGTAACAGTTGTGCGCACTGGTTGGATGTTCAATCTGGATGTATTGCATCCTGTAGGGCAGGTAATATGGGCTATAGGCTGGAGCATGATATGTCTTGCGGCGTTAATCCACCTGCCGCGCTGGTTGATACTGATAGTAAGCTTTGCCATGATATTTGGTCACAATGCACTTGATGGCGTACATGCAGAGCAGTTTGGTGATAATGCCCTGTTGTGGCGAGTAGTACACGAGTTTGGTTATACACCATTTGGGGATGATGCCGGGTTGATGATAATATATCCATTGGTGCCATGGATAGGTGTAATGGCCGCAGGTTACTGCTTTGGTGCCATCATGAAAAAGGAACAATCGAAGCGAGATAAAGCGTTGTATAGATTGGGTATCGGTGTTATAGCGTTGTTTATTGCCTTACGCTTTACAAATGTATATGGCGATGCTTCTAAATGGGAAGTGCAAGAGCATTGGTGGAGGACCGTCTTGTCGTTTATTAATTGCTCAAAATACCCGCCGTCATTACTGTATCTGCTGATGACAATAGGCCCGGCAATTACTGTTTTGCCGTTGCTTGAAAAAGCTAACAATAAACTAAACGACATTTTCTCTGTGTATGGTAAAGTGCCTATGTTCTACTACATACTGCATATATACCTGATACACGCTATGGCTGTATTGGTTGCAATGATGATGAAAGTACCCATTGACTATTTCACAGATAGCGAAAAAATATTCAGCCCGAAACCTGGTTGGGGTTTCGGGTTGCCAATGGTATATTGTTTTTGGTTGCTTGCTGTTAGCCTGCTATACTTACCCTGTCGTTGGTTTGCCAATATTAAGGCAACACACAAAAAATGGTGGCTTAGTTATTTGTAGCAATCTTGCTATGGATAGCATCCCATAGTGCAATGCGTGCAGTAAGCGCATCTTTAACTGCTGCAAGACACTCTTCCCATTTACTGCTGTCATCACCACAAAGAGCTCCAGTCATTTCGTATGCAAGATGAGAGTGATGGTCTCCATCTACTTCAATATGACGCTCCAGATAATACCTGAAAGTATTCAGCTTGCCCGGGAATGTTTGCTCAAGCTCTTTTACAAGGCTGATGAACATACCCGGTATCAGGTCTTCCCTGCCAAATGTGAACACAGCTGCCTGTACATGTAGCTTGCCAGTGTTTATGGTGTTGAATGTATTGTTTACAAATGTTGCAGCAGCTTGTGGCGCACCTGCTTCTGCCAGCGCATCATTAATGGACTTGCCACCAACTAATGCAGCTATCAGTTTCTCAATATTACTTGTATCAGCATCTGCATTTTTCATTGCCTGCAGGTACAGTTCAAAGTGGCTGGTGCGGTTGCCGTGTTCATCCACATCGCTTTCTTCGCCTACTACTATTTCATTTATCAGAAAGCGTGTATCTGCATTACCCACAGGCAGCCATGGTGTATCAACACATGTCAGTCCTCTTTGCAGTGATTTTAGCAGGCTCATAAAATCCCAAACTGCATATACGTGATGCTCCATGAAAGAATGGATGTCCTTCAGCGATTGTATAGACGGATATAGCCGGTGATTCACCAACTGTTCGCGCAGCGGGCTAATGTCTTTCTTGAATTGTTCAATTTGATTGTTCATCTGTGTTCTTATTGCGCTATTACAAACGAATAGCAACTATTATTGGTTCACTACTTGCCGAATTTTTTCTTCAATAAGCTAAGTGCATCCCCCATATCCATATTGCCTAGATCTTTTTCTTTCGGCTGTTCGTTGCGCCTGTTATTGTTGTTGCCGCTGTTGTTTGACCTTGCCTGTCTTGGAGGTGCTTCCATTGTTTGTTTGATGGAAAGTGCAATACGTTTGCGAGCCATGTCAACTTCCAACACCTTCACGTTTACCTTTTGGTTCAGCTTCAGCGCCTCGTTAGGGTCTGTTATATAGGTATGCGATATTTCTGAAACGTGTACAAGTCCATCCTGTTTAACACCAATATCTACAAATGCACCAAATCGGGTAATATTCGTTACAACACCCGGCACTATCATACCCACATGCACATCTTCTATGCTATAGATGTTAGCAAACTCAAATGCCTGTGCTTCGCTACGGGGGTCAAGACCCGGCTTTTTCAATTCGTTAAGTATGTCTTTGATGGTATGTTCACCAATAGTTTCAGAGATATACTTCTTGGTGTCCAGTTGTTTTACTATCTGTTCATTACCAATAAGTGTTTTTACATCCAGCCCCATGTCGGTAGCCATCTTAGCAACTACATCATATACTTCAGGGTGCACCGCGCTTGCATCAAGCGGATTTTCACCGTCTTTAATACGCAGGAAGCCCGCACACTGTTCGTATGCTTTATTACCAAGACGTGGTACTTTCAGTAGTTGTTTGCGAGACGTAAAACCGCCAATCTCGTCACGGTATTTTACAATGTTGTCTGCTATCGATGGACCAATGCCACTCACATAACTCAATAGGTGTTTACTGGCAGTATTCAGGTTCACGCCTACAAGGTTCACACAGCTTACTACGGTCTGGTCCAGGCGTTCTTTCAAACGAACCTGATTTACGTCGTGCTGATACTGGCCAACACCAATACTTTTTGGGTCTATCTTCACCAGCTCCGCAAGCGGGTCCATCAACCTGCGCCCAATGCTCACTGCACCACGCACTGTGATGTCTTGTTCTGGGAATTCTTCACGTGCTGTTTCTGATGCCGAATAGATAGATGCGCCATCTTCGTTTACTAGGAAGATAGGCAAACCAAGATTCAGCTTCTTGATAAACTGTTCAGTTTCTCTGCCTGCTGTACCATCGCCAACAGCTATGCTTTGTATATCGTATTGTTTTACCAGCGCACGGATCGTGTGTTCAGCACTTGCCAGTTTGCCCGGTTCGTGTATATATATCAGGTCTGTTTTCTTCAGGCTGCCTTTATCGTCAAGGCACACTACTTTACAACCTGTACGATAACCGGGGTCTATTGCCAGTGTGCGCTTACCACCCAACGGAGAGCTGAGTAATAACTGACGAAGGTTTTCCGCAAAGACAGTAATGGCTTCTTCATCACCTTTTGTTTTCAGCGCCATGCGGAACTCACTTTCAAGGCTAGGTTGCAGCAAGCGCCTGTATGCATCTTTCACTGCTTTTGTTACCTGCTCACCTGTAAGGTTATGCGTCTTTACATACATCTTCTCAATGATAGCCAGTGCATCTTCTTCAACAGGTGCAATACTCATGCGCAGCACACCCTCCATAAAGCCACGCATCACAGCCAGTATGCGGTGAGACGGTATTTTACTTACAGGTTCAGAGAAGTCATAATAGTCTTTGTATTTAATGCCTTCTGTTTCTTTATCTGCCAACACTTTACTTTGTACAGTTGCACTTTCCTCAAACAGCCTACGCATTTTTGCACGTACTGTGGCATCCTCGTTGATAGTTTCAGCAATGATGTCTCTGGCGCCTTGCAACGCATCTTCTGCTGTTTTTACATTTTCGGTAATGAACTTAGCAGCTTCTTCCAGTGGCGTTAAGTTGCCTTGTTCTAATAGCAACAGCGCCAAAGGTTCTAGTCCGTTTTCACGAGCGGTCTGTGCTTTTGTTTTGCGCTTAGGTTTGTATGGCAGGTATATATCTTCCAATTCTGCAAGTGTTGTTGCAGCGTTTATCTTATCCTGCAGGGATTCAGTCATTTTACCCTGCTCTGTAATAGTTTTTTCTATAAATGCTTTCCTGTCGGAAAACTCTTGTTGAAACTTTGCTTCGTCTTGAATGTTCTGTATCTGCACCTCGTCTAGTGCACCTGTTTTATCTTTACGGTAGCGGGCAATGAATGGTATAGTAGCGCCTTCATTCAGTAATTCCAGTACGGCTGTTACCTGTTGCAGGCTGATATTTAGTTTTGCGGATACACCGCCGGCAAATGCTATCATAGTATAAATTTCTTGCGCTGCGAATGTAATTGCCCGTTTCGAAATCAAAAAAGAAAATCTTTCATAATATTTGTATATGGATATCAGGACAGAATTATTGGCTGAACATTCCCGAGAACAGGCCGAAAAAATTGCCAAATGGATTGGCAATAAGCCTGATAGGTTTGCCACATTTATACATTTGTTTCTGCAAGACGAGTATAGGGTGGTGCAACGTGCGGCATGGGTACTGAGCGTGGTTGCTGAAAAGCACTACGAACTGGCCAAGCCCTGGCTGCCACAAATGATAGCCAAAATGCAGGAACCCGGTGTTCATGTGGCTGTAAAGCGAAATGTGGTACGAATACTTCAGTTTCTGGAAATACCTGAAGAATTACAAGGCGATGTTATGAATGTATGCTTTGATATGTTGGCCGACCCTAAAGAAACAATAGCTGTAAGAGCTTTCTCTATGACAGTACTTGCTAATCTTTCAAAATATTATCCTGATATCAAACAGGAGCTCATTGCCATTATAGAAGATCAATTGGAGCAAGGAGCGAGCCCGGGCTTTATTGCAAGAAGCAAGAAACTATTAAAGGAGCTGAGAGCTAAATAAGTCTATTGTTTGTCTTTGTAAGGGAAGTAGGTGAATTTATATACCAATGAGAAGATAAAAAATCTGCCCAGTCTGTTTGCCTGACGGTCTTCGTAATAGTTGTCTCCGAATGTGCGCTGCACGTTAGGATAGTTGTTAAATACATCAAATCCTTGTACGCGTAGTGTTACACCTTTAGGTTTATTGAAAGATTTTTCAATCGTGCCGTTAAACAGTATAAAGTCTGGATTGTAAGATGCGGTAAGCCCTTCGTTATGTATGTAATTAATGAAGTAGATAATCCTGAATTGCAGCGGCAGTATAAATGTGCCTGTTGCTGCAATTGTATGTGTCTGCAGGTCGTTTGTAATGCCTGATATTGTTGTCAGTCGGTTGTTCCTGATGTTGTAAGTTATATCTCCCTCATACCAATCAATATTGTTAAAAGACAACCTTGCTGCTAATCCCCATGTAGTATTGGGTATCAATTGCTGCACACCATTAGTTATTGTTATATTGCTGCTTTGGTTGCCACTTGCAGTCAGCGAATAGCTTATGTATTTATTTAGCTTATTGTTATAGTTCATGCTGATGCCTGTACTATAGTAGCCATTTGCATTTACCGGTTTTGATACACGTTTGCTGGCCGTTATGGTAATATCATTTACTACTTTGTCTTGTACTAGGTTCGCATTTATATTTATACTAAAGGTCGACTTCGCTTTTTTATCCGCAAGCATTGTATACAGGTATACATTATGCCTTTTCTCTCCGGTAAGGTTAGGGTTGCCGAGATATATATTCAGACTGTCGCGATAGTCTGGTATTACCTGCAGTTGCGATAGCTCAGGTACTCTCAGTGCGACATTGTAATGCAGGCTGATGTTTGAAGTCTCGGAAAAATCGTAGCGTGTATACAGTCCTGGACTATAGTTTATACCATTTTGTTTCAGGTTATAGTTATTGTTGAATCCTGACAATAATATGCCTCTGGAAAATGGCTGTGCATCCATTTGTAGGCTAAACCTGAATTTATCTTCTTTGTTGTAGTAGTAGGAAAGGCTTATTCCGTGCTCATTGCTGTAGTTGTTATTCAGCCTGCTTTGTATGCTGTCTGTAAATCTGTCTCCATTCAGAATGGTAGATACATTTCTGTCGTTTTCGTTTTTGTTGTAGGTATAGCTATAGCTCAGCGTCATGGTTGAGTACTTAGTGACAGGCTCGTTATAGCTTATATTACCTCTGGCATTTACAGTTGTTTTGTCTTCTCCTGAAACAAAATCATTTTTGTTGGTACTGGCAGGGTTGTAGTATTGGTTGGTGTTGTAGTTGTCTCCTGTATTATTGTCTTTGTTGTAACGGACGCTTGCATTCGCAGTCAATGTACGTTTGGGTTTGTAAAACCTCTTACGATAATTGTTATTAAGATTCAAGCCATACCCTTCACCGGCAGAACTCACATCAGATTTACGTGTGAAACTCAGGTTGTCGGTATTGTTGTAGTATGTGCCATCGTTACTATTGGTAACGGCATCATTCTTTCTGTAAGAAAAGCCCGCATCACTCTGTAAGGATTGCATAGAATCTATTGCCCAGTCGCTGCGGATGCTTAATCTGTGGTTTAATGAATTGTTACTAACGTCTCTTTGCTGTTGTTGTATGAGGCTGCTATCTCCAGGCAGGTAGGTGTTCCTTAAAGAGCTTTGGGTTTGTTTGTTACCATTATACCATGCATTATAAGAGCCGTTCAGTTTTAGTTTACCACCTGCGTCATTTGAGAACGTAATATCCGCAAGGCGGCGTTTGGTAATGCCTGTAGCACTGGGGTTAGATGTTTTGGTATTATCTGCATTGCCGCTGGATGTAATGCCAACATCAGACATGCCTGTATTATTCATCTTGGCAATAGCAGTGATGCGTGTGTCATGGCTCATGTAGTTGGTAAATGTACCGGCTTGATATGTATTCTTTGTACCTGCACCCGCTATAGCCTGTCCATAAATACCTTGTTCGTAATTCTTTTTGATTTTCAGGTTCAGCATTTTCTCGGTACTGCCTTTTTTGATGCCGGTGAACTGTGCATCCTCATCATACCAGTCTGCCAGTTGCATTTTCTCTATTATCTGTGCAGGTAGGTTTTGGGTTAATGTCCTGATGTCTTCAGATGTATATATTTTACCGTTGATAAAGATTTTGGTCATCTCTTTACCATTCACCATTATTTTACCTTCGGGAGTTATTTCGACTCCCGGTATTTTCTTTAATGCGTCTTCGGCAGTTGCGTTAGGGTTTTTTGTAAGGGAATCTACATTATAACTGATAGTATCGCCGCTGATTTTTACAGCTACTTTGGTGCTTACCACCACGTCTTTCATTTTTACAGTATCTCGGGATATACGGCTACTATCTGCTTTCTGAGCAGATGATACAAAGGGTATCAATATAAGTAACCATACAAATGCCTTCCACATAGTGCGGGCGAAAGGACATCAAGATAAATAAATAATTGCTTTCTACCGCAATACTTGCAGTTTCATTGTTCGCTTACCTTCTTCTGTAGCAATGGTTATAAAATATATGCCATTCTGCAGATTACTTATTTGCAGGTTTTCTTTGTTTATACCGGCTTCATATTCTTTCGCGTTTGTTTGTGTTATCAGCCTGCCGCTAATGTCAGTAATGTATATACTTGCCTTTTGTTTATAGAGCAAGTTGAACTCAAGTGTGGTACACATGCCGGCGGGGTTAGGATATAGCCATGCATCAATAGTCTGTTCATTATTGATATTCTTGACTGATAATGTAAATGGTAGACTTGCTGCATTAAGAATTGTAGTGTCGTTTTGACGAAGTAATAATATGTAAGCATGCATATTATTCTTGTTCCATTCGGGTTTTAGCGTGGTTTCAAAATGGACAGTGTATGATTGATTTTGTGTAAGTGTACTAGGTAGGTTTGTCACTCCTTCAGGCGATGGTGATATGTTTCTTGCCACGTAGTTGTATTGCATATCAGCGCCAGGCACTGGGTTGGGTTTGTTTTCATACCCGCCCATTGCTCCTTTGGCATTATTAGCATAGCCATTTACTTGGTACCATTTACTTCCGGTGCCGGTTACATTATTCTCAGTCAATACCAATTGCAAGCGGAAATCGCCTGTCATGTTCACCGCTGGTTTTACCGAAGCATCTATGTTAAGTATATTATTACTCAAATAGCCCGTTGCCGTTAGTTGTGCATAACCGAAGCTTTGCACCTCTTTTTTTACAACATCTATTAAACTATCTGGTGGTGTATCTATATGTCTGTCTATAAGAAAATAAGGTATGAAAAGCTGGCTGCGGTAGTATAGGTAATCATTATATTCTTCAATACACATTGGGTCTGTATCATGTACCGCTATTTGGCATACGTTTACGTCTTGTGTTGCGAGTTCCTTCATTAGGACATGCCCCCTTGGAGAAAGATAGTGCCATGTTCCGGTCCCTTCTTCAACTACTACCATTTTTTTGGGTAGAAAAGGTACGCCAGTAATAATGCTGGTTGTAGAGTCATTTCTGCTGATAATATCCCCATCAAGTTTTACCCAGGCTTTTACTATGTAGCTGCTATTTGTAGACACAGTATCTGGAATGCTGTGTTTGTAGCTATATTTTTCAAACGGTGCAATTACAATATTTTGTACGGTATCTGTTAACACGCCTTTACCCATTTGTTGGTAACAGGCAACAAATGACTTCACTGTATCTACCCCCATATTTTGCACTATGAAATCGTGTTGATAACCTGTATTCACTGCGGTAAAGCCATACTTTTCGTTTTCAGGACTTATATATATCAGACTAAGATCCTTGTTTACAGGCTCAAATACGGTAACATTGTCTATTGCCCAACCGCCATTTTGTATGTTATTATCCATATACCTGAAACCTATTCGCACATCCGTATTGCCTGTATATGAGCTGATGTCAACATAATGTGTTTCCATAGCCCCCATAGTTTTATTCTTATCTACATTTTGTATTAGTGTCCATGTATTACCTCCATTAACAGAAATTAATACAGATGCGCTTTCATATACGCCCGTATAATTTCCTTGACGAAAATAGGAGTCATACTTTAGCCATGTTTTTGTTACTGTACTCAGATTTATAGGAGCTGTCTTTAGCCATTCGTTTGCATTTTTATTATAATTAAATGGCAACAAATTTGACTTGGCACAATCAGATAGCCCTGCAACTCGTCTGTTGGCTATGTTATTATGATTTTCGTTGCAGAGGCAGGCAGTATCTACGGAGCCGGTAACTAAATACATTACACCTGGCCTCCAAGATGGGTTGGCTACCCATTTGCTGCCGAATACATAGTTTTGATAACTCTCAAAATTGTCCTGAAATAATATGTTTTGAGCATATGACTGCAAGGCGAATAGGCCGCATAATGATAGGAGATATAGCTTTTTCATACATTTTGCGTTGGTTATACAATAAAAATACAATCATTATATCTGTATTTTTCTAATTAAAATGTCATATTTCCAGCTGATATATTTAAAAAGACAGTATTTTTCTTTTGTTACTTTGTCTTTTCCCCTTACCTTTGCATTCCCAAATTTTGTCCGGCTATCAAAACCCTCGGGTCTAGATATCCAAAAGTTGTTTGCCGGATGAGTGGGATTATTTTTTAACTATTTAAAGTTTTTATGGCAACACAAAACCTTCAAAGCTATGAGCTGATGGTAATCTTTACGCCGGTTCTGGCTGAAGATGAATTCAAAGCAGCTCAGAAGAAGTTTGCAGACTTCATCAAAGAAAATGGTGGCGATATCGTACACCAGGATGCATGGGGACTTCGTTCACTTGCTTATCCGATCAACAAAAAAACAACAGGTCTTTATTGGGTGCTTGAGTACAAAGCAGCAACAGACGTAAACGCAAAACTGGAAATTCAGATGAACCGTGATGAAAGTATCATGCGTCACATGATTACCCGTCTTGACAAATACGCTGTGGCTTATAATGCTAAAAAGCGCAACAAAGTAGCTGAAACAGCTAACGCTTAATCATCTTTTAAAAACTTTGAACAATGGCAAAGCAAAATGATATCAAGTTTTTGACCTCTACACGCGTAGAAAAACGCCAGAAGAAATACTGTCGTTTTAAGAAAATGGGGATCAAATATATCGACTATAAAGACGCGGAATTCCTGAAAAAATTTGTGAACGAACAAGGTAAAATGCTGCCTCGCCGTATTACCGGCAACTCGCTGAAATTCCAGCGCAAAGTAGCACATGCTGTTAAAAAGGCTCGTCAGATGTCTCTGTTGCCTTATGTAACTGACCTTTTAAAATAGAATTTACTAGTCATGCAAATAATATTAATTAAAGACGTAGACAACCTGGGCAGTGCCCATGAGCTGGTAGAAGTAAGGCCGGGATATGCCCGCAACTACCTAATACCTCAGAAATATGCTATCGAGGCTAGCGCATCAAACCTGAAAGTAATGCAGGAACGCCAGAAACAACTGGCTAAGCGCGAAGCTAAACTGATGGCTGAAATAGCTGACGTAACTAAAGTACTGAAAGCAGCTCCTGTAAAACTGGGTGCTAAACTGGGTACTAACGGTAAAATCTTCGGTTCTGTTACATCTATCCAACTGGCACGCGCTATCCGCGAACAGAAAGGTTATGAAATCGACCGTCGCCGTATAACAATTCTTGACGAAGTAAAAGAAGCCGGTACTTACAAAGCTTCTATCGATTTCGGTAAAGAAAGCGTTATTGAAATTGAATTTGAAGTTGCAGGCGAATAATATTCACTGCCACATCAGGCATATTTTTAAAAGGGCTGCAAACATGCAGCCCTTTTATTTTATAATTATAATAAACTGTTATCCCGTCATTATGCTTGTGTCATACTAAAAATGTACCTTTGCGCCGCTATGCAAATTGAAGTATTAAAGTCTAAAATACATCATGTTAAGATTACTGAGGCCAATCTTAACTACATAGGTAGTATTACTATAGACGAAGACTTGCTGGATGCCGCCAACATGATTGAAAATGAAAAAGTGCAGGTACTCAGTATGGACAATGGTGCCCGCCTTGAAACATACATCATTAAAGGCAAACGTGGCAGCGGTATGATATGTATGAATGGCCCTGCTGCACATAGAATAGCAGTTGGCCATACAGTTATCGTTATCTCTTACGCGCATATGGATTTTGAAGAAGCGAAGCAATTCAGTCCAAGCATCATATTCCCTAAAGAGGGTAATAAACTATAATTCTTACCTTTAGTTCTATGAAGAAAAAGACCCTCCTTACGGTTTTGCAATACGTCGTATTCCTGGGGTTGGGTATTGGTATTATATACTGGATGTTCAGCAAAATGACTGCTGAACAAATAGATATAATGCTGGGCTCTATCAAGCAAACAAGGGCTTGGTATCTGGTGCCCATTTTCATTGTAGGGTTCTTATCTCACTATTTCAGGGCGCTGCGCTGGAAGCTGATGCTTGAGCCTATGGATATCCGTCCTACTACAACCAATACATTTTTTGCAGTGATGGTAGGGTATATAACCAACCTTGTATTGCCCCGTGCAGGTGAGGTTGCAAAATGTACCGTACTGGCCCGTTACGAAAAAGTACCTGCCGATAAGATGATAGGTACTATCGTAGCAGAGCGTGCATTTGATGTGGTATGCCTTGGCTTGCTTACATTCCTTGCTTTTGTGCTGGAAGCTGATGTGATAGGCAAAATGCTGAGCGATACTTTTGGTGGCTTTGCAGGCAAAACATCTTTTCTGCTCATATTACTGGGCATTGCTGCAATAGCCATCATAACCCTTGTATTCCTGTACAGGAGATTTAAGGATACAAAGATTGGTCAATTCATCGGTGGGTTGATGCAGGGTGTAATGTCTATATTGCAACTGAAGAAAAGAGGTATGTTTCTCTCGTACACGGCATTAATATGGGGCTCTTACTGGTTCCTTGTAGTGTTGGGTTTCTGGAGCATGCCCCCAACAGAAAACTTATCGTTAGCTACCGCATTGGTTGTGCTGATAGTAGGTAGCGTAGGTATTATAGCAACACCCGGTGGTATTGGTGCGTACCCTGCATTGGTAGCAAGTGCACTGTCTGTATATGGTGTAGATGCCAAAACGCATGGGCAGGCATTTGGTTGGGTATCATGGTCCGTGCAGATGGGTATTGTAGTTATTCTGGGTGTTCTCTCAATCATTCTATTGCCAATAGTAAACAACAAGCGGAAAGATGCAGAAGCTTCAGTGGATACAAAATAAAATCCTTCGCGATGATATGATCATTGCCAGACACGTAAACATGTGGAAAGCACTTGGCAAGAAGATTGTATTCACTAATGGTTGTTTCGATATACTACATCACGGTCATCTCGACTTGATTGCCAAAGCTGCGGATATGGGCAATATTCTTATCGTAGCGCTGAATACCGATGCTTCTGTCAAGAAACTGAAAGGAGAAGAAAGGCCAATCAATCATGAAGAAGACAGGTTGTTTCAGATGGCCTCCTTATTATGTGTAGATGCTGTTTGCCTATTCGGCGAGGAAACGCCTGAACAACTCATTCATAATATCAATCCCGATGTGCTGGTGAAAGGTGGTGATTATTCCATTGATACTATTGTAGGCGCACAGCATGTAATGAGCTATGGTGGTAAAGTAGAGGTAGTACCTTTCGTACAAGGATACTCTACCACAGGGCTTATTAGCAATATTAAGAAATTGTAAAATCTACGTTTAGTACCTTCACAGTACAGACAATGCTGGGCGGAGCGATTACTTTTGCCACAGCAAAAAATTTCCTGTTGGATGAAGACTGTGAAACAGACTATAGTTAGGGATATTAGTTGGTTGTCGTTTAATGCAAGGGTGCTGCAAGAGGCCCGCGATACTTCAAATCATATTTACGACCGCCTTCGTTTTCTTGGCATCTTCTCAAACAACCTCGATGAGTTTTTCCGCGTACGTGTAGCTACGCTCAATCGTATGCTAAGATTGGGTAAAGCAGGCAGGATACATCTTGAAAGTAATCCAGATAAAATACTGGCGCAGATACAGCAGGTAGTTATCAGCCAGCAGGCAGATTTTGATGCCATTTTCGCAGATGTAATTAAGGAGCTGGATAAGCAACACATCTTCATCAAAAACGAAAAGCAATTAAACAAAGCACAGAAAGATTTCATCAATACGTATTTCGATGAACAGTTGCGCACGCAGATAGTGCCGCTGATGATAGAAAGTATACCGCAAATACCTTTACTGAGAGATAAGTCTATATACCTTGCCTGCGTATTGGGTGATTCTAAAAACCCCATGCTACAGCGCTATGCATTGATAGAAATCCCTACAAAAGTATTGCCGCGTTTTGTGATACTGCCTTCAGAAGGCAAGAACAAAGACATCATATTGCTCGAAGATATTATCAGGTTCAATCTGCCTAATCTGTTTGCACCATTTGGTTTCAACAGGTTCTTAGGTTACATCATCAAAGTAACGCGTGATGCTGAACTGGAGATGGATAACGATGTAAATACAAACCTGATAGACGAACTGGAGAGAGGATTAAAGAACAGAAAGAAAGGTCGTGCTACACGTTTTGTGTTCGACAGGCATATAGACGCTAACCTGCTTGATTATCTCATCAAGCGCCTCAATCTTTCTAAAAAAGATAACCTGATACCAGGTGGCAGGATTCATAATTTCAAAGACTTTATGAATTTTCCCGCACAGGTGTTTTCAGACCTGAAGCCTCGTGCCAAAGCATTTGTACATCCGCTATTGCAGCAGCCATGCCGCATTATGGAGGTGATGGATAAGCGCGATGTAATGCTTCATTTCCCATATCATTCGTTCGACTCTATTATAGACCTGCTTCGTGAAGCAGCCATCGATCCTTTTGTACAAAGCATCAAGATAACTGCCTACCGTCTTGCAAAAGATTCAAAGGTGATAAACGCTTTGCTGAATGCTGTGCGCAATGGTAAGTCTGTAACAGTAATGATAGAGCTGCGCGCACGCTTTGATGAGGAGGCAAACCTGCAATGGAAAAAACGACTGGAAGAAGAGGGTGTAAAAGTGGTGCTCGGTTTGCCGCACATGAAAGTGCATGGCAAATTGTGCATCATTAAAAAGCGTGAGTTTAATAAAACAAAACAATACGGGTTTGTATCTACAGGCAACTTCAACGAGGGTACTGCAAAGTATTATGGAGATCATTGCCTGCTAACTACAAACAGAAACATACTGGCCGATATAAACCGCATATTCTCATTCCTTGAATCTGCACATCCAAAACTGGAAAGCCTGAAAGCATGTAAAACATTGCCCGTAGCACCTGTTAACATGCGTAGGTATTTTGCTGATTTAATAAGCAGAGAAATAAAAGCTGCAAGAAAGGGTAAACCTGCATCTATTATCATAAAGTCAAACAGCTTGGTAGATCAGGTATTGATAAGCATGTTATACGATGCATCCAAAGCAGGTGTTGATGTGCGCCTGATAATAAGAGGTAGTTGCTGTGCGTACACGCAAAATAAGTCGTTTAAGGCACCAATGCAGGCTATCAGTATTATTGACGAGTATCTGGAGCATGCAAGGGTCTTTGTATTTCATAATGCGGGTGTACCAAAAGTATTTATCTCCTCTGCAGACTGGATGGTGCGCAATCTGGATCACCGTGTAGAGGCTGCTTGCCCTGTTTACGATACAGAAATACAAAAGGAAATAATAGATATTCTGAACATACAGCTTGCGGAAAATGTGAAAGGGCGTATATTAGATAACGAACAGCGCAATGAATATGTGTCACGGAAAAAAGGCGAACACGCACTACGCTCGCAAGTGGCTATTTATGGATATTTGCGCAATAAACGTTACTAAGACTTGATATTAGCTGCTATAGATATTGGTTCCAATGCTGCACGTTTGCTTATTACAGAGACATCTGTTTATAAAGACGGGACAGTCGATTTTACTAAGCTAAACCTCCTGCGCATACCATTGCGTCTGGGTTTCGATGTATTTGATAACGGATATATCAGCGAAGAAAAAAAACGAAAAATGATAGATACCATCAAAGCCTACAAGCTATTGATGGATATATACAAAGTAGAGGCTGTTAAGGCCTGTGCTACATCTGCTATGCGCGATGCTTCAAACGGTGGACAGGTGCTCAGAGAGATTTATGCAGAAACAGGTATTGAAGTAAGCATCATCAGCGGGCAGGAAGAAGCAAATATCATATACGAAACGCATATTGCAGAAAAGCTGAATACAGAGAAGTCTTACATGTATGTAGATGTAGGGGGGGGTAGCACGGAAGTAACGCTGTTTTCAGACAACCATATTGTTTTCAAAGAATCCTTCAATATAGGTACCATACGCTTGCTGAATGATAAAGTGACAGATGAGCAGTGGGAACATATGAAGTGGTACATAAAAACACATACCAAAGATTATCAACCTGTAGAAGCGATTGGTAGTGGTGGTAACATCAATAAGATATTTTCTATATCCAAGCGCAAAGAAGGCAAGCCGCTTCCTTTAGAATTACTGAAAGACTACTACAAAGAGCTTAGTTTGAACAGCGTAGAAGAACGCAAGCATCTCTATAATCTGCGTAGCGATCGTGCCGACGTTATTGTACCTGCCTTGCAGATATATATAGCCGTAATGAGGTGGGCAAATGCCGATGAAATTTACGTTCCAAAGATTGGTCTGGCAGATGGATTGGTGAAGATGCTTTATAAGGATATGCTCCGTAAGCAGAAATAATTCTACAATATTGCCTATTAAAGCCTGTTTAGTGTTAGTTTTTTGATAAAGAACAGGTTTATGGCATCTATTTTGCTAAAAGTATCAACAACTACAATATTTTTGCATTAATAAAACCGTAAAGAATGAAAAAGCAAACGTTATTACTATTGGCCGGTGGTATGCTGGCATTGGCATCTTGCCAAAACGAAGCGCCTGCTGTTAGTGCTGGTCCTTCAGAAGCACAAATCGACTCAATGGTGAATGCACGTGTAGAAGCTATGCGCAGCGAACTGATGGCGCAAAACGATTCTCTGATCAATGCACTCGCTCAGTGGAAAGCAGATTCTATGATTGCTGCAATGAAAGGCGCTAAAGCTGCTGCACCAGCGCCAAAACCGGTTACTAAACCAAAACCAGTTGAAACTCCCAAACCTAAAACTGTAGGTAATGGCAAGCCAAGCATGTCTGGCAATACTACTCCTGGTACTGTAGGTAATGGTAAACCTAGCATGTCTGGTGATAAAAAGGATGGTACTGTAGGTAATGGTAAACCTAGTATGAAATAATTCAGATAAGAATTATAAAATAAAAAAAGGGAGCAATTGCTCCCTTTTTTTATTGATAGATAATACGTTATTATTTAGTACCATTGAAAGTACAGCTATTGCTTACAGTACCTGTTGTGATAGTGTAAGTTACTTTCAGTGCAGATGTACCTGTCAGTTCACCATTACCAGTGTAAGTAGTTGTACCAGAAGAACCGCTGAAAGAGAAAGTGTTTTTACCTGTAACAGTACCTACAGCAGAGAAGCCTTCATTGTACAGGTTAGTCATTGTAATTTTCAGGTTGTCAGAATTTGCAGCAATTGTAATGCTGTAATTATCTGTACCTACAGAACAGATCTCAGTACCAACGTATGTACCGATAAATTTGTCGCGACTGCGAGTTTCACAGTTTGTACCTTCATAACCAGTAAGGCAAGAGCAAACGCCTGCAACACATGTACCACCGTTTTGGCATACAACGTCTTTACATTCATCTTTATTACAAGATGTGTAAGTAATAGCACTGAAAGCACCAATTGTTAGTAAAGCACTAAGGGCAACGTTGCGGATTGATTTCATTGATAGCATAATCATAATTTTTAGAATGGTTAGACAAATATGATGCCAAAAATACATCTTGAGCAGCGTATTTTCAAGCCAATATCACAATTATGTAACCAGATAGGTATAAAAAAAGTGTTTTGTAGAATAAAGTCTATACGATTTTATTAGATAAAACAACTACCTACAGAACTACACTCGTTATCAATAAGTGTACATTTGCAAATCATGTTATTCAGGTACTATTTTGCTGTTATATTGCTTTGCCTAACTACCACATCTGCAAATGCATCAGAGTACTATTATGAATTTTCCCCTCAATGTCGGAAAGCTTATGAGCATTATATGGCACTCCGCTTCAAGGAAGGTAATGCTGCCATTAATGCTGAATTGAAAGCGAATCCCCGCAATCTTATGGCAGTATATGTGGCAAATTATGCAGACTGTATGTTGTTGTTGTTTAACGGAGACCCTAAAGACTATGATAAATATTATCATCATCTGGATAAAAGACAAGCACTGCTAAATCGTGGTGATGAGTCGTCTCCGTGGTATAGGCTTACAAAAGCAGCTTTGTATATGCAATGGGCTTTTATCAATATCCGAATGGGTGAAAATTTCAAGGCAGCTACAACATTCAGAAAATCTTACATGCTTTTGAAAGAGAATAAAAAGCGGTTTCCTGATTTTGATTATAACGATATATTTCTTGGTGTTGAAGAAGCTGTAGTAGGGACTGTACCAGACGATTATAAATGGATTGCAGCAGTATTTGGTATGAAAGGAGATGTGAAAAAGGGGGTAGTGAAAGTTGATGCGTTCTATAAAAAACATTCACCTAGCGACCCCCTATATTATGATGCACTTTTGTTTGATGTGTATTTAAAGTTTTATCTAATGTCACAACAAGACGATGCTTGGGCAATGATAAACAGTACGGCTTATCCATCTTACAATAATTTACTATTCTCTTTTGTAAAAGCAAATATTGCACTTAACTACAGAAAAGCAGAGGTTGCATTGGCAACTATGCAGCAGATGCAACAATTACCTGGTTATAGCTATATCCCTGCTTTTGATTATGAAATGGCGAATGCATTAATTCATAAAACAGATATCAGTGCTATCGGTTACTTCAAGAAATTTATTACAAATTATAAGGGCAAGCTTTTTGTTAAAGATGCATACCTGAAAATAGCATATATGCTATATGCCGAAGGACGAATAAAAGAAGCTGAACAGTACAAAGAAAAAATAGCGCAGTATGGTAGTACAAATGTAGATGCAGATAGGCGTGCTGCGCGTTTTGCAGAAGCGGATATATGGCCTAATGCGATACTCCTGAAAGCATCATGGTTGATAGATGGGGGTTACTATAATAAAGCGCTGATGTTACTTACATCTTACAAAGAAGCAGACTTTGCGAGTGCGCCGGATATAGCAGAGTATAACCTTCGAATGGGGCGGATATACGACGAACTTGGCGATGATGAAAAAGCATTGCGGTATTATAACAGAGCGATATACATAGGTAGAACAGCAAAGGAATATTTTGCTGCCAGAGCCTCTTTGCAGTGTGCTTTTATATATGAAAAAAAAGGCAATGATGAGCAGGCACTTTTTCATTATAACCAATGCTTGGAAATGCCGGTTCAAGACTATAAAAATGCTATAAAACAGCAAGCAAAAGCAGGAATCAACCGTTTAGGTATTAAGTAATTCCTGTTTTAATCCCTTTTTAATACATATTATAATGGTGATGGAATAATTTTAGGCGCTTTTATAATGTTTATTCTCTTCGCAAAACCTATACCTCTGCTAAGAAAACTGAAATCAATTACTATATAGTTTGGTTATTCTAAAGATGGCGGGTTCAAGTGTTATTTTTACCGCTTCATCTTGTTATAGGATAATTTTTAATTTGTAGTTTGATAGTTTCATAGAATATATTTCAAAACTATTTTAAACCATGTATCGTATTTAATGTTTTAACTAAGTGTTAATAAATAGGTGCTGAGAGTTAGAATAGGATTAAAATGGACAAAAAAACCATATTTATTGAGTGTTTTAATAAGATTTTATTATTATCTTACAAGCACTTGTTTTGTTAATTTATTGAGAAATAACATACTTAACATAAAGAAAAATTGACGCGCAATATGAATAATAAAACCCCGATACTTACATATCCTGTACAGATATTTGACAGGATTATGAAAGTATTCAATCTGAAAATTTCGGCAATGCCACCTCCAAAGCCCGTTCCTATAAGGATTTTGGCGAGTATCGGTAAAACTGCTAATTGCGTTAACGTCAAAATTTAAATTAGCATTAACATAATAGTTTATAACAATAATTATCGAAAAAAATAAAATAGCAGTATAAATGAAACACTTCAACAATTATCTCAAACGTGCGATCATACCGATGTTTGTGGCATTGGTTGCAGCGTTCCCGGCACTGGCACAGCCAATGTCCGGTACCTACACAGTAGGTGGTGCTTCACCGAACTATGCAACTGTTGCTGCCGCAATTTCGGCATTGAACAATAACACGATTGCCGGACCGGTTACAATCAACATCCGTCCCGGTACTTACACAGATCAAGGGCAGCTGAATGCCCTTACCGGTGCTAATGCCACTAATACAGTTACTATTCAGGCTGAAAATGGACCTGGTACAGTAACTATCAACTTTACCGGTTCTACCCCTACAAACAACTTTGTTTTCAGGTTGAACAATACGAACTGGGTAACTATTAAAGATCTGACACTGAATAACACTGGTACTACATATGGTACAGATATCGATTTCAGTGGTACGGCATCTAACAATACAGTAATGAACTGTACGCTTAACGGTACTGCTAGTTCATTAACTACATCATTCTACAGGTCTCGCGTAATGGCGTACTGGAATATCCCGGGCTCTACTACAGGCTTTATGGGTAACAACAACAAGGTAACAGGTTGTTCTATTCCTGCTGGTGGTTCTTATGACGTTTACATAAACGGTAACACATCTACAAGGCCTACCAATTTTGAATTCAGCAACTGTACAACAAATCCATTCTATGGAACAGTATATGGCTATTATGTTAATGATTTGAAAATCAACAATAACACCATTACTAAAAACTCTACAGGTGCGTGGTATGGTGTTTACTTGTACGAAGCTGATGGTGCTTTCCAGATGATTGGCAACAACATCAACTACAGTAATGCAACAAGTACAGTTTATGGTATTTATCGTTGGTATTGTAATGGTAACCTTACAGGCCCTAGGCAGGTAATGTCTAATAATACAATAACTAATGTAACAACATCTAACTTTTCTACACAATATCCATTATATTGGTATTATAACAGCAGAGACTCTTTTGTAAATAATACATATACAAATAACGTTACTTCTGCTGCGTCATATGCCTATGTATACTATTCTGAATATTTCACATTCAGAGGTAATACTTTTAACTGGACAAGTACTACCGGTACTATGTATCCGCTGTACAACTACGGTTATGGTTATGCAGGTTTCCATAATGTAGATAACAATACGTTCAACCTCAACTCTACAAGTAGTGGTTCCAGCTATATTTTTGGTACATATTATGCAAATAATTCTACATTCAATAGTAACACTATTGTTCGTAATGCTGTGAATGGTGTTACATATTTATATGCAGGTTATTTATGTGCTAACTCAAGCGTTGATAGAAATAATATAACAGTCAACTCTACTTCAGGTTCTATTTATGGTTTGATGACATATTGTACAAACTCATATCCTAACCTGACAATCAGTAATAACGTAATTAAGGCTATTTCTACTTCTGGTGGTACAGTATATGGTATGTATAACTACTACCCTTGTGGCCAAAAGACTTTCAATAACGCTATTTACACACGTACTACAGGTACTAACTATACTAACTATATCTACTTCCCTTACGCAGGTAACGGTAGCGAATGGTATAATAATACCTTCTATAGCGCAGCAACAGGTGTTACAAACTATGTGGTGTACCATTACAACTACGATTTGAGTTCTGCATATTATGAAATGTGTACTTTCAGGAACAACATCTTCGCACGTGCCAATGGCTCTACAGTTGGTGCTTTCTGGACATATTCTTCATCTAATGCATACCTGACTGCTGATTATAATAACTACCATACGCCTTCAGGTCCGTTTATGGCTACTGCTGGTGGTGGTACTACTTACTCTACTATTCAGGCATGGCGTACTGCTTCAGGCAAAGACAGAAACTCTCTGACTTATGCTCCTGCATTTGTAAATACTACAACCGGCGATTTGACACCTGATGGTACAAATCCTAACTGTTGGTCTATGAATGGTCGTGGTGTACATATACCTGGTAACAATACTGACGTTACAGGTGCTCAACGCCATGTACTAACATCTACAGGTGTTCCTGATCTTGGTGCTTATGAATTTACGCCTGCTAGTACTACTATCCCTCCTACATGTGCTGTATTTGGTACATTGGCTGCGGGTAGCACACAGGTATATACTTTTGGTGGTGATACTGTAGCTTCTATTACATGGGATGCTGCTGCAACAGTTCCTGGTACACAACCGGACTGCAGGCAATATCCTGGTACTGCGCCTCCGGGTCTCAGTGCACTGAATCCTACAAATATGTATTTCTACACAGATATCAGCTCTCCTGCATCTGCATATACTGCTAATATCTACTATAAAGATCCTTGGATGGGTACAATTGCGACAGAAGCAGCATTGCACCTTGCTAAAAAAGATGGTTCTAACCCATGGGTTGGATATCCTATAACTGTTAGTACGGCTAATACAGTTCGTAACTTCATCATGTCACCAACAAGCGGCCCACTCAATACATTTGGCCTTTACACAGGTATAGATGTAGGTGATAATGCTAGTGCAGATGCCATCATAGATCCATCTGGTACTTTCTGTCCATTAACAGCAGTTGTTAAGGTTCGTATCAAAAACAACGGTAACAACGTAATCAATAGTGTAAAAATCAACTGGGAAGTTGATGGTTTACCTAGGCCGCAAAAAAGCTGGAATACACCAATACCAATAAATAATGGTACACCTGGTAGCAATGAAGTGATTGTATCATTAGATACTGTGTATTTCGGTACAACTCCTCGCGTAATAAAAGTTTGGACATCTCTGCCAAACAACGTTGCCGATCCTATTGCTGCAGATGATACACTTGGTCCATTGTCTATACGTGCTGCATTGTTAGGCGAATACACAGTAGGTGGTACATCTCCTGACTTTGCTAACTTGACTGATGCCGTTGCAGCTATTAAGTCTGCAGGTATGTGTGGACCTGTTACATTCAAAGTGCGTGCAGGTACTTATATAGGTCAGTACGATCTGGTTAATATACCTGGCATCAGTGCTGTAAACAGGCTGACTATCAGAGCAGATAACGCAGTTCCTGCTTCTGCAGTTAATCTGAACTTTGGTGGTGCTACAGGTACAAACAATGACTACATCATACGCCTCAACAATACCTCTAACATATCAGTGAAAAACATGACACTGAATGCTACTAGCACGGGTTCTTTTGCTACTTGTATCAATATCAATGGTACATCTGCAAACGATAGTGTTATCGGATGTATATTGAATAGTAATAATACAAACTCATTCACTTATTGGTGTGGTGTGTTTGCAAACAATGCCAACTTCCCGAATTTTGTATTTACTGATAATACAGTAAACGCTGCGTTTGGTATGTATATGTATGGTAACTCTTCAAATATCCCAGGCGTTGTAATTGAAAGGAATACAATGACTTCATTCTATTCTGGTATATACTTCTTATATAACACTGCAGGTGCTAAGGTTAACTATAATACTATAACAGCTGCAGGTTCTAACACAACTACATCTTGGTCTGGTATCTATTACTGGTATATTAGTAATTCTGTGCCTATAGAATGTATTGGTAACAAAGTGCACAACTTCTACTACTATGGTCTGATGATTTACTACCCTAGTGGTGCTGCTAATGCACGTTCTCAGGTTAGAAACAACATCGTTACTTATAATAGGGCTACAAACTCTTATTATGGTTTGTTTGTATATGGCCCTTCTTATACAAGTGTGATGCACAATACTGTAGCATGGGGTGGTAATTCTACAACAAGCTCTTATGCAGGTTATGTATATCTGTCTTCTTTTCAGCAGGATAGTGTATATAATAACTCATTTGCTTCTTACAATGATGGTTATGCATTCTACACTTTCATGCCTACAGGTTACAACCACCGTGCAGACTTCAATAACTTGTACACAAGTGGTACAAACCTTGCTTACGACGGTGCTGGAACATACACTACTTTAACTGCATTACGTGGATCTACTTATGCAGTAAATAATGGTAATGCATGGTCTAATTCAATCAATTACAATCCTGGTACATTATCTACATTAGGTATGCCAGACGCTTCAAGCCCTAACTCTTGGGCATTGAATGGTCGTGCAATGCAATTGCCATATGCTAATAAAGATTATAATGGTAATAACAGGGTTACCAACAGGGCAAATGGTGTACCTGATATAGGCGCTGTTGAATTTGATCCTTCAGTAGCACCTCCGGTATCTACACCTACTCCTTCTATTGCTGCACCTGGCGTATCACAAACATTCAGGTTCGGTGAAACAAACGTAAGTACAGTAAAATGGAATACACAGTTAGCACTTACAAGTGCACTGAACGTAAGGCAGTATAGTGGTGCTATACCTCCTTCAAATTTCCCTACTGTAAGCCAGAATAAATATCCGTACTTCTATACAGATATTACGCCTGTAGGCTTGGCTTCTACATACGATTTCGATCTGACTGTTAACTACTATGATACTTGGTTGGGTACAATACCAAACGAGGCTAACATGAAGCTTGCTCATAAATTTGGTGCTACACCTTGGATTTCTTACAACCAGGCTAATAGTAGCACAAACACTACTGCAAATTCCATATTCGCTGCTGGTGTAACAAGCTTTGGTGCTTTCACTGGTATTGATGATGGTGTTAACTTCTCGGCTAATGTTAAAGTTGTAGGTTCTACAATCTTGTGTACTGGTAATACAGTTACATTGAATGCTAGCCCTGTATCGTCTGGTTCAACTACTTACGATTATCAATGGAAGCGTAATGGTGTTGACATCCCGGGCGCAACAACTAACTCATATGTTGTTACTTCAGGTGGTGACTATACAGTATTAATTACTGCAACAAGTGTTACTCCAAATCTTACTTCAGAGTCTATCCCTGTAACTGTAACTGTAGTATCTCCGCCAATGGCTGTAGTAAATGCTAATGGTGCACTTACGTTCTGTACAGGTAGCAATCTGGTGTTGGATGCTGGTAATGTACCAGGTGTTTCTTACCAATGGAAATTAAATGGTGTAAACATTCCTGGTGCTACAGGTAATACTTATAATGTATCAGGTGCTGGTAGCTATTCTGTAGTTACAACTAACATTGGTTGTTCTTCTACATCAACAAATACGCTGGTTAATGCCGGTCCTATTGCAGTAGACCTTGGTAATGATATCGCTGCGTGCGAAATCAAAAACACTCCATATATCTTAGATGCAGGTTATCCTGGTGCTAAATATTTATGGAGCACAGGTGATACTACACAAACTATAGAAGTTTACAAAGGTACTGGTGTATATTCTGTAACTGTTGATGCAGGTCCTAACTGTATAGGTACAGATCAGGTTCAAGTTAATCTGAGCCCGCTGCCAATTGCTTCAGGTATCAACTACATCCGCAATGGCAACCAATACACATTCACACCTAGTGGTACATCAAATGTTAATACATACTTGTGGATGTTTGGCGATGGTACTACCAGCAGTCACAAAACAGTTGTTAAATCATTCGATGGTAGCATGACTGTTAAATTGGTTATCGGTAATGATTGTGGTAAAGACACAATTACGATGGTACAATGGGCTACAGGTGTTAACGGTGTTGTAAACGAAGGCATTGATGCTAACGTTTATCCAAACCCTGCTAGCGATAAAGTAACATTGAGTGTTAAAGGCACTACAATGAAAGATGTTACTGTTATCAATGCAATTGGTGAGGTTGTTTACCGTGCTGAATTGGATGGTAAGTCAATTGAACACAGCCTGAATGTTGGTTCATTTGCAAGCGGACGTTACATCATCCGTGCAACTACGGAAGATGGTATCGTAAGCAAACCACTCAATGTTCAACGATAGGGTATAGTACATCCTTCAGATAAAAATCAAAAGCCACCTTTAAGGTGGCTTTTGATTTTTATCTATTATTTCAGTTTAGCTTAAGTTCTACACTACATAAAAAAGACAGACTACACGTGTAGTCTGTCTTTTAATTTTAAATCCTAACAATATGCTGATTGAGAAGTATTATGGTTACTCTTTTATCGCATTTTCAATACGTGACAGCATTTCTTTAACATCAGTTTCCAGTACGGGGTTGAAACTGCTACCTTCCAAAGCATTATCGGCAGCATAAGAGAGCAAACACATGGCAATGAAGTCCTGATCGTCTTTCCCGGCATAATGGCTGCGCAGTTCTAGTATTTTTTCATCTGCAATCTTCACTGCTTTTCTTACTGCCTCTTCTTCTTCAGCCTTTATTCGTATCCTATAGCTCCTGCCCGAAAGCCATACGGTAATGGGAATCAATTCGTTGTTATCCATTATTTAAGATGCTTTAGCAGTTGTTGAATCTTCTTGTTTGTGTATGAGTCTTTTTTGAAAAAAGACAAGCACCAGCACACCGGTAGATATGGCGGCATCAGCAATGTTAAACACAGGCTCAAAGAATGTAAACGGTTTACCACCCCATACAGGTACCCATGTTGGCAATACGGTATCTACAATCGGGAAATACATCATATCTACAACGCGTCCGTGAAATATTTGTCCGTAACCTTGTCCGAATGGTACAAGCTTAGCCACATGAAAGCTGCTTTCGCTGAATATGAGACCGTAGAAGATACTGTCTATCAGATTGCCCAAGGCACCGGCAAGTATCAGTGCACCGCAAACTATAGCACCTTTGGCATAGCCTTTATTTACCAGTTTTTTTAGCAAGAAGAACCCAAAAACAACCGCTACAAGCCTGAACAGGGTAAGTATCAGTTTGCCAATAGGTGCTTCATTTAGTTTCATACCAAAGGCCATCCCCTCGTTTTCTATAAAATGAAGTTTGAACCAGTTGCCTATTACATTTACTTCTTCACCGTAGTAGAAATGTGTTTTGATATAAAACTTAGACCATTGGTCTATAAGTATAATGATGAATATTAATAAGACTGCGTTACGGTACTTCACCTTTTAAGTATTAGTGTGCCAAAGATACATTCTTGCTTTGTTTCTTAAACATTATGCAAAAGCCATTCATGAAAAAAGCCGGGTATTACCCGGCTTTTAACAAACTGTATAAAAAATGAACTATAAATTTCCGCGCAGTGTTACTACAAAATTGCGTCCGGGTGCACTGACGCCTGATGCAAATTGGCGGTAATTCTGGTCCATAATATTTTCCAGTGCCACTTGAATGCCCATATTGCTATTCAGCTTATAGCCAACCCTTACGTTTAGCGTATACCAGGATGGCATACCCTGCGGAGTTGCATACACAAGATTGTCTTCGCCTGAAGGGCTATAATCCTGTAGCCTTTTCCAACCATTGTACAGTGCATATGCCTCGCTGCTGAAGCGTTTTTGCTGATACATCAGGCTTGTTTTACCAAATACGGGTGGTATGTGGTCCAGTGGTACTTCCACACCGGCGTTATTAATGTAGCGGCCATATGTAAATGTTACTGCACTGTACAGGCTCACATATTCATTCAGCTTGGCTGTCAATGCAGCATTAAAACCATACAGATAAGCTTTTGCTTTGTTTTGGTTTGCCATAACCGCAGTCATTTTGCCATTATATAACACACTATCTTGCCCGTTTAGGTTGAATTTGTCTGCAATAATTGCATTTCTGAACCATGTATAGAAACCTGTAGCTTCCACTTTCAGTTTGTTATCAACAAAGTAAGTGATGCCTAAATCAGCATTATATGTATACTCCGGTTTCAGGTTCGGATTAGGTACAAAGAGCGTAGCACCGGCAGCAGATTCAAATACTTTAGCCATATCGTCTACGTTTGGCGAACGGAAACCAGTAGAACCGTTCAAAGCAAAACGCCAGCGGTTTGCAGGCATAAATACAAGGCCCAGATTACCACTCAAAGCAGTATTGTTTTGTTTAGCCTCTCGGAAAGGGAATGGGAAGAATGTAGTATCGTTGAATTTGCTGTTCAGGCTCACATAATTCAACCTGATACCATCATTCAGAATCAGCTTGTCGTTGATGATTTTGTAAATATGCTGTGCATACAACGCGCCATAATACATAGTATTGCCGCCATTAGGGTAGCGTGTATCCAGTGGCTTTTCTGTTTGTTTTACAATATCAAACTCGCGTGCTGTTGAGCGAACATTGTTGTATTGCCCATCTGTGCCGAATGTCAATTCATGGCGTTTCATAAACTTGCGGAAGTCTATGTTATAGCCAATAACATCAACGTCTTCATAACGCTGCTGCAGCGCATTGCTACCTCTGGTACGTTGATGTCTGCTTTCTTGTATAGACTGGTAGTTGATGCCGGCTTTTATTTCATCAAATACACCATTTAGGTTTTTAGCATCAAATTGGTATGAAGCCATTGCGCGTTTTTGCGGTCCGTAGTACCATTCTGCAAAGCGCAGTTTGCCGTTGCGAATGTCTGTAAGCCTGTCGTAGCGTGGTATATTGCTGCTATTGCTCAGTTGCAGATTCAGCGTGTGCGATATTTTATCATTTTGTTGGAAAAGGATTTTTTCCATCAGGTCGTACTGCTTGTAGCCTGTGAATTTTTGTATATGTGGGTTAGTATTAGCAACAATACTGTCAATGCCGTTGATGCGGGCTACATATTCATTCCGCATTCCAAAGCTGCCGTAGAACGGGTTGCTATGGCTTCCCTGACGCAAGTCTCCGAAGTTGCTATAAGTAACGGAGGTAAGGAAGGCAAACTTTTTCAGGCCGATGTTGAAGTTGATATGCCCTGTACCTTCATTATTGGCAGAGCTGAAACGCGTCATTGCATTTGCATTAAAGCTTACCCTGCCATCTTTCGATAATAATGGATTTTTGGTATTGAAAATGACTACACCACCCAATGCATCACTGCCATATAATGTTGATGCAGGTCCAAACATAACCTCTGTGCTTTCCAGTAGATTGTTGTCTATGGTAATGATGTTCTGAAGATGCCCTGCACGGTATATAGCATTGTTCATTCGTACACCATCTACCACCATCAGTACGCGGCTGGCTTCAAAACCACGCAGCACTACACTACCACCACCTGCCTGGCTGCGTTGCACAAACACGTTGCCTGTTTGTTCCATAAGGTTGGCTGTAGTTTGTGGCATTGCCCATTCCGTTTCTTTTTGCGAAATGGTTTGTATCTGCTGTGCTATATTCTTTTTGTTCTCTTTGAATTTGTTAGATGAAAAGACATATTCGTTCAGCGAAACAGGGCGAAGCGTGTCTTGTTGCCCATACGCTGCTTGCATACCCATAGCTAATGCTACAGGCAATATGTATTTGTATTGCATGAAGTATTGTTTTTTAAAATGACTGTAAATATCCAATTATCAGATGTGTCTGATGACAGTCATTTCCGGTGGGGCAGTGATGGGTATGGTGTATTGTTGTGTATTGTTATCATCGTTCGTGCAATGATATATATGACGTTGGAAGCAGAAGGGTTTGAGGGATATGTGTTGCAGTGGAATAATACAGTCAATGCATAGGAAGTTGTTCTTGTTACTGTTACTTCCATCTTTGTTATCGTCAAGCAATTTATGCAGTAGTTTGAAGAGCTGATTCTCAAACTTATCGTAGTGTCCTATCAGTAGTATTTTATCACCATTTGCAATTTGCTTTTTGATGTCAAACATCTGTCCTTGGTATTCAATCTCATCTGCCTTATGTCTGATGTAGTCTTTGCCTGATTGGTAATTGGCTGTAGGCATGGCAATCGTATCGCGCATGGCTATAGCTTGCCTGTGATTGCGTACATAGTGGTAGCATACGCTTCGCACGCCATTCCATAGGGCAAAACCGGCTATGTCAGCAAGTATCAGTACAACTAATACTACAGATAGATACTTAGATATTTTGAGGTGTATTGACAAAAAAATGCCCTGATTATCAGGGCAAATAAAACAAAGTTTTTTTGAATTATCTATGGAGTCTTTACTTCAATTTGTTCCGCCTGCAATACTTCTTTACTATTAGCGTCATTATTGTGTACCCAAACTATAATATGGCAATTTTCAGGTTTCCAGGCAGCATTCAAAGCATATTTATAACTGCCCTCGTATACACGACCTGCCTCTTTTGTAGGAATTGTACCCAGTATTTCAGTACCACCTGCAGTAGTATAAAGTTTACGGAATACGTGTTTGAAGTTGTAGAATGTGTCTATACGGTCAGGAAACTCCTGAGCATCTACAATATTATCTTCTATTACAGCGATTGATATATAGTTCTTAGTAGTAACCGTGCTTGTGTAAGAAACATTTACTTTAATTGTACCTGAAGCATTAGCAGCATCATATGTGTTTGTGAGGGTAAGTTTTATTGGGCTTGCAGCATTCAGGCGAGTATTTACCATGTTAGACCATTCAGCACGTTTCTGAAGTATTTCTCCTCCGTTTACAGCCCTGTCGATACCCGCAGCCGGTATACCTGCCGGAAAATAACCGCGGAAAATACCTTTGAACAAATCAGAAATATCAGGTTCGGTGAAATCAAATTTTGAAAGACCTTCTATAGGATGCCCTAATGGATGATCATCAGGGTGAAGCTCCATTACAATAACCCTTCCCGGATTAGCATCTGTTAATGCTTTTAATTGAACACGAGCATCTGGACAGTTTGTACATTTTGCACCAGTGAATTCTTCAATCAAAACTTTTCTTTGTACAGGTGCATCTGGTGTTTTAGTATATGTTGTGTCACTTACAGAGTTTCCACCTCCGAAATTGATGGCAGGGCCCTTTTCCTTACATGCAATAAAGCTAGTAGCAAATGCAATAGCAGAAAACAATAGTAACTTTCTCATTATGGGAATCATATTATTATTAAGCCCACTAATTTAAGCAAACTCGCCGAATAAAGGCATAGGTACCTCAATTTAGGTTAACTTTACAGCGAAAAAATGACAATAAATGGAGGAAAGTAAACGCCAGAAACAGATAGGACAGCTGATAATGGAGGAACTGAGCGATATTTTCAGGCGCGAAGGTTTTGGTATGATAGACGGTGGCATGGTGTCTGTGTCTAAAGTAATGGTAACACCAGATTTGCTGGAGGCCAGGGTATACCTGTCTCTGTTTCAGGTGAAAGACCCGGAGGCGACGATGCAGACATTCACGGAGAAGACTTCTGAATTCCGCAAGCTGCTGGGTATGCGTGTCAAGAATCAATTGCGCCGCGTACCTGAGTTGGTATTTTATCTGGATGATACGCTCGACTATGTGTTTAAAATGGAAGAGCTGTTTAAAAAGATAGAAGAAGATCGCAAAGCGATGGGCGGATCTCAAAATACGGACAGCGAATAGATGAACAGGGTACTGATTTGGCAGATAGCTATCAGATACCTGCGTGGCAAACGCAGTGCCAATGCAGTACCCATACTGTCTCGCATCAGCATGGTGGCTATTGCCGTTGGCAGTGCTGCTATGATTATCCTGCTATCGGTATTCAATGGTTTTGAATACCTGGTTAGCGACCTGTACAAGGCTTTCTACCCTGAAATAAAAATCAGCACTGCTAAGAGCAAATTCTTTGAAGCTGATAATAAGCTGAATCAGGCAATAAGTACTACGAATGGTATTGCAGCCATTACACGTGTTATAGAAGACAACGTACTCATCAACAGCGAAGACCAGCCATTTGTGGCAAAGCTGAAGGGTATTGATGCATCTTATGATAAAGTAAATAACTATCAGCGCTTTGTTACAGAGGGACGCAAAACGGTTGCCACATCTCCCGAACCTACTGCTATACTTGGCATACAGCTAATGTCACTGCTTAGCCTCGACCCCGAAAATGTTTTCAGCGAGGTAATGTTGTATTATCCTGATGCTTCTGTTAATGCAGCCATAAATCCGCAGAGTGCATTCCGCTCGCAAAAGCTGCGTGCTGATGGCGCGTTTCAGGCGCAGGACGAGTTTGATAGCAAATATATACTTGCAGCATTGCCTGTTGTACAGCAGTTGTTCAATGCCGAAAACAAATACTCATCTATCGAGCTGAAGCTGAAACAAGGAGCAGATGCAGACGATGTAAAAACGGCTCTACAAGCCAAGCTTGGCAAAGACTACGTGATAGAAACGCAGTTTGAGCAGAATAAAACTATGTACCTCGTAATGCGTGCAGAGAAGTGGGCCATCTATGGTATTCTCTTTCTTGTATTGCTCATAGCCTCTTTCAATATGATAGGTGCGCTATCACTATTGGTAATGGAAAAGCAGAAAGACATGGCGATACTGAAAGCCATGGGCGCAGAGCGTAGTGCTATCCGCAGCATATTTATGGCAGAGGGTGTGCTATGGTCGCTGACGGGCGGACTCACCGGCCTTGCAATAGGCTTGCTGATATGTTGGGGGCAGATACAGTTTAACTGGATAGCCCTGCCCGGTACTTATGTAGTAGATTCTTTCCCCGTACACATACAGTTTACAGATGTGTTGATGGTGATACTCACCATCATAATTGTTGGCTTGCTGGCATCTTGGTATCCTGCCATACGCAGCACAAGGGTAGAGGCGCCAAGCCTGCGTAGTAACTAAAAAGGGATTGAGAAAATCTCAACCCCTTGTATCAAAATCTTATTCTTTTCAATTACATTTTTTCTGGTAGTGCAATGCCCAGCAGCTTCAATGCATGACGCATAGTTTGTGCGGTCATGATAATCAGCATCAGGCGCAGTTGCTTCTTCTCTTCGTTTTCTGCCTTGCTGATGCTGTGCTCATCATAGAAAGAGTTGAACTGTTGTGCCAGCGCAAAGCAATAGTTACATAGTAGCGACGGGTTGTATTCCGTAGCTGCATTCTCCAGTACTGCAGGGTATTGCTCTAGCGCTACTGCCAGTTTTTTCTCCGCAGGTGTTATGCCTTGTGTCAGTGCAAAAGATGCAAACGTGTTGTTATCAGGCAGCAAAGGCAAGCCTTCTTTGCGCAGGATAGAACAGATACGAGCGTGCGCATATTGTATGAAAGTAGCTGTAAACCCATGCAGGTCTATAGATTCTTTCGGGTTGAAAATCATTTTCTTCTTAGGGTCTACACGCAGCAGGTAGAATTTCAGCGCGCCCATACCAATGGTATAGTAGAGCTTGTCCAGCTCTTCCTGTGTAAAGCCCTCAGTTTTGCCTGCTTCTTCTGTTTGCTGGCGAGACATATCTATCATCTCGTCCATCATATCATCCGCATCTACAACCGTACCCTCACGGCTCTTCATACGTCCGCTTGGCAGTTCTACCATGCCGTAAGAAAGGTGATAGATACCATCAGCACATGGCTCGCCCAGTTTTTGCAGTATCAGCTTCAGTACCTGCATGTGGTAGTTCTGCTCATCGGCTATTACATATATAGATTGGTCAAGGCCACCGCAGTCGTTATACTTCAGTTGTGCAGTGCCGAGGTCTTGCGTCATGTATACAGAAGTGCCATCGCTACGCAGCAACAGTTTCTGGTCAAGGCCATCAGCTGTCATGTCTATCCACACACTACCATCATCTTTCTTATACAACACACCTTTTTTCAGTCCTTCTTCTACAAGGCTTTTACCTAACAGGTAAGTATTGCTCTCGTAGTACATCTTGTCAAAGTCTACCCCAAGGCGTTTGTAACTTTCGTTGAAGCCTTCGTACACCCAGCCATTCATCGTCTCCCACAGGCTATATACTTCTTTATCGCCAGCTTCCCACTTACGCAGCAGTTCCTGCGCTTCTTTCATGATAGGTGCTTCCTTCTCTGCCACGGCTTCTTCCATACCACCTTCAACCAGTTGTTTTACTTCTGCTTTGTAGATGTCATTAAACGCTACATAATAATCACCCACCAGGTGGTCGCCTTTTATGCCAGTGCTTTGTGGTGTTGCGCCATTGGCATTGCGCATCCATGCAATCATAGATTTGCAGATGTGTATGCCACGGTCATTTATCAGGTTTGCTTTTACCACATCATAGCCATTCGCTTTCAGCACATCGGCCATAGCATAGCCGAGGAATATATTGCGCAGGTGGCCAAAGTGCAGTGGCTTGTTAGTGTTGGGAGAAGAGTATTCTACCATTACCTTCTTGCCGTTCTTTGGTTTTTCGCCAAATGCAGTGTTGTTATATTCTTTAGTAAGAAAAGCAGCCCAGAAGCTATCCTGTACTGTCAGGTTCAGGAAGCCGCTTACTATATCATAAGAAGTAAACAGGTTGCCGCGAGTAGCCACCAGATGGTCGCCCAGTTGTCGGCCCAATTCATCGGGTTTTTGTCGCAGCAGCTTTACAAAAGGGAATAAAACAATGGTATAATCGCCCGTAAACTCAGGTTTTGTCTGGTTTACAGTAATCATAGAAGCCTGTATATCGGCTTCCGGGAACAAATGTTTCAGTGCCTGTTCTGTAATTTGCTTTATCTGCGCTGCAATAGTCATTAGATACGGTAATTGAGGCTGCAAAGGTAAGATTTTGAAGGGATGATGGAAGCAGGAAAGACAGGTATTAAAGGCTTTTGTATTATTTATTATGCTTATTTGAGGCCCATTTTAACGAAGAAATAATGATTTTTCTCTATTTTTTCAGGATAAATACTGTGTGACAAATCATAAATGCCAAATATTTGATTATCTTTGCCGTCCGAAAAAGTGTCGTTATATATTAAATTTTGATGCAAATGTCTCATTTAAGCGCTGAAAAAAAGGCAAACATTTTTAAAACATTTGGTGGAAGCGAAAAGAACACAGGTTCTATCGAGGCTCAGGTAGCTACGCTGACAGAGCGTATCAACCATATTTCTAATCACCTGAAGACTAATAAAAAAGATTTCTCAAGCCAACGCGGTTTGATGGTAATGGTAGGTCAGCGTAAGCGCCTGCTGCAATATATGAGCCGCACTAACCTGAACGGTTACCGTGCTTTGATTGAAAAGCTGGGTCTCCGCAAGTAATATCTCTTTACACACTATTCCCAACCCGGTGGTTGGGAATAGTTTTTTATGTACACATTTAATTTTTTATCATGATTCCAAAGCCCATTTCCGTGTCCTTTAAACTGGACGACGGTCGTGAGATAAGTATAGAAACGGGCAAGATGGCTCGTCAGGCTGATGGTTCGGTGGTAGTTCGTATGGGTAACGCCATGCTGCTGGCTACTGTTGTAGCTGCACAAAAACCTAAACCAGGTCAATCATTCTTCCCATTAACTGTAGATTACCAAGAAAAGTTTGCATCTGCAGGCCGTATACCTGGTTCTTTCTTCAAACGCGAAGGCCGTCTGAGCGATTATGAAATATTAATCTCTCGTTTGATAGACCGCGCACTGCGCCCATTGTTCCCTGATGATTATCTGTGCGAAGTACAGGTACTGGTTACACTGATATCGAGCGATCCTGAAGTAATGCCTGATTCACTGGCATGTCTGGCTGCGTCTGCTGCCATCGCAGTATCTGATGTACCTATACAAGAAGTAATATCTGAAGTACGTGTTGCCCGCATCAACGGCGAATACGTTATCAACCCATACCGCAGCCAGTTAGCTAATGCTGACATGGACTTCATCATTGCCGCTACCGAAAAGAACATCATGATGGTGGAAGGCGAATCGAAAGAATGTCAGGAAGCTGATGTGGTAAAAGCTATAGAACTGGGTCATGCTGCTATCCGTGCACAAATCAAAGCACAGGAACAACTGCGCGACCTGAAAGGTGTTACCGGCAAACGTGAATACGATAAGCCATACACTAATCCTGAATTGGCCGCACATATAGCTACGCTGGTATCTGCAGACATTCTGAAAGTAGCGAAAAGCGCACTGGGCAAGCACGAACGCAGCGATGCTTTCAAAGCTATCCGCGAAGCTTTTGATGCTACACTGGTAGCAAATGAAGACGGTACTACTACCGTACCGGGTTTTGCAACACCGGTAAAAGCAGAAGACCTTGCACTGCTGGGTGATATCTTCCACGATCTGGAAAAAGAAATCATCCGCAATATGATGTTGGACGAGCGTACGCGCCTTGACGGTCGTAAGCTTGATGAAGTACGTGTGCTGACACTGGAAACAGACCTGTTGCCTTCTCCGCACGGTTCTGCATTGTTTACACGTGGCGAAACACAATCATTAACTACAGTAACATTAGGTACTAAAGAAGATGAACTGCTGATAGAAAGTGCAGCAACATCTGATTATACCAAATTCATACTCCACTACAACTTCCCTCCGTTCTCTACAGGCGAAACAAAACCAATGCGTGGCCCGGGCCGTCGTGAGGTTGGCCACGGTAACCTGGCAAAACGTTCACTGGCACAAATGATGCCTGCTGGCGAAGCTTGGCCTTATACTACACGTGTAGTGTCAGACATTCTGGAATCTAACGGTTCTTCGTCTATGGCTACTGTTTGTGCGGGTTCTATGGCACTGATGGATGCGGGTGTACCAATGCCTAAACACGTAAGTGGTGTGGCAATGGGCCTGATATCAGGTGATAACAACAGGTTTGCTATCCTGACAGATATCCTTGGTGATGAAGATCACCTGGGTGATATGGACTTTAAAGTAACCGGTACACGCGATGGTATCTGCGGTATCCAGATGGATATTAAAGTAGATGGCCTGAGCATGGATATTATGATGCAGGCACTGGAACAGGCACGTCGCGGACGTTTGCACATTCTGGATGCAATGTATGAATGTATCCCTGCTGCACGTGCAGAACTGAAACCGCATGCACCACGCATCGAACAAATCAATATCGACCGCGAATTTATCGGCGCTGTGATAGGACCGGGTGGTAAAATCATTCAGGAAATTCAACGCGAAACGGGTACTACTATCTCTATAGAAGAAGTAAATGACCGCGGCGAGGTGAAAATATTCTCTGCTAATAAAGATGGCATTGAAAAAGCACTTAAATGGATTAAGGGCATCGTTGCTATACCTGAAGTTGGCGAAACTTACGAAGGTGTAGTAAAAGGTATTCAGACATTCGGTGCGTTTGTAGAGTTTATGCCGGGCAAACAAGGTTTGCTGCACATCTCTGAAATAAGCTGGAGCCGTCTTGACAGCCTGGAAGGTGTAATGAAAGAAGGTGACAAAGTAAAAGTGAAGCTGATAGGTACAGACCCTAAAACGGGCAAACTGCGCCTGAGCCGCAAAGCACTGATGCCAAAGCCTGAAGGTTATGTAGAACCTGAGAAACGTGAGCGTAGCGACCGTGGTGACAGGGGAGACCGCAATGACCGTGGCCCACGTCGTGATGACCGCCGTGGTGGTGGCGACCGCCGCAACGAAAACCGTGGCCCTCGCGAAGACCGTCCGCGCCGCGAACACAGCAACGGTGGCGAACAACCTGCACAACCGCAACAAGAACCACAACAACCTGCTGCAGACGATGCAGACTTAGCACTCTAAGAAGAACAGGTTTGTAAATAACAAAAGCCATCCATTAGGGTGGCTTTTGTCGTATCAGTCAATAGAAGAACAGACAACTCTACTTCGCAAACTCAATATTTACCAACGTACCTCTGCCCGGTTGAGATTGTATCTGTACATCGCCGTTCATCATATATACACGGGAGAAAATATTGCGCCAGCCAATGCCGCTGCTGGTTTCTATTGTAGCAGTATCAAAGCCCACACCATTATCTTTTATAGATAGGTACACTTTTTCGGCATTATAGTCCAGCATTACCTCTACACGGTTGGCCTTGCTGTGTTTAATCATATTGTTCACCACCTCTTGCACTATACGGTAGATGGCTATTTCTACAGAGCTGTCAAGGCGTTCATCACCTGCACTTACCAGCAGGTCTATTTGCAGCAGCCCTGTATCATTAATCTTTGCAGCCAGTTCGTTCAGTGCAGGTTCTATCCCTTTTTCCATCAGGCTGGTAGGCATCAGGTTGTGAGATATGGTGCGCACCTCTTTTACAGAATCATCTATCAGTTTCTTTGCATTGCCTGCCAGCTTTGCATCGTCAGTGTTATAAGAGTCCATGGCAGATATATTCATCTTCGCCGCAGAAAGCATCTGCCCAAGACTGTCGTGCAGTTCTCTTGCTATACGCACACGTTCTTTTTCTTCCGCTTCCATCACCGCTTTAAAGCGTAGCTTCTGTTGCACGGCAATACGCTCATCCATCTCTGCTTTCTTCTTGTGTTTGTAGCGGGTATATATTGCATAGAATGCGGCAATCAGTATCAGGAATATAGCAATAGATGATATCAGCAGTATTTGTGTTTTACGTTCCTGCTCAGCATTTTGTTTTTGCAGCAGCAGGTTTTCGCGTTCTTTCTTTTCAGTCTCGTACAGCGTGCGGTACTCGGCAGTTTTTATTGCAGTCTCTTCTTTGAAAATAGAATCGCGCAGGTTGCGCAGTTTCAGCATTGTTTCAAAAGTCTTGGGTGCATTATTGCACCTGCTGTATGCCCATCCCAACATTTGGTAGGCAAACATCAACCCCTCGGGCAAATGTGCTGCGTTGTATAATGCAATTGCCCGATAATAGTAGTCAATACCCGCTTCGCAATTGCCGCTGTAAATACTGTAGCTGGCCATTTTCATAATGGCAAAAGCACTTTTCAGCGTGTCGCTGCACTGATTGGCATATTGCATAGCCAACGAATAGTACTTGTGGCCAAGTGCAGTGTCTTTGTAACTATGATAATACAAATCTCCCAGTATGGCATATACGGCAGAGCGTTCTGCTAAAGCAGTATTGCTTTTCAATACTTCGCGTTCTGCTTCGCGCAGGTATAGGAGTGCAGAGTCTTTTTTGCGGTCTTCAAAATATATAGCACCTATCTGTCGGGAAGAAATCCATTTGAAAGAATCATCCGCACAAGTATAAGCCAGTTGCCTGCCTTTCTTCATCCATTGCAGGCTTTGCGGCCTGTCTTGCAGAAAATAGTATGCAGCTGCTACGCGCATGGTAGCTTTGCATATCTTTTTACAGTCTTTCGATGCCTCTGCTACCTGCAGTGCATTAGTCATTATTTTCAGGTAAGCGGCATAGTCCCCTTTTCGGAAGACAGAATCACCGGCTTTAAAATATTGCTCAAACTGTACCTGCGATTGTGCGGGAATTGCAATGCCTACACAGGCAACCAAAAGAACTATATATCTGTACAGTGTTTGCAAATGGCTTCAGGATATATAGCAATATACAGAACATATACCACGTAGAAATACCGCAGATTGGGTATTTCTACGTGTATGCTATCATGCCGTTTGCAGGGTTGCCTGTACTTGTTTGCCGTTGAAATAGTAAGAAACACCCAACAGCAAGAGGAATACCAGTGGTGCTGTAAAAGGCGTGCCTGTGGCAACATGCGTCCATATTGCGCCTATCAGGTTGAAGGTAAAACCTGCATACGCCCATTCGCGCAGCTTTGGTGTTTTGGGGCTTAATATTGCCAATGCACCCAGCAATTTGGCAACACCCAGTATCGTTACAAAATAGTTGGGATAGCCCATCTGGCTGAAGCCTGTCATCAGTTCAGGGTTTTTGCTCAGGTACATAAAGCTGCTCATCAGGAAGCCGAGGCTTACAAGTCCCGTTGTTATCCAGTAAAGAATCTTGTCTCTTTTCATAATTAATCTCAGTCTTTGTTTTCTGTTTGCAAACTTCTGTATATTTGCTATACTTTTTATATCAGTATACTTTTGTATACCGGTATCACAGAGTAAAGCAGGTATATATGGCAGGAACAAAACAGAAAGAGGCTGCATGCCCCAGTGAGATGAACCATGCTGCATGCGGTAAGCATATATTGGCAGTGCGCGATGCACTTGACATACTGAGTGGTAAATGGAAATTACCCATCATCAGTGCACTCATATTTTCAGACAAACGCTTCAAGGAAATGGAACGCGAGATACCCGGCATTACTGCCAAGATGCTTTCCAAAGAGTTGAAGGATCTGGAGATGAACGACCTTGTTCAGCGTACTGTGTACGATACCATGCCCGTAACGGTTGAGTATTCGCTGACAGAATATGGCAGAACATTGAAGAAGGTAATAGGCGAACTGCACAACTGGGGCACACAGCATCGTAAACACATACTCAGCAAAAAATAATAACCGCAATATTTTATTATCTTTCTCACATGCAATCAACCTACGGCTGTCTGCTGATACATGGTCTGGGTGGTGGCCTGCACGAAGTAGAGCCACTCATAAAGCTTTTGGAAGAAAAAGGTTTTGTGGTTGCTGCGCCCAAACTGAAAGGACATACAGGCAACTGGAAAGACCTGAAGGATACAGACTATAAACAGTGGATATTTTCTGCGGAAACTGCGTTGCTGAAATTGGTACAACAATGCAGTAAGATATATATAGTAGGTCAGGGCATTGGCGGACTTATAGCAATAGAATTGGCAACACGCTACAACATAGCTGCACTTGTGTGTATTAATACACCTGCATATAGCCGTTACATAATCGGTGCATCGTTGTCCGGCAATGGCAAGCTGCCATGGAATACAGTTAAAAATCTGCGTGCACTATTGTCAAAAACAAAACCACTGATGCCACGCATCAAAATACCTGTAAAGATTGCACAGTCTGAAGATGACAATACATCGCGCAAGCAAAGTGCACAATACCTGATGAAGCATATACCTGCACTGGTAAAACAACCTTCTTATTATACTGGTGTTGGCCATTCCATTCTTGCAAGCAACAAAGGCAAAGAGCTTGCTGTCGATATCATCAGTTTTTTCGAAATGTTGGAAAGAGTTAAGATGTAACTATTGGTTAATTACCATTTTTCTGACAGCTTAATATTTAACGTATATGCTGATAGTATAAAAGCGATAGTGCATTATATTTACTATCCGCATATCTAAAAACTAAGATGAGACGCATACTATTGACAGGATTTTTATGGTGCAGTATTGCAAGTGTTTATGCACAGGCAGATATTCAGAAACTGAAACCAACAGTGAAAGCTGCCGCCAAAAAGATGAATGATGCATTGGTGAAAAGAGACCTGAAAACTTTTGTCAGTACTACCTATCCTAAGGTGGTGGAATCTACCAATGGTGGATTGGATAAAATTGAGAAGGATCTGGATGCACAGCTAAAAACAATTGAAGCATCAGGTACTACAATTACATCTGCATGGCCCGGCGAGGTTTCAAATATTATTGATACAGCAGGCGAATACCAGTGTACTATACCGCAGTATATGAAGATGAAAATGAAAGATGGTGTGCTGCAAACAGAAACCACACTCTTTGCTTTATCTCCTGATAAAGGCAAAACTTGGTACTTTATAGATGCCACAGAGAAGCCATTAGACAAATGGCGCATTGCATTCCCCAACCTCAGCAGTAAGCTTGTCATCAAGCCTGCACCCGAGCCAAAGTTTACACCCAACAAATAGATAAGAATACTATAAAGATTCATACACCTGCATAACTGCTGCTGCGCATTTTGCAGGTGTAAATTTTTGTGCCTGTATCAGGCCTTTTGCACTTAGTTCATTTCGCAGTGTTGCATTTTCAGCAATATCGCGCATCGCTTTTATCATATCATCGGTACTGAAAGGGTCTATGTAATAAGCAGCATCACCGCCCGTCTCAGGCATACAACTGATGTTAGAGGTAATGACAGGTGTGCCGCTCCACATAGCTTCCAGTATTGGTATGCCAAAACCTTCGTAGATAGATGGATATATCATAGCCAATGCAGATTGATAGATAGCGGGGAAGTCTTTAGCAGATTTGAAGTCTGCATCATATCGTGTTTCTTCCTGTTCAGAAAGAAATATCACATCGTTCGTCAGTCCGTTTGCAGCAATGTATGCCTTTACCTGTTGCATGTACTCACCACCATTGCCTATTACTACCAGTGGTATGTTCAGTTCGGCTTTCAATTCTTTCAATGCTTTGCAGATGGTCAGCAGGTTTTTGCGTTCTATCACGCTGCCTACATACAGGAAATACTTTTCGGGTAGTTTGTATTTCAGCCTGATGCGTTGCTTCTCTGCATCGCTTACCTGTTGCTCAAATATCGTATTACAACTCTGGTAGCATACAGCAATCTTATCTGCAGGTGTACCGTAGTATTGTATGATGTCTTGTTTCGTTTGCTCGCTGATGGCAATTACTTTATCAGCATGCTTGCATGCATTGCTGAATTTCTTTCTGTAAATGGCGTTATCTACAGCTTTGTATTGTTTGGGATAGCGTTCAAATATCAGGTCGTGTATGCTTACTACAGATTTGATGCCTGTGTTTTGTATGCCAGCAGGTATCTCATTGCTCAATCCGTGATACACATCTATGTTCAGCTTTTTCAGGTCTGCTGTTACAAAATTGCTGCGCCATAATGAACTAAGTACTTTGAATATGCCCGAAGGAGTAATGGTATGCATATTTGCATGTACATCACTATACATCTCCGTTTGTTTCGGAGCCATCAGAAAATAGTCGTGTTGCGGATACAATGTTGCCAACGACGATATCAGCGAACGGCTGTAATTACCAAGTCCTGTATTATTCTGATAGGCACGTTTGGTGTCGAAGGCAATGCGCATAGTTTGAAATAAGGCTGTAAAAGTACCACAAAATATCAATCTGCAGATTGAGAGCGCATTGCAGCCTTTTGTGCGGGTGTCGGTTCTTGCTTCCAGTTGTTGGCATATGGTTTGAATACAGTTGCATTGTGCAGTACTTCTACGGGTATATTACCATCCATATAGCCTGCCATTAGTTGGAAGGCTTCGGGCTTTTCTTTTTTGAATATCAGCAGTGCAGCATTGGCACCGGCTTTAACTGCAATAGGTACGCCACCGCCCAGTTCTGCCCAGTGTCCGCCAAGCAGCAGATTATTCACAGGTGTCTGGTAGTGGGCTATCTTGTTCTGCATATTCTTTTTGCCGGGTTTTGCACCCATCATGGTACCACCACGATTGCCGGTATAGCGCCAGTGGGTAACAGGTGTTGCCACATCGTAAAACAGGATATGCGAACGCAGCCCCGGTGCTACCATATCTTCTACACGTTGTATGATGATGTCTGCAATTTCATTTTTCAGTTGTTTGTATGCCTCGCCGCGCTTATAATTACCATTGTCGTCTTTGTCAGTCTTCCACTCGTTGCTGTAGTTCATAAAGGCGGGCATAAACAAGGTGAGTGTGCCGCAGCCTTCAGGTGCCAGCGATGGGTCTCTGAAAGAAGGTGCCAGTATGCTTATTTCACTCGTATGCGGGTTGCCATCGCACTGCTCGCCTATCGGTGCATTTTCGGTAACTATATGTACCAGCTCTTCGTTAAAGCCCAGTTTGTCGGGCGTACAGTCAAGCGCTATAGATACAGTAACGGATGAGCTATATATATCTGCATCTTTCAGTTTATCCTTCAGCTTGGTAGGTATGGCATGTTGCGGCAGCATTTTTTCATACAGCGTTTCTATATCGCATGCTGCTACTACATATTTACAGTTTACTGTGTAGTTAGTGTTGAAGTGAGTAAACTTTACACCCTTTGCAGTATTGTTTTCTACAACCACTTCGCTTACTGCCGCTTTATAGATAATATCATTGCCGTAGTATTTCACTACGTGCTCCATCCATTCTGGCAGCACTTGGCCACCACCAACAGGCGGGCTCTGAAAATCGCCATAATATGCCCAGCCAATAGGTACCAGGCACGATAGCAATTCTGTTTCGCCTGTGAATATTTTATGTAGCTTCTCGTCTTTGAAGAATTTGTTCAACCCTTTCTTCAGTCCCTTTTCACCTGTGTAGGATATGTATGGGATGAAGGGCATAGCAAATTTCAACAGCGGCAGTTTATTCTTCATGCGCTCTACCGCTGTCATGCTTTCCTCTGTACGGAATATCTTGCTGAACTCGTTGAAAGACTTGCCCAGTTTTTTAGCCGCTTTAAAAAAGCGCAACAGCCCTTCACGCTCATGCGGAAACTCGCTGATTAGCTGGTCGCGTAGCTCATCCGGGTTATTGGTCAGTAGGTAGTCAAAGCTTTCACCTTTGTATCTGCGTATTCTGCGTTGTGGTATTACATTGGGGTGGTCGTTGCCCAGCAGGTCAAATATTTTGCAGGCCATACCGCCGGGCGTACACTGGTTCAGCCAGTGTATGGCAGTATCAAAACGGAAATCTTTTCTTCGGAAACCTGCAAGGTAGCCCCCCGCATGTGGTTCTTTTTCCAGCACACAAACACTGAAGCCTGCTTTACTCAGCAATGCAGCAGTAGTCAATCCGCCCATACCTGCGCCTATTACGGCCACGTCGTAGTATGGTTTTAATTCAGGCTTTTGCATCAGGGGTAAAAGATGCCATCTGCGTTACATATAGCAGAAGCATGGCTTAAAGATACCTAAAACGCTGTCATTATCTAAATCAACCCTCTACTTCCTGTTTTCTCAGCAGGTATTTGCCCAGTACATCAAATTCTATATTAATGATGGTATCTGCTTCTATCTGTTGAAAGTTGGTATGATGGTATGTATATGGTATGATGGTAACTGTCAGCTCATCCTTGCCAACGTTGAATGCTGTAAGGCTTACACCATTCAGGCATACAGAACCTTTTTCTATTACCAGTGCTGCAAATTGCTTCGGAAAACGGAAGCGGAACAGCCAGCTACCTTCCAGTGTTTGTTTTTCAATACAGGTTGCAACAGCATCTACGTGCCCTTGTACAAAGTGTCCGTCCAGCCTGTCGCCCACTTTCATAGCGCGTTCCAGGTTTACTATATCGCCTGCTTTCCAGCTATTCAGATTAGTCTTCAGCAATGTTTCATGCACAGCTGTTACTTTATATCGGCTGCCTTCTATGGCTACAACCGTCAGGCATACACCATTGTGCGCTACAGACTGGTCTATTTTCAGTTCGTGTGTTATGGGGCTATCTACCCAGATGTCTATATTAGTACCCGATGGGATAATGGATGCAATAGTGCCGATGGCTTCTATAATACCTGTAAACATGAAGCAAAGCTACTGCTTTATTGCCGTACCCTTGTGGTAAGAAAGGCCCGTATCGCTGGCTATGGTGAAGTAGATGCTTAGCTTGGTACTGTCCGACTGGCTTTTTTGAATATAACCGCTGATGGTATCTACAGTACGGCAGGCAAGCTGGCCGGAAAGTTTAGCATCAAAGCCGTTTACAGTAGCATCCATAGAGTCTAAGAATGCCTTGTAAAATCTGTCTGCAGTCAGTTCCAGTGTGTCTTTGTCACAAAAGCCTAATATGCCTATTTTAACCTTAGAGCTATTTAGCGAAAAAAGCCTTATCGGAAATTTCAGTACTGTATCAGGCTTATAGTCTGCGTCATATATACTGTCCGTCAGCATATAGCTGCCTCCAAATATATCTAATGGGTAGAAACAGGTAGTATTGTCAGGTGTGCCGGGGAAATTCCAGTTATAGTTGATGGCAAAAGGGTCGTTACAATAAAGCCTGTCCAGCCTGCTGTCGTCAGGGTTGGCGGTATAGCTTTCTTCTGCTTTTTTGCAGCCCCAAACCATCGCTGTCAGTGCCAGCACAGTACCTGCTATTATGTATGTAATGCGTCTATTAGCCACAGTATTAGTACAATAACGTCTTAATAGGCATAAAATTATCTGATTTATATCAATAGTCCTAAAAAGTTTGGTCAAATGAAAAAAACACTTACCTTTGCCGTCCCAAATCCATTTAAAAGGGGGTATTAAGTTATGTTAATAATAGATTCAAAAGATTGCGAAAACATTGATAAGGCGCTGAAAAAGTACAAGAAGAAGTATGAGAAATCTCGTACACTGAATCAACTGCGCGCTCGTCAGGCTTTCACAAAACCATCTGTAAAACGTCGTACAGAAGTTTTGAAAGCAATCTACCGCCAGCAAATGGAGTCTGGTAAACTAGATTAATAGATAAAGACAACTTTTAACAAAGTTATCTGACAATAGTATTGCGCCCGGTACTGTAAATGATTATATTTACAGTACCGGGTTTTTCTATGATAGAGCATCGGATAACAGATTACCTACAGTATCTCAGATTTGAGAAACGATATGCACAGCATACACTCGGCGCATACGAAAGAGATTTATCACAATTTAATGCATATGTAAGTTCCCAGTTCGGCCTCGATGACGAACGGGTAATTACCCATTTCCATATACGTAGCTGGCTGGCAACCTTCAAAGAGCAAGACCTGCAGGCTACATCCATTAATCGCAAACTGTCTGCGGTCAATTCCTTTTACAAATACATGCTGAAAATGCAGGCGGTTAAGAAAAACCCTGTGCGCCAGTTGCATGCCATGCGCAGGGCAGAGCGCCTGCCAGTGTACCTGAAAGAACAGGAAGCGGAATACCTGCTGGAAGAAGTACAGTTTGAAGAAGGATTTAAAGGATTTACAGACCGTATGATATGCGACCTGCTTTACCAGACAGGTATGCGCCGCAGCGAAATCATTAACCTCAAAGAAAAAGACATAGAAAAAAGCCTGAAACAGATACGCATTCTGGGTAAGGGCAATAAAGAGCGTTTGGTCCCCGTCAGCCCGATGCTGCTAACTGCTATCGACGAATATATACAGGAAAAGCGCAAGCTTGAAAACTACGACGATAACCACTTGCTGGTGCTGGAAAGCGGCCAGCCCCTTTATGCAGGCTATGTATATAGGGTGGTGAAAACATATTTATCATCAACTACAACACTTCATAAAAAAAGCCCCCACGTATTAAGGCACACTTTTGCAACACATTTGCTGAACAACGGTGCTAATATACAGGCCATAAAAGACCTGTTGGGGCACAGCAGCCTGGCTGCAACACAGGTATACACACACAACAATATTGACAAACTCAAAGAAATTCACAAAAAAGCACACCCGAGAGGGTAGTATTAATATTTTTTCTAAACCATAAATTTTTGCCTTATGAACGTGCGAATCCAATCAGTGCATTTTGAAGCAGACAGTAAATTGATAGAACATGTGAACAGGAAGCTGGAGAAATTAGGCACTTTTCACGATAAAATAGTAGGCGTAGAGGTCTTTCTGGTACTCGATAACGTGGTACACAATATCAAAGACAAAGTAGCCGAAATAAAAGTCCATATTCCTAAACACACATTCTTTGTAAAACACCAGTCTAAGGCCTTCGAAGAGTCTTTCGATCTCGCTTTCGATTCTATGGTAAACCGCATCAAGCGCCAGAAAGAAAAAGCCATGGCATAGTATCTGCCAACCATTGATATTGAAAATCCGGTCTTATTTCTAAAAAAGGCCGGATTTCTTTTATAACCTATTGCAATAAAAGCCGAAAACGCCTATTTTGCATTACTTAATAATACAATTTTAGAATCATGCTGCAACGTTGGATGAAGTCTTTGGCTGTAGTTGGTGCAACCTGTGCTTTGTTTGCCTCTTGTAAGAAACATACTTACAGCCCGGATGAACCATTGGTAGATACATATACACCTTCTGTTTTTACGGCTAGTCAAAACAGAATATTGTATGCTATAGATCCTGCTACAGGTAAACCTAAATGGCAGTATACATTGGGTGCTAATCAAATAGCATCTCCGATAGTTGTAGGCAACTACTTATTCATTGCTTCGGAGGATACTTTGTATAAATTCAATGCAAAGTCCGGTGCTTTCATCAGGAAAATCGTAACATCTCACACCTCTAATAATGAGACACGTGATTTGAAATATTTCTATTCTTCTCCTATATCAGATGGCAAAACGTTTTATATAGCAACGAAAGTAGGCCATGTGTTTGCAATAGAACCTAAGAACGACAATACTGACGAAATTAAATGGTCTTACAATGCAGGAGACTCAGTATTATCATCACTGATGCTTTACAACGGTAATGTTATAGTTGCTACTACAAAAGGTAAAATACATGCAGTAGCAACAGCCAATGGTGTTATATCATGGCAATCTGCATTACCTGCAATTGACGGTGGTCTTAGGTCTTCACCGGTGGCAAGCGGTCCGTATATTTATATCGGTTCAAGAGATTATAACTTATATGCATTGAGCGTAGCAAACGGTGCTGTTAAATGGAATTTTACTACAGAAGGCGTTATCGACGGTTCTCCGGTAGCTTATGGTGGTAATATTATATTCGGTAGTGCAGACAACTACATCTATTGTGTGGATAGTACTGCTAAAACTGCACGATGGAAATTCAGAACCAACGACAGGGTACTTTCTACACCATCTGCTTATGGACAAGTAGTATACTGTGGAGGTTATGATTCTTATATCTATGCATTGAATATTATAGATGGTTCCATTAAATGGAAGTATCAAACAGGCTCTATGGTACAATCTGCATTGCTAGCAACAGATGGTAGTGTGTATATTGGTGGTTTTGATAAAGAGCTTTACAAATTTGATACATCAGGTACTTTGAAGTGGAAGACGAATGTTGGTGGTCCGGTGCAGTGTCCACCTGTGTATTACGATCTTAATAGAGCATACTATCCTTCTATTACAGGCTTTGGCCCGTATTAACAGATGGATATGGTCATAAATAATAAAGGGGCGAAATTTCGCCCCTTTATTATTGTGTTTACTTATGTCATTATTTGCCTTCCTTTGGCCTGAATAGCATAATGTCTCTGTCGAAAAGATAGATACCGCTTTTATCATCACCTACCAGTTCCAGTTTGTCATTCAAAGTGCGTGCCAGGCGTTCTTCTTCTATCTGTTCAGATACATACCACTGCAGGAAATTGTGTGTAGCAAAATCCTTCTCTTGCAGCGACATGCCTACCAGTTCATTAATGCTTTCAGATACTGTCAGTTCGTGCTTCAGGTATTCTTCAAACACACGCTTCAGCGATTGGTAGGTGATGATGGGTTGTTCCAATGCAGGTACTACACCAAAACCACCACGTTCATTTATGTAGCGTATCAGCTTCAGCATATGTTCGCGTTCTTCGTTCGATTGCTGGTAGAAAAACTCCGTAACACCATCCAGCCCCGGCTGTATCTCTGCCCACGATGCCATTGCCAGATATGCCATAGAAGATTCCGCCTCCATGGCTACTTGTTTGTTCAGTGCTTCCTGTATGCTTTTCGATAACATAGTTTCATGTTTTTGGTACATTACAATTTACACAAAAAAGCCCCTGCACTTGCAGAGGCTTTTGTTAAATATCGAAAGAGCTTATTGTTTGCTCAGTTCTTTAATTTTTGCAAATACTTCTTCTTCACCACCTTCTTCATAGCCTGAGTGTGAGTAAGCTACTTTACCATTCTTATCTATTATCATAGTAAACGGTACTGTCTGGAAGTTCAATGAACGTTTAAGGTCAGAGTTAGGATCCATATAGTAAGGGAAATCCCAACCTTGAGATTTTGCATAGCTGCGCACAAGGCCTTCAGCACGAGACTCGTCTATAGATACAGTCATGTAGTTGAAGTCTGCTTCTTTCTTCCAGTCAGCCATCTTCGTACGTACATTCTTAATCTCTTTTTTGCATGGTACACACCACGTAGCCCAGAAGTTTATCAGGGTTACTTTACCTTTTTCAACAGTTGTGTTAAACGCTACTTTTTTGCTTGTGTTTACGTCCTTAATCTGAGTGTCGGGCAATTCTGCAGCTGTTTGTGCCATAGCATTCACAGAAAATACAAGAGCAAATGCACCGGCGATAAGCTTTTTCATAATTGGAATCATTAATTTGTAAATAAATAATCTAAAACCTTGCCAAAGTTTAGTAAAGAAACTAAATTCGTCAGAATTTCCAAATTTTAATAATCTTTTAATGAAACCTTTCAAAAGTATTTTAACAGTATTATTACTTTCTGCAGGTTCGTCTTATGCACAAGGTACTCTTTCGGGAGACTTTATGCTGAATGCGAATTTCTTTCAAAGAGATGAAGCTATTAATGCTGCTAATAATCCACTGTATGACAACTACCTGAGTGGTGGTGAAGCATGGCTTGGCCTTCGCTACAATTATAAAGGCTTTACTGCCACATTGCGTACAGACGCGTTTCATAACTCCAACCTCTTTAACCCTACACAAGCATTGAATGGTTTTGGTGTAGGTGCATGGAGCCTTTCAAAAGATATTGATAAACTAAGCATTACAGCAGGTTATATCTACGACCAGATAGGCAGTGGTGTAATGTTTCGTGCATACGAAGACCGTGGCTTATTGATAGACAATGCGTTAATAGGTGCGCGCCTGAAGTATCAGATAACAGACAATGTTTTCGTAAAAGCATTTACAGGTCAGCAAAAATTCAACCTTTCAAAATACGATCCTATTATTAAGGGTATTAATCTGGAAGGCGATTTCAGTCTTGGCGAAAACGTACATATTGTGCCGGGTGTAGGTGCATTGAACCGTACACTGGACCAAACAAGTATGGACCTTGTAGTATCTACCATCAACAGTCAGGATACCAGCAAGCGTTTTGTACCCAAATACAATATGTATGCATTTACCGTGTACAATACATTAACAGTTGGCAGCTTCTCTTGGTTCATAGAAGGTTCTTATAAAACAGATGAGTCTATTGTAAAGGACAACTATCTGCAGGATAAAGAAGGTAATGTACTCTTCACAACACTGGGCTATGCTACCAAAGGTATAGCGGTGAACCTGACAGGTAAACGTACTGAAAACTATGTAATGCGTACATCGCCAAACGAGATACTGAATCGTGGTATGCTCAACTGGCAACCTATTGTTGCTCGCCTGCGCCCGCAACGCCTGATGGCGCGTTACACACCTGCATCGCAGGATATATCTGAAATGGCATTAGGTGCAGACGTGCTGCTTACACCAAACGATAAACTGGATATCACCCTCACGGGAACGTATATCAATACGCTTGATAACAAGACATTGTATCGCGAGGGTTATGCAGAAGCAGAGTATCGTGGTTTTAATGATTGGATAATACAGGCAGGTTGCCAGTACATGGTGTACAATCAGGAAATCTATCAATCGAAAGTAGCAGTACCGTTGATTAATTCCATCATTCCTTTCTTCGAGGTTACAAAACGCCTGAGCAAGAAAATGTCTATCCGTACAGAATGGGAATACCAGGATACCAAGCAAGACTTCGGTTCATGGATATTCGGCCTTGTAGAGCTGAACATTGCACCAAAATGGTCTTTTGCCGTGTCTGACATGTACAACATAAAGCCTGGCCCTAACTCAAGCGCCGGTGCACAACACTATTACAATGTGTTTACCGCTTTCACAAAAGGCCCGCACAGGTTTACTATGGCTTATGTAAAGCAGGTAGAAGGTATCAACTGTACAGGTGGTGTATGCCGTTACGAGCCGGCGTTCAGCGGTCTCAGGTTTGGTTGCACATCTCAGTTCTAAACTCACGTATAACACATAACTTTGTAAACGGCTTCTGTATCAGGAGCCGTTTTTCATAAATACAATCTGATGCTGAAGACAGATTTTTTAGTGATAGGTTCGGGCATTGCAGGACTTACGTTTGCTGTAAAAACAGCACGTCGTTTCCCTGATAAAACAATAACCATTCTTACAAAAGCAAATACTGACGAGACCAATACAAAGTATGCACAAGGTGGTATTGCAGTGGTGAATGACTTGGAGAAAGACAGCTTTGAAAAACACATAGAAGATACACTGATAGCGGGCGATTATCTGTGCAACAGAAATGTGGTAGAGATAGTAGTGAAGGAAGGCCCCGAGCGTGTAAATGAAATAATAGAGTGGGGTGCAAGGTTTGATAAAGATGCCGAAGGAGACTATATGCGTGGTAAAGAAGGTGGCCACTCTGAGTTTCGCATACTACACCATAAAGACATTACGGGCTTTGAAATAGAGCGTGCGCTGGTAGAAGAAGCAAAGCGTCATGCAAACATTCAGATACACAATCACTGGTTTGTACTCGACCTCATTACCCAGCACCACATGGGTATGCTGGTTACCAAATCTACGCCCGATATTGAGTGCTATGGTGTATATGCACTGAACACACAGAGCAATAAAATAGAGAAGATATTATCTAAAGTAACCGTGCTGGCTGCAGGTGGTGTAGGGCAGGTGTATCGTACCACTACCAATCCTAAGATTGCAACGGGTGATGGTATAGCCATGGCTTATCGTGCAAAGGCAAGGATAGAGAATATGGAGTTCATCCAGTTTCACCCAACAGCATTATATGAGGCTGGTGTCAGTCCTTCATTCCTCATTACAGAGGCTGTGCGTGGCGATGGTGGTATATTGCGCAACAAGCAGGGTGAGGCTTTTATGAAAAGCTATGATGAGCGTGCAGACCTTGCCCCGCGCGATGTAGTGGCACGTGCTATAGACAATGAAATGAAGCGCACAGGTACAGAACATGTGTATCTCGATTGTCGCCACATGGATGCAGAAAGATTCAAAGCACACTTCCCCAACATCTATGCAAAGTGCAAGAGCATAGGTATAGATGTAATGGAGCAGATGATACCCGTAGCACCTGCAGCACACTATTGCTGTGGCGGCATTAAAACAAATGAACAAGGGCGTACATCTGTACAACAACTATATGCCTGCGGCGAATGTGCAAGTACAGGCTTGCATGGTGCTAATCGTTTAGCGTCTAATTCATTGTTAGAAGCATTGGTATTTGCACACCGTTGTGCAGAAGATGCTGCTGCTGTAATAGATAAAGTGGACTATAACGAATCCATACCCGACTGGAATGCAGAAGGCACTACAGCGCCACAGGAGCTGATATTGATAACACAGAGCCTGAAGGAAGTACAACAGGTGATGAGCGACTATGTAGGTATTGTGCGAAACGATGTGCGCCTGCAACGTGCCATGAGCCGTATAGACCTGCTGCATACAGAAACGGAAGAGTTATATAAAACAGCTACCGTATCTCCGCAACTATGCGAGGTGCGTAACCTGATAACCACAGGCTACCTGATAGTAAAGAGTGCACAGTTCCGTAAGGAGAGCAGGGGGCTGCACTACAATACAGACTATCCTGAAAAGAGCGCACTGCTGCAAAACATAGTTTTATAAAATAAGAAAAGCGCAACCTACACAAGTTGCGCTTTATTGTTATTGGCAGAAACTGATTGTTTATTCTACTATTAGTTTCACTGTTTCATATTCTTCGTTGGCCGATTGTATTTGCACAAAGTACACACCTTTGGTCCAGCCATTGATGTCAACAGTAACATCATTCTCTCCTTGTTTAGCAGCATAGGTTTTCAGCATTGTTGTTTTGCCTACAACATCTGCAACCTTAACAGTAATAGTAGCTGCTTTTTCTGTAAAGAACTTCATGTTGAAGTTTTGATGTGCAGGGTTTGGGTAGAGGCTTACATATTGCCTGCCATTTTTGATGATAGTAACAGAGGAAGGCCAACATTTAGGAGAGTCCACTGATTGCAGACATGTTTTTGTGCCTACTTCTGTTCTTAGTTTATTTCCTGGAAGAGAATCAAAACCATTTGCCAGGCTTATGCCTCTGCCTGTCAGATGGCAATAGCTCATGATAGAACCTTTCCATGCAGTTGCAGGTTGTGAATTTTGTTTGACCTCATAGATACAGTTACTACAACCGGTTGCAGATTCTTTAGTGGTACAGTCGTCTATAGAGCCGCAAGTGCCACCGGGGCCTGTCATCCATCCGCACCAATGTGTATGCTTAGAGCCTATGTTGTGTCCATGTTCATGTGTTACCATTTGTACATCCCAAGAGTAGGTAGGTACACTTAGATAGTTGCCATTTACATCTCCATATGCATATGCATTTGTTCGCTGACATAAAACATCCAGATAAGCTATACCACCCTGTCCACCATTGTCACGAGCCAATAACATAGCCAAATCTCCATCAAAATTGTTCCCGTTGCTATTCCATCTGTTGCGAAATGAAGTTAATGCACCGGAAGAAGATGTACTATCATACCCGTCGTTGGTAGTCCATACCTTCACAGCATTTAATACTACCGTTAGCTTTTCGTTTTTGTACAAGGCTTGTACGTTGTTAAACAGGCCTGTCATATAGTTCTGAACTGTGGTAATATTGCTTGATTTACTTTTGTAAAGCCCGTAGTCTGCTTCCCAGTACATTCTTAGTTTTTTACACTCATAAGGTGCTATTGCAGTACTTTTGTTGTTCTCTTCTTCATTGTTTTCATAAACAGAATAATCATCTACACCACACCTTCCGGGTACTTGCACTTTAAAGTCATTATCGTTATACAGGATATATAGCCCGCTACTGTCTGCTACTTTGCCCAGCACATAATTCTCTTCTGCGTTAGAGAATATAGCCATGACACTACCATCTGAGAATACACTTAATGTAGCTATAGATTTAGGATTGCCATTTATTGCACCCTGATAATGTGCTCCTCTCTCATAGCTGCAAAGGTGCTGGCCTGTGTAGTCCTGATATGTCATTACAGGGCTTGATGAAAGCGGGTTGCTTTTCAGCATCTCCAGCAATACCACCTTGCCGTCATCGGTACGTAGTTCTACTGCAATTCCTTCGGGGTATTCACGGTATAGTTTTTGAATGGCATTATTGTCAGGGTTTAAAAGCGTTTCTTTCTTTAGTACGGCGGTATGTTTAGGTGCATCTGATATTTCGAAAAGCCTTTGCAGTGGAAACTGAACACCGCGCATTTTAGCAGCGGCTACTTCGTCTGATAATACATAACCTGCTCTGGATTGTCCTGTTGCTACATTTACTAAGCTGCAAGACATTAATAGCAGCAAAAACAGTATTGAGTAATGCTTCACCTGAAATCATTTTATAGTTAACATGCACATGGTGAAAGATTGTATGTAATATAAAGAATTATATTAATAATACATTTCTTTCAAGGCTGTTGTTATAAAATAGAATCGATTTTTTAGTGCATCATTCAACAATCATTCTAAGTTGATGCCTGCTTTTTTCTGACATGATATTGACCACATAAACCCCGGATGATAGTCCTCTGATGTTTATGCCGGTGGAAGAAGATGAGTGGTTCTCTGTTTGCAAATACACTTTGCCAAGCATATCGGTAACTGTAATCTGATAGTTTGTTTTATCTCCATCGCTGATAGTAAGTGTTGTAAATCCATCGGATGGGTTTGGGCTAATACTGTAAGTAACAGGCACAGTTGTATGCAGATTGTTGCTGCTTAGTTTGAATCTGCAGCTATCTGTATTAATGAGAGACACAGAACCTATGTATTGTATATGGCAATTGCCGTTAGAGTCTGTGATGCTGACACCATACGCCCCCGGAGTGGTGATGTTTGTAATGTTTTGTGTGGTGGCACCCGTTGGTGTCCAGTAGTACATAAGTGACGATGCGGGTAGTACACCGGGGGGTACATGATTTGTATCTAAAATGACAGTGATAGAACCGTATCCCTTACAGATATTCTCTATTTTCAGCGTTGCTTTTATTCCATGGTCAAGACATCTGTTCAAGACAGGGTCATTGATATTGGTGCGCATTTCTTTGCCCGGCAAAGGGCCAAAACCATTCGCCAGATTTGTGCCCCTGCCTTTGGTATGGCAATAACTCATAATAGTGCCCGACCATGCTGTGGCAGGTGCAGAGTCATCAAACAAAGTAGGGCAGTTGATGCAGGCGCTGCCGCTTTCTTGTGCATTGCAATTGTCTATAGAGCCACACAAACTGCTACCATACGTATTCCATCCGCACCAATGTGTGTGCATAGAACCAAACAGGTGCCCTATTTCATGAGCAATAACCATTACATCTTTAGAGTAAACAGGAATAGTTTTGTAGGTGCCTTCAACATCTGCATATGCATATGAGTTTGATTTTGTACACAATGTTCTGAGTGGTGCAATGCCTCCGTTATTTCTGAAGTCGTTAGCTACCAGTACTGCAATATTTCCATTGAAGGTATCCTTAGCATTATTCCATGTGTTTATGAAATCTATGATTGCATGTTCTGAAGAGGAGTCTTTATAATTATCTGGGCTTGTCCATACTTTGATGCTACCAGGCATCAATATCATAGAGTCGTTTTTATATAGCCCCTTTACCTGATTGAAAACACCCGTCAGGTAGTTTTGTGTTTGTGTCAGGTTCTTGTTGAATTTCTTATACAGGTCGTAATCGCCCTCCAGATATACATTGATTATTTTGCAGGTGCCTTTTACCCCGGTGGTCTTCTCACCTATTTGTTGTGGTATGTTATCATCTTTTATTTTACACTCATAGGGAGGCAGGCCTTTTATGGCATCATCTCTGTACAATATATACCAGCCACTTTTATCCTGCAATTGCCCTACAATATAGTTGCCATCTTTATTGGCAAAAAGTATCATCACATCTCCGTTGGCAAATACACTCATCGTAGCCAGTGTGTGTGCCTGACCTTCTATACAGCCTGTATAATGCACGCCTTTGTCTATACTTACAATACGTGTACCTTTTTCGTCTGATGCTTCTGCGCGTGTATCTGCAGACATGAGATTGCTATACAGCATAGACAATGTGTATCTGCCGTTGGCAGATGGTATTTGTATGGTAATGGCAGATGGCTTTTCGTTATAGAGGGTAGCAATTTGCAGTGCCTGTGGTGTTAGCAAGCTGCCGCCATCCAACATGGTAGCAGGGCCTGCGTAGCTAAACAGATTGTATTCAGTGAACTGTGTGCCTTGCCGCTTTGCAGCTTCTACTTCTCCAAACAATACATTGCCCGATTGCGCAACAGCCTGCATTCCGCATAGCATTACGAAAAGTAGTAGAAAGAAGAATTGTTTTATAGGTGTAGCAGTTTGCATATATCTAATTTACTATACATGCAAACCATAACAAATTAAAAAGCCCCTGATGTTTTTAATCAGAGGTCTTTATTGTATCAAGTATTAATCGAAAGCTAAAAAAATATTACTTAGCACTGCGCATAGCCACAGGTGCGGCACCCGTACGTACTTCTTTGCGTTCGCCTATCTGTTGGCGCCACATAGCGTAGTACAGCCCTTTTTCATCCAGCAACTGCTGATGGCTGCCTGTTTCTATGATGTTGCCACGCTCCAGTACAAATATCCTGTCGGCATGCATAATGGTGCTGAGGCGGTGTGCAATCATAATGGTGATATGCTCGCGCTTTTGTGTAATGTCTTTGATGGTAGTAGATATTTCTTCTTCCGTCAGCGAATCGAGCGCAGAGGTAGCCTCGTCAAATATCATCAACCTCGGGTGGCGCAGCAATGCACGGGCAATGCTCAGGCGCTGGCGTTCACCACCGCTTAATTTCAGGCCACCTTCACCTATCATGGTATCAATACCTTTTTCGGCACGTGCCAGCAGGTTCTGACAGGCAGCTTTCTGCAGCACATCATTTATCTCCGCATCCGTAGCACTCGGGTTTACGAACAGCAGGTTTTCTTTGATGGTACCACTGAACAGTTGCGTGTCTTGCGTTACAAAACCTATCTGGTGGCGCAGCTCGTCAAAGTCTATATCGTTGCCATTGGTATTGTTGTAGTAGATGCTGCCCTGCTTTGGTTTGTACAGGCCCACCAGCAGTTTTACCAGTGTTGTTTTACCACTACCACTCGGCCCAACGAAGGCAACCGTCTCGCCCAATTTTACATCAAAACCAATATTTTCCAATGCAGCTTTGGTAGCAGTATTGTGCTGAAAGCTAACACCATCAAAACGCAGGCTTTCTATATTATTTATCGTTACAGGCTGTGCAGGCTTTTCTTCTACAGGGCGGGCAAACAGCGCCTTCAGGTTATTGAGCGAAGCCTCTGCCTCTCTCCATGCCATGATGATATTGCCCAACTCTTGCAGCGGACCAAAGATGAAGAACGTGTAGAACTGCATCGTTACCATCTGCCCCAGCGTCAGCTTATCGTGAAAGATGAAGTAGAGCAAACAGAACATAATACACTGGCGCAGAAAGTTGACAAACGTGCCCTGCACAAAGCTGATGCTGCGGATGCTGCGTACCTTCTTCAGCTCCAGCCCCAGTATTTTGATGGTAGTAGCATTGAGGCGGCGTATCTCCTGATTCGTCAGCCCGAGGCTCTTTACCAGTTCTATATTGCGCAGGCTTTCTGTAGTGCTGCCCGCCAGTGCGGTGGTTTCGTTCACAATGTTTTTCTGTATCACCTTTATCTTCTTGCTGAGGATATTGGTAAGCCAGCCAAGCAGCAGCGCACCACCAAAATAGATAAGCACCAGCCAGCTGCTGAGCGTAAAGGCATACACCACCACAAACACAATACCCACGATGGTGGTAAACAGTATATTGACAAACGCGTTGATAAACTTCTCACAGTCCTGACGCACTTTTTGCAGCACGCTCAGTGTTTCGCCGCTGCGCTGGTCTTCAAAATCGCTGAAGGGCAGGCGCAGGGCATGGCGCAGGCCATCTGTATAGATGCGCGCACCGAATTTCTGTATCACCACATTCACCGTATAGTCCTGAAAGGCTTTGGCAATACGGCTTATCATGGCCGTACCGATAAGCAGCCCGAGGCCCTTGATGACGCCCTGTACAAACTGGCTCTCGCTCCACTGGTGCGGCGCCTTGGCATAAGGGTCGATGATGTATTTACCGAAGATATAGGGGTCGAACAGGGAAAAGACCTGGTTGACGGCAGCCAGCAGCAAAGCCAGCGCTATCAGCCCCTTGTGGCGGCTAAGATATTGGAGTAGTAATTTCATAAAGGAGGCACCTGCCTTCCGCAGGAACGGCAAAGTTAACAGCCTTTCTGAAACCCGTGTATATACAGCTGTAAGGGATATCTATAATTCTTTTGCAGCCACCACCTGTGCTACTATTGAGCCGCTGTTGCGTTGGCACCGTTCAGGTTTCGGGGTGCTCATTATTTGCCCTTATTTGCCTCTGCAAATAATTCAAGGGTCTTAGCTGATGGATAAGTAGATAATGAAGCAATCTTATTTGCTAGTTCAATTGGCAATATCGCTCCTTCAAACCTATTACTAAGAATACTTGGAAGTGTAGTAAGTATATTATAAATACCAATTAGGTTTTTAATGTCAGGATTATGAACATAGTTACCACGTTTACCTGTTGGAACCATTATGACCATTTTATGCCGTTCATTCAATTTTAAAAATACCTTCGCGCCATAATTTGTATCTGCTCCATATTCAGAATCTGAAGTTGAGTGTTGTATATCCTCTCTTATATATTTATTATCCGGTATAAATATTGAATTTGTAGGCGCAACGTTTCCTATCAGTTGTAAATGATCAAAAAATACGCCTGATTTTTCTTGTCCAAACATTGCAATTTCTACTCCAATTGTTTTTGCATAGTCGAAAAAACGATAAATAGGTGCAGCAAGTTTTGCTAATGTTGCTCTTAATGATAATGGGCCATCTTTTATGAATAAACAATCATTTAATAATGTTCTATGATTGTCCCAATAATACCTAATTGGAGTAAATATCATCATAGTTTCAGAGATTGCCATATAATCAGACGCAATTTGATTTGGTGCATAATCCTCTGTCATAGTTAAATGAAATCCGAACATATCTGTAATGAATATTTCTTTGTCACAATTAGGGCATTTCCCAATTTCAGCATCATAAGGAAGGGTTGCACTATTTTCTTTGCAATGTGGACACCCAAACCGTTCTAATTCTGTTTTAGGCGATACGCTCCATTTTTCGTAGGCAATCCATTTAAGTGTGTCCATCATAGCCCCATTTAGTGAACTATTTAGGCCATTATCTTTTATTGATTCATAGACAATGCCTCTTATTGCATCATAGTTTGATTTCCCATCAATATATACATTTCTAAGAGGGAATGCTGTAGCATGATATAACGCAGAGTCTTTCATCAAATCACGTAATGCTAAAGGGTGGGGAATGTCTTTATCAATTTTATCTACTGCATATTGATCAACTTTAAATAAAGCTGTTTTTACAAATGCAATTGCCTTATATGGAGGTGTTGATTGTTCTGTAATTTGTAGAGACCCATCTGAAGAGAAAATGTACTTTAATTCTTTACCTGTATTTGGTAACTGCTCCCATTTTGGAGAGTGGTTGTCATGGTTGTTAATAGTAGGGTCGTTAAAATTTTGACACAGTTTTTGTACTAGCGGGCTCTGTATAACCTCTAAATGCCCAAGTTTACTTGCTCTTTCAGCAGGTAGCCTATTACTTTCTTGATATGGCATGCTATATTTTGCCTTGAGGTGATGTGAAAATATTTGCTTGCATTGAAACTACGAATCTATGAGATTTGGTTAGCATGCGCATATATCCAGGGGTTTTCGCTTGTAGGATATCATTTTTAATACTGTCATAAGCGATGTTTACGCGGGCTAATCTGTTTACATCGTCTTGAGAGGCTAAGTGTGCCACGAAGAAGTTTTCTGTTTGAGCTAGTAAATCTGAATTTACAGTTGATGGTGATTGGGTAGAATAGACCATACCAATATGATATTTAGCACCCTCTTTTGCAAATTTTCTATATATTTTAGTTTCGTCGCTTTCATCATTGTATCCAAAAAGATTGTGAGCTTCCTCAAAATATAATTGAACATAATGTTTGTGCCCTAAATTATTCTTTAAATTATTATTTGTGAATTTAGTTGTTTGATGATAGAATACTGCTTCTGATAATTCTCTGGAAAAGTAAAGCATTACTTCTTCATCTGCATTGCCTAAATCTACAATGATAGTTTGTCCATTATCCAGAGATTGTAGTATTTCAGTTATAAAGTTTGATGCTGTATTACTGTGATACTTTCGTATAGGTTGTAATATCCCAGGACCTGTGCTGGTTGTTGAAGCAGGCAATAAAAAATTTAATAAAGCTTCATCATCCGCATCGAATAAATTTTTGCCTTTTGTTGAACTAGGAAGCGTGGTAGCCCTATTCGTATTAATGGCTTTTTCAAATAAAGACTGACACTCATCTAGATTACTTACAACTGGCCATTTTTTTTCATCGTCGCCAAAAATCTGTTTCATAGCCTCCTTGTTAAACATCACAGAGCTAAAAGGAATCAGACCTTTAAGTTTTGTCTCATTAGCTTGAAATCCTGCTTTGTTTAATATTGACCAGTATATAAAAATCTTTCTTATAGCTCTTTTCTTTTCACCAGGGTCTAATTCATTTAATTTTTCCAAACTAGGTATATCAACGGATAAGAAACGCTCAATATATATTGATGCTCGCCCAGTATCTCTTAGTAGAGTTCTAATTATTTTATGTGATTCTTTTGGGTTTTCGTAAAAATTTATTTTTAACTCTTTTGAAGTGGTCCCAGTTTTTTTAGTTAGAGCATAAATTTCACATCTATCACTATACGCACTTGCTATTGAGCTTTCACCGTCTTGTGGATTGTCATTAGCGTATTCGCCATTGATGTCGAAAATCAATTGCCCTACCTGTTTAGAGTCATTAGTTGTTTCAATTAAACTTTGGACAATTAGTTTTACTACGTTGCTCTTACCTAGTCTTGTTTTCCCAAACATCGCAGTTCTAGTTCCCATGAAATCTGAAGTCGATAGCATAATGTTCACATTCGGTAACGTTTTTCCAGGGAGTGGTAATCTACATTCAGTTAGTCGAAGTTTGCCAATGTTGAAGCGGTTTTCAATGGGTACAACTGAGTTATTTATTAAATCAAGCAAATTAGTATCAGGAGAGTAAATCATATACTTATGGGCACTCACATAATTGTTTAAATCTCCTGAAAACTCTATTGTATTATTTTTATCAGGATTAGAATAAAACATGCCTAATACTTGAGTTCTAAGTGCGCCCCATTGTAACTCACTTTGGGTGAAAATATCTAATTCAGGCATTGATTTTTTCTGTAGTTCAAAATATGTTTGTTGAACTTCTTTACTTAAAGGGGTAGGAGCGCCATCCAAGACACGCAATACTGTAAAGTGTAAAGGTATTTTTAGATTTCCTTGTTGAAAATGATCTGGTACCATAATCAATAAAGAGTTTCTAGGTACTCCACCAACAGCAACTTTATATGCATCACTTGTTATAATTGTAACTTCATCATATCCGATATCCAAAACATAGCCAACAAATCGCATTTCTGTATATTGTCTAGCATCACTATATCGTTTTTCGTTGTCTAGAAATTCAGATAATACGCGTAATGGATGAAGCTGATTTGCGGCGGAGTCAAAAAAATCATTCATAGTTAATAGTTAGTGATTAGTACTTCCTTTGAATTAGTTGTGAGTATCCCAGGTCTTGTTCCTGTTCCTGTTGGTATTCTTCGTATTGTATAGTTTTTATACAGCTTAATGATATCTTTATGGCTTGAATTGGTTATAGCCCATTTAACATTTTTTTTCTTAGGGAGTGATAGTAAGGTATCTGCTAGACGCTGCTGTTCTTCAAATGAGAATTTCCCATTAATATAATGCGCTTCTATTAAATCTTTCTCACCTGGTTTATACGGTGGGTCTAAGAATAAAAAATCATTTTTAGATACACCTGAAATAACATTTGAATAATCTGAATTTAATATCTCTGCTCGTTTTAAAATTTTAGATAGTTCAATAATATTTTCATGAGTTATAACCCATCGCCTCTCTTCTCCTCCATACCCTACATTAAATTGTCCATCGGTATTATGCCTCCACATTCCTTTAAAACAAGTTCTATTTAGGTATAATGTCCTTGCAGCACGATAATATAGCGGGTTAGAGCTAACATCCAATTCTCTTACAGTATAATATCCTTTCTTGCCAGAAGGAAACTTCTCAAAGCATTCCCATACTTTATGTGGGTATAATTTTATGCCTTTATATAAAGTAATTAGTTCATTGTTAAGGTCTGATATTATGGCGTTTTCTGGTTTTAAGTGTAAGAAGACAGAACCTCCACCCACAAACGGTTCAATATATTGACCTTTGATATCATTAGCAGCAGGTAGGTATTTGATGAGATAATTTAGGAATTTTCCTTTTCCGCCTGGATATCTTAAAAATTTCATATTGCAAACGTATTGTATTAAAAATTAATTGTCAACTGTGAAAAACACTAGTTTTTTTGTCATTAATAATTATTAAATTCCTCTGTCTGTACAGGTTATGTTTTATTATAACAAATAATTAGCGTATATTTGTTATGGTTAATTTATAGTCCTATGCACCCGCAATCCACACAGTGCAAACTGTTTCGCCCATCAGCAATTGGTTACAACCCGGCAACAAACCAACCCACAAAGCATACAAACTGCAACAAAAACGTAACCATTTGTAACTATCCTGCAACACAAACTATTGGTTTTCAATACCCATAAAATGTTCCGTTTTCAAAACTGTGCAAACACTATCAAAAACTATCAACAAATGTGAAAACCTGTAAACTATCCCTCACCCACCGTACAAATGCTCAGGAGATCCCTCCTGTCGTCGGGATGACGGAACGGATGGGGCTGAGTGTGTTTAACCGCAAAGTCGCTAAGACGCAAAGGCTCGCAGTGAGTAACCCGTGTTATCGTGAGATTGCTTCGTTCCTCGCAATGACTCATAAAGAGGGAGCGAGCAGCGTTCCACAGCCCGGCAGCACAGTCGAGGTGCAGCACCATCAAGGCACCACCCGACTTTAAGGCAGTTTTTAAAGTCGGCGGCTTTCTTTGTTACTTTCTTTTCCGCAAAAGAAAGTAAAGGCTCGCGGAGAGTGATAAGTGTTCTGACTAGATTGCTTCGTTCCTCGCAATGACGCGTATGGTGAGTAGGGTTGATGGCGTACAAGAGTGCGACGCAACGGATGCCCAATAGTAGCACAGGCGGTTGCTGCAAAAAAGAAAACACTTATTTCGCGAGGTTGCTTCGTCGTACCTCCTCGCAATGACGCGGGTGTAGTGGCAATGATGCGGGTGGTGAGGGTTGCTGCAAAAAAAGAAAAGCTACCTTTCGGGCAGCTTATCAGATTGTTGTGCGGGGGTGTGCAAGTAGCACAGGGCAGTGGTTTACTGCTCCTGTACTTTTTGCAAAAATGCTTGTAGCTCGGCTTCGGTCAGTCCTGTTTTGTCCATTATTATCTGGAGCATTTCGGTGTCTTTGCCGGTGCGTTGTGTTACGTCGTTGTTGTTCAGCACGGGATATGCGCGCTTCAGGTGGCCTTTCATTTTATTCCAATTCTTCAAAATCTCCTGCATCTTCAATTGTTTTTAATGACATAGAACACCTATCTCTGCGGTGAAGGTAGTCTTTAATATGCCAATAACGGGGGAAAGGTTTAACTTTGGGGGCTATGGGTCAGTATAGTATCGGCGAGGCATTGAAGCTGCTGATGGAAAAGAGTGGCTGGGCTCCGAAGGCGCACGAGCTGCGCATGCGCGAGGAGTGGGAACAGATTGCAGGCAAGACAATTGCCAAGTATACACGCAACCTGTACCTGAGTGGTGGTATACTGACTATCTACACCGATGTTGCTGCACTGAAGCAGGAACTGCTGCTGGCCAAGCCTCAGCTAATGGCTACTATCAATGAGTATTTTGCAGAGCAGGTGGTAAAGGAGATTAATATCAAATAATCTGTATCCGGGTGTTTTATTGGCAGGCTGCGGGGGGTGGCCTAAAAGATGTTCATCAGCTCGTCGAGGCTGGCTATCTCGTATGTTGGCTTGTGGCGGTGTGGTGTGCGTGCGGGGTTGTAGTACACCTGGTCTATACCTGCGTAGAAGGCACCGAGTATGTCTATCTCCAACGCGTCGCCTATCATAATGCTTTCCTCGGCTTTGGCATCTGCTGTTTGCAGGGCGAAGTTGAAGATGGCAGCCTGTGGTTTCATGCTGTTGCTCATCTCGCTGGTGATGAGGTGGGTGAAGTAGTGGCTGATGCCGCTTATCTGTAGTTTCTGTCGTTGGGTGCTTTCAAACCCGTTGGTGATGAGGTGCATGGTGTAGCCTTGCGCTTTGCAATGCTCCAGCACTTCGGTAGCGTATGGTGTCAGGCGGCGTTGATTGGGCAGTATCTCCAGATACGCACTGCTCAGTTCGTGTGCCAGGTGCGGGTCTCCTATCTTAAAATCGAGCAGGGTGAGGGCAAAGCGTTTCCAGCGCAGTTCGTCGCGCTTCAGGAAACCGTTGCGAAAGCGTGCCCAGAGGCGCTCGTTGTGCTCGTTGTAGGATGTGGCAAATGCCTCGTAGTCTGTAATGCCGAGGTCTTCGAGCCTGCATTCTTCGTACACCTGCAGCAGGGTGTGCGCCGAGTTGGCGTCAAAATCCCACAGGGTGTGGTCGAGGTCGAAGAAGAGGTGTTTGTAATGAGCAGGCATTGTCAGAAAGGCATTAGTTGGTTTAACGTAAAAAGCCATCCTTTGTGGGGATAGCTTTTCAGTGTTATTAAAACCGTAGTCCGAAAAAGCTTATTGGCCTTTTTTGCGGTGGTAGATTTTGTCTTCGAAGAACTCGCTTGTAGATTGCAGGGCAGGGTTTGCCATGCGTTCGTATATGCGAGATATTTCGATTTGCTCTTTGTTTTCGTGTATTTCTTCCAGGTTGTCTGCATGGCTGCTGAATTCATCCAGCTTGCGGTGCAGTTCTTCCTTCATAGTAACAGCAATCTGGTTTGCACGGCGGCTCATTACCACGATAGATTCGTACAGATTTCCTGTTTTGTTTTTGATAGCAACAACGTCGCGGGTTTCAACCAGCGGGTTCACTGCTGCTAATGCTTTTCTATTTAAGCTCATTGCGTAACTGTTTTACAATGTTATCTGCCTTGGTATAATATTCCTCAGCGTCGCGAAGATACTTAGAATTTGGATAACCGTCAACTAATTCTCTGTATGCGTTGATGGCGTTGGCGTAGCGCTCCTCTTGTTTCTCCTTCACACTCTCTCCCGCAAACTTAAACCACGATTTTACAATCATATACTGGTACAGGTCGCTGTTCTTCGATTCGGGGAAGTTGCGCATCAGCTGCTTGTAGGTAACGCTGGCAGCCCTGTACTGGCCTATATTATAGTATAGTTTGGCAGCATCGGCCTCTTTTATTTCCAGCTTCAGGCGGCATTCGTCTATGTATTTGTTGGCTTCAGCCGCACGTGGGCTCTCCGGGTGCGCGTTGATGAAGGTTTGCAGTGCATCCATGGCACGCTCGGTGCTTTGCTGCTCCAGCGATGGCTTTGGCGACATTTTGTACAGGCAATAGCCATAGAGAAACTCTATCTCGTCGGCATCCTTGCTGGTAGGGAAGAATTCAAGGTAGTTTTTGAAGTGGTAAGACGCCGACAGATAGTCTTTCATATTATAAAAGCTGTATGCGTAGCGGTAGTACATGGGCTCGTAGTTGCGGGTGTTCTTCATTACCGGCACCAGGCTTTCGTACAGGCCGTTGGCTTGCTGCCACTTCTTACGGTCGTAGAACTCGTTGGCTTTCTTCAGTTTATAGTTTACGTCTTTGCTCTTCAGGGCACGCTCGTAGCCGCTGCAGCCGAATAACAGGCTGATGCTGAGCATCATGAAGAGGATATAACTATGGCGTCTTTGCATGAGGATGGCAAAAATAAAGAAACCGAGTTGCTTTCCCATATATATGGTATAAAACTCTGTTAAATCAGGGTTTTACAGTCATTTCACAGGTTATCCACAATTATCCACAGGATATGCACATGGGTTTATGAACATAGCGTGAAAAATGGCCTGAAAACCTTTGCTGTAAAGGGGTTTAGCCATATCGCTCCTTGTGGAAAAATATGGACTCTCCAAATTCCCTAAATGTGTGGGAAAAAGTGTTGTTTTGTGGTAGAAAAGGTAGAAATATCCCAAAATCGTCAATGACAAGCTTTCTCGGAGAATATGAAGTTGCTGTAGATGCCAAAGGCCGCTTTTTGCTGCCTGCAGGCTTCCGCAAGCAGTTGCCTGAAGATGGCGCTGCACGCTTCGTTATTAACCGTGGGTTTGAAAACTGCCTTTCGATGTTTACGGTAGATAGCTGGAATGTACTGGCAGAAAAAGTAAACAAGCTCAACGACTTCAATCCTAAAGTGCGTGAGTTCAAGCGCCTGTTTATGAACGGCGCTAACTTCGTGGATGTGGACAGTGCTGGTCGCATATTGTTGCCAAAGCCATTGCAGGAATACGCTTCCATTAAGAAAGACATGATATTCTCTGCACAGGGCAATAAAATTGAGCTGTGGGATAAAGATACGTATTACGCGTACATACGCCAGCATGCGGCAGGCTTTAGCGACCTGGCTGCAGAGGTGGCAGGCAGTGGTTTTGTGAACCCGTTTGAAAATCTGTAAGGATGGAGGGCTCCACTTTTTACCACACAACGGTCCTTTTGAAGGAAACAGTTGATGGCCTGAATATAAAAAGCGATGGTGTGTATGTAGATGCCACTTTTGGTGGCGGTGGCCATAGCAGAGAGATACTGAGCAGGCTGGGCGAAAACGGAAGGCTGATAGCTTTTGACCAGGACGCAGATGCGTGGCGCAACAAACCCGATGACGACAGGCTGATACCTGTTACGGAAAATTTTCGCTACCTGAGCAAGTTTTTGAGGCTGCACGGATACAGAGAGGTAGATGGTATACTGGCCGATTTGGGTGTAAGTTCTTTTCAGTTTGATACAGCAGAGCGTGGTTTCTCTATTCGCTTCGATGGTCCGCTGGATATGCGGATGGATAAACGGGCAGAGCAAACCGCAGCCAATGTGCTGAAGACATACAGCGAGCAGCAGTTGCACAAACTCTTTGAACAATACGGAGAGGTGCGCAACTCTAAACAGCTGGCAAAACATATAGTGGATAAGAGAGCTACTGTAGTGTTGAATAGTATAGATGCACTGAAGGGTATGCTGGCGCCGATAATGAAGGGGAATCCCAACAGGTATCTGGCACAGGTTTTTCAGGCGCTGCGGATAGAGGTGAATGATGAGATGGGTGCGCTGAAAGATTTGCTGATGCAATCGGCACAATGCCTGAAGCCCGAAGGCAGGCTGAGTATTATCACCTTCCATTCGCTGGAAGACAGGCTGGTGAAGCAGTATATGAAGAACGGAACGTGGGAAGAAGCAGAGAAAGATGTATTTGGCCGCACGCTGCACAAAGCACCGCTGAGGCTTATAAATAACAAAGCCGTAGAACCTACGGAAGAAGAAATTAAAAACAATTCAAGGGCACGAAGCGCCCGTTTAAGGATAGCAGAAAAGATAGCATGAGCACCCAGAACACACACAATGTAACAGAGCAGGAACAACAACCTGCACAACGTGTGCGAAGCGATTGGAAAACGCTGGTGGATAAACTGTCTTACAAAGCTATCGTTAATAATATCCCCTTCCTTGCTTTTGTGGCATTGCTGGCGGTGTTGTACATCAACAACTCTCAACGTGCAGTAGATATGCAACGCGAGCTGAACAAGGAAAACAAAGTATTGAAAGAACTACGCTGGAAATATATGGACGTGAGCAGCAAGCTCATGTATGTGAAGATGGAGAGTGAAGTGATAAAACGTGCATCGTCGTTGGGTATGAAGCCCATGTCGCTGCCCGCATACAGTATAGTTGTTGACAGTACTATATACAAACCGTAAAGGGGAAATTGACAGTAAAACAAGACATAAGGTTCAGGGTGTATGTGGCATTCACATGCATTTGTCTGTTTGGGTTGGCCATCATACTGAAGGTTGCCTATATACAGGTAAATGAAGGGCCGGAGCTGCGCAAGCTGGCGAAGGAGATGCACACACGTACTACTACACTGCCTGCAGAGCGTGGAAACATCTACACCGAGCAGGGAGCTTTGTTGTGTTCTACCATTCCGCAGTTTGATGTGCATATAGATTTCTCTGTCATCAAGCCCGATACGTTTAAGCGTTATGCAGATACACTGGCGCTGTGCATGGCAGCATTGTTTAAAGATGCACCTGCTGCTAAGTACAAGGCAATGCTTACGGAAGGTTTCAAAAAGCAATCGCGCTACTGGTTGCTGAAGAGGAATTTGCCTTACTATGATTATCAGGCACTGCGCAGCCTGCCGATATTTAATAAAGGCAAAAGGCGTGGTGGTTTTATAGAAGACCCGCAAATCAAACGCATCAATCCGTATGGCATGCTGGCATTCCGTACCATAGGCTTGTGGAGAGAGAACAGCCAAACAGTAGGTATGGAGCGCACCTACGATACAGTGCTGAAAGGTGATAATGGCACACGTGTAGAGCGTAAAGAAACAGGTGGTGTATGGATGCCCGTAGAAGGCAGTGAGGTAGAGCCTAAAAACGGACAGGATATTGTTACCACACTGGATATAGGTATACAGGAAGTGGCAGAGCATGCGCTGAAGAGTGTGTTGGAACAGTACAAGTGTAAATATGGTACCTGCATTGTGATGGAAGCACAGACAGGTAAAATACGTGCATTGGTAAATCTTGGTCAGCAACAGGATGGTACTTACTGGGAAGATTTTAACTATGCCATGTCTCCTACAGAGCCGGGTTCAACCTTCAAGCTGATGACGCTGATGGCTTTGTTGAAAGACAAGTATATCAACATCAATCAGCCAATAGACTGTCAGGGCGGTATTGCGCATTTTGGAAATCTGACGCTGAAAGATTCGCATCTTGGTTTGCGAGAACTGAGTATTAAAAATGCTTTCGCACAATCATCAAACGTTGCGATGGCAGTGCTTGGTTATAAACATTACCAATCGAATCCGAAAAAATATCTGGACCATCTGCACGACCTGCATCTGGACAGAAAAACAGGTATAGACCTGAGTGGTGAACGTGCACCGCGTGTGAAGAAACCAGGACAAAGCGACTGGAGTGCAACCACACTGCCATGGATGGCTTACGGTTACGAAATACAGATAACACCACTGCACACTTGTATGGTGTACAATGCTGTGGCAAATGGTGGTAAGCTGATGCGCCCTTACCTGATAAGCGAGATACGTGAATACGGTAAGACGATAAAAAAATACGAACCGAAAGTACTGGAAGAAGCAGTGGCAGATACTTCAACCATCCGCCAGTTGCAGGATTGTATGAAAGAAGTGGTGCTGACAGGTACTGCCAAACACATCCGCAGTCCGTTCTATGGCATAGCAGGTAAAACAGGTACTGCACAGGTTGCTGATAAAGGCATCAAATACAGTGATGGTGTGTATCAGGGTTCATTTGTAGGTTATTTCCCTACAGATAAACCAAAATATACCATAGCAGTAGTGATACGTACCAACAAAGGTTCGGGTGCATACTACGGTGGTGTGATAGCTGCGCCTGTATTCAGGATGATTGCAGATAAAGTATTTGCAAGCAGCAAAGGTTGGATAGGTCCGCTGGATAGCATTGCGCAGAAAAGCGATAAGCGCCTGGTGGCAAACAGTGCACCTGCTGCCAGTTACGATGTACTGATGCGCCGCATGGGACGCAAAGCACCATCGGTTGCAGGTAACTACATCATCAGTGTAGCGACAGATACCGTGAAGAAAGAACTGGTGCAGACAACAAAAGTATTTGCAGGACAAGTGCCGAATGTGAGTGGTATGGGTTTGAAAGATGCGGTGTTCTTGCTGGAAAAACAAGGTATGAAAGTAGTGGTGCGTGGCAGGGGTAAGGTTGCTTATCAGTCGCTGGCACCGGGTACAAAAATTAATAAAGGACAAACAATAGAACTGCAGCTTAGCTAAATGATATTGCTGAAAGACATATTAACAGGTATAACACCACTGCGCATAGCGGGCGATACTTCTGTAGAAGTAAGTGCCCTGAGCATAGACTCTCGCAAAGTGCAGGCATGTACTGTGTTTATTGCAGTACGTGGTACTACGGTTGATGGACATCAGTTTATAGACAAGGCAATAGCATTGGGTGCAGCGGTGATAGTGTGCGAAGATATGCCTGCAACAACAGCAGATGGTGTTGTGTATGTGCAGGTAAAAGACAGTGCGTATGCAGCAGGCGTAATGGCAGATGCTTTCTACGGCAATCCTTCTGCAAGGATGAAGGTGGTAGGCGTAACAGGTACCAATGGCAAGACCACTACTACTACGCTTCTCTATCAATTGTTCAAAGCACTGGGCTATAAAGTTGGGTTGATATCTACTGTGCAGAATCATATAGATGAAGTAGTAGAGATAGCAACACATACTACGCCCGACGCAATATCTGTACAATCGCTGCTGGGGCGCATGGCAGATGCAGGATGTGAATATGTGTTTATGGAAGTGAGCTCTCATGCTATACATCAGCAACGTATAGCGGGACTGCGTTTTGCAGGTGCAGCGTTCACCAACATCACACACGACCATCTTGACTATCACAAAACATTCGACGAGTATATACGTGTTAAAAAGCAACTGTTCGACTACCTGCCTGAAACGGCATTTGCACTGACAAACGCAGATGACAAGCGTGGTATGGTGATGCTGCAAAACACAAAAGCAGACAAACATGCATACAGCCTGAAGGCACCTGTATCCTTCAAAGGAAAAGTGCTGGAAAACAACCTGACAGGTTTGGTGATGACGGTAGATGGTACCGAAGCACACTTCAGGATGATAGGCACATTCAATGCATACAATCTGCTGGCAGTATATGGTATTGCCGTGCTGCTGGGCGAAGATAAAATGCAGGTGCTATCTATACTCAGCAATCTGCATGGTGCGCCGGGCAGGTTCGAAACGCAGATGTCTGACAAAGACAGCATACTGGGTATAGTAGACTATGCACACACACCCGATGCGCTAATAAACGTACTGGCAACAGTAAATCAATTGCGTACCAAAGGACAACAGTTGATAACAGTTGTTGGCTGCGGTGGTGACAGGGACAGTGCAAAGCGCCCTGTAATGGCAGAGGTAGCATGCGAGCATAGCGACAGGGCCATACTGACATCGGACAATCCGCGAAGCGAAGACCCCGAAGCGATACTGAACGAAATGGAATCGGGATTGACAGGCGTACAAAAAAGAAAGTCATTAAGAATAACAGACAGGAAAGAAGCTATAAAAACAGCAGTGGCACTGGCGCAGCCGGGAGACATAGTGCTGGTGGCAGGAAAAGGACATGAAACATACCAGGAAATAAAAGGTGTCAAACATCCTTTTGATGACAGAGAAGTATTGAAAGAAATGTTTGCAACACTTGAAAAATAAAAGAGACTAACCAACTGATAGCTGATGCTGTACTATTTGTTTACATATCTGCGCGAGCACTTTGGCATGTTTGGAGCCGGGATGTTTTATTACATCACCTTCCGTGCAGCTATGGCTATCATACTTTCGCTGGTGATAACCACGGTGCTGGGCAAAAACCTGATTAACTACCTGCAACGCAAACAAATTGGCGAAACAGTACGCGATTTGGGACTGGCAGGAGAGAACCAGAAAAAAGGTACACCTACTATGGGTGGTATCATCATCATTGCGGCTATACTGATACCTACACTGTTGTTTGCACGTGTAGAGAATGTGTACATCATACTAATGATAATGAGTACTGTGTGGCTGGGCTTGGTTGGTTTTCTGGATGACTATATCAAAGTATTCAAAAAGAATAAAGAAGGCCTTGCAGGCAGATTCAAGATAATGGGTCAGGTAGGTCTTGGTGCTATTGTTGGGCTGACACTGTATTATAACGACCATGTAGTAGTAACACGCGAGGTAAAAGAAAATGCACCAATTGTATGCAATGCATCTGAAAAGCAAATAGGTAGTACCTATATGCGCAAAGATCAGAATGGTGTAGAGCATCAGTATGCAACAGTAAAAAGTGTAACAACGACCATACCATTTGTAAAAAGCCACGAGTTTAACTACGCAGGCATTGCAAAGGTTTTTGGTGAAGGTGCCGTGAAGACAGCGACACCTATTATATATGTACTGTTCGTCATCTTCATCATCACGGCAGTATCAAACGGTGCTAATATAACGGATGGTATAGACGGCCTTGCAACAGGTGTGTCGGCTATTATAGGTATATGCCTCGGTGTGTTTGCTTATGTATCGGGCAACTATGTATTTGCAGGCTACCTCAATATCATGCACATACCAAACCTCGGCGAGCTGTCCATATTCATTGGTGCGTTCGTAGGTGCGTGTGTGGGCTTCCTCTGGTACAATGCATATCCTGCGCAGGTGTTTATGGGCGATACGGGTAGTCTTGCATTGGGTGGTATCATCGCTTCGCTGGCCATCATCGTTAGGAAGGAATTGCTGATACCAATTATCTGTGGCATCTTTCTGGTAGAGAATCTTTCTGTAATGATACAGGTGGCATACTTCAAACACACAAAGAAGAAATATGGCGAGGGCCGCAGGATATTCCTGATGTCGCCACTGCACCACCACTATCAGAAGAAAGGCTACCACGAAAGTAAAATTGTAACAAGGTTTCTGATTATAGGCATACTGCTGGCTGTATTGAGTATTGTAACATTAAAAATGAGATAGTGAGTAACGGACAACAAAAACGACTGGTGATACTGGGCGCTGCTGAAAGCGGTGTAGGTGCTGCTTTGCTGGGTAAACAGCAAGGATGGGATGTTTTTGTTACAGATGGTGGTAAAGTAAAAGACGAGTACAAAACAACACTTGCAGAAGCGGGTATAATGTACGAAGAAGGCACTCACAGCATCGACAAAATCCTGAATGCTGACTGTGTAGTGAAGAGCCCGGGTATACCTGACAAAGCACCTGTAGTAAAAGCAATACGCGAGGCTGGCATAGAAGTGTGCAGCGAGATAGAGTTTGGTTACCGCTACAAAGGTGATAGCAAAATAATAGCCATCACAGGTAGTAATGGTAAGAGCACGACAACAAAACTGACATACCACTTGCTGAAAGAAGCAGGCTACGATGCTGCACTGGTAGGCAATATCGGTTACAGCTTTGCAAGGCAGATATCAGAAAAGCCTGCTGCATGGTATGTGATAGAAGTAAGCAGTTTTCAGTTGGATGATATACATCAGTTTCGTCCCGATATAGCGATACTGCTGAACATAACACCCGACCACCTTGACAGATATGATTACAAATTCGACAACTATATACGTTCTAAATTCCGCATCACCGAAAACCAGACAAACAAAGATTTTTTCATTACTAACCTTGATGATAAAGTAATTACAGATCATCTCGCCAACCATTCCATTAATTCACACACAATCTATTTTACGATGAGCGAACAACAACAACCGAACGAGGGAGGATCCATTCAAAACGAACACATGAACATCAACTACAACGGTGAGGATATGAACATGTCTATACATGATCTTTCTCTAAAAGGCAGGCACAATCAATATAACAGCATGGCAGCAGGCATTTCGGCTCGTATTGCGGGTATTCGCAAAGAAAAAATCAGAGAGAGCTTCACATCGTTCGAAGGATTGGAACACCGTCTTGAATATGTTGCCACCGTGCGCGGTGTTGACTTTATCAACGACAGCAAGGCTACCAATGTAAACTCTGTATGGTTTGCACTGGAAAGCATGAAGCAACCTACTATACTGATACTTGGTGGCCAGGACAAGGGCAATGACTATAACGAGATAATGGACCTCGTTAAGGAAAAAGTGAAGGCCATTGTTTGTATGGGTATAGACAATAAACCAATTCACGATGCTTTTGATGGTGTGGTTGAAAACATCGCGGATACACAAAGTGCAAAAGATGCCGTAAAAGCGGCTTATGCATTTGCCGACAAAGGTGATGCCGTATTGTTATCGCCTGCATGTGCCAGCTTCGATCTGTTTAAGAACTACGAAGACCGTGGCCGTCAGTTTAAAGATGCTGTGAAAGAACTGTAATTAATAAAGAGGAAAAGCAATGGCAATGAACAAATTGTTGAATCGTACCAAAGGGGACAAAGTAATATGGGGGGTAGTCATCGTACTATCTTTCATAAGCCTGCTCGCTGTGTACAGCTCAACAGGTTCGCTTGCTTTTCGTATGTCTAAAAACCCGAGCTACTTCCTGATGAAACACCTGATGGTGCTGGCGCTGGGTTTGGTGATAATATATGGTGTGCATTTGGTAAACTATACAAAGTTCGCTCGTATAGCTATCATGTTGTACCTCTTAAGTTTGCCGTTACTCATTTATACATTGTTTTTCGGGGCTACGCTCAATGAGGGTTCTCGTTGGATAAAGCTCCCCGTTATAAACCTTACATTCCAGACATCAGACCTTGCAAAGCTGGCTTTGTTCATGTTCCTGGCAAGGATACTGAGTATCAAACAGAATGTAATTAAAGATTGGAAGAAAGGCTTTATGCCTGCGCTGATACCGGTACTGGTAACGTGTGCGCTTATTGCTCCTGCCAATCTATCTACTGCGCTGATGCTTGGTTTTACATGTTGCATACTGTTCTTCATTGGCAGGGTACAGGTAAAACACATCATGATGCTGGCAGTTGCCGGTGTGATAGGCGTGGTAGGATTGTTCTTTGTTTCAAAAGCTACAGGCTTTGGTCGTGCTGCTACATGGGAGCAACGCATTAAAGACTTTGCAGGCAGCAGCGAAGGCAAAGACGGAAAGAAAAAAGAAGACGTTTTCCAGGTGCAGCAGGCAAAGATTGCTATCGCAAACGGAGGTCTTACAGGTCGTGGGCCGGGCAAGAGCCTGCAACGCAATTTTCTGCCACACCCTTATTCAGATTTCATCTACTCTATAGTAGTTGAAGAATACGGACTGGTAGGTGGTGCATTTGTTGTGATACTGTACCTGCTGTTCCTATGGAGGAGCATACAAATATTCAGGCGATGCCCTTATGCATTCGGTGCATTCCTTGCAGTAGGGCTTAGCATTACGCTTGTGTTTCAGGCAATGCTGAACATGGCGGTGAATGTACATCTGGTACCTGTAACCGGTCTGACATTGCCACTGATTAGTATGGGTGGTTCGTCTATCTGGTTCACCAGTATTGCAATAGGTGTGGTACTGAGTGTGAGCAGGTATGTAGATGAAAACGAAGGAAAGAAAAAAATAAACGAAGAAACTAAAGTTAAAACTCCAAAAGCTGCGGTAGCATAAGATGAGCAACAAACGCATCATAATAGCAGGTGGTGGTACTGGCGGGCATATATTCCCGGCTGTAGCCATAGGCCATGCGTTGCAGCAATTGCAACCGGGCACAGAACTGCTGTTTGTAGGTGCGCAAGGCAAGATGGAAATGGAGAAAGTGCCACAGGAAGGTTTTAAAATAGTTGGACTGGATATCGTAGGCTTCAACAGGAGTAATATGTTGAAGAACCTGTTGCTGCCTTATAAAATGCTGAAGAGTGCTTTGCATGCACGCAGCATACTGAAAGATTTTAAGCCGCATGCAGTGGTGGGTGTTGGTGGTTATGCCAGCTTCCCGGTACTGAATGCAGCACAAGGTATGGGTATACCTACATTGATACAGGAACAAAATTCTTACGCAGGTAAGAGCAATAAAATATTGAGCAGAAAAGCTAAAGCAGTGTGCGTGGCTTATGAGAAGATGGATAAATTCTTCCCTGCAGATAGGTTGATACTGACAGGCAATCCTGTACGTAGCAAGATATCACAATCAACGCTGGACAGGGCAGAAGGGCAGGCATGGTTGGGTATGAACAACTTCAGGAAAACAATACTGGTAGTTGGCGGAAGCCTCGGTGCAAAATCTATCAACGAAGCGATAGATGCAAACCTTGAAGAAATACTGCAACAGGATGTGCAGATAGTGTGGCAGACAGGTAAGCCTTATTACGAGCAGGCAAGACAAAGAGCTGCTGCATTTGGTGATAAAGTAAAAGTGTTCGACTTCATACGTGAGATGGACTATGCATACGCAGCGGCAGATGTAGTGGTATCGAGAGCAGGCGCGTTGGCAATAGCAGAACTCTGCATCGTGGCAAAGCCTGTAATATTCGTACCGTATCCGTTTGCTGCAGAAGACCATCAGACAAGTAATGCAATGGCATTGGTAGAACACAATGCCGCCATGATGGTGAAAGACAGTGATGCGAAAACAGAATTGGTAAAGAAATTGAAAATGCTGCTGCAGGATGCATCGATGCAGGAGATAATGGTAAAGGCACTGAAAGTGCTTGCCATAAAAGATGCAGATAAAAGAATAGCTGAAAAAGTATTAGCGATAGCGCAATGAATGTAAGAGCATTAAAACGGGTTTATTTCGTAGGTATCGGTGGTATCGGTATGAGCGCGCTTGCGCGCTTCTTCCGCAGCCAGGGTACTGTGGTGAATGGCTATGACCGTACAGAAACTGCGCTGACTAAACAACTGGTAGCAGAGGGTATGGGTGTTCATTATACTGATGACATCAACCTGCTGGATAAAGAAACAGAACTGGTAGTATATACGCCTGCCATACCTAAAGACCATGCAGAGCTCAATTGGTATCGAGATAATGGCTATGCAGTGTACAAACGCAGCGATGTATTGCAATGGATAACAGAGGCATTGTTCTCAGTAACAGTTGCAGGTACGCATGGTAAAACAACTATCTCTACCATGATAGCTTACTTGCTGCGTGAAACAGGCTACGGTTGTAATGCCTTTCTGGGTGGTATATCTGTAAACTATAACAGCAACTACTGGAGCAGCGATAACGCAACAGCCGTGATAGAAGCAGATGAGTATGACAGGAGCTTCCTGAAACTCTTTCCCGATATAGCTGTGTTGACTGCTATGGATGCTGACCACTTGGATATATATGGTACTGCCGAAGAAGTGGAGGCTGCATTTATACAGTATACCAAAAACATAAAACCCGGCGGTACGCTGATAGCAAAACACGGACTGCACAGGGCAAAAGATTTACAGGCATCAAACATCATCACCTACAGCCTGCAGAACGATGCGGCTGATGTGTATGGTGCGAACATAGTACAGAAAGATGGTGGTTACATTTTTGATGTGATAGGTAAGGGCTGGATAGTGAATGGTGTACACCTGCCTATAGGAGGTATGCACAATGTAGAAAATTCAATTGCTGCTATTACCGTAACACAACAACTGGGAATAGAAGCAGGCTTGGTGAAAGATGCACTGGCAGGTTTCAAAGGCATCAAACGCAGGTTTGAATATGTAGTGAAGAATGATAAAGTGGTGTATGTAGATGACTATGCGCATCACCCTGAAGAGCTGGCTGCTTTGATAAAAAGTGCAAAGCGTTTGTTTGCAGGACGTAAATGTGTAGTAGCATTTCAGCCGCACCTGTTCAGCCGCACGCGCGACTTTGCAGATGGTTTTGCAGAAAGCCTGAGCATGGCGGATGAGGTGATACTGCTGGATATATATCCTGCACGCGAATTGCCGATAGATGGTGTTACATCGCAAATGATAGCAGACAGAATGGGCAATCCGAATAACACAATCCTTAGCAAAGAAGGTTTGATAGACTACGTAAAAGCTGCGCCGCTTGATTTGTTTATAACAGCAGGTGCGGGCGATATAGATAAACTGGTGAACCCGATAAAAGAGATACTGGAAAATAAATAATGAGCGAGAAGCGCAAAATATCGATTCGTAAAATAATGCAGACACTGGTTACCGTGCTGGTAACAGGTGCATGTATTGCAGCGATGACAAGCGCAGCACGCAAGCAGGATGCGAAGCGTATCAAAGACTTCAGCATCAATATAAAAAACGAGCAGTTTGGTTTTGTAGATAAAGCAGATGTGAAAATAAAACTGCTGAACGATAAGGATATAGATGTAAAGAAAATATCACTAGGTAGGTTGGATATAGGCAAGATGGAGAAGATAGTGGCAACCAACCCATGGGTGGCAGATGCACAGGTGTTTGTAGATAATGAAAAAGTAGTGCATGTAAACCTGACACAGCGTGTGCCTGTTGCAAGGATTTTTGACCAAGCGGGTAATAGTTATTATCTGGACAACGTACACAAAGCAATGCCGCTGAGCGAAAGGTATATACACTACACAACAGTGGTTACAAATGTACCGGTGCTGAAAGATGACAGTCTTGGCAATTCGCTGAAAGCACAAATAGTGAAAGTAGTAAGACAGGTAGAGCGAGACAGCTTCTGGAATGCACAGGTGTCGCAGATAATACTGAACGACGATAGAGCGTTTGAATTAGTGCCTGTATTAGGCAATCATAAAATACTGATTGGCGATACGGCGAACCTTAACGAGAAGTTTGAAAACCTGTATGCATTCTACAAAAAAGTAATGACACGTATTGGTTGGGATAAATATGAAGTGCTTGATGCAAGGTATAAAGGACAGGTGGTAGCATCACCCGCGCTGCCGTGGAAAGCACCGACTGACAAGGCACTGAGCAATATGAACTGGGTGAAGAGTATAATAGGTAGCGATAGTAATAAAGTGATAGCTCCGTTACCAAAACCGATAACACCACAGCCTGTGCAGCAACAAGCAGTAGCGGCAGCACCGCCTAAGCCGACAGTTGTACAGCAACCAAAACCTGTACCACAGCCGCAGGTGAAGAAACAGGAAACTAAAAAGCAGGAACCGATAAAAAAACCGGAACCCAAAGCAATAAAGAAAGTAGATAAGAAGCCTGAACAAAAGAAACCACAGAACAAACCAAAACCTAAAGCCACAGAAAAACCAAAAGAGCAAAACAAAGAAGAACAAAAACCGAAGTATCTCTACCAGTAACGCAATAAAAAACTAACAGCATAAACGCAACGCAATATGAGTAAAAAAGAACAACCCATCATTGTCGGCCTCGACATCGGTACTACGAAAGTGGTAGCCATTGCGGGTCGTAAAAACGAGTATGGAAAACTTGAAATACTCGGTTTTGGTAAGTCGGAATCGCAAGGTGTAAGCCATGGTGTGGTGATGAACATCGAGCAGTGTATCCGCTCTATAGAGCAGGCAATAGAAAAATGCCTGTCCTCCAACCCGAATCTCGAAATCAAAGAGGTGTATGTGGGTATTGCAGGTCAGCACATTAAGAGTCTGCAAACACGCGGCGACCGTGTTCGTACGCGCATAGAAGAAGAAATTAATAAAGAAGACATTGATTTGCTGATTCGCGATCAGTATAAAACATATATACCGGCGGGCGACCAGATTATCGACATCGTGCCGCAGGAGTTTATGGTAGACAGCACACCGAATGTGATAGATCCGGTGGGTATGAGTGGTGTAAAAATCGGTGCGAACTTCCATATCGTTACGGGTGATCGTAATGCAATACGCAACATCAAACGTTGTGTAGACAAAGCAAACCTGAATACAAGAGACCTTGTATTGCAGCCACTGGCTTCTGCAGCAGCAGTAATGAACGATGAAGATCTGGAAGCAGGTGTTGCCATCGTAGACATAGGTGGTGGTACTACAGATATGGCTGTGTTTTATGATGGTGTGTTGAAGCATACTGCTGTAATACCATACGCAGGTGTAAACATCACAAACGATATACGCAATGGCCTTGGCGTATTGCGTGCACAAGCAGAGCAGATGAAAGTACAGTTTGGTACCGCATTGGCAGATGAAGCAAATGCCAATGCATACATAACCATCCCGGGCTTGCGTGGATTGCCGCCGAAAGAAATTTCTGTAAAGAACCTGGCAAATATCATTCAGGCGCGTATGCAGGAGATACTAGACTATGTTGTGTATCACCTGAAACAAATAGGACTGGATAAAAAACTGTATGGTGGCATAATACTGACAGGTGGTGGTGCGCAACTGAAGCACATCATTCAACTGACAGAATATGTAACAGGTTTGGGTGCACGCATCGGCTACCCTAACGAACACCTTTCAGGCAACGATACTGAAACAATGATGAACCCGATGTACTCTACGTGTATAGGACTGATACTGCGTGGGTACCACGACTACGAAAACGGCAGACTGCGTTTTGTAGGCGAGGGTGGCAACATCATGCACATCAGTGCAGAAGAAGCGAAAGCAATTGCTGAAAATCTGAAAGTAGTAGAAGACACAGTAGAAACAGAAGAAGGCGAAGATGCCGAAACAAACCAAAGGAAGAATGTGAAGCGCAGTGAGAACTTCAAAAAACTCTTCGACGGCTTTAAAGGCAAATTCATGAAACTGTTTGAAGAAGTAGATGATCAGGAAATGGAATAACCCCCAAAACAAATTCACAACCACATATAAATAACAAAAGAATTACTAACCCAACAAAAAGCAAAATCGTATGATACATTTCGAAATCCCCAAAAATCAATCATCTATCCTGAAAGTGATAGGTGTAGGCGGTGGTGGCAGCAATGCTGTTAACTACATGCACAGCCTTGGTATTGAAGGCGTTGATTTTGTAATCTGCAACACTGACTCTCAGGCACTGGCATTGAGCCCGGTAGCTAATAAGATTCAGCTGGGGCCGCATCTTACACAAGGTCTGGGTGCCGGTGCCAATCCCGAAATCGGCAAGCAGGCAAGCGAAGAAAGCATTGAGGATATCTCTAAAATATTGAAAGTAAATACCCGTATGGCATTTATTACTGCCGGTATGGGTGGTGGTACAGGTACAGGTGGTGCGCCTGTAGTGGCTAAAATATGTCGCGACCTAGGCATCCTGACGGTTGGTATCGTTACTACTCCGTTTACTTACGAAGGCCGTAAACGCCTGAAACAAGCACAGGAAGGTATAGACCGCATGCGCGAGCATGTAGATACTATCCTGATAATATCTAACGACAAACTGCGCCAGCAATGTGGCAACCTTCCATTTACGCAGGCATTTGCAAAAGCAGATGATGTGTTGGCAACTGCTGCAAAATGTATAACAGACGTTATCACATCTACAGGACAGATAAACGTTGACTTTGCAGACGTTTGCACTGTAATGAAAAACGGTGGTGTTGCAATACTTGGTGCTGCACAGGTAGGTGGCGAAAACCGCGCACTGCATGCTGTAGAACAAGCCCTGAACTCTCCATTGCTGAATGACAGCGATATCCGTGGTGCTAAATGGATATTGTTGAACATCACATCAAGCGCAGGAGAGCACGAGCATACAATGGACGAAGCAGAAGCAATACAGGCTTATGTACAACAGCAAGCAGGTGATAATTGCGATGTTATCCTTGGTATGGGTCACGATCCTAATCTGGGCGATAAAATAGCGGTTACTATCATTGCTACAGGGTTCAACCACAATGAACTGAATATTGAGATTCCTGAAAAAAGCAATCAACCTGAGAAAATAGTTGTACAACTGGGCGATGCTAATGCGAGTATGTCAGCTCCTGCCGCACCTGCTCCTGTAGCTGCCGTGCCAACACCTGCTCCACAGGTAGATGCGATGGCACCAACATTGGTAGAAATGCAGACTCCTAAGCATGTAGTAATAGATGTAAAGCCTGCTTTCCCAACTGCTGCAGCTGAACAGAAAGAAATCTTCTCACTGGAAGCAACACCTGCTCCTGCACCTGTAGCTGCTGCACCTGAAGTGCCGCAAATACCGGTTAGCAAAATAGAAGAGCCGGCTAAACCTGCTGAAGAAAGCATACAACTGGTAATAAAAAATGAAGCTCCTGCTCCAACACCAACACCTGTACAGGAAACACCTGTAATGAAAGTAGGAGAGCGCGTGCTGACAGCTGAAGAAATAGAAGAAAAGCGACGTTTTGAAGAACAGAAGCGTGCGCTGGAAGAAAGAGCAGAGCGCCTGCGCCGCATGAGCTTCAACATCAAAACAAATGAAAGCGCAGACGATGTAGAGAATGTACCTGCATACGTTCGCCGCAACATGCAGATAGATAATGGCGTTGCATCTTCAGACACTTTTTATAGCGGGTATAGCGTAGGTGTAAACGACCAGCAAAATGGTTCTCAGGCAAGCATCCAAACCATCAACACATTCCTTGATGGCAAAAAGCCTGACTAATACTTAGTCTCTTTTGTTATATTTCATATTGCGTAACAGCTCCCCCTTTCCAGGGGGAGCTTTCTGTTTTATTTAACATTTGCAGATTAAACGTTGTTTTCAATAGGCAGTCTATCTATTAGTTCTAACAATTAAAAACAAAGAATTATGAAAAGGATAGTTTTTGCAGCCGTACTGATTGGTGCTATGTTTACCGCAATGGTAACTGAGGCTCATCCTCACGCATATAACGTCAATAAACGTCAGCATCAGCAAAAGGCACGCATTCATCAGGGCGTGCGCACAGGGAAAGTAACAAGGCATGAAGCCATGCGCCTGCATGCACAGCAACGCCACATACAGCACACAAAACGTGTAGCAATGGCAGATGGCCGCATCAGCCCGCGCGAAAGACAGCTGATACAGCGCGAACAAAATCATGCTAATCGCTCAATACACAGAGCAAAGCATAATGCACGATACAGGTAGTAGTGTTTTTGATATATTGGTTTGGTTTTCTTAAGCAGCTTTCTTAATCGGGAAGCTGCTTTTGTTTGTATAAACAAATTGTTACGTTCTTGTAAACAAATCATTGTCTGCAAGCTAAGTCTGTGTGAAGTTTTTGAAACAGCGATTTTTCATAGTGGTGCAACCTATTTCTTTGCAGCAAAATGAAAATAGTATGAAGAAATTGTTACTCGTTGTTGGTGCTTTACTGGCATTGGTACAAGCAAATGCACAGGTAATAGCACATCAGGGTTTTGATGCTGCCCAAACAAATACCTGGAGTTTTACCCCAACTCCCGCTGCGTATAATTTCCCTTTGTTAAATGATGTATGGACAGATACATTAGCATTGGGTAATACCAACAGTGGTAACGTGCCTATACCGGCAGCACCACAGGGTACACGTTTCTGGGGGATGAATGATTTGGAAAATCCTGCAACGTCAGCATTGCCCGCACCTTATTTTCACTACCTCGACTTTGCACCAGTAGCACTGAATCCACTGACTGCATATACGCTGAAGTTTAAATACTTTACACACCTTGTAGGCGGCACTACAGATTCCACAGGTTATATTGTAGAGTATAATAATGGAACTACCTGGACAGCGAATTATATTAACCTGCCTTCTGCTAATAAAATATGGGACTCAGTTGAGGTGTCAATACCAGCAGGCTCCAACTTTGTAAGGTTAAGAATACGCACACGCCTGAATGGTAATGATGACTGGATAGGTTATGATGCGTTTCAGGTTGCGGCGGGTGCTACTACATTGCCTGCCACTGTGCAGCTGCAAAAAAATCTGTACATAACAGACGAAGCATCAGACACACTGAAAATTGGTGTGGTACGTACAAATAAAAACAGCAATACTACAAGTGTAAATGTTTCTTTCCTCAACGCTTTCAGTACGGTAGATACGGGTGATATGCAATTGCTTACACCATCTGTTACTTTCACATCTACATCTGCCGATACACAATACATCCGCATCAAAATAAAGAACGACGCGTTGAAAGAAGTATCTGAATACTTCGGTTTAGAGATTAATACTCCTGTAAATGCCACACTTGGTTCAATTAAAAAGGTAACTGTCTATATAAAAGATAATGACTACACGGCGCCTGTTGGCAAGAAGAATATTGAGTTGCAGCACCTGGGTAGCTATGCTATCAATATAGCAGGTTCATCTGCCGAGATAGTAAGTTACGACAGCTCATCAAACAGGTTGTTTGTAGTGAACTCATTGAAAAACAAAATGCATATTCTCGATTTCAGCAATCCTGCATCGCTTTCAGAAATAAAAGTGGTAGATATGGCAGCTTATGGTGGAGGTATCAACTCTGTTGCTGTACGCAATGGTATTGTGGCAATAGCTGTTGAGGATACAGTAAAAACAGATAGCGGTAAAGTTGTGTTTCTCGATGCATCGGGCACATTCCTGAAACAAGTAAAAACAGGTGCATTGCCAGACATGATAACATTTACCCCCGATGGTAAATATGTATTGACTGCAAACGAAGGTGAGCCAAACCCTACATATACAATAGACCCTGAAGGTACAGTAACGGTTGTAGATATCAGCAATGGTGTAACAAATGCAGTTGCTACTACGGTTAGGTTTACAGCATATAACGGTAATGAAGCAGCACTGAAAGCTAACGGCATACGTATATACGGTCCGGGTGCAAATGCTGCCAAAGATTTTGAGCCTGAATACATAACCGTATCTAAGAATAGTGATATAGCATGGATAACACTGCAAGAGAATAATGCTGTAGCAGTATTGGATATTGTTAACAAGACAATTACAGGCTTGATGCCGTTGAATACTACAGACCATAGCAAAGCAGGGTATGCGCTTGATGCAAGTGATAATAATGGGGAGGTGCTGATAGCTAACTGGCCTGTAAAAGGTATGCACCTGCCGGATGCTATTGCCAACTATTCAATTGGTAACACTACATACTTGGTAACAGCAAATGAAGGTGATGCAAGAGACTATTCAGCGTATTCGGAAGAAGTACGTGTAGGTTCAGGTGCATATATATTAGACCCTGTGAAATTCCCTCAGGCAGATTTGCTGAAGGCCAGTCATAATCTTGGCCGCCTGAATGCAGTGAAGAACATGGGTGATACAGACAATGACGGTGACTTTGACGAAATATATGTATTGGGTAGCCGCAGTTTCACAATATGGAATGCAACTACAGGTGCTAAAGTATCAGACGTTGGCCAGGATTTAGAACAGATAATACTTGCTGATCCTAAATATGGTAAGCTCTTCAATGCCAGCAACGATGGTAATGCTGCAAAGAACAGGAGTGATAACAAAGGTCCTGAACCTGAAGGCGTAGCCCTTGGCAGCATCAACGATACCATCTATGCATTCGTAGCACTGGAGCGTATAGGTGGCGTGATGGTTTACAACATCAGTAATCCCGCTTCGCCTGTTTTTGTTCAATACATCAATACAAGAGACACTGCAACATTCGCCGGTGATAATGGAGCAGAAGGTATTGTGTTCCTTCATTCGAAAGCTAATAAACAAGGCAAACACTATGTGATTACTGCTAATGAAATAAGCGGTACACTGGCTGTGTTTGAAGTAAAAGCATACAAACCGACAACTGGTATTGAGCAGGTCGAATTACCAACAGTGAATGTATATCCTAACCCTGTGCAACAAGGAACACTATACTTCAGCCAGACAATCAGTGGAAGCATGTATGATATGGCAGGCCATAAAGTATTAGTTTTCAACAATGCCAACAGTGTAAATACTACAGCACTGGCAAAAGGCGTTTACTTGCTGAAAGCAGACGGTTTCAAAACACAACGCGTAGTTGTAGAATAAGAATCATTGCATAATTATAGAACTGATACAGCCCGCCTTAAACGGGCTGTATCTTTTTTATTAGAGAGAGCAATTGTCATAAAAGATTCATATACAACAAGATGACAATTCGTGCTGCCCAACCTTTTTTTTCAGAAATTAGTCTATATTTGAACCTCCGGTAAAGAAATGACGGAACGATAACAGGCGAAAAATATTGTATTCGCAAATTGGCCTGATATTTGTTTTAACATTTCTTGAAGGATTGAACAATAAGATTCAAAAAATTACGTTAACAACTTTTAAAGCAATCTGCATATAAGGCAACTTCTACACTAAACGATCTATATGGCCTGAACTATACGTTCAAACAATTTAGTAGAAGTATTATGCAGTTAATCCAACAATGTTCTGACTCTGAACTGGTGCACGCCTTCATTCTTGGCGATGAGAAGGCATTGGAAACCCTTGTCTACAGGTACAAAGACAAGATATACACTTCCATATATATGCTTGTGAAGGATAAGTATATGGCTGAGGATATCTTTCAGGATGCATTCCTGAAGATGGTACGCACCATGCGCGAAGGCCGCTATTCTGAACAAGGCAAATTCCTGCCGTGGGCCATCAGAGTGGCACATAACCTGTGTATGGACCATTTCCGTAAGGTGAAGCAGAACGTACAGATATTGCTGCCCGATGGTAAGGATATATCAGACCTGCTGGGCGCAGATACCCAAGGTGCGTCTGACAGGATAGAAACAAGGCAAGTGAACCAGAGCATACGCCAACTGATAGAAGAACTGCCTGAAGAACAACGGGAAGTGATAGTGCTGCGCATGTATGGCGACCTTAGCTTTAAAGAAATAGCAGATATGACCAATGTAAGCATCAACACCGCATTGGGAAGGATGCGCTACGGACTCATAAATCTTCGCAAAATGATACAAGACAAGCAGATGGTGCTGCGATGAAGCAGTGATTTTTGATTAATTTGCCTGCATGGCATCATTACCGCTATTTTATCATAATCAGCCACTGAGTGCAAATGCTACGCTGCAACTGGATGAGGACACCGCAAAGCACATTGTGCAGGTGTTGCGCATGCAGGTGGGCGAGGCATTGCGCGTTACAAACGGTAATGGTGATGTAGCGGATGCTGTTATTACAGATGCTGCCAAAAAGCGATGTGCTGTTACACTCACTAATGTAACACACCACGAGCCTGCAAAACATAAGCTGCACCTGGCAGTTGCATTTACCAAGAACACATCGAGAAACGAATGGCTGCTTGAAAAAGCTACTGAGCTTGGCGTTAGCAGCATTATACCGCTGATGGCAGCGCGTTCTGAAAAAGAACGTGTGCGTGCAGAAAGGTGGACGGGTATTCTTATATCGGCCATGATGCAATCGCAACAATACTACTTGCCTGTGCTGGCAACGCCTACAAAATTTGCAGATGTACTAAGTCAATACAAAGATGTACCACAAAAACTGGTTGGACATTGTATGGATGAAGTACCACGTCAGTCGCTTACAGTAGCAATGCAAGCTGCTAAAGAAACAATTGTGCTGATAGGGCCCGAGGGCGACTTTACCGCTGAAGAAGTAAAGCTGTGTGCAGATAATGGTTATGTAGGTATAACAATGGCTAGCCAGCGCCTGCGTACCGAAACTGCTGCTATGAATGTGTGTGCATATTTTAATACTATCAACAATGAGGGGAACTAAAGCGATACTGACAGGCATTTTTTTCTTGATAGCTGCTGTTGCAAATGCACAGCAGATGAAGCTGGCACTGCTTGTATATGGCGGTGGTGGTGACTGGTATGCCAACCCAACATCGTTGAAAAACCTTGCTGCGTATTGCAATCAGCAATTGCACACAAAACTGGCATTGCAGGAAGCGCAGGTAGAAGTCGGCAGTCCGGATTTATTCAATTATCCTTTTGTACACATGACAGGCCATGGGCGTTGGGTGCTGACAGATGCTGAAGCACAAAACCTGCGCAAGTATCTGGAGGCAGGGGGCTTTTTGCATATAGATGATAACTACGGGCTTGACCAATATGTGCGCCCCGCATTGAAGCAGGTATTTCCTGAATTGAGTCTTGTAGAGGTGCCGTTCTCTCATCCTATATATCACAACGCTTTCAACTTCAACAACGGACTGCCTAAAATACATGAGCACGATAAGAAGCCGCCAAAAGGTTACGGACTGATATATAAAGGACGATTGGTGTGTTATTATAGTTCTGAAACGGATCTTGGCGACGGATGGGAAGACCCTGAAGTGCATAAGGACAACCCGCAGAGACACATTGATGCATTGCAGATGGGCGCTAATCTCGTGCAGTACGCTTTCAACGGTACTACGCCTTAGTGCTTTGCATGATGGCTAATACTTTAGCCGCAATTTTATCCCAATTATACGTATCGTAGAAGCTATCTGGTATAGATGGCTGTGAGGTAGTTGCATTGATAACAGCGGTAGTAAATGCCTCCCAATTATAGTTTGGTACTATTTGCAGATTGCTGCCACATGCCGATGGTATCAGTCCCGCAGCACCTGCTTCACTGCTTACTACTATCTTATTATAACCAAGTGCTTCAACTGCTTTGGTTTTAATGCCGCCACCCGTCATTACAGGGTTCAGCATCACATCGCATGCATGCAGGAATGTATCAAGATTTGGCACAAATCCTAGATAGTGGATATTGTCTGCCGCACTTATCTGTGCAGTCAATTCATCACTCAGCCCCTTACCTGCAATCAGCAATTGGTATTTTAAACCTTTTGCATTCAGTAACGGAACAATATCGTTCAGTATATGCGCAAGTGCTTCTTTGTTAGGTTGATAATCTAATGCGCCTAAGAAATACAACCATGGTACATTTGTTGGTATATGCAGTGCTTGTGCTATTTCAGCTTTCGCGTTGGGGTTGTATGCAGGCTTTGCAGCCAGCGGTGTACCATGTGGTATCACATGGCATTTGGCAGATGCAATGCCGTAGTTTTTAACTGCCCAGTCTGCATCTTCCTGTGTTATGAAGAATATACCATTCGCCTTGCGCATCATCGATTGCTCGAACCAACGCATGACAGGCCACCACGATTTGCCAATGCTTCTGAATCTTTCAGACTCAATGTTATGACTACGAATAAACCACGGGACACCTAGCTTTTTTGCAACAGCCATAGCGGTATAGCCCATGTAGTGGTGCTCTGTGTGCACATACTGCACGTTGTTTTGCCTGGCAAGTTTGTATAGTTTGCCAGTGCCGCTGTATGGCAGGTATCTTAGTTTGGAGGCAGACAGTATTTTGTGCAGGCGAAAACTATACATGGTATTGTCTTCATTGTCTGTGGTGCCTGCAACATTGTCTATGCATATTTTGCCAAGGTAGTGGTGCAGCTCTCTGATAGTGAGTTTGCCACCGCTTTGTGCAGGTAGTATGCTGTATGGTACAATGCTGAGTATGTTGATGCCTGATTGCATTCGTTGGTAAATATAAGCATCATTGGTGGGCAATAAAAAAGAGGCTCCTGAAGAAGCCCCTATGGTTGTCTTGATTAACCGCTGTGTCAGAATATTATTTAATAATGAAGTAGCCGAGTGCAAGCCATACCAGCCCTTTTACAAGGAAGAACATAAAGCCCCAGATGCCTGCACGTTTTATCCACTTTGCAGCTTTGTTTTCTTTCATCGCCGTTTCCATTAGTTAGCTATGATTTCGTATGTTTTAAAATCGCTGCTCATGGGTGCAGGCTTGCCTTCTGCTTTTGCTTTTGCAAGGTCTTCAAAGCCACGTCTGTGTCCTTCCATAAATGCTTCGGAACGTGTCCATGATTTGAATGCATCTTCTGTTTCCCAATAGCTTACTATCAGGTAATTGTCGCCCTCTTTTTCGGGGCGGAGTACATGCATTTCTATAAAGCCGGGCATCGTGTCTATGGCTTTGGCACGAGAACCGAAGAGGAATTCAAAACGCTCTCTGTATTCAGGACTGCAATTGATATAGTTGACTGCAACAAATTTTTTGCTCATAATAGAATTGATTATGCAGCAAAGCTATTTGCGTCACAGAAGAGTCATTTGCTAAAAAGGGAAAAGCATTTACAAAAAAAGGAAAACTGAAACTAACCCTCTATGTGTATAGATATGACGATGGTACGTGTATTAATCTGGTCGATGGCATTACCAAGCGGTATCTTCTTGTCATCAAACTTGGCATTCATTAAGCCCTGACTCAGTTTTATTTCAGGAGAGAAGATGAAATTGGGGTAATAGAACTCGAAGCCTACACCTATTTCATAACCCACGTCAAAAGGTTTTACTTTAATGAATTCGTCGCTGCGGCGAGAGCGTGCATTGGCTGCAAGGTCAATATCAAACTTGCCACCGCCAATGGCGTAGAAACGGAAGTTGTTGATACGTTCGCTTTTGAATTTCAGTTGCAATGGCATGTGCATGTAGATAGACTCTACAGAACGGTTAATTGCAGTATCATCACCTTTGCTGCCACGTCCTATCAGCGACATTGGTTTTTCTGCAAAGGAAAGAGATGGCACAAAGCGGAGATCTACAAATTTGCTGAGACGCAGATTGCCCATCAAACCAAGGTTGAAGCCCGGGCCAAAACGACTTTCAATTTTTTTGAATGTATCTGTTTCTGTAAACGAATTGCTGTATCTGAAACGGAACGTACTGAAGTTGAGGCCGAATGTGATACCGAAATAATATGCCTTATCATCATGCTCAGGCATGTTTTGTATAACACGCTGTGCATCTGCGGGAATAGCAGATATAGCTAAAACAAGAATAAGTATGAATGTGCGTAAACGCATGTATTGTTTGCTAAAGATAACGCTTTAGTGCGAAGATACAGTATGTATTGACTTACGCAACCCTTAATAAATACATGTATAATAAAAACATTAACATCTCATTTATACAGGTTGGGTAGATTTGTTATTCACCTTAAAAACAAATGTCTATGAGTTTAAGACTGGGCGATAAAGCCCCTGATTTTACAGCACAAACCACCATTGGTGAAATTAATTTTTACGATTACCTGGGCGATAGCTGGGGTGTTCTGTTTTCTCACCCTGCAGACTATACACCTGTCTGTACCACAGAGCTGGGCAAGACAGCACAACTGGCAGATGAGTTTGCCAAACGCAATGTGAAAGTGCTGGCAGTAAGTGTAGATCCGCTGGATAAGCATAACGGCTGGGTTAAAGACATCAACGAAACGCAGCATACGACAGTCAACTTCCCGATAATAGCAGACGAAGACCGCAATGTGGCTACGTTATATGATATGATTCACCCCAATGCCTCTGTAACATTTACGGTGAGGTCTTTATTTATTATCGGTCCTGATAAAACAGTAAAGCTGATTATCACATATCCTGCATCTACTGGGCGCAACTTTATAGAAGTGCTGCGCGTGATAGATTCGCTGCAACTGACAGCCAATTACAGTGTAGCAACACCTGCCGACTGGAAGCATGGTGAAGACGTGATTGTAGTGCCTGCAGTATCTACGGAAGATGCAGAAAAGAAATTCCCGAAAGGGTTGAAGGTTGTAAAGCCATATTTGCGCTACACACCACAACCAGATTTGAATTAATTAATATAGCCCCGTATATCGGGGCTATATTATTATGCAGGTATTTTTTCTTTGGTACGTTGTTCTAATACAAAATCGGCACCAAAGCTTAGCTTTTTGATAGCAGGGCTCTTTTTGTCTATTATCCTCCAGAAAGGGGCAATCTTGCTAACAGGCTTGCCCTTTTGGTATTCTTCATAAGCACTTTCTGCCACTATGCGCAGGAATATGCCTGCCGTTACGGGGCACATAAACTCGGCATTATATTCTGCAGCAAGGTCTTTGCGCATCTGTTGCAATGTTGTAGCAGTGCCTTTTGGTATGTGGCGTATATAGTCTGCCACTATATTGGGTGTGGCTATCAGCATGGTAGCCCCTGCCGGAATATCGGCAAAATCATTTTCTACTTTCTTCACCTTAGGCTCCATGTCAGGATTCATCTTTTCCGTCCACGTTTTCTTTTTCGCTGTCATAGTAGTATATCTATTATAAAATAAGGCTGTTGATTAAAACAGCCTTTTCAATACATTATAAACAACCATTGGTTTGCCCAATGTGTAGAAGTGCAAAATCGGGATATTGTTTGCCAGCAGGTCTTTGCACTGTGCATACAGCCATTCTTCACCAATCTTATCGCCTGCATCTGCAGATGTAGATTTCATTATTTCTTTCACCAGATCTACCGGTACTTCTACATTAAAGAAGCTTGGTATCGTTGTTAACTGCTTCTTGGTAGTCAATGGTTTCAGCCCAGGTACGATTGGTACATTAATACCAGCCTCTCTGCAACGATTTACAAAATTGTAATAGTGTGCATTGTTAAAGAACATCTGAGTAGTGATGTAGTCTGCACCTAAATCTACTTTGCGTTTCAGGTAGTAGAGGTCTGTATCGGGGTTGGGCGATTCAAAGTGTTTTTCTGGATAGCCGGCAACGCCTATACAGAAGTCTGTTTTATATCCATCAATAATATCTTCTTCCAGATATTTGCCGCTATTCAGGTCTGCAACCTGTTTTACCAGTTCTTCGGCAAAGCGGTGGCCTTTAGGGTTGGCAATGAAAAACTTTTCATTAGCCGCTGCATCACCGCGCAGTGCCAGTACATTCTTTACGCCAAGGAAGTTGAGGTCTATCAGCGCGTTTTCAGTTTCTTCTTTGGTAAAGCCACCACATATCAGGTGGGGGATAGCCTCAATTTTATAGCGGTTCATCAACGCCGCACAAATACTTACTGTGCCCGGGCGCTTACGAATTTCAATTTGTTCAAAGTTTCCGTCAGGTCTTTTCTTCAAAACCTGCTCTGCACGGTGGTAGGTAACATTTACGAATGCGGGTTTGAATTCCATCAACGGATCCAGATGATCGAAGATAGAATCTATACCGCGTCCTTTGGTCGGTGGCAGTATCTCCAACGATATGATGGGGCTGCCTGCCGTAGATAAGTGTTCTGTAACTTTCATGACGGGCAAAAATAGTTAACCTTCTACTATTTTATGCTATTGTTTATACTTAAAGACCTGAAAGAAGCGTTTTCATACATTACTATAAAAAGGCATTTGGCCAATAATACAGGGCAGAATGCTATTTTTGCAACAAAGAACAGGTTTTGAGTACAAACAGGTTACAGATTACCACAAAAGGACTAATAAAACGCTATCGTAGCCGTACGGTGGTGAATAATGTGTCTTTCGAGGTAAACCAGGGAGAAATAGTGGGTTTGCTGGGGCCAAACGGTGCCGGTAAAACAACATCGTTTTACATGGTCGTAGGCCTAGTAAAGCCCGATGAAGGGGAAGTGTACCTGAATGACCTGAATATTACAGACCTGCCAATGTATAAGCGTGCCCAGATGGGTATCGGTTACCTGCCGCAGGAAGCATCGGTATTCCGCAAACTGAGTGTGGAAGACAATATCAGTGCCGTACTTGAAATGACGAAGCTGACGAAAGGGGAACAGCAGAAAAAGCTGGAATCATTATTGGAAGAGTTTCGCCTGACGCATGTGCGCAAAAGCCCCGGTGATGTATTGAGTGGTGGTGAGCGCAGACGTACAGAGATAGCCCGCGCATTGGCAGTAGACCCTAAGTTTATATTACTTGACGAACCATTTGCAGGCATCGACCCGATAGCCGTAGAGGATATTCAAACCATAGTAGCCCGCCTTAAATTTAAAAACATCGGTATCCTGATTACAGATCACAACGTACAGGAGACACTTTCTATCACAGACCGTGCATACCTGCTTTTTGAAGGTAAAATACTGAAAGCAGGTGTGGCAGAAGAGTTAGCCGCCGATGAACAAGTGCGTAAAGTGTACCTAGGCCAGCACTTTGAGCTGAAACGCAAGGATTACACCCAGCAGATCTGATAGGATTTTGAGGGCACACAAGTGCCAAAAGCTTCGGAAAACGGAATTATATTTTTATTTTAGGATTTGAAAGATGAGCATCATTAGCCCGGCTATAAAAGGATATATGAAGTTGCGCCTCAGCGCAATAGACAACTTCATGCACAATCCGGTAGATACGCAACAGCAGGTGTTTAACAACCTGATAGGCTCTGCGCAGTTTACGGAGTATGGCAAAAAGTACGGGTTTGATAAAATAAACAGCAGTGCCGACTACAAAAAGGCTGTGCCTATTAATGATTACGATACGCTAAAGCCCTACATCCAGCGTATACTGGAGGGGGAGCAAAATATACTCTGGCCTTCGCCTATCAACTGGTTTGCCAAATCGAGCGGTACTACCAGCGATAAGAGCAAGTTTATTCCAATCAGCAAAGAATCGCTGGACGAAAACCACTATAAAGGTGGTAAGGATGTACTGACGCTTTACCTGAAACAATTCCCTGATTCTAAGATGATGTCGGGCAAATGCCTGACAATTGGTGGCAGCCACCAGATAAACCAACTGAATGCTGATTCTTTCTTTGGCGATCTGTCTGCAGTAATGCTGCAAAACATGCCATACTATGCACAGACTATCCGTACGCCCGATTTGTCTATTGCACTGATGGATGAGTGGGAGCAGAAGATAGAAATGATGGCACATACCACTATACAGGAAAACGTTACCTACATAGCAGGTGTGCCTACATGGACGATAGTGCTCATCAAACGAATACTTGAAATATCGGGAGCAAGCAACTTGCAGGAGGTATGGCCCAATCTGAAGCTATACATACATGGTGGTGTAAGCTTCAAACCATACAGAGAGCAGTTCCAGAAATTTATTCCATCTCCTTCTATGCATTACTACGAAACGTACAATGCATCTGAAGGGTTCTTTGCAGCACAAGACCATAGCGAAGCAGACGGTATGCTGCTGTTTTTGAATCACGGCATCTACTACGAGTTTATGCCGATGGAAGAATACGGAAAGGAAAATCCGCAAACACTAAGCCTGAAAGAAGTAGAGCTGAATAAAAACTATGCATTGGTGCTGAATACCAATTGCGGTTTGTGGCGCTATCTGGTAGGTGATACAATACAGTTTACATCACGCAATCCATTCAGGATAAAAGTGAGCGGAAGGTTGAAGCATTTTATCAATGCTTTTGGTGAAGAAGTGATTGTAGATAACAGCGACCATGCCATAGCCGAGGCTTGCAAGATAACAGGTGCTGTAGTAAACGACTATTCTGCAGCTCCTGTGTATATGACGGGAGACAGCAATGGGGCGCACGAATGGATAATAGAATTTGACAATCTTCCTTGTCCGCTGAATGTGTTTACAGAAGCAATGGACAAAGCACTGCAAAAAGTAAATAGTGACTACGAAGCAAAGCGTCATAAAGACATCGCATTGCGTATGCCTATAGTGCATGTAATGCCGAAGGATGGCTTTAAACAATGGCTGAAAGATAAAGGCAAGCTTGGCGGACAGCATAAAGTGCCACGCCTGAGCAATGAGCGCAAGTATCTGGAAGAAATGCTGCCATATACTAAATAATAATCTCAACTATATAGATGGACTTCTCTTTTTTATTGTTCCTGCTACTATCGCTTTTGGCAGAAGTACTGGGAACCGTAGGAGGTTTTGGCTCTTCTGTATTCTTTGTGCCATTTGCTAATATTTTTATCGATTTCAAATCTGTTCTTGGGGTAACGGCAGTGTTTCATTTGTCCAGCAATATTTCAAAGCTGCTGTTGTTTAAAGACGGGCTTGACAAAAGATTGCTTGCCAATATAGGCATACCCGCAGTAGTATTTGTGATAATAGGTGGTATACTTAGCAAGTATATAGATGAAACTGTGCTACAACTTTCATTCGCTATATTTATTATCGTAACAAGTCTATTCTTTCTGCTGTTCAAAAATTTCGTTATCAGGGCTACTAATAGGAATGCGATAGCAGGTGGTACCATGTCGGGTTTTCTGGCAGGTGTGTTAGGTACAGGCGGTGCTGTGCGCGGGCTTACGATGGTTGCCTTCAATATTGAGAAATCAGTTTTTGTGGCTACCTCTGCTGCTATAGATTTTGCAGTAGATTTTTCACGAACGGTTGTTTATTTCTTTAATGGCTATATACGTGCAGAGCACACCAAGTATATGGTCGGTTTGCTGGTTATAGGTTTTGTTGGCTCCTGGATAGGTAAGCAACTATTGCTGCGCATATCGCAACAGTGGTTTAAAACGATTGTATTGCTGTTGCTATTAGCTGTCGGGATTTATTCACTGGCAATGGGTCTGTCTTAATCTGTCTTATTTAAAGCAACATAGTCTTTTACTAAAGAGTCTGCCTGATATTTTTTCTGTATATGGCCTATCAATACTTTTTCGTTAATAATCCATATGCCATGTGTACAGTATTGCATGCTGTCATCATCAGGATGTACAGCCTGTATGCCTGAATGAGATAGCATCTCGTCATCGGGAAAATTATTGATGCCATTCCTTAAGAAACATTGCTCTTCCGGCATCAGTAATATTACTTTCTTGTTATGGCTTATTTCGTTTACATAATCTGCAATCTCTTCTGCAATGGCTTCCCGGCTATGTGTTTTTGATATAAGATGCCAACTGGCTTTCTGTTCAGGAAGTATGAATAAAAATGCGGTACAAAATGTAATTGCGGTTAAAATGAGTTTCGGTATCATACTTAGGATATTAGGTATTGATATAGACAGTCTTATACTGTACGTGGGTTGGGAACAGAATTTTGAAACATGCCTGCAATCATTGTTTTGGGTGATGGCTGTCATATTTCAGATATGCAACATTGGATAGGTTTGCTGTATAAAACAATCACATTATGGCAACTACACAAACCAGCATCAAGCACCTGACTAACGAGCATAACGATTGGCTGCGCGGATTGAGCTTTTATAAAGATGAATTACAAATTCTGAAAAACAGGCTGACGGAAGTGGCAGGTAAGAACACAGGAAGCGAAGCAGCAAACATGATGAACCACTACGAGAATCAGGTAACATTGCAAACAACCAATATTGATACATTGAGGCACGACATCAATACCAACTTGGAAACCATTGCAGCGCAACTGAATGATAACACGCCGGGGTATATAGATACCAAGCTGGTTGAAAAACACAACCTGCTTCGCGATAGCTACTTCACACAGGAAAAACTGGTGAATGAGCTACGCCATGAATTCAACCGCTTTGCAGCAAAATGGATGTAATACTAAAATAAATATCGTTTCATGACTTACTGCTCCGCGCTTACAAGGCGGGGCAGTTTTTTATGGTTGCTGTTGTTCTTTCATCTCTTCTTCGTACTGGTCATTCAGTTCGCCAATATAAGAGAGCATCTCTTTGCGTCCCAGAAACTTGATGGTGCTTGTTACAAAGCTGCGTGGTATAAACTCCCACTCCTGACGCATGGTCTCTATAAAGTGTCGTACGTTCTTCGCAGCCTCGCGTTGGGTGCTTTTATCTGCTTTGGTAAATACCATGTTGAAAGGAATACCCCATTCGCCAAGCTTGCGCAAAAAAGCAAGATCCAGCTCCTGAGGTTTGTGGCGGCTGTCTATCAGCACAAAAACTGTTACAAGATTTTCCCTTTTTTGCAGGTAATTGCTAATCATTTTCTCCCACGATGCGCGTTGCGATTGCGATACTTTGGCATAGCCATACCCTGGCAAATCGACCAGATACCATGAATCGTTGATGATAAAATGGTTGATTAGCTGGGTTTTGCCCGGGCTGGCAGATGTTTTTGCCAGCTTTGTCTGGTTGGTAAGCATGTTTATAAGCGACGACTTGCCGACGTTTGAGCGGCCAATGAAGGCATACTCCGGTCTATCGGGCTTAGGACAGTCCTCAACTTTGGGGCTGCTTATCAAATATTTTGCAGAACGTATTTCCATTAGTATAGCATACCGTACTTTTGCACCCGATGCAAGCGGATAATAATAATAACCCAGCGGCCAAGGTGGTGCCTGATGCGGGTTCAAATTTAAGCAAGAAAGCGCAGGTTGCCGATATGTTTAATAACATAGCGGGTAAATATGACTTTCTGAACCATTTTTTATCGCTTGGTATAGATAAGGGCTGGCGAAAAAAAGCCATTGCTGAAGTGAGCAAGGTGAACCCCAAAACTATACTGGACGTGGCTACAGGTACGGCAGATTTAGCCATTGCAGCCTCTCAACTGCAGCCAGAAAAAATAATTGGGGTAGATATTGCCGATCAGATGCTGGAAGTAGGGCGCAAAAAAATTGTCGATAATAATCTGGCAAAGATGATAACGCTGCAAAATGGCGATAGCGAGTCTATGCCATTTGCCGACAATAGTTTTGATGCGGTAACATGTGCATATGGTGTACGCAATTTTGAGCACCTGGAAGCAGGGCTGAAGGAAATGAACCGCGTGATGCGTGAAGGTGGCAAGTTGGCTATATTGGAGTTTTCTCACCCCAAGCAGTTTCCTGTAAAGCAACTTTATAAGTTTTACTTCAAGTATATACTGCCTACACTTGGCAAGATGGTATCTAAACATAGCCGTGCATATACCTACCTGCCCGAGAGTGTAATGGCTTTCCCTGAAGGGAAAGTATTCTGTGAAACATTGCAGCGTTGCGGTTTTAAAGAAGCCAAAGCACGTCCGCTGACATTTGGTATCACAACGCTATATACCGCTACTAAATAGCCTGATAATAGTATTTATTAGAAAGCCCCGCATAACAATATGCGGGGCTTTCTTTTGACGTATGGTAGTGATTATTTTATAGCACCTAACTCTTTCAATACTGCTTTTGTAATGTCAATACGTATTGCTTTCCAATCTTTTGTTGTATCATTTTTAGCGACATCAAAGTTCATTGCAAAGAAGTATGGGTACATGCGCACGTTGCTCTTGTTCATAGACTTTTCGTGCTCTTTCACGTGCTCTATTTTCTCTGCAAAGCCTACTACCCACATTACATCGTTCTTTGCATTGCTACCCCAACCAGTTTTGTAGTATAGTTTATAGGCAGGTGTTTCTTCCTGCAGCATCAGGCTTTTTACAATGCGCTGTGTACGCTCTGCAAATGGCAACTCTGCAAAATACATACGCTTCAGAAAGCCTACCTGCTCGTCTGCAGATATTTGTAGCGAATCGTTCAGCCAAAACTGGTGTATACCACCTTTCATGTTCTTATTGCCATAGTTGCTGGTATCCAGATAGTGCTGCATCAGATCAGGACCTATGCGGCGTGCTATTTCCTGATAGTATGGTACAGCACTTACTTTAAAAGCCTCGCGCATGTTCAGGTCTTTGTTCCATTCAGGCACTTCGCGTGTTACGCTATCCCATTTTATTACCAGTGCTTCATCAGGAGCAACAGCAGTTTCCAGTGCTACCAGCGAGTTGAATATCTTGAATGTAGATGCAGGTGTAAAACGTTGCAGGCAGCGCTCTTTGTTGTAGAAATATACTGCTTCATGATTGTGTTCGCGTACAATGAAACAGCCATTTTTGATGCCTTGTGCTTCGAAATGTTTGCCCCATTCAGGCTTATCATGAATCCTGTTGTCGCGGCAGGCAGTAAAAAACAAAACACTTAAAACGGATAATATTATTCTGAAACGCATACAACTTGTAGTTGAGGGGGCAAAGATAGGGTGAATAATAAGTAAGTTGTAAATTGAACCAAATTATACCTATGAAAAAAATATGGATACTGTTTATGTTTTTGCTGGTGGCAACCACAAATACTTACGCACAAAACGCAAAAATGCAGTACGACGCACCTAAAGATATTCGTGTGATAGTAGGTAATTACTTTGTCTATATGTCGCTGACGGATATTAAAGATGCGTATATGGAACTGCCAAAAGCAGAGCAACAGAAGTATGCCGAGCTGATGGATATTCCGAATGGTGTAAAAGCAACCATCAACATCATACAAGGCAGCAAAGCACAGGCAAGCATAATGGAGCCCGTTGTGCAGCGCCATGTTGGCGGCTATTTGCTGAAACAGGGTATGGCGTACATAGAAACCAAAGACGGTAAGAAAATAACTGAATTGCAGATAGAAGAAGGGCAACCGATGAAAGATGAAGCGGGCTTTGACGTGCGCCAGATAACCTGCTATGACCCTAAAACAAAGAAAACTGTTTTTACGGGCACTATCAATAATGTATTTAAGTAAGTACTAGTCGAACGCCTGATTGTTGGCAGCAGCTATGCGCACCATACGCTCGTAGTCTGTTGCAGACAGGTCGTTGAAGAAGAAGTGTACAGGGTCTATCTTTTCGCCATAGCGGATAACCTCGTAGTGGCAGTGCGGACCTGTACTTTTACCTGAGCTGCCAACCCATCCTATTACTTGTCCGCGTTTGATGCGTTCACCGGGACGTGATTTAATCTTTACCATGTGGCCATATAGCGTTTCGTACCCATAGCCGTGGTTCAGTATTACGTGATACCCATAGCCACCGTTATCAAAATTCGCTTCCTTCACTATGCCATCACCTGTGGCATAGATAGGTGTGCCCATAGCTGCAGTAAAGTCTATACCTGTGTGCATTTTAGGTGTTTTGTATATCGGGTCTATACGGTAACCAAAACCTGATGCAACACGGTCTAGCGCCTTGTTAGATACAGGTTGTATAGCTGGAATGGCAGATAACATTTCTTTCTTGGCACTTACCAGTCTTTCCAGTGTATCGTAAGATTTCTGTTGAATGGCAATACGGTGCTTCAGTGCATATACCTGATTGGTGATGCTTTCAATCAACAGGTCTGAAGGCGCGTATGCAAACTCATCCATGCTAAGTGTACTGTACTTTTTACCATGCCTGATGCTATCGGGCAGTGGTGCAGACTCAAATACACCGCGGTATATGTTATTGTCCCTCTCTTCCAGCTCTTTAATGGTTTGGTTCAGTGTATTTATATCTTTTTGCAGGGCAATGTATTCTTCCTGCAGGGTGCGCATTTCTGTGTGCAGGTTTTTTTCTTTGGGGGAATCGAGGAACTGAAAAGCAATAGATACGATGATAACAGAGGTAACAAGCGCAGCAGATATGAAGCCCAACACGCGCAGGGCCTTCATTTGCCACGATACTTCCAGTTTTTCAAACCTGTGAGTATCAGTATTGTAGAAATATTTGCGTACCCGTTTCAAACACTCGGTTTGCGGGTAAAAATAACCAATTGCCTTATATATACAGGTATGGCATTATGTTAAAAATGTACGGGCCCCGATAACAGAGCCCGCTTTGCTTTCGATAAGGGGTGATACGGGGTGTATTATCTGGCATAAAACTATAGGTGATATTGATCCGGGTTAATACCTCTTTCAGTGTAATTCTTAATCCGTATTGGCACGGATACAACTATCTGGCTATGGCGATTGTATATTGTAGAAGAAATCACCTGTTATGAAAAATGCACTTATCTTATTGCTGTTGGCATACTCGCTGAATGCATCTGCCCAACTGAAACCGGGCTTTGATAAATATGAATACCTGGAACTGCTGAAAATATGCGGGCAAACGGTAGACCCACCGGCATCTACAAACATGACTAAGACCATTGGTGCACCGCACTATCATAAATGCCTGTATAAGTCGACCCCGACAGAGCTGGATAATAAATGGGACCTATGGATAAGTAATGATAACATTGCCTGCATCAGCATACGTGGCACTACGATGAAGCCCGAAAGCTGGCTGGAGAACTTTTTTGCAGCTATGGTGCCTGCGAAAGGGCGTATATACTTTGCTGCAGGCGATACATTCAGGTACAAACTGGCAGAAGATAAAAAAGCGGCAGTGCATGCAGGTTGGGTAATAGGAATGGCAAGTATTGCACGTACCGTAATGCCCAGGCTAGACTCTTGTTACAAGGCAGGCATTAGGCAGTATCGCATTTTCGGGCATAGTCAGGGTGGCGCTATAGCTTATTTGCTGCGCTCATATCTGTATTATCAGCAACAAAAAGGCAAGCTGCCAAAGGATATGGTATTCAAGACCTATTGCAGCGCAGCGCCCAAACCGGGCAATCTGTATTATGCTTACGACTATGAAAATATAACCCGTAACGGATGGGGCTATACAGTTGTAAATGCCGCAGATTGGGTGCCTGAAGTACCACTTTCTTTACAAACGGTGGATGACTATAACAATGTTAACCCTTTTAGAGGTGCTGCTGAGATGATGGCAAAACAACCATTCCCCAAGAACATAGTATTGAAGCTGCTATACAACAAACTCAGAAAACCATCATACAAATTACTGGCCAGGTACAAACGTTTCTTAGGAGAAGAGGCTTTCAAGATGGTGAAGAAGCAATATAAGGATATGGGAAGGCCTGATTTTTATAACAGTAATAACTATATGAGGGCTGGCAGCCCTGTCGTATTGCTGCCACAGGCAGATTATTATAAGCTTTATTCAGACACCAGTTCCAATGTGTTTGTACACCACTTTCTGGAACCTTATGATTATCTGATGAAGCAATATGATTAAAAATGCTATTCGTGCAGGTTTTAACACATTATGATGACTGATAAAGCCCGTGTGTTTTGTTATATTTGCCATCCCTTACACAAAGGGGGTATGCACATATGCGTAGTATTTTTATAAAAGAAATCAATTCTTTTTTCAGTTCCATTGTAGGGTACATAGCTATTCTGGTTTTCCTGATAGCTTGCGGTCTTTTTATTTGGGTATTGCCGGATTCAACCATTCTTCGCCCAGATGGGTATGCAACGCTTGATAGATTTTTTGAGCTGGCACCTTGGTTTCTGATGTTGCTGATACCCGCGGTGACAATGCGTTCGTTTGCAGATGAGTTTAAAGGAGGTACTATAGAGTGGTTGCAAACAAAACCACTAAAAGATACAGACATTATTCTGGGCAAATATTTCGCATCGCTGACATTGGTGGTATTTGCATTATTGCCTACATTGATATATGTATATACTATCAGTAATCTCTCGCTTGATGGTAACTCTATAGATAGTGGTGGCATTATTGGCTCTTACATTGGTTTGTTTTTTCTCGTTGCTGGTTTTACTGCAATAGGAATATTCAGTTCTTCTCTTGCCAATAATCAGATAGTAGGTTTTTTAATTGCACTTTTTGCATGTTACTTATTGTACAGCGGTTTTGAAGCATTAAGTAAAGTACCTGCATTTGTAAACGGTGTAGACTATTATTTGGGTATGATAGGTATGTCTTATCACTACAATTCTATAAGCCGTGGTTTTATAGATACCCGTGATGTTGTCTACTTCCTTTCAGTAGTAGTATTGTTTGTTTCACTTACACGTTTATCGCTCAACAGCCGCACATGGGATACGGCTAAACAGGATTAAGTATACTTTATGGCAATAACGAATTCGAACAAAAGAAAATCGCAAATGAGGCAGGCTGTGTTACGCATGCTGATGCTGGCTGCCATATTAGTAGGTATTAATATACTGGCAGCGCGTTTTCATACAGGTCTAGACCTGACAAAAGAAAAAAGATTTACACTTTCCGCACCTACAGTTAAGATGCTGAAAGAAATGGATGACGTGGCAGTCGTAACTGTTTATTTAAAGGGTAAATTTCCTGCGGGTTTTCAACGTTTGGCAGATGCTACGCGTGAAAAATTGGAATCGTTCAGAAGTATTGCAGGTAGCAAAATTGTGATTCGTTTTACGGATCCGTTTGATGGTAAATCTGAAGAAGAGAAAGTAAGCATTTCGAAAGAGTTGGGCGCAAAAGGTATATATGCGCTTAACTTACAAACACAAAATGAAGAAGAAGGTTACGCTGAAAAATGGGTTTTTCCGCATGCATTAATGCAGTATCATGGTAAAGAGACAGCAATAAACCTTTTAGAAAATAATAAATGGGTAAGCCCTTGGGAAAATCTGAATAATTCAGAAAACCTTTTGGAATACAAACTGGCTGATGCGATTAATAAGCTTACTAAGCCTGATAAGGAAACGATTGCATACATAGTTGGCCATGGTGAATCATTAGGGCTTAATACCTACGACCTGTTTAATACTCTTGCTGAAAGGTACAAGGTAGATACATTCGATCTTTCTATTAATGCATTTATTCCTAAAAGTTATAAGGCAATCATTATCAATAAACCTACACAGCCTATTGACGATAGAGAGAAGTTTAAGATAGACCAGTATGTAATGGAGGGTGGACGTATACTTTGGGCAATAGACCAGTTGTATACGCCAATGGATAGCCTGCAAAAGTCTGAGCAATTCATGACACTAGATTACGGACTTGAGCTGGACGACATGTTATTCAAATACGGTGTGCGTATTAACATGGACTTAATTGAAGACTTGCAGCAATGCTTGCCGTTACCAATACTTGTAGCAGCACAAAAAGGAGAACCACAGATGCAATTAAGACCTTGGATATTTTATCCTGTATTCTCTCCAAGCTCTCAACATCCTATAGTGAAAAACATCAGTGCTGTATTTGGCCGCTTTGTAAGTAGTATTGATACGATAAATACACCTGGTGTTCAAAAAACTATTCTATTACAATCATCGAAATACAGCCGCACCGAAGCCTTCCCGATAAGGGTGAGTTTAAGTATGTTGCGTTTCCAGATGACTCCTGATATGTTTAAAAAGCCATATCAGAATGCCGCAGTATTGCTTGAGGGTAAATTTAATTCGTTATTTCAAAACAGATTGGCACCTGCTTTCCTGAAGATATTGGAAGATTCACTGAAACGTCCATTTAGGCCAGTTGCAGACGTACCTACAAAAATGATTGTAATATCTGATGGAGAAATGATGGAGAACGATTTTTCTCAGAAGCAAGGGCCAATGGAGATGGGTTATTGGCGATTTACGGAAACCAGATTTGCAAATAAAGAGTTTATTAATAACTGTCTGGAATATCTGACAGATGACGGAGGATTGCTCGAGGCACGTGCCAAAGATGTTAAACTTCGTATGCTGGATAGTGGTAGGGTGAAAGAAGAAAAGCTTAAATGGAGGTTGATAAATATAGCAATACCTATAGGTGTAGTATTGATGTTTGCGTCTGCATTTATTTTCTTCCGCAAGCGTAAATATGAAAAGAAATAGAGTTTGTAAGAGAATTAATAGACTAAGATGAAGAAGACATTATTATATTTTTTGGCGCTAGTTATTTTAGGGGCTCTGGTATGGTACTTTGTGTTTGCTGAGAAAGATACATTTTCTAAAAATGAGGCAGGTTTTCAGGTTGCTGACACAGCATCCATTTCGAAATTGTTTCTAGCAGATAAAAAAGGCAAGCAGATATTACTGGAACGTAAAGACGGAACATGGTTGCTTAATAAGCAATATCCTGTAATGGCACAATCTATCAGCATTTTACTTGCAACATTAAACAGACAAGTTGCCCAATATCCTGTAACACAAAAGGAATATGATAATGTTATAAAAATGCTTGCAGGGGAATCAGTAAAAGTAGAGCTCTATGATACTGATGGCGATAAAATGAAAGTGTTTTATGTTGTAGGACAGGTACAAAACAATGCGGGTAGTTATATGCTGATGGATGGTAGTGACATGCCATATGTTGTACAGATTCCTGGCTTTGAAGGATACCTGACAAGCAGATATAGTACAGATATTGCTGATTGGCGAGATAGAACTGTAATAGATATTCCTGAAACAAATCTAAAATCAGTATCGTTAACTTATGATGATGCACCACTCAATAATTTTACTATTAAGCGTAATGCTTCAAATGGGTTTGACGTTGATATTGACAAAGTGCTAATTTCAGGTAAGACTTTGAATAAAAGAAGAGTAGATGTATATAGCAAATTCTTTGAAAAAGTGTATTGTGAGGGCTATGTAAACGGAACCATCAAGCTGGATTCAATAATAAAGAGTGTACCCAAAAAATGCGCAATAGATGCTGTAGCAATAAATGGGAAAGCACAGCATGTTGATGTTTATTTTATGGCAATAAACAAGCGTAGTAAAAATCTGCTTACGCCTTTTCCTGGTATTGATAACAGATACGATGCAGATAGGTTTTATGCTGTAATAAATAACTTCAAAGACACAGTTATAATCCAAAGATTTACGTTTGATAAAATATTCCGTAAAGCTTATGAGTTTTACGAAGCAGATGATACAACTGGAACGAAGGATAAAATTGAAATTCCTAAAGGGGCAGGTAATGTTATAAAAGTGGGATCCGGGAAATAACCCGGATTTTTCTTTCTTATTGTATAATTTAGTTAGCAAGAAATAGGAAGATGAAACGTCCCGACGTTGAACAATTGAGAAAATGGTGTAATGGTACGTTGCTGTTGCATGAGAGTAGTGTGCCTGTAGAAGAACTGGTAATAGATACAAGAAAAGTAGCAGAGCCGGAAAGAGCATTGTTCATAGCACTGAAGACTAGCCGTAGGGACGGACATAGTTTTATACAACAGGGTTATGAAAAAGGTATCCGCAATTTTCTGGTTAGCGAAGATGTGGATGTACAAAAATATCCTGCATCGTCATTTGTAAAAGTGAATGATACACTGCATGCATTGCAGCAGATAGCGGCGGGATATAGAAAACAGTTTGATATACCCGTAATAGGCATTACCGGCAGCAATGGCAAGACGATAGTGAAAGAGTGGTTATATCAGTTGTTGGAAGAGAGTTACAATACAGTCCGCAGTCCTAAAAGTTACAATTCGCAAATAGGTGTTCCTCTGTCTGTGTGGCTGATGGAACCGGAACAACAGCTTGCTATATTTGAGGCAGGTATTTCTCAGCCCGATGAAATGCAACGGCTGGAAAAAATCATTCAACCAACAATAGGTGTATTTACCAATATAGGCGAAGCACATAGTGAAGGCTTTCTGAATAACAGACAGAAGATAAATGAAAAGCTCGGCCTGTTCAGAAATGTAAGGGAACTGGTATACAGCATAGACTATCCTGAGCTGAACGAGCTGGTTGTTCATTACAAATCGAACGTACGCAATCATGGAGGGGAGAATCCTTTGCAGTTGTTTACATGGTCACAGAAGAATGAAGATGCTGACCTGTACATACAGGAAGTAAAAACAGACTCGGGTAAGACTAATATTACCGCGGTTTATAAAAGTGAAGTGCTATCTATTGTTATACCATTTCACGATGCTGCATCTGTAGAGAATGCTATACACTGCTGGTCTGTATTGCTGTTGATGGGTATAAAGCAGGAAGTGATTGCAGAGCGCATGCAACGATTGCAGCCTGTGTCTATGCGTCTTGAACTGAGACATGGCATCAATGATTGTACAATTATCAACGATACGTACAATTCTGATATGACATCGCTGATGATAGCGCTCGATTATCTGGAGCAGCAAAAGCAACATCAACAACGTACGGTAATATTATCAGACCTGCTGCAGATAGCAAGGCCCGATACAGAATTGTATGAAGAGGTGGCAGAGCTTATCAGCCGTATGAATATTCAACGATTCATAGGCATTGGCCCCGCATTGTACAAACACAAATCTATATTCAGGAAGTATAAAAAGCTGCGCAGTATATTCTTCAAATCTACAGATGAGTTTTTGAAGAAATTCCACCTGATAACTTTTGATAATGAAGCCATACTGCTGAAAGGTGCGCGTGCATTTGCTTTCGAGAAGATAGATATGCTGCTGGAGCAGCAAGTGCATCAAACAGTACTGTCTATCAATCTTTCATCACTCACTCACAATCTGAATGTTTTCAGAAGTAAACTGAAGCCGGGTGTAAAAGTAATGGCGATGGTGAAAGCTTTTTCTTATGGTAGCGGTAGTTATGAAATAGCCCACCTCTTACAGTATTCAGGAGTAGATTATCTGTCTGTTGCATATACGGATGAAGGTATCATATTGCGCAGGGCGGGTATTACAATGCCTATCATGGTGATGAGTCCTGATGCATCATCGTTCGATAGAATGATAGCATGGAAGCTGGAGCCTGAAATATACAATGTGCGCTCGTTAGAATTGTTTACCAGCATTGCACAAACATTGCAGGTAAAGAACTATCCTGTGCACATCAAGCTGGATACGGGTATGCATCGCTTGGGCTTTATGCCACATGAACTGGAAGCACTGATGGAGCACTGCGATAACAACCCGCACATACAGGTGGCAAGTGTATTCAGCCATCTGGCAGCCAGCGAAGATCCTACGCTTGATTCGTTTACAGAGCACCAGCGTGAGCAGTTCGAACAAATGAGTCATGCACTTTTGATGCGACTGCCAAATAAACCACTAAGACATATCTGCAACTCAGCTGCCATAGCAAGGCATCCTGAATTGCATTATGATATGGTGAGGCTTGGAGTTGGGTTGTATGGAATAGATGGCAGCAAGCTCTTACAAAAAGAACTGAAACAAATAAGCACACTAAAAACAACTATTGCACAAATAAAAACAATCCCTGCCGGCGAAACGGTTGGTTATGGTCGTAAAGGGCATATAGATAAGGAAACGCGCATTGCCACCATCAGTATTGGTTATGCAGATGGCTACCCGCGCGCGTTGGGTAATGGTAAAGCACATGTACTGGTGCACGGTAAGCCTGCCAAACTAGTAGGTATTGTGTGTATGGATATGTGCATGATAGATGTATCAGATATTCCCGAGGCGAAGGAAGGCGATGAAGTGGTAGTGTTCAGTCCGCAATTGCCTTTGACGCAATTATCTGAATGGGCAGATACCATACCGTACGAAATGATGACGGGTATATCGCAAAGAGTGAAAAGAGTATATGAAAATGAGGTGTAAACTAATTGGTCTTCATAGTCCTGATATAGGTAATGTTAATTTATCTGTATGGTTACCTGAGGTCGAGGATTGTTTTGGCATTCTGGTGCAAATGTTTGTAGATGCCGATATATTGGGCAATGAAGAAAGCTTTGATTTTATTCTCTGCACTCCTAAGTGGTTAGCTGAAGAATATCAAGATAGAGAAGTTGTGATGTTAAGACATCATATCATGGTGCATCGATATGACTATGATGTTTTACACAAGAGGTTGACAAAACTGATTAATACAATTGATGTAGCATCATGGAATGATGCTGCAGATAAGATAGGAAGAGTTGCACATTGGGAATTTGAAGATTATAGAGAATAATAAAAGCCGCTGTAACAGCGGCTTTTATTATTTCAAGTAGATTGTATGTCTATTATACATCCCTGTTTGGATCGAATGCTTCCAGTTCGTTAGCAACTGCAGTCAGGAAGCTTGCACCCAGAGAACCATCAACGATACGGTGATCGTAGCTCAGCGACAGGTACATCATGTGGCGGATAGCAATCACATCGCCGTTTTCAGTCTCCAGAACCATCGGACGTTTTTTGATGCTGCCCACAGCCAGGATAGCAACCTGTGGTTGGTTAATGATTGGCGTACCCATCAGGCTACCGAATGTACCAACGTTTGTCAGCGTGAAAGTACCACCTTGTGTATCGTCAGCTTTCAGCTTGTTGTTACGAGCTGCGTTAGCCATTCCGTTTACATCTTTAGTGATGCCCAACAGGTTTTTAGTGTCAGAGTTTTTGATAACAGGTACTATCAGGTTGCCGCTTGGCAATGCTGTAGCCATACCAATGTTGATGTCTTTCTTAACGATGATTTTATCGCCGTCAACACTGCTGTTTATCATCGGGTATTTGCGGATGCAATTCACGATAGCCTCTATGAAGATTGGCGTGAAGGTGATTTTTTCACCATATTTCTTCTCGAAAGAGTTTTTAACCTTATTGCGCCAGTTAACGATGTTGGTAACATCGCATTCTGTAAAGCTGGTAACGTGCGGAGACGTAGCCTTGCTACGAACCATGTGGTCTGCTATCAGCTTGCGCATACGGTCCATTTCTATTATCTCTACATTGTTGCCGTAATTGGCAGCAGGAGCCGGTGCAGCTTGTGCTGCTGGTGCCGGAGCTGCAGCAACCGGTGCCGGCTGCGGAGCAGGCGCTGCCGCTTGCGCTACAGGAGCAGCAACCGGTGCAGGAGCACCATTGCCTCTGTTAGCCAGGTAGTTCAGAATATCTTTTTTAGTAACACGACCCTCGTTGCCTGTACCCGGAATTGCTTCCAGTTCTGCCATACCGATGCCTTCTTTAGAGGCAATGTTCAGTACCAGCGGAGAGTAGAAACGTGCGCCGCCATCACCATTGCTAACAACGGGCGCTGCACTTGGTGCTGACACCGGTGCAGGTTGCGGAGCAGGTGCTGTTGCTACAGGAGCAGGAGTTGGTGCAGGCGCTGCTGCAGCTGGTTGTGGAGCAGGTGCTGCAACACTACCGCCGGCAGTATCTATACGTGCTATTACAGTACCTACAGGTACTACGTCGTTTTCTTTAAATAATATCTCTGTGATAGTACCGGCAGCAGTAGATGGTACTTCACTGTCTACTTTGTCTGTAGCTATTTCCAGAATTGTTTCATCCATTCTCACGGTATCACCCGGCTTTTTGTGCCATTTCAGCACGGTAGCTTCCATGATACTTTCACCCATCTTAGGCATTACCAAATCAACAACTGCCATATATGTATGTTAATTATAATTTATTAGCAATAACGCGGTACAAAAATAATCAAATGATGGGCAAAAGTATAATTTACCCGTCAGAGTAAGCAGATATAGTTTATTTTATCTTTTTTTACGGTCAGATACATCAGGCACAAAGCAGTACAGACGGGCATATGTTGTTCAATTCCTTACAGTTTCTGATTTTTTTCATGGTTGTTACCCTATGGTTCTACACCCTGAAGACGCAAAAGAGCCGCAATTTGCTGCTGCTGATAGCAAGTTGCTACTTCTACATGTCGTTTGTGCCCAAATACATCTTGATATTGGGGGCTACAATTATCATAGACTATATAGCGGGTATATTAATTGAAAGAACACAGGGTAAAGGCAGGAGGCTATGGCTTATAATGAGCCTGATTGCCAATATTGGTATACTGGCATACTATAAGTACTTCAATTTTCTGGCTGAGAATCTGAACGGTTTGATGCACATGGCAAGCATTGATAAGCAATACAGCTTGATGGATATTGTATTGCCTGTAGGTCTGTCATTCCATACGTTTCAGGCTATGAGTTATACCATAGAAGTATACAGAGGTAAGCAACAGGCAGAACGCAATTTTGCTACCTATGCATTATATGTTATGTTTTACCCACAGTTGGTAGCAGGGCCAATAGAGCGTCCGCAGAATATACTGCCGCAGCTACACGAATACAGGCCTTACAATTGGGAGCATATAAAAGAAGGGTTGGTGAGAATACTGTGGGGTTTCTTTAAAAAAGTAGTGATTGCTGACAGGCTGGCAATGGTGGTGGATTATGCTTTTGATAATCATACATCGTCCTCTTGGTACGTATTGGCAATCGGCGCGATATTCTATTCCTTCCAGATATATTGCGATTTCTCCGGCTATTGCGATATTGGTATCGGTGCTGCCAGGGTGATGAATATAAAGCTGATGGAGAATTTCTCGCAGCCATATACTTCATCCAACATTACCACATTCTGGCAACGCTGGCACATGTCGCTCTCTGGTTGGTTCAGAGACTATGTTTATATACCGCTTGGTGGCAACAGAAAGGGTGAACTGCGCAGGCGTATAAATGTATTCATCGTTTTCCTGCTTAGTGGTTTGTGGCATGGTGCCAACTGGACGTTTGTAATGTGGGGTGGCCTGCATGGCTTATTGGTTACAGTTTTCCCGGGTAGTGGAGAAAAACAAAAATCGCTTGCGGCAAACACACTGAAAGCCATTGTTACGTTTATTGCGGTGACGATCCTGTGGATATTCTTTCGTGCAAGTAATATCAATCAGGCATTGGTGTACATAGGAAACATACTCCGTTTACAGAGTGGGGATACGGCATTGGGTTTGAACATAGTAGAGCTATTGTTTTCTATATTGCTGATAGTGATAATGATGATTAAGGAATTTCGTGTGCAAGGGTATAGGATAGAGAGTGATAAGAAGTTTTATGTCTATACCGCAGCTATGGTATCTCTGTGCTATATATTCGGCGTATTCAGCGAAAACCAGTTTATCTATTTCCAGTTTTAGACAATGTTGAAAAAGATATTGACATATTGTTTGATAGTTTTTGGGTTGGCAGTCTTATACCTGTCTACCTCGAAAGATATGATGCAGAAAATATCTGATGCACGCAACGACCATGATGAATGGTGGGGTTCGCATTTTGCATACGAGGGCGATCTGGTGGGTATGTCTTATCTGTACTACGTGAAGGACTTTCACAAACCGAGAAAAAGAGTATTTGCACCGCGCAATTGTGATAACGGGAAGGCTGTAAACCTTGTGTTGTGGGGCGATAGCTACACCATGCATTTTCGCGATACAGATTTTTGTGCAGACAGGTTTCAGTATGGCAGACGCTTTTTTGGAGATATTAAATACCAGTTGGACACATCGTTGCGAAATGTATTGGTAATAGAAATTACAGAAAGGATAGTGAGAGAGTATTTTGCAGGTGATAGAATGTATGACGAGGTTAAAAAAGCAGATACAGGAGGTAATGTGTCGTATGGGAATGAAGTGGGGAATACTGTAAAGTATGCAAAGCTTTTCAATGTGCCTGATGTAAATGCCATATTCAATCCACACATCAACAGAAATATTGAGTATAATTTGTTTAATTATAATTTCATTAGCCCTATCAGAAAAACAAAGGCTTTAATAAGTTATAAGTTATTCAACCGTGCATCAGGCGATGCAGTCCTTTCTAAAAAAGGTGACAGGCTATTTTATAATAAGACGCTCAACAAAAAAGAAACTACAGGGTTCAATTGTCCGCTTTCTGATGAAGAAGTAAATAAGATTATAAAGCTGCTGAATGAGATAGATGGGCACTATAAAGCAGCAGGATTTGATGAAGTGTATTTATCGTTAATTCCCAATGCTGTCACTATTTATCAGCCTGAAGGGTATAATATGCTGATACCACGTATACAAAATCACAATGCACTGAAGATGAAGATTATTGATGTTTACACACCTTTCATGCAAAAACCAGATGGTATCTTTTGGAAAGGGGATACACACTGGAGTAATGCAGGTGCAGATGTGTGGTTGAAAATAGTCAATAAAGTAATATCAGATACTACCGCGATATAGCCTCTGTATAGTCTTTTCTTCTTACTAGTTTCAGATCTTGTAATACAGATGCTTTTACCTGTAGTGTAAAATAATAGTTTTTGCGTGGGCCAAATGGTACAGTACTCATACGCAACTCCCAACAGTGCATGTCACGATATATGTCTATAGAGGTTATCGCCAATTCTTTTGTTACAAGGTTGTAGCCTGTACGAACACCAAGTTTCCAACGGGAAGTAATATTTACATCAGTGTTCAATTCCAGATAGTGTTGAGATACGACCAGTGTATCGCTTTTTGAAAATGAAGAGTATTGTTTTGCCAATCCTAATGAGTATGCAATGCTCATGTTAAAAGGCACATTGAAATCTACGTAGTCATCGTATCTGCCATACATCATCAAACGCCTGTATTCATCAGAGCCCGATACATTTTTGTTTTCTTTTTTCTTTCCGTTCAGGCTGGCACTAAGGCTTACATTCGCATTTTGAAAACGTACAAGACCTCCGTGTCCATTCCATTGTAAATCTCTGCTTCTGCGTCCGTTCTGATAGTCGAATGCATAAGGGTCGAAGCTTGCATTTGCTGTCATGTTTACTACATTAAACAGCATGGTTGCAAAATTCATTGTAAAATTGCTCCAGTTGAAGGAGTCTGCAGCTATATTGTAGCTTCCGTTTATTCTGAAGTTATCAACCAGCCTTATGTTTTTAAAGCCTGTTGTGTCTTTGCCACTACGCACTTTTATCTGCAAGTTGTTGTCAAGGCCAAAGTTGATAGCACTCCGCATGTTGCCAAATTGATTCAAACCCGGAATGTATTCGTTTCCTTCGTAAGCAGATTGATATGTAGGAGTACTTGTTGCATCGAGTCTTGTACGGTAGCCGTAATAAAAAGGAGCAGCAGCGTAATCCGGTACATAACCAAAACTTGCTTCAGGTGATATTACATGCCTGATGCCCGCTATTCTGCTACCTTTCTTAAACATTTTCATGCCATATATCTGTGTATAAAAACGGATGCTTGCATCAAAGTCGCGTGCAGTATAGAAACCTCGGTATGTATTGGTGTCCAAACGCTCGTTTGCAATGTCATAAGACTTAAACATGCGGCGCGTCATCCAATACTCTTTGTAGTTGACATTCATGCTCATTTTTACAAAGCGGAATATGTTGTATGATGCGCTGATAGGTATATTATGTTGAGCTCCGTTTATCATTTGGTCAAATGAAAGCTTGTTGAAGCTAAATGATGTATCGTAAAACTGAAGCTTATTTCTTGCATCGAAAGTGTACTGAACAGTGATTTTATCATACCAACGTTCGCCAACACGTTTTTTATTCTGAAAAGGATTGAAGCCATTTACAAAAAAGCTGACAGATGGTAGTGATACATTTACAAGCCTTGACTGTGTGTTTTGAGAGTGGTTAGCCCCTATCGTCAGTGATATGGGTTTGTTTTGCCAGCGTTTGGTATAGGTAATGTTCGACTGGTATTGGTTCTGTAATATCTGATTGGCAACAAAACTATTATTGGCATTGTAGGTAGATGTACCTGCATCTACTTTGGCACTGAAGCTAACACCCGGGCGAGACTTGGCATCAGACTGATGAAGCCATTGTATATTGAAATCCTTTACAATTTTTGAATTGCTTTCATAGGTCTCACCGTATTTATTGTAAGCATATCTAAATGATAAAGCACCATTATACCTATATCTATTGGCATATTGGCTGTAAAGGTTCGAAGCCCAACTACCTCTTGTGAAGAAATTTGCTTCTGCCAGCATATCTACTTTGTCACTGATGCTGAAATAGTAGCCGCCATTGAGTAGGCCTAATCCCCTCTGTTCATCTATGGTATAAGTAGGTATCTTGAAGCCAGAGCGCTGTCCTTGCGTAATAGGAAACAACCCGAAAGGCAAAAATATAGGTGTAGGTATTTTTTCTATTCTGATGTTGGCTGGCCCAGATGCCACAATTCGGTTAGGTATCAGTTTTATTTTCTGTGCATAAATACCAAAGTGGGGCTCATCTAACGCACATGTAGTATACACACTGTGCAGGCCGTATATACTCTGGTCGGGATTGCGTTTTACCTGTTCACTTATCACAAAGCCTTCGCCATATTGCGAGTGCGCATTGCGAACGATAGCGCGTTTACTTTTGAAGTTGTATTGCAATGAATCGTAAGTAAATTTCTCCTGCCCTTGTGTAAACTCTGGTTTCCCTTTAGCGGCAATGGCACTATCCTCAGACAGTGCAGCTATCACTATGTTTTTAGATTGCTGGTAGGAAACTTTGTGAGCGCTCAGCTTCATTTCTTCAAAGCCTACTTTTGCATTGCCATACAGTTCAAACATGTTTTCTCTCATGTTCAATACTGCAGAGTCAGATGCTTCAGCTGTTACCACATTGGGTAGTGCGTCAGGCGATATTTTGATGCCAAGACGCTCTTCCAGATTGTTTTTAGCAAGTGAATCTTTTTTTGAAGTAAGGCTGTCTTTTGCAAGAACGCTGTCTACTTTTATGGTATCTGCTTTCAGATTGACTGTCGTATCAGGTACTTGCTGAGCATGCGCATATTTTATGTTTGTTAATACAAGCATAAAAATTACAACCGTTATAAGACTAAAACGGTGGCAGCTTGGGAAATTTGAGATAATTTTACCACGCAGGCTCATGAACGGACGCAAAAATAGGTAATTGCTTCGGTACGTCTATGAATTTGTATATTTAACCCAATTGCAAGCAGGTAAATCATGCGCATCAGATTATTATCATTTATACTATTAATAGGTCTCATACCCAATATTGTAGCAGCTAACGCTAATAAGATAACAAAAATTGTGCTGGATGCCGGTCACGGTGGCAAGGATGCTGGTGCAAAAGGTCAGTTTTCCCTAGAGAAAGAACTGACATTGGCTATCGTTAAGCGACTAGGCAGAATGATAAATGACAGTATGAAGGGCGTGCAGGTGATTTATACCCGTACTACTGACGAATATCCGACGCTGCCCGAAAGGCATAGAATAGCCAATGAGTCTAAGGGAGACGTTTTTATATCTGTACACATCAACTCATCTGCGATGAAAAAATATCGTGAGTTGGTAGGTTATAAGACAGTAAAAAAGGGTAAAAAGAAAATGAAGCAACCTATTTATAAGGTTACTTACAATAATGTTACCAGTGCTACAGGTACTGAAAGTTATGTATTGGGTTTGCACCGCAATTCTCAAAAAGAAAGTGCAATAGGTGAATACGGTGAAACTGTTGCTGAAGAGCCTGGTATGCTGGATGAAAGTGACCCAATGACAGATATTATTGTAGCACAATATGCGAAAGCCTTTTTGAGCCGCAGTGTATTATTGGGTACTAAAGTGCAAGAGCAATTTGAAAATCAGGGTAGGAGCAGCCGAGGTGTAATGCAGAAAGGATTGGAAGTATTGGCAGGTAGTGCAATGCCCGGTGTGCTTGTAGAGTGTGGTTATATCAATAACCCGGATGAAGAGGTATACATGAACTCTGAACGTGGGCAATATGAAATTGCATTGGCTATTTTCAGGGGTATAAAAGCCTATAAAGCTGAGGTGGAAAGATAGTATTAGTAATATTTAAATGCTTGTTTTGTAACCTGTAGCTAATATAGAAGAGGCATTGTCATAGAAATTTAACAAGCTGTTGCATTTTAAAATTGTTTCCTTTATCTTTAAGCTTCGATAAAATTGATGAGCTAATGAAAGCCCGTTTAAAGACTATTGCTATTTCAGCATTCTTCGCAATTGCAGCATTTGTAACTGTAACATATTCATCTTGTAATAGTGATAAGTGTAAAGCTATTGTTTGTGCATACGGTGGTGTATGTAAAGATGGAGCATGTATTTGTGCTGCCGGCTATGAAGGTACACAGTGCGAAATCGTAACTAGAGAAAAGTACAAAGGCGTGTGGAACGTATTTGAAAAAGGTACTTATACAGAAACTACTCAGTATCAGATAAGTATAGACTACGGTGCTGATATGACGAAAATGGTAATTAACGGTTTTAATAATAACATTACTCAGCCGGTTAACATTCGTATCAATGGCGATGAAATTACAATACCTCAGCAAATCATTGGTGGATTTGAAATTCAAGGTAAAGGTATTTTGAAGTATGATGCGTATTATGCTAAAAACGGTCAATTGACAGTACGTTATACTATCAGAGATTTGTCTAACAATATGACAAACGACTTTGGCGTTAATTCAGGTGAGCCTTCAATCTGGTCTAAATAATCTATATAGATAATACAATATTAAAAGCCTCGCTATAGCGAGGCTTTTGTTTTTCTTCACTTAAATGTTCTACTTACTCAACAGTAGCACATCTGCCAGTGCTATTGCGGCAGCAGCCTCTGCCACTACAGGTACGCGCAAGGCAATGCACAGATCGTGCCTGCCTTTTACGGTAAATGCCTCTACTTGTTGAGTTTTATTGTTCCATGTTTGTTGCTCCTTAGGTGTGCTGCTGGTAGGTTTTACAGCTATGCGAAAGTTCAGTTCGTTGCCATTCGTAATGCCACCGTTTATACCGCCCGCATTATTTGTCTTTGTTGTTCCATATGCATCTGTAATGGTATCATTATGCTCGCTGCCTTTCATTTTTGCTGCACCAAAACCACTACCAAATTCTATACCCTTGATGGCTGGAATGGAAAAAGCAATGTGACTGATGAATGATTCGGCAGAATCGAAGAATGGCTCTCCAAGTCCTACAGGCAGCCCTTTTACAGTACAACTAACAATACCGCCAATACTATCCTGTTCTTCTACTGCTTTTTGTATGGCAGATTCAATATCTGTACTGCCGCCTGCTTCTACCAGTGTAGCATTGATAGTTATTCCATTCAATACTTTCTTGGCAACCACACCTGCTGCTACAAGGCATACAGTCAGCCTGCCCGAAGAATGCCCGCCACCACGATAATCGTTATAGCCGTCAAATTTTTTGTGTAGCACAAAATCTGCGTGCCCCGGACGTGGAGTAGCGCGTAGTGCTTCGTAGTCTGTTGAACGTGTATTGTTATTGCGAAATATGATAGTGATTGGTGCACCTGTAGTTATGTTATTGAAAATACCGCTTAGTATTTCAGGTGTGTCATCTTCTTTGCGTGGCGTAGTGCCTGCTGCGCCTGCTTTGCGGCGTGTTATATCTTTCTCAAAGTCTTCTGCAGAAAGTGGAATGCCTGCAGGGCAACCATCAATGGTAACACCAACCGCAGGTCCGTGAGATTCTCCGAAAATATGTACACGAAATATTCGCCCGAAACTATTCATAGTTCAAATTACATTTTACACCCAATGCAGCCAAGTCTTTAAAGAAGTCGGGGTAAGACTTCGCTACTGCTTCTGCGTGGTTGATTGTTATATCTCCATCTGCATACAAAGCCGCGATTGCTGCTGCCATGGCTATGCGGTGGTCGTTATAGCTATCTACAATACAGCTTTTAAATTGTTGTGCTCCCGTTATCGTAATTGTATTATCTCCCAGCTCAAATTCAACACCGAGCTTATCTAATAATGTGGTGGTGCTTGTTATGCGGTTGCTTTCTTTATGTATCAATCTGTTGATGCCACTGATTGTGCTTGTGCCATCGCATGTACTTGCATAGATGGTAAGTACAGGTATTAAATCGGGGCAGTGTGTTGCATCAAAATTGATTGCTGTTCTTTCGTTGTTTACAGCTTGTAGGATTGCTCTGTCTGCCTGTAATGATGAAGCATTTAACTTCTCAATGTCTATGCTTCCTGTAATAGCATTCGCCACTACAAAATTGCTTGCAGCACTCCAGTCAGCTTCTATAGTTATTTCTACATCATTGTGAAGCACAGGTTGCGGGTGGATAGTAAAGGTTTTGTAATTATCGTTAGTAATGTTCTTTCCGAATTTGCACAGCACATCCAATGTAAGGTCAATGTATGGTTTGCTGTTAAGATTGCATACTGTTATTGTAACAGCTTCTTTTGCTGCAAAGGCATAAGCGAATAACAACCCTGTAAGAAACTGCGAACTAAGTGAACCGTCTATTGATATGTTCTGCGGGTGTAACGGGCCTTTTATAGTGGCAGGCAGCAGATTATGATTACTCAGTATGCTGACGCCCAATGAAGGGAATATCTCTCTGAAAACATCCATCGGGCGAGATAGCAAACTGCCTTCTCCTGTTATGGTTAATTGCTGATGATACAATGCTGCAATAGGTATAAATAGTCTGGCAGACAATCCGCTTTCATGGCAATTGATAGCGTCACCAATAGGGTTTATGCCGTGTGATGTTATTTCAACATAGTCTTTGCTATGCCTGACATGTGCGCCCAATTGCTGAATGATATTCAGTGCAGCTTTATCGTCATCAGATATTCCGGGGTTATTTATGATAGTCTTGCCTGTATGCAATAGTGCAGCAGCACAAGCTCGCTGCATCAGGCTTTTTGATGCAGGTGGGGTAATGATACCCGAAGGCTTGCCCGGACTAATGATTGCCTGCATTTGTAAAATCTTCTATCGCTAGTTTTATGGTGTCAAAAGGCAATGGTTTGATGAATGCACTGCCAATGCTATTGAGTAGTATATAGTCTATACTGTTGTTGCTGCGTTTCTTGTCCATCACCAGTATATCCATCAACTGGTCTGTGTGCAGCTTTAGTGATGTCGGCAGCTTGTAACGCTCCAATATGTTTGTCAATTGTGTGCGAACATCTGTTGGTAGCGCACATTCTTTTTCTGCAATAATGCAGGCTATCAACATGCCCAACGATACAGCCTGCCCGTGTGGCAGATTGTACAGTGTTTCAATGGCATGTCCTGCCGTATGTCCGAAGTTCAGCAGCTTGCGTACACCGTTTTCTTTCTCATCTTCAGTCACGGTTTTATTCTTCCACGCCACACATTTTTCAATCAGCTTACCCAGCGATTTTGAATTGGCTCTGTAGTAGCCTATATCATGTTTGCCAAGGCTGTTGAAAAGCGATGCATCGAAAATGCAACCGTATTTTATTATTTCTGCAAAGCCATTGCTCCATTCAATTTCGGGCAGTGTCTTCAGAAGTTGGCTGTCGTATAGTATAAAAGATGGCTGTCTGATGGTGCCCAGCATGTTTTTATGCAGCCCGAAGTTGACACCGTTTTTGCCACCAATAGCAGCATCTACCATAGCCAACAGGGTAGTAGGCACAAAGCCAAATGGTACACCACGCATATATATGCTCGCGGCATAGCCTGCAATATCTGTTACCACACCGCCCCCAAAGCCCACGATGGTGGTTTTCTTATGAGCTTTAAACTCCAGCAGTTGCTCTACAATATTGTGCAGGGTATTTTCCGTCTTATACTCCTCTCCCGCAGGTATGATGATGGTACGATAATCGCTGATGATATGCTGATACAATGTGGCAACATTGCTGTCGGTAATGATAATACCGCTATCTGCAGGCGCTTTCTTTGCCAGCTCGTCAATGTCTGAAAAGCTGTACTGTACCGTGCCCGTGGGGAAACTGACGTTGTATTCCATCTGTACATCAAAATTAACCCTTATCAGCTTAAATAATAAGCAGGTACGCAATATCTATGGGCAGAGGCTGTCGGTAAGGCAGCTTATTTGTACCTTTGCGCTTCTTTATGAGCAGGAACGGAAAAGTATTGGTGGCAATGAGCGGCGGTATTGATAGTACCGTTACGGCATTGATGCTTCATAATCAGGGTTATGAAGTAGTGGGTATTACCATGAAGACATGGGACTATGCATCGTCTGGCGGTGGTAAAAAGGAGACAGGCTGCTGTAATCTTGATTCTTTCAACGATGCAAGGCAGGCAGCGGTAGATCACGGCTTCCCGCACTATGTACTGGATATACGTGAAGAATTTGGTGATTCCGTTATCAACAATTTTGTTGATGAATATTTGGCAGGCCGCACGCCTAATCCTTGTGTGCTTTGTAATACACACATCAAATGGTCGGCATTGCTGAAGCGTGCCAATGCGTTGGATTGTGATTTTATAGCTACAGGCCACTATGTAAAAGTGCGTGAAGAGAACAGCCGTTTTGTATTGTCCAAAGCAAAAGACCTGACCAAAGACCAGAGCTATGTGCTGTGGGGCTTGGGGCAGGATTGCCTGAGCCGCAGCATCTACCCGCTGGGTGATTATCTGAAAACAGAAGTTCGCCAACTGGCTTTCGATATGGGTTATAAAGAGCTTTCTAAAAAAGCAGAAAGCTATGAAATATGTTTTGTGCCGGACAATGATTATCGCGGCTTCCTGAAACGCAATGTAGAAGGATTGGAAGAGCGTGTTGCAGGTGGTGATTTTGTACTATCGGATGGTAAAGTAGTGGGTAAACACAAAGGCTATCCTTTCTATACAATAGGGCAGCGCAAAGGGTTGGATATCGCACTAGGCCGACCGATGTTTGTAACACAAATCATCCCCGAAACAAATACTGTAGTATTGGGCGAGGCCCATGAACTGCAACAGTCTGAAATGTTTGTAAGCGGGCTGAACTGGGTAAAATATGACAGCATACAGGACGGTATGGAGGCTACAACCAAAATCCGCTACAAAGATGCAGGTTCTGTAAGCCACATATTTAACGAGGGCGATGGTGTACGTGTATCATTCGACCATGCAGTAAATAGCATTGCACCTGGCCAGTCAGCTGTAATATACGAGGGCGATGATGTGATAGCGGGTGGTATTATCAGGAGAGGGTATAATAGCTAATTCAACGTCGAAAAATATGAGTGAAACGCAGGGCTTTAGCCTTGCGTTCTTTTTTTAACATGACAAATGCCCGCCACTGATTATCTTTGCACCCGAAATAACAAAATCAATTATATGAGTTTTATTACCAACATTATTGCTCGCCAGGTATTAGATAGCCGTGGCAATCCTACTGTAGAAGTTGATGTACACACAAGCGATGGCCAAATGGGCCGTGCCGCAGTTCCGTCTGGTGCAAGCACAGGCAAGCATGAAGCGGTAGAGCTGCGCGATGGTAACAAGAAACAATACCTCGGTAAGAGCGTAATGAAGGCAGTAAACAACGTAAACGAAAAGATTGCGGAAGAACTGTATGGTTGGGATGTAACAGACCAACGCGGTCTGGATCAGGCAATGCTGGATCTGGATGGTACTGCCAACAAGGCAAAACTGGGTGCTAACGCAATACTGGCTGTGAGCCTTGCATCTGCAAAAGCTGCCGCACAAGCTACAGGCCTCAGCCTGTACCGCTACGTGGGTGGTGCTAATGCAAAAACACTGCCTGTACCAATGATGAATATCCTGAACGGTGGTGCGCATGCCGATAACAAAATCGATTTTCAGGAATTCATGGTAATGCCTGTAGGCGCACCTAGCTTTAGCGAAGGTCTGCGTTGGGGTGTTGAAATCTTTCACCACCTGAAGGCTGTATTGAAAGACAAGAAATTCAATACCAACGTAGGTGACGAAGGTGGTTTTGCACCGGCAGAAATCAAAAGCAACGAAGAAGCTATCGAAACAGTACTGAAAGCAATTGAAAAAGCAGGTTTCAAACCTGGCGAACAAGTTGCTATTGCAATGGACGCTGCTATCAGCGAACTGTATGACGAGAAATCGAAAAAATATATTTTCCACAAGAGCAGCGGTGCTAAACTGAGCAGCGAAGAAGTAGTGGAATACTGGGTTAAATGGTGCAAGAAATATCCTATCGTGAGCATTGAAGATGGTATGGCAGAAGACGACTGGAAAGGTTGGAAAATGCTGTCTGATGCAATAGGCAATAAAGTGCAGCTGGTAGGCGATGATTTGTTTGTAACAAACGTTAACCGTCTGGAAAGAGGTATTAAAGAAGGTGTTGGTAATGGCCTGCTGGTAAAAGTAAACCAGATAGGTACACTTACAGAAACTATCGAAGCTGTAACAATGGCGCAACATGCTCGTTACAATACCATCATGAGTCACCGCAGTGGTGAAACAGAAGATTACACAATTGCTGATCTGGCTGTTGCGCTGAATTGCGGACAGATAAAAACAGGTTCTGCTTCTCGTAGCGACCGTATGGCTAAATACAACCAACTGCTGCGTATTGAAGAAGAACTGGGTTCTACAGCATACTACCCAACCAAAGCACTGAAGTTTGGTAAGTAATTGTTTGTAAGCGGTAATTAGGTTAATTTAGTATTCAAGAAAAGACCAACGAATGAAAAAGGTATTAAGCATTGTCACCAACAAGTTTGTGCTCACTGCACTGGCATTCGGTGTGTGGATGTTCTTTTTCGATCAGAATGATTTCAGGTCTATGCAACAACGTAAGCAGGAGTTGCAGAGTACTAAGGACAATATTGCCTACTTGAATAATGAGATTGCCCGCATGGAGAAAGACCATGAAGAAATGATTGGCAATCCGCAAAGGCTGGAGCAATATGCGCGAGAGCAATACCTGATGAAGCGCGACAATGAAGATGTATACGTAATCGAAAAATAGAGATTACATAACGACATAAAAAAGCCCCGAAATTTCGGGGCTTTTTCTTTTTATAGTTTTCTGCGTTTCAGTTCTTTGTTGATGAGCGATAATTCTCGCCCTGTTTGTCCAGCAACAGATGTGTTTTCCTGTGCGCGGCGCATCAGGTAGGGAATAACATCTTTTACAGGTCCGTATGGCAGGTACTTGGCAACATTATAGCCACTGTCTGCCAGATTAAAAGATATATTATCGCTCATACCATAGAGCTGAGAGAAATATACTTTGGCAGTATTGTGTGCAATACCGTGCTCGTCCATGTATTTAGCTGCAAGCAGGCAGCTTTTTTCATTGTGTGTGCCTATGAATAACGCTATTTTATCTAGCCTTTCAAGGCAGAAGAGTACGCCCGCATCATAGTCTCGGTCCGTGCTTGCCTTGTCTGGTTGTATAGGCGATGGGTAGCCCATTTTCATACCGCGTTCACGTTCTTTTTCCATGTAGGCGCCACGTACCAGCTTAGCGCCGAGTATGTAGCCTTTGGCACTCGATTCTTCAAAAGATTTTTTCAGGTATGCCAGTGTAGCATGTGCATACATCTGGAAGGTGTTGAAAATAAGCCCTTCCGCTTTGTTATATTTCTCCATCATGGCATTGGCAAGGTCGTTGACAGGCCCTTGTATCCATGTTTCTTCAGCATCTATCAGCACCATGATATTGTTGTCAAACGCTGTTTTGCAGATGGTATCGATACGGTTATATACTCTGTCCCACTCAGCTTTCTCACTATCAGTCAGAGTGCTGCCGGCATGTATTTTTTCCAGAAGCGAGAATCTTGAAAAACCCGTTACCTTCAGGCTGATAAACGGAATGTTCTTTTGAGAAGCCGCATATTTCACTGCTTTTACAAATTCAGGTACAGCTTTGTCAAATTCTTCCTCACCTTCCTTGCCTTCTACACCATAGTCCATAATCACCCCTACTTTGTATTGTGCAAGTGTATTGGCAACTACAGCTGCCTCTTCCATTGTTTCACCACCGCAGAACTGTTTGTAGATGGTGCTTTTAATCAGGCCTTTTACTGGTAGATTCCAGGAAATAGCCCATTTTGTAGCCCACATCCCCAAACTGGTTATTGTCGGCGAACCCATAGAAGAGAACAGGAAATGAGCTTGTTTTAAATCTTTGTTGGAACGATACCTGAACGCGATTTCTGTATTGTCAAATTCTGGAAGCATAAATTCTATTAACTGCGCAAAAATAAACCCTATTTATCGCTAAAAGAAGCGTAATATTTTGTCACGTTAGTGTATAAAAACAGATATTCGTAACGATTTTGCTTTTTTTGGCAAATTTTTTGGTCTGTACTAACAAGATTTAGTTATTTTTACGTCAACTATTTAAAAACATTGCAATGAAAAAATTATTTGTACTTACAACTGCGAGTCTTATAGCGTTTGGCGCTTCGGCTCAGTACAAGCAACAAGCTGCTCCTTTTGTACAAAAGACGAGGACTGCTAATGTGCCGGTAGACAACTACAAACTGAGTGCTTTGCCTAAAATGAGTTCAGGCAATGCTGCAGGCAAAACAACAGCCGCTAATCCTAGGTGGTATATTCCGTTTGATGCTGCTAACTCAGTATTGTTGTCAAATGCTATGGATAACAATATCCGTGTAATTCCTATTTGGTTTGACTCTACAATCAGACAAAACTTCACTTCTGGTCCTGGTACTATCAACTATAGTTCAGTTTGTCAAGTGGTAGATCCAATAACTTCTCAAATTTTCAACAGCGCTACTGATTTCGGTGGCGAAATGAAAGTGAACGCATGGGATAGTTACAAAGTAGACTCAGTACTCGTTACTGCTGCTTATGTTAAAATGAAAACAAGGCCTGCTAATATAGTAGATACACTTGTACTTTCTGTAATCCCTATGGATAATATCACTTATTATCTGAGGAAAGCACAATATGCTAATATCAGCAACTATACTACCAGAGATACACTTTGGGCAATGGCTCCAACAGTTGTGGATAGCGTAAACCGCGCTGCATTCCCTCCTGCATCTGGTGGTACACGTGCTTATTGGAAAGTACCTCTGACAGATGCAGACCGTGATACTATCCTTGCAAATGGTAACATTACATTGAGGAATAGGGTGTTCGCTGTACCTGGTGGTGGTTTAACTATACCTGCAGGTCAAAGGTTTGCTATCACTGCTACATTCAAATCTGGTGATACTTGGACTAAAAATGTAGACTCAGTTACAATGTTCCACCGTTTTATGCCAGTAGCTGGTTTTGCAACAGGTAATGCTGCTATGCCATATTACTACTATGACTACACAGACAGGAGCATGGCTAGCTTAATGTTTGCATCTGATTCTTCTCAGTATTCTCCTGCAGTATTTGTAGAAACATGGAATACACTGCAGTTCTCTTATGAGTTCTTGTCAATGGGTGGTCACGTAGTATGTCCTGGTTGTACTAAAGTTGATGTACCTAACAAAGTATCTTTTGTTAAATCTGTAAATGCAGTTCCAAACCCTGCTACTTCTCAGGTTAGCATCAAATTTAACATGTACAATGCAGCTGATGTTAAAGTAACAGTAACTAACACAATGGGTCAGGTTGTTGCAACACAAAACCTGTCTAATGTTGCTGAAGGTAATGCTACTTTCTCAACTGCAAATCTGGCTAATGGTGTATATATTTATGCACTGGAAGCTAACGGTCAACGCGAAGCTGGTCGTTTTGTAGTAGCTCACTAATATTTAATTAGTTTAATATTATAGGAAGAGGGTAACGTTTTCGTTACCCTTTTTCTTTTTTTACAAAACAATAGTTTATTATTGCACACGTCAGAAAAAAACCGCAACGGCGTTTTTGTTGTTGTAACAAGCGTAAATGATTAACTGAGAATGGCGAAAAACCTGCTGATAGTTGAGTCTCCGGCAAAGGCTAAAACAATTGAGAAAATACTGGGTGAAGATTTCGAAGTGAAGTCTTGTTATGGTCATATCCGCGACCTTGAGAAAGAGGATATGGGCATCGACATTAATAATGGCTTCAAACCCAAGTACATTGTTTCTGAGGATAAGGAAAAAGTGGTAAAGGAACTTAGATCACTGGCAAAAAAATCCGACGAGGTTTGGTTAGCTACCGATGAGGACCGTGAAGGAGAAGCTATTTCATGGCACCTTTGCGAAGTACTCGGCCTCGATCCTCTTACTACAAAACGTATCGTTTTCCATGAGATTACCAAGCCTGCTATCAAGAAAGCGGTAGAGAAACCTCGTACCGTAAATATGGACCTGGTAAATGCGCAACAGGCACGCCGTGTGCTGGATCGCATTGTTGGTTTCGAAATATCGCCTATCCTGTGGCGCAAAATGAGCATGCGCAATAACCTGTCTGCAGGCCGTGTACAATCGGTAGCGGTAAGGCTGATAGTAGAGCGCGAGCGTGAGATTACCAAGTTTAAAGCAGAGAGCAGTTTTAAAGTAGAGGCATTTTTTACTGCTCCTGATATTAATAATAAGAAGGTAACGTTTAAGGCAGAAGGACCAGATAAAATGAAAGGTTCTGCTACAGCCCAAACATACCTGCAACGGTGCATCAATGCAACATATGCGGTTAATGATGTACAGGTGAAACCGGGTAAAAAATCGCCTGCGGCACCTTTTACAACATCTACCCTGCAGCAGGAAGCCAGCCGCAAACTTGGCTATTCTGTTTCTAAAACCATGCTGATAGCGCAGAAGCTGTACGAGAATGGTCATATTACCTATATGCGTACAGACTCTGTAAACCTTTCTGAAACTGCACAGGACAATATTCGCGGTGCGGTATTTCAGCAATACGGAGATAAATATTATCAGCAACGCAAATTCCAGAACAAAAACGAATCGGCACAGGAAGCGCACGAAGCCATCCGCCCGACGGATATGAATACCACATCTGTTGGCGATACAGATACACAACGCCTGTACGACCTGATATGGAAACGCACCATGGCAAGCCAAATGGCAGATGCACAACTGGAGCGCACGATTGCTAAAATAAATGTATCATCTCAACCGGACCCGTTGACTGCAACGGGAGAGGTTATTCGTTTTGACGGCTTCCTGAAAGTATATACGGAAGGTAAGGACGATGACGATGATGAAGATGAAAATGAAGGCATGCTGCCACCACTGGTAGCAGGCCAGTCACTGGATCTTACTGAAATGCGCGCCACAGAACGTTTTACACGTCCTGCTCCACGCTATACAGAGGCATCATTGGTAAAGAAACTGGAAGAGTTGGGTATTGGCCGCCCTTCTACATACGCACCTACAATCAGTACGGTGCAACAGCGTGGCTATGTAGAAAAACGTGAGAAAGAAGGTGTGAAGCGCGATTTTGAAATACTGACGCTGAAGAACAACGAAGTAACAGAAAGAAAAGAATCTGAAAATACAGGTGCAGAACGCAACAAGCTTTTCCCTACAGATTTGGGTATGGTTGTAACTGACTTCCTGAGCGAGCATTTCGACAGGATTATGGACTACAGCTTTACTGCAAAAATTGAACAGGAGTTTGACGAAATAGCACAGGGCAGGGAAAAGTGGAACAAAATGATAGAAACATTCTATCAACCATTCCACCAGTCTGTAGAGCATACTATGGAGCATGCTGGCCGTGCAAAAGGTGAGCGAGAACTTGGCCCTGATCCTGTAACAGGAAAGCCTGTATTTGCACGCCTTGGCCGTTTTGGCCCGATGGTGCAGATAGGTACTACAGAAGATGAGGAAAAGCCACGTTTTGCAAAACTGCGTACCAACCAAAGCATCGAAACCATCACGCTTGATGAAGCGATGGAACTCTTTAAACTGCCACGTACACTAGGCTTGTTTGAAGGTGTAGATGTTGTTGTAAACATTGGCCGTTTTGGCCCGTATGCACAGCACGATGGCAAATTCTATTCGCTGAAAAAAGAGATGGATCCCTATACTGTAGAGCTGGAAGAAGTAGCTCCGCTGATTGAAGAAAAACGCAAAGCTGCTGCTGAAAGCACCATCAAGATTTTCGAGAAAGAAAAAATCAAGATACTCAAAGGCCCTTACGGCCCATACATAAAACAAGGTTTGCGCAACTATAAGATTCCGAAAGACAAATTGGAAACTGCTGCCAACCTGACGATTGAGGAAGTTAAAGCCATCATAGAAGAGCTGAAAGCAAACCCGCCTAAAAAAACGGCTAGGGGCAAGAAAGGAAAATCATAAAATTGACGTAACTTAAGACTTACAGACGAGGCAGTTTTTTGCATGCAGGCTAATAAGGAAATACGTGCTTTATTGCAATTGATTGATGACCCTGATGATGAGGTCTTCGATACCGTAGCCAACAGACTACTGGGCTTTGGCAGGGAGATTATTCCCAATCTGGAGCAACTGTGGGAGGCAACTGTAGATGAAGGCTTACAGGAGCGTATTGAAACGCTTATACATAGGGTACACTTCAACGATTTGCAAGACGAGTTTTTAGAATGGAGCAATTCTAAAAATCCTGAGCTGCTGCGTGGTGCTATACTGGTAGCCAAATACCAGTTCCCCGATTTAAATATCCCGTCTATCCTTACACAGTTCGACCAGATACGCAGAAACATCTGGCTGGAACTGAACAACTACCTTACTCCGCTGGAGCAGGTTAATGTTTTCAATAGCATTCTCTACAATTATTATAAACTGCAGGGCCACGAACTTACAGAGCGTGAGCCAAAGTATTTTTTCATCAATCAGGTGCTGGAAAGCAAACAGGGTAATTCTTATTCGCTAGGTGTGCTATACCTGGCACTGTGCGAATTGCTGGATATACCCATTTTTGCCATAGACCTGCCCCGGCAGTTTGTATTTGCATACATTGATACCCTGCACCATTTCTACAGGCAGGACGATGATGCGGTGCAGCAAATACAGTTTTATGTAGATCCGCTGAGTGGTATGGTGTACACGCAGAAAGATGTAGATACCTACCTGCGCAAAATAAACTATAACGACAGGGATGCGTATATGTCTCCGCTGTCATCAAAACGCGTCATCTTCAAAATGCTGGAAGAACTGGCATTGTGCTACAGGTATAAGCGCGAGGAAGCAAAAGCCGAAGAAATTCAGTCGCTTATGAATCTGCTGATAAAGGATTAATCGCTATTCCTCTTCTCCTTCTTCGTTTATGGTAAGTTTCACACGTTGTATGCGCATCTTATCGATGTTCAATACAGTGAAGTCGTAGTGTTTGTAGCTGACAGTTTCGTTGACAGCAGGGAATTTGCCAGATATTTCAAGAATCAAACCGGCAAGCGAGTCGCTTTCGCCACGCACATCTTCAAACTCGTCTGACGGTAGGCCTATCATACGCGCAACATCGTTGATGAGTGTCTTGCCCTCGAAGATGAAATTGTGGTCGTCTATCTTTTTAAAGTGCAGGTCGTCCTCATCAAACTCATCTTTAATATCACCGATGATTTCTTCCATGATGTCCTCCAGTGTTACAATACCGGATGTACCACCAAACTCATCTACCACCACAGCAAAGTGTATGCGCTTTTGCTGAAACTCTTTCAGCAGGTCTTCGATGAATTTACCTTCATGCACAAAGTATGCAGTGCGTATCAATGTATGCCAGTCGAAATTGGTCTCTTCGGTATGTGGCAGAAAATCTTTTGTATAAATGATACCAACAACCTTATCCAGGCTTTCCTTGTACACAGGCATGCGAGAGTAGCCAACTTCTATTGCCAGCTTCTGCACTTCAGGAAAACTAAGCTCGTGCGGCACACCACTCACATCCATACGTGTGCGCATTATTTGGCGTGCAGTTATACTGCCGAATTTCAATATGCCTTTGAAGATGTTTACCTCTTCACGTGTTGCGGTATGGCCAACTGTCAGCTCTATGGCATGTTCAAAATCCTCGTTACTGATGTTGTTGGCAGTTTTGTTGCCCAGCTTGGTTTCTATATAGTTGGTAGATGATACCAGTACATTGCTCACGGGTTTGAAGAGTTTGCTCATGGCACTCAATACAGGTGCAGAAAACAGCGCCATCTTCAGGTTGTTTTGTGTAGCATATACCTTGGGCAATACCTCTCCAAACAATACAAGCAGGAAAGTAACCGCAACAACCTGTACCAGAAACAACATAACAGGGCTTATGCTATCGGGTAGCAACTGATTTACCAATAGATTGGTAGCAATAACGATAGCTATATTGATAAAGTTGTTGGCTACAAGTATAGTAGCAAGCAGGCGTTTAGGCTGCTCCAGCAGGTTCAGTGTTTGTCTTGCACTACCTTCTTCTTTCAGCTTCAGGTAGTTGATGTCTTTGGCAGTAAGGGAAAAATAAGCAGTTTCTGCACCTGCAGTAATAGCAGTAAGCAGCAGTAGTACAAGTATGATGATGATTAATACAGTAAGGTTTGTAGCAGAGAAAGCCTCTGTTGAGGCCTGCAGCAAGAAAGGTATTAATGTCGTGTCTCCTTCAGATGAACTTTCCAATGTGTCGTTGTTTGGTGACCCTCCAAAATTAAAAAAAGGAAAGAAATAAAAAACTTCTTTCCTTCGATATTAAGTTAAGGTTTGACAGTCTTGTTAAAATGGCAAATCGTCTTTTGTAGAGCCTATATTAGGGTCATAACCCATATCAGGGGCTGCAACATCGCTACTTTCTCCCGGTGGTGTCGGGAAATCGCCGTTTTCTTTGCGTTTGTCCAGCATTACCAGGTTATCGCCAACTATTTCGGTGCTGAAGCGCCTGTTTTTGTCTTTATCTTCCCAAGTACGGGTACGCAGACGCCCTTCTATAAACACCAGGCTGCCTTTGTGCAGGTATTTCTGGGCAAGCTCTGCCAGCCCGCGCCATAGTACTACTGTGTGCCATTCGGTCTGGGATACAAGGTTGCCGTTTTTGTCCTTAAAGGTTTCGGTAGTAGCGAGAGGGAATTTTGCTACAGCTATATTTCCTTCCAAGTGTTGTAGGTCCGGGTCGCGTCCAAGATTACCAATCAACATGACTCTGTTAACGCCTCTCATAGATTACTTGTTGTTTATCAATTAGAAAAAATTATAACCTTTCTAAGTATTAAAAATAAAAATTTTTTTCTAAAAAAGAAACTATGGTTTTAGGGAAGGCTATTTTTTTCAAACCCTTGATGTCCACCCATTTACCATGTCCTAAAACAGGTGTTTCGGGCGCTTCTATGCTTAGCGTATAAAACCTTGAATGTATTGTCTGGTGGGTCAGTTGCTGTTTCAAACTGCCTGCAAATTCAGGCTTGCTTTCAGTGCCAAGTGCTTTGTAGGCAGGTGTTTTCTTCAGGTCGTTTATATCTGTCGGCATGTCGGTCTCTATCAGGTACAGTTCGTGCAGGTTGTGCCATATGTCTTTACCCTCCCGTTTGTTTACCCAAATCTTGTCATCGTGCTGCAACAGCAGGTAGTTGAAGTGGCGTTCTTTTACCTTCAGCTTCTTTGCCCGCACTGGTAGCAGGGCTATCATATCCTGTTTCAGGGCTATGCACTGCTTTTGCAAAGGGCAGCTCTCGCACAATGGCTTCTGTGGTGTACATATAGTAGCCCCCAGGTCCATAATAGCCTGATTGTAGGCGGCGCTGTCTTCTGTATACAACAGCTCCTGTGCAAGGCTGTGAAACAGCTTCTTGCCCGCTGTACCATCCGACGGGGTATCGATGCCAAAGAAACGTGCCAGTACCCTGTACACGTTGCCATCTACCACTGCGTGGGGCAGCCCATAGGCAAATGATGCTATAGCCGCAGCTGTGTATGGGCCAACCCCTTTAAGCGCTATAATACCCTCGTGTGTGTCGGGAAACTTGCCATTCAGCTCGTTGCTGATGTAGCGGGCAGTAGCTAGCATATTGCGGCAGCGGTTGTAGTAGCCAAGCCCCTGCCATATACGGTACACATCCTCATCATCGGCAGCCGCCATTTTGCGGATGGTGGGGTAGGCTTTTGTAAAGTTGAGGTAGTATGGCAATCCCTGCAGCGCGCGCGTCTGTTGCAGGATTATTTCAGATAGCCATATTTTATATGGGTCCTTCTCCGATTTCCACGGCAATTGCCTGTCGTTATCGGTATGGTGCCAGTTTATCAGCTGTTTTGTGAAAAAGCGTTTTTGTGCGTTCGGCGTCTCCATTCCACGCAATATACACAAGCCACACATCTGCCCGATTTTTTTTGTTTAAAAACTGCGTTCTAAAGCCTACTTTTGCGGCACAATTTCCTCAATTCATGGAGCTGAATAAACTGAAAGATATTGCCACACAGGTGCGCAGAGACATTGTTCGTATGGTGCATGCCGTTCAAAGTGGTCACCCGGGTGGCTCTTTGGGCTGTACAGAATACATGGTAGCATTGTATTTCCACATCATGAAGCACAATCCTTCATTCAATATGGATGCGAATGGCGAAGATGTTTTCTTCCTGTCAAACGGGCACATATCTCCTGTATTTTACAGTGTGCTGGCACGTTCAGGTTATTTCCCAATCAGCGAACTGGGTACTTTCCGCAAGCTGAACAGCCGCCTGCAAGGCCACCCTACTACACACGAGCATCTGCCTGGTGTACGTATTGCAAGTGGCTCGCTGGGGCAAGGCCTTAGTGTTGCTGCCGGTGCTGCACTGACTAAAAAGCTGAATGGCGATGCTAGCTTCGTGTTCTCATTGCATGGCGATGGCGAGCTGCAGGAAGGCCAGAACTGGGAAGCTATCATGTTTGCTGCGCATCACAAAGTAGACAACCTGATTGCAACAATAGATTACAACGGCCAGCAGATTGACGGCCCTACCGATAAAGTAATGAACCTCGGTTCTCTGAAGGCAAAATTCGAAGCTTTCGGATGGCATGTAATAGAGCTGAAAGAAGGCAACGATATGCAAGCAGTTATCAATACACTGGAAGCTGCTAAAGCTGCATGTGGTAAAGGCAAGCCTGTATGTATACTGATGCATACTTCAATGGGTAAAGGTGTAGACTTTATGGAAGGTACACACGAATGGCACGGTATTGCACCGAACGATGCACAACTGGAAGCAGCCCTTGCACAATTGCCTTCAACCATCGGTGATTATTAATAACTACTTAATAAAATAGTTTTTTAACAAAAGCATGCACAAATTTGTGCATGCTTTTGTCTTTTGCATCAGCAACAGACTTTATTTTAGTTAAAAATTTACCGACAATGAAGAAAACCCCTCTTTTGCTTTTAGCTGCATTCGCAGCACAACTAACTGTTACATCTTGCGGAAAGGACGAAGACAAAACAGCCACCCCAACACCCACGCCTACACCAACTCCTACCAATAAAGAACTGTTGGTTGGCCTATGGAAAGTGAAGCAGTACGCGGATGATGATAACAAAAACCTTCTGATGGATGATTCGGAACTTTATCCTCCCGATTCTGCAGAAGAGTTTCAATTTGCATTCAATAGTGATGGTACTGGTGCCGCATTTGACCGATATGGTATGGACACAGATACTGTCAAGTATAAGTGGTATTTGAGTGATGATAAGAACTTACTGTTATTACCGGATTTTGATCCTTCAGATAGTACTTTATTGTCGATAGATAAAATTTCTAAAACAGACTTGATATTGAAAGATAGCGGCAACCCGCTATACTTCAGTTGGATAGTGTTTACAAAACAATAAAAGAAAAGCCCCGCATTGCGGGGCTTTATTATTTTTTCTTACTGAGTAAGAATATCTCTTGAGATAACCAGTTTCTGAATTTCTGATGTACCCTCGCCGATAGTACACAGCTTACTGTCGCGGTAGAATTTCTCCACAGGGAAGTCTTTTGTATAACCATAACCACCGAATATCTGCACCGCATCCGTAGATATCTGTACACATATTTCAGAAGCATAGTATTTAGCCATTGCAGATTCCTTGGTCATTTTTACGCCACGATTTTTCATGTCTGCTGCCTGGTATATAAGCATTTCAGCTACTTCAATTTTCGTAGCCATATCTGCCAGTTTGAAGGCAATAGCCTGGAAGTTTGATATCGGTTGGTCGAACTGCTGACGCTCTTTTGAATACTTCAAAGCTGCTTCGTAGGCACCTTTTGCAATACCCAAAGACAGGGCTGCAATAGATATACGGCCACCGTCCAGTACTTTCATAGCTTGTTTAAAGCCATCACCTATTTCGCCAAGGCGTTGCGCATCAGAGATACGGCAGTTGTCAAAAATCAACTCTGCAGTTTCTGAAGCACGCATGCCCAGTTTGTTTTCTTTCTTACCTGCGCTGAAGCCTGGAGTACCACGTTCTACCACAAATGCAGTCACGTTGTTCTTAGCACGCGGTTCGCCTGTACGAGCCAGTACTACGGCCACATTACCGCTGATGCCGTGTGTAATCCAGTTTTTCGTACCGTTCAGTATCCAGTCGTCACCATCGCGTGTAGCTACGCAACGCATGTTGCCCGCATCGCTACCGGTGTTAGCTTCGGTGAGGCCCCAAGCGCCTATCCATTCGCCGCTTGCCAGTTTAGGCAGGTATTTCTTCTTTTGCTCTTCGTTACCAAAGTACAGGATGTGGCCTGTGCAAAGCGAATTGTGCGCTGCTACAGAAAGGCCTATAGAGCTGCATATTTTAGCTACTTCGCTAACTACGGTTACATATTCAAAATAGCCCAGTCCGCTACCACCATATTCTGCAGGTACCAGTACGCCCATCAGGCCCAGCTCTCCCATTTTGTGGAACAGCTCAACAGGGAATTTTTGTGTTTCATCCCAGTCCATCATGTGGGGGCGGATGTTCTTGTTGCCGAAATCGCGAACCATCTCAGCGATTTGCATCTGGGTATCTGTATAGTTGAAATCCATATATTACTCGGTAAATCGAAGCGCAATTTTACGACTTTTTTCGCCAATCATCAATTCGGGAAGGACGCTTTGTAGAGGTATTTCACAACTATTCTACAAAAAGAATTATACAAATAGCGATATTTTATATTTAATTGACAGTCAACCTTTCTTTTAGGAGCTTAAACGTGCTGTCAGGGAAGTGGTAAACATCCCGCAATTGCTCAATGCTATTGTAGTTACCTATCTCTTTTTTGTACTCCAGTATTTTATGTGCCAGCTTAGCGCCGATGCCCGGTAGTGCCACCAATGATGCGGAATCAGCCGTGTTCAGGTTCAGTCGCTGCACTTTGATGATGATATACGGCGCCAGTCTTTCATATTCAGCCTCGCTGAGGGTATAGAGCGGTTTAAGATCTTCTTTTTTATAAAAGTGCTTGCCCTTGCTGCGCCAGTTGAGGAAGATGGAAATGGTTTTGGGTTGAAGGCCTAATTCTTTCAACTGCTCGCTTGTAACCGTATTCGGGTCAAAAGGGAATAGTTTGGGTGTGAATGTTACTGAATCCCTGTGATTATTTGCTGTGCTCTGTGTGGCATAGCTTGTAGCGTGTGGTGTCTTTTGATGCGCTTCCCATTTAGCAATCAGGGCTTTTTGTTCTGTGTCTTTTACATCGGGCTTTACCCACAAGTGCATGGTGGTCTTGGTAATAATAAGTATCAGGATAATAGCCAACAATGCCACTATACCCATACGTTCGGTACGGTTGAAGGATGTGTAGGCAGTTATCAGGCGTTTCATGATAATGCAAAATAGAAGTTTTTCTGATTACGGGTTATCTTTAACGCTCTTAGTATATAGCAGATGAAATCTTTTGCCAGCGATAATTATGCAGGTGTACTGCCCGAAGTGATGGAAGCACTGCAACTTGCCAATAATGAACACGCACGTTCTTATGGTGCAGACGATATTGCGGCACGTACCCGCAAATTGTTTTGTGATGTGTTTGGTGCAGATGTAGATGTGTATTTTGTTTTCAATGGTACAGGTGCAAATGTGCTTAGCATCAGCAGTGCTACACAGTCATATAACTCTGTGTTATGTGCCGATATATCGCATATCTACAACGATGAGTCTGCAGCCCCCGAAACCTTTACAGGTTGTCGTTTCTTTCCACTGGAATCCAACGAAAACGGCAAGCTGACACCGGAGGTAATCCAGCAACGTCTGATACGCAAAGGGGATATCCATTATGCGCAGACAAAACTGCTATCGCTCACACAGTCTACAGAATACGGTACGGTATATACTACCGATGAAATAAAAGCACTTGCTACACTGGCACATGATAATGATTTGTTTGTGCATGTAGATGGTTCACGCTTCTTCAATGCTACTGCATCATTGGGTTGTGGTTTGAAAGAGGTAGTGACTGACACAGGCGTAGATATACTTTCGCTTGGTGGAACAAAAGCAGGTATGATGTTTGGCGAGGCAGTTGTTGTTTTCAATGCAGAATTGAAAAAGCACATAGCCTATAAGCACAAACAAAGCATGCAGCTTGCATCCAAAACACGCTTTATTGCTGCACAGTTTGAAGCTATGCTGCAAGGCGAAACATGGCGCAAACATGCACTGCATGCCAATGCTATGGCACAATACTTGTCTGCATCATTGGCTGCATTCCCGCAGGTAAAAGTGACAAAACCTGTACAGGCAAATGCCGTGTTTGCAGAGCTACCGCTAGAATGGAACAAGCCTATGCAGGATGCGTATCCTTTCTATATATGGAAAGACGCGACTAATGAGTCGCGCCTTATGTGTAGTTTCGATACTACCAAAGAAGATATTGATGGCTTTATGGCTATTATGAAACAGCTATAGCATTACCAGCGCTCTTGCTTTGGCTTAGGTTTGTTGTTGCTGAAGCGCTTCTTTTTAGGTGTGTTATTCTGTATAGCATTCGGACGTTTTACTACGTCTTTATTCTTCGGCAGATTAATCTTCACAACATTTGAAGTACTGGCAGGAAACGGATGGTTTTCTATAACAGGTATTTGTTTGCCTATCAGTTTCTGAATGGCTTTCAAATCATCTTTCTCCTCGTCATCACAGAAAGAGAATGCTATACCTGCAGCACCTGCGCGGCCTGTGCGGCCTATACGGTGTACGTATGTTTCCGCAACTTCGGGCAAGTCATAATTGATGACGTGAGACAGTAAATCGATATCTATACCGCGAGCGGCAATATCTGTTGCTATCAAAACTTTTATTTCGCCTGTTTTAAAATTATTAAGCGCGCGTTGCCTTGCATTCTGCGATTTGTTGCCGTGTATAGCCTCCGCATGTATGCCGTCTTTATATAGCTCTTTCACCACTTTGTCTGCACCGTGTTTGGTACGGGTAAAGACAAGTGCCCTGTCAATATTCTTATCATTCTTTATGATGAATGAAAGCAGTTTGCGCTTATCTTTCTTGTCTACATAAAGTATATACTGGTCTATCTTTTCTGCAGTGCTCGATACGGGTGTTACTTCTACCTTCTCCGGATTTACAAGTATGGTGTTTGCCAGTTTCTGTATTTCGGGAGGCATGGTAGCGGAGAAGAAGAGGGATTGGCGTTTTGCAGGCAACTTCGCAACGGTCTTTTTTACGTCGTGTATAAAGCCCATGTCAAGCATACGGTCAGCCTCATCCAATACGAATATTTTGATGCTGCTCAGGCTGATGAACTTCTGATCTATCAGATCCAGCAATCTGCCTGGTGTAGCTATCAATATGTCAACACCTGCACGCAGTGCTTTTACCTGCGCACCTTGTGGTACACCACCAAATATTACTAGGTGTTTCAGGCGCAGGTGTTTACCATATGCGGCAAAGCTGTCGCCTATTTGTATAGCCAGTTCGCGTGTTGGTGTCAGTATCAGTGTTTTGATGACTTTGTGGCCATTGTCTATCGGTGGCTCACTCATCAGCTGTAGTATCGGCAGTGCGAATGCAGCAGTTTTGCCTGTGCCTGTTTGCGCACAACCCAGCAGGTCTTTCTTTTGTAACACTATTGGGATAGATTGTTCCTGTATAGGGGTAGGGTGGGTATAACCTTCATTTTCCAATGCGTCCAGCAGGGGCGCTATCAGATGTAATTCTTTAAATGTCATTGTAAAAATTGTAGCCGGCTACGTACTGATTAAAAATTAATAAGGCAGGAAGTCAGCGATTAAATATTTTACAAAGGTAGGGTTTATATATTTAATGGGTTTTTAGCTCGGTTTTCGCTTAAACTTGTTATTACGATTCTTGTTCCTGCTGCCTCCCGGTTTTTTGAAATCCTGTTGTATTTCAGGTGTTGGTCCTAGCTCTGCAGGTACTTGCAGTTTTTCTACAGGACGCCCCAACAGTTGCTCTATACGGTGAAACTTAAACTGTTCTTTGTCATTGATGAAAGTATAGGCAGTGCCTGTAGATGCAGCGCGCGCAGTACGTCCTATACGGTGTATATAGTCCTCACCTTCGTGCGGCACGTCGTAGTTTATCACCAGTTCTATATCCTCAATATCTATACCACGGCTTAGTATATCTGTGGCTACCAGTATTTTCAGTTGCTTGCTTTTGAAGTTGATGAGCACCTGCTCACGTTGATCCTGTTCCAGGTCAGAGTGTATTTCGTCTGCTGGTAGTTTTTGTTTCTTCAGGTCTTTGGTCAGTTGCTTTACGCTTTGTTTGCTGCTGCAGAATATAAGGACACTGTTATATTCCCTTTCCTTCAGTATGTGCTTTACCAATGGTATTTTCTGCTCATCATACACAACAAACGCACCCTGCTTCATCTTATCGGGCGGGCGCGATATGGCAATGTTTATCTCTTCAGGGTTTTTTAGAATTGTGTTTGCAAGCTTGCGTATGGCAGGTGGCATAGTTGCAGAGAACATCAGGTTTTGCCTTTCCTTCGGCGCGTGAGATATGATTTTTACGATGTCTTCATAAAAGCCCATATCCAGCATGCGGTCTGCTTCGTCAAGCACCAGGTATTTCAGGTCCTGCATTTTTACATACCCCATGTTCAGGTGAGATATCATGCGTCCCGGTGTACACACCACCACATCTACACCATGCGACAGGGCTTTCTTTTCAATAGCAAATGTATCGCCGCTGCCACCACCGTATACTGCTATGCAGCTGATTGGTGTGTAATAAGAAACGCCTTCCAGTATTTGTACTATCTGCACAGCCAGTTCGCGCGTTGGTACTATCACCATTGCATTTACCTGGTTGTCGTTATTGGTATGCCAGAGTATATTCTGTATCAGTGGCAGCAGAAATGCTGCTGTTTTGCCCGTTCCCGTCTGCGCGGCGGCAATGATGTCTTTACCATCCAGTATATGAGGTATCACAGCAGCCTGCACAGGCGTAGCTGTTTTATATCCCATCGACTCAATACCATCCATCAAATCATCATCAAACCCGAAATCTGTAAAATTCAATTTGTCAGTCTTTTTTAACTGTTAGCTAAATAACGGTGTGTTACCACGCAAAGGTACTCTAAACATATCGTAACAAGATGTCATTTTAAGGGTTCTTTAACGCTTCTTGTGTAACATTAGTGTCATCTTGCACGTTCCACTCAAAACCTCAATATGACAAAGTTTTTATTAGCCCTTTCTTTTGCAGGTGCTTTATTTGCCAACACCGCAAAAGCTCAGCTTGGTTACAAGCTGTCGGTATCTACTGATACCTACACACCACTTACAGGTGGTACATCTGTTAACGACACTACGAGATGGGATGAAGAGAACTACAAAGTTCCGCTTGGGTTCAATTTCAAATTAGGTACTTCTACTATTTCGCATTTCAGTCTGGTGTCGGGCTCATTTGCTGCAAGCGATACTGATGGTACTGTAATATCAGGCTTCTTTACTTGCGATGCCGATTTACATGACCGTGGTAATGCGGGTGGTGCATCTTCAAAATCGCCGATACGTTATACAACGAGTGGTGCTGCCGGCAGTAGAATCTTTAAAATGGAAGTCTACAATGCAGGCTTCTGGGACGAATGGGATATGTACACTACCAATAATGATTCTTTATCTTATCAGGTATGGTACTACGAAACTTCAAACATTGTAGAACTTCGTTTCGGTCCGTCAAACATTACACATGCCACAGATTATTTTTATTTAGGCAGCGGACCTGTTATCGGGTTTATGAAAAATATAGACCCTTCAAGCGGTTCTATTGATATGCTTTACTACCTGAATGGTAGTGCATCTTCACCAACAATAGACAGTACAAGCAGTCTGTTCTCTGTATCCGGCGGACTTACATCTTATCCTACAAACGGTACGGTATATCGCTTTACACCTCCCGGCACAGGCGTAGGCAGTATTGCTAAAGAACTGGATGGCATTAACGTGCTGAATACTATATGCACAGACTATGTAAAAGTTGCTAATAAAAATGCCAATAACACTACCTACACGGTTACTGCTATGAATGGTACTAACACCAACCTGAATGGCACGCTGCAACAAGGCACTAACAATATAGATTTGAGTGCGCTGCCTGCAGGTGTTTACATATTGCAATGTAAAAATAGCGATGGCGCTATGCAACAACGCATCGTAAAACAATAATAAGCTGACATATAAATGCCCCGACAAATAATATTGTCGGGGCATAAACAAAAACGGGCTTATAGTACACAGGCTATCGCCTGTATATCCCGCCTATGCAGTAGCTGATGGTGCAGAACAGCCAGCAAAAGCTACCACGGCATATCATCCGTATGGTTTTGCAACGCATAGTTTTCATGAGTTTTTTTAGTGTACACCTATCTGTACTTCGGTAATATTGTTAGCAGGATTTTCCATATCTACTACTGTATATACTTCTCTGCATTCCTCTGTCATGTTATATCCCGCAGCACGCAGTTCTCCTATAACGCGTCCGTATGTTTCATACAGATTGTCCCAAGAGCCTTTATGGATAGTTGAAATGTATTTGAATGAGGGAGTTTCACTGATGCTGTAGCCATTGGTTGTGCCTACAGGCATGCCGCTTACGGGTAATCCCATTTCAAGTGTAAATACCTTATCTCTGTTGCCATCTGCACCCAGATAGCGCCATATCTGACCGCCTGCGGGTATCAGGCCTGCTTTGCCGGCTACTTCATACAGTTGCTCAGGTATTGTGCCAGTATCTTTCTGGATACCGTTTAAAGATGTTTGAATGGTGGCTGATAGCACTTTTACGGGTGCTTGTGTTTTGATTTCCATAAGTTTTCTTTGTTTATGGTGCAAAACAACAACGGGGTAGTGACAGCCTTATGTCAGTAGCCTGAAATAAAATTTAAGAATAATGCTCGTTCAGCTCTTTTATCCAGTCTTTCATCATGTCTTTGATGCTTTGCGGATATATTACAGTCGCATTTTTCTTGAATGGCAATAGCCAACTGCACAAATATTGAGGATAGGCTACCATGAATTTCATCTCTGTCACATCTTTCTTTTTTTCTTCGCTAACGTAGCCATAATACAGGCGTTGCTCTTTTATATAGCGTACCTCGCTGTTATCAAAAGCTACGCATACCTCTGTCATATTGTGCTTGGCGTGGAAGTCTTTCAGGTATTCAGCCAATGTTGGCATTTCTATGGTAAATGATGTATCGGTTTTGTGCAGTTGCTCTATTCTGTCCATTCTGAAATTACGGTAGCCGTGGCGCAGGTGGCACCATGCCACCAGATGCCAAAAGTTATTTACATAATAAATACCCACTGGCTCTATCAGGCGTTCGTTTACTTCTTCTGAATGATTGGTGAAGTACACTATGCGTACTGCCTTCTTCTGGCTGATGCTTTGCAGAATATCTATGATATGATTGCCTGTGCCTGCAGGTGGGTTGGTATTTCGTTTGAATACGTGTATAGCCCCTTCAATATCTTCCAGCATACCTTTTTCTGCACTGCGCAGCACTGCTTTTATTTTATAGAGTGCTGCTTTGTATTGTTCGGCAGTCGCTTTGTCTGTCATTTTATCAATGAACTTTTCTGCCGTTACAAATGTGATGGCTTCTTCTTTGGTAAACATAACAGGGGGCAATCTGTAACCGTCCATAATGCTATAGCCAACGCCTGCCTCGCCTATAATAGGTACACCTGCTTCTTCCAGCGATCCTACATCTCTGTACACGGTACGCAGGCTGATGCCGAAGCGGTCGGCGATTTCCTGTGCTTTCACAACCTTTTTCGATTGCAGTTGAATGAGTATGGCGGTTATCCTGTCGAGGCGGTTCATGATGCGGTAAAGATAGTCCGAAAAATATTTTTTAAAATTTCCGGATGCTGTTGACATAGGGCTGTCACTACCCGATTGTTGCTTTGCATCATAAACAAAAACACATACATACTATGACACACATTCAATCGTTGCTGAACGAAATGCAACACGAAGCTGCAACAACAAAGAAATTCTTATCTATCGTTCCGGCAGATAAGTTTGATTACAAACCGCACCCTAAGAGTATGCCAATGAAAGAACTGGCTACGCATATTGCCGAAATACCTGCATGGATTGCTATGGTACTTACTACAGAAGGCCTGGATTTTGCTGCAACGCCTTACAAGCCAACACCAGTCAGTTCTACTGAAGATTTGCTGGCATTGCAGGAAAAAAGCCTGAAAGAAGGTTATGAACAACTTTCAAAAGCTAATGAAGCCGATTTTGAAAGGATATGGACAATGCGTCAGGGTGATATTGTACTGAGTGCGTTGAGTGTTGCCGATAATATTCGCCACTGCTACTGCCAGATAGTACACCACCGTGCGCAACTGGGTGTTTACCTGCGTCTGTTGGATATTCCTATTCCCGGTAGCTATGGCCCAAGTGCAGATGAAATGGGCGAGTACAAACCTGAATAAGTATAAATAATAAGAGCCACCCGTAAGTGGCTCTTATTTTATTTTGCTATTGCAATTTTTACTTTCTTGTTCTTAATCTTCTTATCCTTAATAAGGTGCAGCGCATTGCTGGCCTTTATTTTTTTGATGGATACAAAGGAGAAGAAATCTTTCACTTCTATCAGGCCTATGTCTTCTTTCTTCAGTTCTGCCTGCTGAGAAAGGAAGCCAACAATATCTATCTTATTCACCTTATCCTTCTTACCTGCTGCTATAAACAATGCAGTCCACTTTGGTTTTTCTGGCAGATGGTTACCTTCCTGTATTTCCATTTCAGTTACAGTATCTGCATCCAGATATGAAGGCAGTTTTTCTTCTTCAGATAATATCAGTACCGCAGTACCGCTAGCGTCCATACGCGCAGTACGTCCGTTACGGTGGGTAAATATATCTTCTGTATGTGGCAGGTGGTAGTGTATGATGTAACGTATGTTAGGAATATCCAAACCACGTGCAGCAATATCTGTTGTTACCAGAAAGTCTACAGCACCGCTGCGGAATTTGAACAGCGCACTGTCTCTATCTTTTTGTTCCATCGCACCGTGATAAAACTCATTCAATACCCCCTGCTCTGTAAGCCAGTTGCTGGTGCGCTCTACAGATTCTCTGTGGTTGCAGAAGATGATTGCAGAACGGTTGCCTATCTGGCATATCAGTTCCAGCAATGCTTCTAGTTTGTCTTTGTCCGCAGAGTGCAGTGTTTTTACTTCAAGCCCCAGCGATTCTGTCAGCTTCTCTGTTATATAGTTCAGCCTTACAGGACTTTCCAGTTGCAGAAAATCAGGAATCTCTACAGCCTCTGTTGCAGAAGTAAGTATGCGCTTGTTGATATTCGGCAGAGATTCAATGATAAACGATACCTCTTCCTGAAAGCCTAATTCTAATGATTTATCAAACTCATCCAATACTATTGTAGTAATAGTATCTGTAGTAATGCTTTCTCTGCGTATATGGTCGCACAGCCTGCCGGGTGTACCTATCAATACTGCAGGTGGCTCTATCAGGTTGTTTTCTTCTATCTCGCGTTTGTGTCCGCCATAGCAGCAGGTCGATTTATAACCTGTGCCCATACTTTTGAAAACCAGCTCTATCTGCTGCGCCAATTCGCGCGATGGTACAACGATGATAGCCTGTGTGTTTTTGTTGTTCTTATCCAGTTGTGCCACAATAGGCATCAGGAAGGCAATAGTCTTACCGCTGCCTGTGGCAGAAAGTAGTACCATGTCATTGTCTTTTTGTCCCGCATCCATAGCTGCAAGCTGCATTTCGTTCAGCTTGTCAATCTTCATGTTGGACAATATTGTATCTACAGAGAAATTTTGCATCGCCGCAAAGGTACGTTCTTTATTCGGTCTAACGCCTATCGCACACTGTACCGTACAAGCCTGTTTTCAAGCACCATCGGTGCGCCGAAGTAGGTACCAGTCGTGTAGCGTACTAAACCTATGTTTTTTGCATAGCTATAGCGATACTCGACTTGCTTTTTGTTGACTGTTTTGTAACTGAATATCCGCCTGAAGCTGGATGTGGTAAACGTTCCTGCTGGTACGTTTATAGGAGTGTTTATAAAACCCATTATTTCTGTTACATGCATTGTATCGGATGTTGCATAATTTGGTCCGTACGTGAATGATCTTAATATTCTACCAAAGTCTTCAGAAGAAAACTGTATATCGCTTTTGTAATTCACTACATAACTTAGCGAATCTCTGAAAATATCGTGTCCTATGGTTATTAATGAACTTTGCGAGATGTTTGCAGTAATGGTATGATGGTATGTTTTACCATTGATGATAGTATCAGCTACTACATAGCAACTATCAAAACTGTTTTCCGCATATGCAGCGCCATCAATACTATCAAGTGTATAGTGCTGGTATATCCAGTAGTTCCCTTGTTTCACTGCTGTATAGTCCTCATATACTTTGGTGCTTGGTGTCGGGTTGATGGGTTGTTCTGTTTTATCCTTTTTACAGGAAAATAAACTGAGAGTTGCAAAAGCAATCACGCTAATACGATATTTCATAAAGGAGGTTTTCAGCAAGAACGCTGACAATTTTTTGATATTATATGGGCAATAATATTCCTCTGTGTCCGTTGCACTGCATCAATAGATATCTGATTTTAAATGAAAAAGTTTTCAATAATAATACCTAAGAGTTTGATGTATTGAAAACTTATGTATCTTCGTTTCAGAAAACGGAGATTGAAATGATATTTTCATCAGAGTTGATAAAAGGCACATTGAAAACAATTGTGCTGAAGCTGCTGGCCGACAATAAAAAGATGTACGGCTATGAGATAACACAAACAGTTAAGGAGCTTACCAAAGACAGGATACAGCTTACCGAAGGCGCGCTGTATCCTACACTGCATGCATTGGAGGCAGATGGACTTCTTACTACCGAAACGGAATACATAGGTAAGCGAGTGCGCAAGTACTACAGCCTTAGCCCAAAGGGTAAGAGCAAAGCTAAAGAGCGCGTGAGCGAGTTTACAGAGTTTGTAGAGACTATGCAGTCATTGTTAGACATTAAACCACGATTGGCATAATGTACCGCATCACTGACCAGCAAGTTGATTTTATTCTCGACGACATAAGACGTCGTGGCGTTGAGATGGAGGATCTGCAGTATAACCTCCTTGATCATATTTGTTGCATCATTGAGCAAAACCTCGAAGAGGGTGGAGACTTTGAGGCTTACTATCAGCAAACAGTTGCAGCTTTCTACAAACAGCAATTGTCAGAGATAGAAGTGGAAACCATCCGATTGTTAACATTCAAAAACTATTACAGTATGAAAAAACTGATGATGGGTTGCGGTGCATTTTCTGCATTTGCATTCGTAGTTGGTTCGTTTTTTAAGGTAATGCACTGGCCTGGGGCAGGCGCTATATTAGGTCTTGCTTTCCTTGTATTCTGTCTGTTGTTTCTGCCGCTATTGTTCCTGCTGAAAACAAAAGAGTCAGGCTCAGCGCGCGATAGCATTATACTCGGCACTGCAACACTTGCTGGCATATTGTATGGCATATCCATGCTGTTTCAGATTATGCATTGGCCGGGTGCACGTATTATTTGGTTCTCTACATTGGGGCTCACAGCATTTGTGTTGCTGCCATTGTATTTCTTCAATGGCATACGCAAGCCAGAGGCTAAGACCAATACTATTGTAACCAGTATAATACTGATTGGTGTATTGGGTATGCAGTTTACACTTACGGCATTGCACAAAAAGCCCGAACCACAAGCGCAGGTACAGGCGAGCAAGTAATTGATTTTTTGCCGATTTTTATTTCTAATGGTGTAGCATATTTTGCTACGCCATTATCTTTTGGCATAGTATTTGCACGTTGAACGTAAATTTGTAACACTAATTTTTAAGGTTATGCGCCTGCTCAAATCATACAAGTCTCTACACTGCCTTATTGTGGCAGCAGGGCAGGCTGTGCTTACCTTCCATTAACTTCCGTAGCGTAATTACAGTTTTCCCCTACATCGGCAATCATTATTGCCATACCAAACTATTTATCACAATCAAATTATTACAGCTATGACAGCTGCAGACAAATATTACCTAAAAGCAAGGGATTACTATCCTTACGATTACGAGGAAGCGTTGGAAGCGCTTGAATATGGCTTGTCTTGCGATGACGAACACGCTGGGCTATTGACGCTGAAAGGCCGCATATATTATACAGACTTGAAAAGGTTTGATGCTGCAAAGGAATGCTTTGAATTGGCTTTGTATTATGATGCCTCGTTCACAGATACCTATTATTCCTATCTCGATTTTGCATTGACGATAGAAGACTATCCGTTGATGGCAAGACTTGTAGCAAAAGCATTGAAACAAACAGGTATAGATAAAGCTGCCATCCTGTACAAAGAAGCACTGATGTACGAGATGAGCGGTAGCTATGACAATGCAGTAAAAAGTCTTGCAAATGCAAAGATGCATTGTACATCGGGCAAAAGCCTGAGCTTTTATGAAGAAGAAGCAGAACGTGTAAAAGAAAAAGAGCGCGATGTGCGTGCAAGACAATTGCCAATTAATATTATCCTTAAATAGTAATCGCCTGAAGCGCTGCAATTGCAGCGCTTCTCTTATTTATTTGCTTTCTTCAGTACCGCTATCATCTGTTTGGTGATGGCTTCTTTATCTTTTTTCAACACTTTACCATATACAATTGCAGCTTTTGATACCGGCAGGTATTCATCTGCCCACAGCGTCAGTTCAATTAGTATCGGCAGCAGGTCGATGCCCTTTTCAGTTAGCTTATAGTATATTTTTGCTTTGCTATCAGGGTGCTCTTCTTTGGTAATGATGCCGTTGGATTCAAGCATTACAAGTCTGTCAGCTAACACATTGGTGGCAATCTTTTCTGCCGATTTCAGAAACTCGTTATAGGTGTTCTTACCGTTCATCATAATATCCCGTACTATCAGCAGCGACCACTTATCACCGATAATATCCAGTGCGCTACTGATGGGGCAGTTTGAACGTTGTTTCAATTGTTTCACATTGCAATGATATAAAATTAACTTGCTTTTTGCAAGTTAATTTGTTTAACTTCGTTTTAAATAATAAAACTATGCTTACAGATATTCACCCTAAACTACCAATGAGGGATAAGGAAAAGACGCGCAGTTTTTATGTCAGTCAATTAGGCTTCAAAGAATTCGGCAGTGCAGATTTTGATGGCTACCTGATGGTGGAAAGAGATAGTATTCAGCTACATTTTTTTGAGTTTAAAGGTCTCGATCCAAAAGAAAATTACGGGCAGGTTTACGTCCGTACCAACGATATTGATGCATTGTATCAGGAGCTGAAGAAGAAAGATGTAGTGTGCAGCCCCTTGGAGCATAAACCTTGGATGCAGCGAGAATTCTCTTTGCTGGACCCTGATAACAACCTGCTGACTTTCGGGCAAAACGTATTTTAGATACAATGAAAAAAGCCACTCAAATGAGTGGCTTTTCTTTCTTAAGTCGGGAAGACAGGATTCGAACCTGCGACCCCCTGGTCCCAAACCAGATGCGCTACCGGCCTGCGCTACTTCCCGAACTTCCGGATTCAATCTTCGCTGAAGAAACTCCAGCGGTGAGGGAGGGATTCGAACCCTCGGTACGGTTTGACCCGTACGACAGTTTAGCAAACTGTTGGTTTCGGCCTCTCACCCACCTCACCATTACCGCAAGCTAAGCCTGCAATGCATGTTTAGCCGATTGATAATTCCCTTTTGGGGACTGCAAAGATAAAGGTATTAACGAAATAACAAAAGATTTTTTCGAACAAAATCATATCATATTTTACCTTATGGATAATCCCGCTTACAGCAAGCTTTGCAGGCATCAAAAAGCCTATTTCCTGTTGAACACGTACTGCAATTGTACCATAAAATAATTCCGTTTGATATATTCTTTGCCGTCGTTGGTTTTGTTCATCAGGCTGTGCCTGTAGGTAACCCCCATGCCTATGTTTTTACTTATCATATAGCCCATGCCTGCTGTGGCACCAAAATCTGTTGCTGCCACCTGTTTATTATTTTCTGCAAGATGTTTATTAATGTCGTCTATCGTGTTTTGAGAAGTGATGATGCGCTGCACATCGGCACCTGCATTTACATATAGCTTGTCAAACAACTTAATGGATACACTCGGGTTAAATTGCAGGTAAGGCAGGCGCTTGCTATACTGCTCATATCTTTCAGATACGGTTGTCAGTTTCATTACGGTATCGGTAATATCAGAAGGTACAATCACTTCTTCTTCGGTAACGGTTATATGTTTTACAGAAACATCCTGTTGTCCCTGCACAAAGCCAAGTCCGGCGTTTATAGTAATACGTTTGCTGAGTTTATTGCTTATGCTCAGTCCTGCAGCAAAGCTGTTGTGGTTTCTGTACATAGCCATACCTGTATTGATGCCGAAAGTTGTTGTTCGCGTACGCGGTTCATCATACAATATCCATTCCGTGTTGTTTTTTTCTTTTTTGAATCCAGGTTTATCAAATTGAAAAATGGGTTGATTGTTCGTTGCTACGTTCTCATTTTTCTGTTCTGCTTCGTAGTTTGTTTGCTCTGCTACTGCACGTTTTTCCAGTATTGCTTTTTCTGTAGTCTTTGCTGTTTGTATTTGTACGGTAGTGCTAACGGATATATTGTTTGTAGTAGTTATTGTTTCAGGTGTAGTAGTATATTCAATAGTATGCTGTTGAGTATGTGTATTGTTGTTTACAATTATCGTCTCATTGTTTGTAGCAGGATATAGGTACCATGCAGTGATGGCAGCAGCTATTGCAGCTGCCGCGGCAGTTTTCTTATACAGCAATGGTAGCAACAGCAGCGTCTTTGGCTTCTGTTTGCTATCCAGCATATGCTGCATACGTTGCCAGTTATCCTCGTTGTAGGGGATAGTCTCTTCCGAAACTATATCGGATAATCGTTTATCAAATTCACTGTTGGTCATATCACTTAGCTTTAAGTTGATACTCACTTATTTTCTGTTTCAGTAATTCTCTTGCCTGGTTCATATACCAGAAAGATGTTCCTTCTTTTATGCCAAGGCTTTCTGCAATCTCTTTGTGTGTATAGCCTTCAAACACACTCAGGTTAAAGACGGTTCGATGTGTTTCGGGTATTTGTTGCAGCACCATAATTATTTCTTTAAAGCCTAGATTGTGTAGTGCATCGTTACCTATATGTGCAGATGTAAGGGCAGGTGGGTTTTCGCTCATATCTGTAAACAATAGCACATTGTGTTTTTTATTTGCTTTCAGGTTGTCGAGGCAGGTGTTGATGAGCACACGCTTCATCCAACCCTCGAAAGAGCCCTTGCCATCATAGAGGTTTATTTTGGTAAATATTTTGTAGAACCCGTCATTCAGCCATTGCTCGGCATCGTGCATACTATTGGCATAGCGTAGGCATATTTTCATAAAGTCGCTATAGTATTTGTTATACAAATACCCCTGCGCTTTTCTTTGCTGTTGCCTGCAACCCTCTATGATTTCTATGTCGCTATACGTTGATGTCACGCCTGTTTGTTGCCAATAATAACCTGCTAACTTAAAATGCTGTAGCAGCATTGAATAACCAATGCTGCCAACAGACTTACCCTTCTGTACTTCTTATTATGGTAGTACCACGCTGTCTTTGCCTGCTGTTTTTTCTATGTGGCAGCAGTCTGTTGCAATTGTGTAAACTTCGTCAACAACTTTTGCACTGCCAACATAACCTACAAAACGTACTTGTTTAGTCGTGTTTTCATTGCCTCTTACCCATGAATCATTAAATACCATGTAGGCATCTCTCCATTTATCATATCCATACAGGTTTGCAGATAGTTTGTTGCCCGACATATCTTCTGTATGGAAAGAGGTAAGCACCACAGTAGCTCCTGCACTGTTTTTTACATCAAGGAATAGCATGCGTACTTCCTGTGTACAGTAAATACCACTGCAGTCTTCAGGAATTGGGTTGTCACCGCCTCTGTCCGATGTATCTACAGGTGGTTTTGTGGTGTCGGCATTGTTGTTGCCACTGTTACTGCCGTTGTTGTTGCCAATCTTTTCTTGTCCGTTTCCACCCGATCCCATCATTGGTGTTGTTTTTGAACAGCTTGCCATGGCAATAGCAAACACAGCACTCAGCATCATCAGTTTTTTCGTCATAAATCTGTTGTTTTAAGTTATTAATGATTTGGTTCTGACTATAAGACGCAGAGAGGTGCTTTTACCCTTGGATGGTTTCAAAGAAAAATATCCCAAAATGACAAAAGACCGACAATTGTCGGTCTTTTTATAACTGGATATTAGTTTTTAGATGCTTGCCAGCTGCACTTTCTGTTGCAGTTCCAGCATGTGTTCTTTGTATTCTGTATCTGTGTCCATCAGGTTTTCAACCGTTTGGCAAGAGTGTATTACCGTTGTGTGGTCAAATCCGCCAAAGTGTTCGCCGATGTTTTTCAGCGAGCTCTTTGTGAATTTCTTAGCCAGATACATAGTTATCTGACGAGCCTGTACTACTTCGCGCTTACGGGTTTTAGCCAGCAGCCTGTCGTATGGCAGGTGGAAGTAGTCGCAAACCATTTTCTGTATGTTCTCTATCGTCAGCTCGCGTGCAGAAGTCTTCACGAAGTTCTTCATTACACGTTTCGCCAGGTCGATATCGATTTCTTTCTTATTCAGCGTAGCCTGTGCAAACAAAGCTATCAGCGCACCTTCCAGTTCGCGTACATTGCTTTGTACGTTATATGCTACATATTTTACTACCTCTTCAGGTATTTCAAGACCTTCCTGCCTCATCTTCACCTGCAGTATCAACTGGCGGGTTTCAAAGTCAGGTGCTTGTATATCAGCATTCAATCCCCAACGGAAACGGCTCAGCAAACGCTCCTGCATACCTTCCAGATCTTTCGGAGGGGTATCGCTTGTCAGGATGATTTGTTTACCGCTCTGATGCAGGTGGTTGAATATGGCAAAGAATACATCCTGTGTTTTGGCAGCAGGAACGAAGAGATGAATATCGTCCACTATCAATACATCTATCAGTTGATAGAAGTGGATAAAATCATTTACTTCATTATTCTTAGAGTGCTCAATGAACTGGTTGATGAATTTCTCTGCACTTACGTACAGTACAGATTTGTTCGGGTGCATTCTGCGTACCTCGTTGCCTATTGCTTGTACAAGGTGCGTTTTGCCCCAACCTACACCACCAAATACTACCAACGGGTTGAAAGCTGTTGCGCCCGGTTTTTGTGCTACGTGCATACCTGCAGAGCGGGCTACACGGTTACAATCACCTTCTACATAGTTTTCAAACGTATAGTTGGCATTCAGTTGCGGGTCTATCTGCATACGCTTCAGGCCCGGTATTGCGTATGGTGTTTTTATGTTGTGCGGATCATCCCACTTCAGTGGCATGTCCACATAATTATTCTCTTTTGATGGCTTGTTGTAAGTGCTGCCCGGCATGTTGATAGATGCTGGATTGCGCTGAGAGCTTGCACTCTCCATCAGAATACGGTATTCCAACCTGCCTTCTTTGCCCAGTACACGCTTAATGGTTTTACCAAGCAATTCTACAAAGTGTTCTTCAAGCCACTCGTAGAAGAATTGACTCGGAACCTGCAGGGTAAGAACGTTGTTTTCTAAAGCAACAGCCTTTATAGGTTCGAACCAGGTTTGGTACGTACGCCAGTTGACATTATCCTTTATAATGCCAAGGCACTTGTCCCAAGCTGCTTCAGCTTCGTTAAGTATCTTATTAGAAGTATCGTAAAGGTTGTTATCCATAATTGGCTACTCGTTCAACAAGTTAATCCATTTTTTTAATTCCTGGTAATCACAGCGCTACGAATTTTAATCCCGATAAAATATTTCTTTTTTACGGGTGTCTCGCAACACGCAATATCGATTGAGTTTAAAGTTTCAGACGCCTCAAAAATCTGCCCTTCTTTTCTGTTTGGTTTGTCCCTGCTTCATTTCTTTAGCGGGAGGACGAAGTTGCTAACAATTTGTTGAAAAAAAAAATGATCAGCCACTTGTTTCTTTGTTAATGTTTACAGAATGGGATTTGTATAATTCGGGATTTTTTCCGCTATGAAAAACATAGTCGAGCCTGCCAAGCCGTACACCTCCCCAACCTACCTGATTGATGAGTGTTGCTCCACCAACCGCATTTCGCTCTGTTGCAGGACTGTCAAGGAATGTATGCGTATGCCCGCCAATTATCAGATCGATATATTTCGTTTCTTTTGCAATAGTTTTATCACTTATTTTATTCGTTTCATATTCATAACCGAGGTGCGACAGGCAGATGACAATATCGCATTTTTCATCTCTTTTTAATTTCTCAGAAACTGTCTTGGCAACAGGTATCGGATTATTATATTTTGTATTGCCAAATGCAGCACCCGAAACCAGCCCTTCCAGTTCTATTCCCAACCCGAAAATGCCGATTTTCAATCCTCCTTTTTTGATGATGGTGTAGGGGGCAGTTTTGTGCTCAAGCGGTGTGTTGGTAAAGTCGTAGTTGGCTACCAGTACAGGAAAGTCTGCAAAAGGCAGCAGTCTGGCAAAGCCATCTATACCTGCATCAAAGTCGTGATTGCCCATGGTACAGGCATCATAACCCATCATCGTCATGGCTTTTATCTCAGGCTCACCCTTATACATATTAAAATATGGTGTGCCTTGCAGCATATCACCTGCATCCAGCAATAGTACATTGTCGCATTCGCCCCTTATTTGCGATATCAGCGCAGCTCTTGCAGCTACACCACCCATACCTGCCAGTTTTCCCCCGTCGTTAGGAAAAGGGTCCAACCTGCTGTGTACATCATTAGTATGCAGTATCGTCAGCTTCTTTTCACGGCTACCTGCAAAGCTTTCCAACGGGAAAGAGCCTGCTGCCAGCAATCCCGCACCTATCGATGTCTTTTTCAGGAAACTTCTTCTATTCAGCATAGCGTACTCTTTTTTCTATATACGGATGCAGTGGTTTGTTGTCTTTATGCAACGCTTTTACATAGTCTATCAGTATATCGCGGATAAAGAGATTGACAGGCGTAGCTTTCAGCGGAGTCAGAAAACTGCACTTATCTCCGCCCGTTGCCAGATAATCGTTTGTTGCTATCAGGTATATTTTGTTTTCATCTATCGGTTGTTGATTGATACGTATGTATTCAGCAGCGCCATCTTGTAACAGGTAACTGATACCGCTGACAGGCCATCCTTTCATCGCGGCCATGTGGTTGCACCATTGTATCAATATTTTCCCCGGTACTTCAACTATCGTCAGTGCATTATCAAAAGGCATCAGCTCATACATTCTGCCTACAGTTATATTGCCCGCGTTTATGTATGGTATGCGCATGCCACCATAGTTGCACACTGCAGCATCAACAGCGCTGTTTCGTTGTTTAGCTGCTTGCAGCATGGCATCTGCAACAAAATTACCAAGTGTACATTCAGGTTGTGCTTTAGTAAGGTTGGTGTCTGTACGTCCTATCACTACTTGCATGGTACTATCCATGCGCAGTTTGTAGGGTGCAAGAAAACGGGTGTAGGTACTGTCTGTTTTCTCGTCTTTGCCAACAGCATAATGCCTGCTGTTGTGTTGTGATATATAATAAGGTTTGTGACAGCCAATTACAGCCAACAGCAAAACAGATATGTATAAAAGCCTTAATCGCATCAGGGCGCAAAACTATGTACTATGAAGATACTATAGTATTAAGCTTACTTTATCCCTTCAGGAATGATTATTTTTGAAACATGCCACGTCGCATTTTCAGAGAAAGAATCATGTCTCCTATTATGGAGTTCATCCGCGATAGCCGTTCTGTCGGTATTGTGCTCATATGCGCTACGTTTGTGTCGCTTGTTGTCAGCAATACAGGATGGTCTGCGTCATATATGCATTTCTGGGAGCGCGAGCTTAACATGCCATTGCCCGAATTACATCTTCCGCATACCATACTGCACCTCATTAATGATGCATTGATGGCTGTGTTCTTCTTATTGGTGGGGATGGAGATAAAGCGCGAGTTGATGGTTGGTGAGCTGAACAGTATCAAAAAATCGCTTTTGCCAATCATTGCCGCAATAGGTGGTATGGTAGTACCTGCAACTATCTATTCATTATGGTGTGGCGGTACACCTTTCAGCAGCGGGTGGGGTATACCTATGGCTACAGATATTGCCTTCTCGCTTGGTGTATTATCGCTTTTAGGAAAGCGTGCGCCTGTATCGCTGCGCATATTCCTTACGGCATTGGCTATTATAGACGATCTTGGCGGGATACTCACCATCGCTATTTTCTATGCAGGCGATTTGCAATGGTCTTATCTGTTATATGCAGGCATTGTAATGATAGCCTTGATAGCCATGAACCTGCTGAAGGTAAAACGATACTATCCGTATTTTATACTTGGTTTGCTGTTGTGGTACTTTGTTTTCAATTCGGGTGTGCATGCAACCATTGCGGGGGTACTACTTGCTTTCACCATACCGCTGCATAAAATAGAAGAGCTGGAGCATGCGTTGCACGATCCTGTCAATTTCATCATCCTACCATTGTTTGCGTTAGCTAATACAGCAATTGTATTGCCTGCAGAGTTTGGTAGTATTTATACATCCGTAGTGCATCACGGCATTACAATGGGGTTGGTACTTGGCAAGCCATTGGGTATTTACCTGTTCAGCATGGCGGCAGTGCATTTGAAAATAGCATCCCTGCCTACAGGTATGAAGCGTCCGCAATTACTGGGTATGGGGCTGATTGCAGGCATAGGGTTCACCATGTCTATCTTCATGGCTACACTAGCCTTCACCGATGCGGAAACACAACTGGTAGCCAAAGTAGCCATCATTGGTGCTTCTGTATTAGCAGGTATACTTGGTTTTGTATTCCTCAGGTTGATAAGCCTCAAGCCACTAGAGGTAAAAGCAGACTAAAGGCTGCTGATACCAAATTGCTTCAGGTGATGCAGACTGTGTTTATATAGCAGTTGCACCCACATTTCATAATTCAGATTGCCAAAGAAAGGATTGGTAATTACTGCATCCGGTTGTGCATCAAACACGGCAAAGAAGTCATTTATCTCAGTTTGCAGTTCCTGTAATGCATCCTGAACGGTTGCATTTTTTTCGGGTATGGTATCGTTACCTATTATAGGGTTGGGTGTGTTTTCTTTAAAAGGTTTGTCACTCATCATGAAAGCCTGCATTTTAGGCACGTTTTCTTCCGGTGTCAGCAAGCTATACTTATCCTTACCACTTGCCTGCCTGAATGAAAAGCTCATGTGTTCTATCATTTGCTGTACATTCATTTTGCCCCACAGCCCTTTTGTATCAGGTGCTATTTCGGCAAGTGCATTCACAAATTCATTCTTTATAAAATTGGCTTTGCCTTCTATGTTTTCCATGAGAATATTTTTAACCCGGTTAATCCTTCAATCAATTTATCCCGGTTCTAAAGTAATCCTTTAATCAGTTTTTCTTGTGTCATGCCTTCCGCCTCGGCCTTATAGTTGCGTACCACACGGTGGCGAAGCACAGCCAATGCCATTGCCTGCACATCTTCTATATCAGGCGAGTATTTGCCTTGCAGCAATGCGTGGCATTTAGCACCCAGTATCAGGTATTGCGATGCGCGAGGCCCGGCACCATAAGAGATATATTGCTTCGCTATATCCGGCGCTGTGCTATTGGTAGGGCGTGTTTTCTGCACAAGGCTCACTGCATATTCCAGTACATTGTCAGGTACAGGCACACGGCGTATCAGTTCCTGAAAATACAGGATGTCTTCACCGCTCAATACTTTAGGTAGCTCGGCTGTAGCTGCCCCTGTAGTATTGCGTACTATCATCACCTCTTCTGCAAAGCTTGGATAGTCCAGCCATATCTGGAACATAAAACGGTCAAGCTGTGCTTCAGGCAGTGGATATGTACCTTCCTGTTCTATCGGGTTTTGTGTTGCCAGTACAAAGAATGGCGATGGTAATTTGTATAAAGTACCACCTGCAGTTACATTACGTTCCTGCATCGCTTCCAGCAGTGCCGATTGTGTTTTGGGTGGTGTACGGTTTATCTCATCCGCAAGTATGATGTTGGCAAATACAGGTCCTTTCACAAAACGAAACTGCCTGCTCTCGTCCAGTATCTCTGCGCCTACTATATCACTCGGCATCAGGTCCGGGGTAAACTGTATGCGTTTGAAGGATAGATCCATCACATCTGCCACTGTTTTTACCAACAGGGTTTTTGCCAGCCCGGGCACACCTACCAACAGGCTGTGCCCGTTGCAAAGGATAGATATGATGAGTTTATCCACCACTTCATCCTGTCCCACAATCACTTTGCCGATTGCTTGCTTGATAACCGAAAACTTTTCCTTCAGGGCCTTGGCCGCGTCTATATCCGATGCGTAATTCATTGCGCTATTATCCGTAGTTTATAGATTGTGTATTTATGAACACAATCGTCATTCTCTAAAAATAGACAGGTAATTTCTATTATTTTGTGAAAATTGACAAATAACCTCAAAAATCACCGTTTCACAATCTATTATATATGACTATAGAGCAGGCACAGCAACAGGTTGACGAATGGATAAAAACAGTAGGTGTCCGTTATTTCAACGAGCTTACCAATCTTGGCATCCTGATGGAAGAAACAGGAGAGTTGGCACGCCTGATGGTGCGCAAGTACGGCGAACAGTCTTTTAAAGAAAGCGATAAAGGCAAAGAACTGGCAGATGAAATGGCCGATGTGCTTTGGGTATTGATATGTCTTGCCAATCAGACCGGGGTAAACCTTACAGAGGCATTGCAGAAAAATTTTGAAAAGAAAAATATACGAGACGCTACCCGCCACAAGGATAATGAAAAGCTCTCTTAGTCATTGATTGTCACACAATGGCAATATGATTGTCATGCGTTTAACGAGGGGTTAAAAGAATGGTGAAAATAGAAAAATCAGTACATGTACGCAGTTGGCGATGTCGATTTTTTACCTATCTTTAGCGCTCACATTAAAACCTAAAAAATGAAGCGTATTTACTTTTTATTGATTGCTCTTTTAGCTTTCGCAAGTCAGTCTTCTGCGCAAACTGACATACAACTCCTCAAAACAATGGCTGATACTGTTAAGTATGCAAACCCGGTTAAAACTGGTTTCATCATAAGGTATACATTCAAAAATGCAGGTCCTAACAGCTATGATACTTCTCACAGATTGAAGCTGAATACATTTTATGGTAGCACTTTCACACTGAGGTTCCCTGCTGCTTCTAGCTCTTGGCCTGGTGGCTTCCCTAAAGACAGTACGCTGATTTTCCTGGATACTGTTGGTTTTACAGCTGCATTCAATCCAAATCCTAGGCAACTTTGCGATACTGTAGCATTGACTACAGGTACAGGTACTCCAATCGCAGATCCTACTCCTTCAAACAATACACATTGTAAAGCAGTGTATTCTGTAAAAGATCCTTTGACTGTAGGTACTGTTGTTGCTACTGCTGAACAACTGGCTGTTTATCCAAATCCGGCTTCAGCTGTAGTAAATGTTAAGTACGATTTCCAAAATACTTCAAATGCAAGTATCGTAGTATATGATATGTCTGGTAAAGCTGTTTACAGCGAACAGCCTAAACAAGTAACTGCGGGCGAAAAAATATATACTATCAATACATCTCAATTCAGCTCTGGTCTGTATATGATCGAACTGACAGTAAATGATAGCAAATTGGTTAGCAAGTTTTCTGTTAACTAATACTATTAATTGAACTTTTAAAGGGAAGGATAGCATCCTTCCCTTTTTTATTGCAGACAAGGGCTGTATTTTTACAATCTGATATTGAGCGTATAATGGTTTTTTCTTCCAAGTTGATAGAGGATGCTGTAAATGAGTTTTCTAAACTACCTGGCATAGGCAAGAAGACTGCATTGCGGATGGTACTACAGTTGCTGAAAATGGATAAAGAAAGTGTGAACAGCTTTACCGAAGCTGTAGCACGTATGCGCAATGATATTGTATTCTGTAAACACTGTCACAATGTTGCAGATACAGATGTATGTACAATATGTGTCAGCTCATCCCGCAATCGCTCTCAGATATGTGTTGTGGAAAATATTAGAGATGTAATAGCTATAGAGAGCACACAACAGTACAATGGTTTATACCATTTGCTTGGGGGAATTTTATCTCCGTTGGATGGTATAGGCCCTGAGCAATTAAATATTGATACGCTATATCAACGTGTGAAAAGTGAAGGAGTACAGGAACTGATAATGGCACTAAGCCCTACTATAGAGGGAGATACGACTGTATACTACATTGCTAAACAAATGAATGCTCTCCCTGTTACTATTACCACAATTGCCAGAGGCATAGCCTTTGGCGGAGAGCTTGAATATGCCGATGAAATGACATTGGCAAGAAGCATTGCAAAAAGGCTACCTATAGAAAATTATGTGAGCGTCCGTAAAGACGCTCAATAATATTGCACTACTTACTTGAAGGAATTGCAATTTCTGTTTTACCGGATGCTGCGTTACTATTAGTGGTAGTTGTTGCTTCCTTTTTTGCAGCTTGTGATGATTGAGCTTCAATTGGTGGCAGGCTATTTGTTGTTCCCGCACTACTTGTATTTGTTTCTGAAGAGCTTAATCCTTGGCCTACTTTTGCTGAACAGCTACTCATAAAAATAATGATAGCCGGTATAAATAGCTTACTGTATTTCATGCTTGTTGTCTTTTAATATGCAATTATTCAATTTGTGTACCAGAGTTGTATAATGAGTATGAAAACAGCTGTTAAAGTTCTTTAACATTGATATGCCCGGTATATACGTATGTAGCAGGTCCACTTAAGATGACATTGACAATTTTATTCGCATCAATTTTATCAAAACGCACATTCAGATTGCCTCCAGGTGTCTTAATGTCAGTACTGAAATGACCTGAAGAATCTTGACAAGCCGCAATAGCGGCTGCTGTTACACCTGTGCCGCAGCTATATGTTTCATCTTCCACACCACGCTCATACGTACGAACGTGAATACCACCATCAGACATGCGTTGTACAAAGTTCACATTGATACCTTTAGGTTGATATTGCTCACTGTTACGAATACTTCTACCTACGTTGAAGACATCAGTTGTGTTCACATCATCAACAAATAACACATAGTGTGGGGAGCCTGTATTTAACTGTGTGTATCCATCTGCATACAAGACCTCTTGTACATCCTGCATTTGCAAGCTTACAGTGTCATCTTCATTAATGGTAGCAGTGTGTGGCCCGTCTATTGCTATGAAAGATGTTTGATTATCTGTTACACCTAGTTTTTTAGCAAACGCCACAATACATCTGCCACCATTCCCACACATTGTACTTTCATTACCATCTGCATTGTAGTACACCATGCGGAAATCAAAGCCTTCAGCATTTTCAAGCAGCATCAATCCATCAGCACCTATACCAAACCGCCTGTCGCACAGAAAAGCTATTTGTGCTACAGATAGCTTAGTCGAGCTGTCTCTGTTGTCAATCAGTATAAAATCGTTGCCTGTTCCCTGATACTTGTCAAAGTGCAATTGCATACTGCAAAGTTATGTTATTTACTACCCGGAAAATATTGTTCGGCTCTTGAGTTCATTGCTTTGTTTGCAGTACCTGTTTGGTACAAAATACTTCGCCAGTTTGTGTTGCGGATTTCTCCTTTTATGTTTGAGTGCAGCATTCTGTAATCACCAATCATAAAACCGGGGCGATAGAACATCATCATCCCGCCACTGCTTTGTTGTGGCAACACGTTATATGTCCATATCTCGTATGGCTGTACTCCTTGTTCATTTTGAACTTCTACCATTTCATCGGGCTTACCATATTTAAGGTATATCAAACCTCTTTCTGTTTCATATCCAGGTACGCCCGAAACAGAGAATTGTTTATTAACCTCTTTTACTTTCTGCGAGTATTCTTCCCATCCTTCTTTTGGATTTGCGGGGTTGCGAGACTTCCAGAAATTGTAAATGAAATAACGCATATAGGTAAAGTCTGGCCTATCTAAAAAAGCTTCTATACTTTGTTTCTCAATAGGTGTTGCTATAGGGTACAGCATTTTGAGTATCGCTCTTACCTGTGGTAGTGTGTATTTGTCAACAAATGTTGTACTAAGGTCTACCACTTGCATGTCCTGAAACTCAGTACCCTTTTTAGATGTGTCTATGTTTAATTTTATTGGTTTGGGGTTCACCCGCTGAAAGAATAATGTTCTGGAACATTGTGTAGTACCGTCAGCCTTCATTGATATGTTCAGATAATAGTTGCCCGTAGGTAATACATCTATTCTGAATTTTCCTGCTACAGGAGTTGTACCATCCTTCTTGACAGTGTCAGTATGCTGTAGTTGATACAGCGTACTTTCAAATGGCTTTTTACTGATAGAGGTTGTAATGGTATATTCTACACTTTGCTGCATGGTTGCTTTCGGAAAGTATAATTCTGCATAATAAAAGAGTGTCTTTCTGTTTTCGTCAGCAAAGTTTGCACATAGTGGAAGTTGTATCCGACCATTTTTATTAAACATGCTTTCTATGTTTGATGCAAAAGCAGTGTCAAGCAATTGCAATGTAGAGAAAGCAGGTTTTTCATTTCTGGGGCTGATAGTAAAGGTGTCTGTAAAGGAATAGTTGCTGTTAGTATCAATCAACTCAGTCAATTGTACTTTTATTTTGTATTTGCCGGGTGTCAGGTCGTAACGTTGCAGCTCAAGTATGTTTTGTGCCCGTGCCAGTTCTATAGTGCTTGCATCTGCCGTTTGCATAATGTAGTGATCTTCTTTCATCAGTATGCCATACTCATCGGTAAAACTGATGTCTGTACGCACTTTCGCTACTATATTCCCTTTTACAGGCTCTGTAAAGTGCAGGCTATTGGGGGCTATCTGCCAATATACTTCTATATATGGTTTCAGCTTTTTGCCATCGTCTTTGTAAAACAAACTATGAGCAACAACAGCCTCTATTGCCAGTGATTTTAAACATAAAAACAAGCTTGCCAAAACTAAGCCCTGCCATCTGCGCATTTTTCGCTTTTTTTGCAAAACTATAATAATTGTCGGTGATGGGTTGTGAATAATAATCTAATTCGGCCACTAATGACAATTGCATGTTGAATATGAGCCATACCGTAGTCAGTTCTTATATACCATTCCCCAATGTATACTGGTGGTTGCAGGTGCAGGGTGCAGATGCTTTGCTGCTGGATGGTGGTGAGCATTTTGAAAAAATGACCTACCGTAATAAGTATTTCATTACAGGTTCTAACGGTGGCATACAACTCAGCATACCACTGTTGCAGGGTAGGGAGCAGCGCACACCTATGCAGCAAGTGATGATAGACAATAAACAACGATGGCAGGTGCAGCACTGGCGTACATTGGTATCGGTATATAAACGCACACCTTATTTTGAACATTACGAACCGGCACTGGAAAAGCTGTATACACAAAACTTCGATTCACTGATTGATTTCAACCTTGCATCTATTAAATGGCTGCAGAAAGAACTACGCGCAGCTTTTACAATTACTACTACAGCTATTTTTCAGAAAGAATATGCAGATGCTACAGACCTGCGCCGCATGATGAAACCAGGTTCTGAAAAACAACCGCTTGAAGGCGCAGAACCATATTATCAGGTATTTGCAGACAGGGTAGGTTTTCTGCCCAACCTCAGCATGCTCGATTTGCTTTTTGCCGAAGGCCCGCATGCCTTGCAATGGCTGAAGAGCAATGCCGCGTTAATAAATCAATGGGTGGCTAATAAATAAAAAAGAGGAGATTAATTAATCTCCTCTTTTCATTCGCCATACACCATACATCGCTTCCTTCACAATGCCTTTCGTCATCTTCGATTGGCCTTCTGCTCTGTCCACAAATGTGATGGGTACTTCTTGTATTTTAAAGCCGAGCTTCCAAGCGCGGTATTTCATTTCTATCTGGAATGCATAGCCCACAAACTGTACTTTATCCAATGGGATGGTTTGCAACACTTTTGCTTTGTAGCATATAAAGCCAGCAGTAGGGTCTTTCACAGGCATAAAAGTGATGATGCGCGTATACATGGCACCACCTTTAGAGATAAATATCCTGTCCCACGGCCAGTTTACAACCTTGCCGCCTTTTGTGTAGCGAGAACCGATAGCCAAATCGGCACCACCTTTATGACATGCCTCATGCAGGCGCAACAAATCATCAGGGTTGTGAGAGAAATCGGCATCCATCTCAAACAGATACTGGTAGCCTCTTTCAAGCCCCCAACGGAAGCCTGCTATGTAAGCGGTACCCAAGCCTTGCTTGCCGCTGCGCTCCAGCAGATGCAATTGTTCGCCATAGCTCTGCTGCATGTTTTTTACAATGCCTGCAGTGCCGTCGGGCGATCCGTCATCTACTATCAGTACATGGAAACTACCGGGCAACGACAACACCTTCAGGATAATACGTTCTATATTTTCCTTTTCGTTGTAGGTTGGTATTATTACGAGTTTGTCCAAATCAGGGCAAAATTAAAGGGGCTAAAATAAGAAATAATGGCGTCTAATATGTTAAATAAACGTATAAAACTAAGCTTTAGGTTTGCGCAGCTTCATATTGTTTAATATCTCAGATATCTTTTGCTTGGTATGCAACGGAAAATCTGCCTGCATCATCCAGTCGTAATACTGTGGCTCACGTTTGAAGACTTCTTCTACCTTCTGCCCTTTGTATTTTCCGAAATTAAAAACAGGTTCTCCATCTTTCATCACCATGCGGCGTGCATAGTCTACCATCGGTTCTGCGTTGCTGAAGTCGTGCAGTTGCTTTACATCTGTACCCAGTTGCTCATATCTGTCCAGTTGAGATTCAAGCACTTCTATCGTTGCTTCCACATCTGCCTCCGCACTGTGCGCATTTTCCAGCTTTTTGCCGCAGTAAAACTCGTATGCTGCTGCCAGCGTACGTGCTTCCATTTTAAAGAATATCTGCTGTGCATCTATCATGTTGCGCTCTGTAAAGTCAACATTGATGCCCACACGCAAAAACTCTTCTGCCAGCATCGGTATGTCAAATTTGTTGGAGTTGTAGCCACCCAAATCGCAACCCTTCATCCAGTTATACAGCTCATGCGCTATATGCTTGAATTCAGGTGCGTCTTTCACGTCCTCATCCTTTATGCCGTGTATGGCGGTAGATGCGGGCGGTATAGGCATACCAGGGTTCAGGCGTTTCACATACTTAGCTCTTGTGCCGTCTGTATTCAGCTTTATCAGCGCCAGTTCTATTATCCTGTCTTTGCCGTGCTCTGTTCCTGTGGTCTCAAGGTCAAAAAATACAATCGGTCTCTTTAAGCTAAGCTGTGCCATTCTCCAATATCAATTTTGCTGCGAACATACGCTATTCCAGTCAATTCCGTCGAAAGTACCTGAGCTCATCAATAACAGACAGGTAGGTTGCCCGCTTTGGTTGAGTAGCGATGCAATATGTTCTTGTAATGTCTCCTTCTCGTCTATCACAACAAGGTCTTCGCGTTCAAAATACTTTTTCACTGTAGCTGTTTCCAACGATGGTAATCCTTTCAGTTGCAAAGCATGGTGGCTGAAGTATACAACGGCATCATCTGCAGAATCTATACTATGTGCATACTCACTCAGGAACTGCGCATTCAGGCTGCTGTAAGTATGCAGTTCAAAACAGGCAATCAGCTTGTGGGTAGGGTAGCCCTCGCGTACCGCATCCAGTGTGGCTTTTAGCTTTGATGGCGCATGCGCAAAATCGCGGTAGGCTACCAGTTTATCGTTTTGGAAAAGTTTTTCCAGCCTGCGTGCTGCACCGCTGAAGTCTGCAATGGCTTCGTAACAGGCTTGCTTGCTCACGCCCAGCTCTGTGCACACTGCGATAGCTGCCTGCATATTCAGCAGATTGTGCCTGCCGAATACAGATACAGGTATCGGCCCGAATTCTGTATCCAATACCGCAATGCCATCTTCGTAGTGGAATGCAGGCATATTATAGGGCTCTGCCTTCAAGTGTGCAGTGCTGGTACTTATTACATGCTGCACTTCTGTGTCTGTATTATTATAGTACACAGGTGCACCTGCTGCTATGCCCGAAAGGTATTGTTCAAACTGGTTGCGATATATCTCGTATGTCGGGAATACGTTGATATGGTCCCATGCAATGCCGCTCACTACGCTTATATGCGGATGATAGAAGAATATTTTGGGGCGTTTCTCTATTACAGATGCAGGGTATTCATCGCCCTCCAATACTATTATGGGGGCGTCGCTCAGGCGTACAGATTGCTCAAACCCAGCCACTTTTGCACCCACCAGGTAATCGAAATCGATACCTTGCTTGCGCAAAATGTGCATTATCATGGAGGTAATGGTTGTTTTGCCATGGCTGCCGGCCACTACCACTCGTTTTTTGTGCTTGCTCACCTCATACACATACTCCGGGAAGGAATATATAGGTATGCCAAGTGCTTGTGCTGCAATCAGTTCCGGGTTATCGGCCTTGGCGTGCATACCCAGTACTATAGCGTCTATGTCTTTGGTTATCTTTTCAGGGTACCAGCCGTATGCCGGTGGTAATATGCCTGCTGCCGCCAGATTGCTTTTTGCAGGGTCATTTATCTCATCATCGCTGCCCGAAACCACATTTCCCTGCCTTAAAAGCGCCAGTGCCAATTGGTGCATTACCGCCCCGCCAATAGCTATAAAATGTATTCTTTTCATTAAAAAAATTAGTTATCTTCGTCAAAGTACAAATGTAAATTACCCTTTTAACTAATACTATTAATTAAGAAGATTGATTATGCAACTAGTTTCTATTCTACGTCGTGTAGTTCCGGTTATAGCAGTAGCTGCTGTGGTGTTGTTTGCGTCTTGCAATGGTGGTAGCAAAAAATATGGCTGCCCTAATAAATTGAGCATATCGCTATCTAAGTAATACCTTTTTAAGATGTTTCTGCAAAGGATGACAATTCTATGACTTGTCATCCTATTGTTGTTTTAAGAAGTTTGTAAACTGCTAAGACATTCCGCATAAAAAAATAACCACCTGAAAGGTGGTTATTTTTTTATGTCTTTCTATAAATTATTAAAGGAAAGTATACCCCAGTGCTATCTGCACAGTACGTGTTTTCCATGTATCGGTAGCAGTGTTGTAGCTCAGGTCTGAAAGACCAATGATGTAACGTGCGCTCGCACGGAATTTAGCAAGATTCAATTGCAGGCCAATAACACCCGACAGGTCTCCTGATTTGAACAATGTCTTTGTGTCTTTCAACAAGTTCTGATTATCCTTTACACTCATCACACCACTGTACTGCGGTCCCAGTTGCAACCATAGCGGACCACCAACTTTAAAGTTCAGCAATACTGGTATGTTCAGATAAGTAACGGCAAACTCGCCTTGCTTGTTAGAGTCTGCAATGTTTACATAATTGGTCTTTGCAGCCTGGTAGAAGTTGATTTTATTGCCCGTGTATTTTACACTGCTTAGCAGTACTTCGGCCGTTACGCCCACGCGCTTGCGGCTTATACCACCAAATATACCGCCGACAAATCCCGGTTTATATCCGCTCTCCCATTCTTTACCATCCAGATTGGCAAAGTTGGCACCTACTTTTATACCCAGATCTACTTTTACAGGAAGTGCTTTGCTTACTGCGCCAACGCCCGGCTGTGCCATTGCCAGTACAGGCAATAATAATGTAGCTACTAATAGTTTGAAACGTTTCATAATTCTTTCCTCTAGTGATTTTTTGTTTTATGCTTACAAAGGTATTAAAACACTGCACACAAAACGCTGTCTTGCTATTGTTCCGCTATAACCAGAAACTCGTTGCGCAGCGGTTCTATGTGGTTGTATAGTGCATTTAAATAGTCGTGCCCCATAGCTGCATAATAGCCAATGAAATTTTCATAGCGCTCCTGTAATGATCCGTTTGGTGATATGCCATCTTTTAGTCTTGTGATACGTTGCAGCTGGTCGCTCATTTTGCGTTTCTCTGCACGCAGCATTTTCTTTTCCAGTGTTTGCAACTGATGCTTCATTTTTGCGAAAGCAGCCTCTGCACTGGCTTGTAGGGTAGGGTCCAGTTTTGTGGCTTTGTCCTTCAGTTGTGCCAATACATTTTGTATAGCAGCAGTTTCTTCATCGGTATGCCAGTTGTTGCTGCTGTGTTTGCTGATATAACTGCGTATCAGGGAAGATTCTGATTTAAACACGTCCTCTATACTGAAATGCAATTGCTGACGCAGTTTATTATACTGTGCAGGCATCCACAATACAGATTGGCGCAGTAGTACAACAGGGTAGAATACTTTGTAGTTTTCAAACACAGGCTTCAGTTCCAGCCAGTAGGCCACCTCTGCACCACCACCAATAAAAGCTACATCGGGCAATATGCTTTCCTGAAAGATGCCGCGTAGTATCACATTCGGGCTAAAGCGTTCAGGGTGTGTTTCCAATTCTGTCATCAACTCTTCTTCACTCCATTCTATCTCCGTGTTCAGCACTCGCCACTTGCCGTTGCGTTTTTCTATACGCTCGCGTATATCATTGTGTAGGTAAAAGAGGTTTATCATCCTCGGGTATGCCTGCACTTTATATTGCTCTTCCAGTGTTTCTATATGGTCATTAACCAACACGTATGCCATGTGGTTTTGCAAATCGTCTTTCAGTATTGGTATGATTTGCTTTTTCAATTCCGCCTCATCAGGGTTCAGCACTACCAGTCCGTACCTGCCAAACAGTTCGTTGACAAGATACTGTGTAGCCTCGCCGATGGTTTGGTGTTGCAGGTATGCCTGTGTCAGTATGTCTTTCAGCACATCCAGATTTTCACCGGGAGGCCCCAATACTTTAAACACCTCATCCAGCAAAGGTTTCAGGCTGTTGGTATGCATACGCCCTACCGCGCCAGTTTGCCCTGCTGCATCCCACACATACTTTTGATTATTGTAGCGGAACGTACCCAGTTCTTCAAGGTCATTATCCTCGCTACCCATATAATACACCGGTACAAAATGTTTGTCGCTGTATTTAGTGTTCAATTCATCTGCCAGCTTGATGGCGTGCATTATTTTGTAGATGAAATACAGATAGCCCGTCATCAGGTTGGGCTGGTGTGCGGTGCAGATGGTATAAGTATTTTCATCTGCAAGGCGGTCTATATTTTCAATCAGTTTATCGTGTTTATTCAGCTCTGCATATTGCTTGTGCAGTACACTTACCAATGCCTTTCTGTCTACAGGGTATTGGCTGCGTGCCGTTATAGCCTTCGCAATGCCATCGGCATCGGGCGTGTAGTTATAGTATTGTTTGAGGTTGGGGTGAGCATTCAGATAATCCAGCACAAGGTCGCTGAAATTGCCCGTGTTGCTATATGGTATGTGTGTACAGTCAATATCCATTGCAGGGATTTGAAAGCGCTAAGTTAAGCCTAGGTTTTAATACTTAGGTTATTCGCAGATAAGGAAACTCAATATCTTTCTTATTACTAATAGATTACATCAGTCCTTAACGTATAGATACAAAAAAAACCGCCCGAAGGCGGCTTATTGTGTGTATGTGCAATAAAGACTACAGTTTTGTAAACGGAATCATTGTTGGTTTCTCTGATGCGTTTTCAGCAGCTATGTACAGATAGTAGGTACCTTGTTGCAGTGCAGCAATATCTGCGGTATTGTTTTGGCCTGTCAGTTTCACTTCTTTTACTTTTTGGCCGTAGCTGTTATATATATACCCACTGGTTGCGCCTGCATTTTTCAGTTGAATATGCAATACACTTGTTGCAGGGTTAGGGTATAGTTGCACTGCATTTTCAACATTGGCTGTTGCTATACCTGTTGTGCTTTCCGTCAGTGTTACCTGTGCAGTGTTAAATGCATCGTTATTGGTGCTGCCGGTACCGTCCACGCCATTTACAGCAGCAGAAAGGGTTACTGTGCCCGAACCTGCAGCAGGTGCTGTCCAGTCGAAAGTCACTGACAAGCCAGATGCTGCAGTGATTGTGCCACTTTGCTCGGCAACAGAAATACCACCCGCGTTAGATATTTTAGACCCCGACGGAACATTGGAAATTGTACCAATACCCGAAGAGCCTTTTGTTGCAGAGAACTGATAACCAAACTTGCTGTAGTTGCTATTGGTGCCCGTAATGGTAATAGTATATTTCTTACCAGCAGTGTATTTATTGTTGGTAATAGTTGTTGCACCATCTTTCATAGTAATAGCTACTACCGTTGCTGTGTTTTTAGCTCCGTGGCAATTGCCTGTAGAGCCGCAACCCGAAATGGCTACGTGGCCTGCGTTTGCAGACGGACCGCCTGAATAGCTTGATAATGTCAGATAACTGATGCCTGCTATGGATGTAAATAGTAATACTTTGAGTTTCATAAATTTTTAATTGTTTGTGTTAGTGAAGTTCGTATTGCAGTTTTAGTCTATTGTTATAAAAAAAGGGTATTTACTTATAAATATCCGAAACTGCGGTTTGCAGTTCGGTTGGTGTCATGCCCGTATGAGATTTAATAAATCCGCTGAAATTTGATTGACTGTCAAAGTTTAACTCAAAAGCAATTTCTTTAAGGCTCATTTCATTCAATAAAAGCAACCTTCGTATTTCCAGCAGCAATTCTTCATGTATTATTTCAAGTGCAGATTTACCCAAAGATTTCTTGCAGGTATTATTTAGTTTGTCTGGGCTGCAATTCAGCATGGCGGCATATTCTGCAACTTTCTTATTGGTTCTTATGTGCGTTGTGGTAAGTGCTAAGTACTCGTTCAGCAAATTGTGTTCTCTGCTGTCTGCCTTGCCTGTATTCAGTTCTACAAGCGATAACAGTATTATTTGCAGGTAGCTGTATGCCTTGTATTTTGTAAGCGAATTGGCAGGTACTTGTACGGTCATCAATTCTTTGATGCACTCTGCAAGAGTATATAAATGTTGAAAAGGTTTTGCTTCAAGGTTTATCAGTGCGGTTGAGTTATACAGATTGTAGTGGTTTATGGGGCGTATATGTTCAAATATGTTTTTCCTGAACTGCAGCACCAATCCGTTTGCCGTATTGCGATGCATCAGGTGTATCTGCCCAGGGTATATAACATATATCTGTCCCCCCGAAATAGTGTAGGATGTAAAGTCTATCAGTTGAGAGCCGTTCCCTTCGTTTACAAAGATGATCTCAAAATAATCGTGCCTGTGCATCTTTGTAAAATCGTACGGATTGCTGTAGTCCAACGATTCTATCATCAGCAATCTGTCAGGTTGGTGTAGCTCTACATAGTTTATATCCATACGAAGGGAAAAAGAAATTGACTAAAACTATCAAATCATACTATTGCAACAAAAATTGTTAATCTATAACGGTATAATGTACGGATGAACGTGTTTTATAGTTTGTTATAACGTATGCTTTGTTGTTTTTGTTGGTAAATAACATACTGCAGACGTCTCTGTATTTGTAATCTTCACTTTTACAAACAGGATATATACATTTGATATACCATGTCAAACAGTATAAAAAACTGGTCTGAAGACGAACGCCCACGCGAAAAAATGCTCCTGAAGGGAGCCGCAGCATTGTCTGATGCCGAACTCCTTGCCATCCTTATATCCAGCGGTACCAAAGAAAAGTCTGCGCTCGACCTTGCACGCGATATCCTTGGGCTGGCACAAAACAACCTGCACGAGCTTGGCAGGCTTGGTGTGTTGGAACTGCAAAAGACCAAAGGCATTGGCGAGGCACGCGCCATCACCATCGCTGCGGCATTAGAGCTTGGTCGCCGCAGGCAGATGGGCGAGGCACTGCAACGAACTGCCATTACCCAAAGCAGCGATGCCGCAGAAATAGCCATCCCCCTGATGCGCGATCTGAGCCATGAGGTGTTTTGCGTCTTCTACCTCAACCAGAGCAATAAGATACTCCGCTACGAAATCATCAGCAGTGGCGGGCTTACGGGCACGGTGGCAGATATCCGCATTATGCTCAAAAATGCCCTGTTGCAAAATGCCAATAAGCTGATAATAGCCCACAACCACCCATCGGGCAATCTGCAACCCAGCCATGCCGATAAAGAGCTGACACGCAAACTGCGGGAAGCTGCTGAGTACATGGATATTAAGCTTTTAGACCATCTGATAATAGCCGGAACAAATTACCTGAGCATGGCAGACGAGGGCATTATTTAGTGCCAGTTAATTGCTATATTGCACTGCTCTGCGAGCAGTTATATAACAAAATACCATATAGGTAGTCCGTAATGCTAAAGATAGGTGTAATAGGTGCCGGCCACTTGGGCAAGATTCATATTCAACAGTGGAAAGAAGTGCCAACAGTTCAGCTCATCGGGTTCTTCGACCCCAGCGATGAGCAGGCTGAAAAAGCCATTGCCGAATACAATGTAGTAAGGTATACCGATATAGATACCCTGATACAGGAAGCCGATGCACTGGATATTGTTGCACCTACCACCAACCACTACGATATTGCCAAGAAATGCCTGCTGGCAGGTAAACACTTCTTTATAGAAAAGCCGCTTGCCAATACACTGGAAGAAGGCCGCGAACTGGTGAAGTTGGTAAAAGAAGCAGGTGTAAAATGCCAGGTAGGCCATGTAGAGCGTTACAACCCCGCATACCTTGCGCTGACAGAAGAAACGCTGCAACCCATGTTTATAGAGGCACACAGGCTGTCACAGTTCAACCCGCGTGGTACGGATGTGTCTGTAATCCTCGACCTGATGATACATGATATAGATATTGTGATGCACCTGGTGAAGAGCCCTGTGCGCCGTATATCTGCAAGTGGTGTATCCGTTATCAGCGAAACGGCAGATATTGCCAACGCACGCATAGAGTTTGATAACGGTTGTGTGGCAAACCTCACAGCAAGCCGTATATCGCTGAAGAAAATGCGCAAGCTACGCCTCTTCCAACGCGATGCTTATATCAGTGTAGATTTTCTGGATAAGAAAACAGAAATAGTACGCCTGAAGGATGATGACGGCCCGCGTGGCATGTTCGATTTTCCGTTGGATATGCCAAACGGTGAAAAGAAAGTAATATCCATGCAAATGCCGGAGGTTACCCCATCCAACGCTATCCGTAGCGAACTGGCAGAATTTGCAGATGCCATCATAAATGACAAACCTGTGAAAGTAAGTGTGTATGACGGCTTTCAGGCTATGGATGTAGCCCATCAGATTCTGAAGAAAATGAGCCTTCATAACGAATTACATAACGTTTAGCACAATTATTGCTTATAGAATAGACAGGTACTTTGACAGATTACATAATGAGAGTATTAACAACAGCAGTAATAGCTGCAGCCTTCTTTGTGCAGGGCTGCAATCTGATTAATCCGGCAGAAAAGATACCTACCTATATCAGGGTTGATTCCTTCAAGGTGAAAACCAGTGAACCAAGCCGAACAGGTAGTCCCAGTAGTCATATTACCAGTGCTTTTGTATACGTAGATAATTCATTTATCGGAGCCTATGATATACCTGCAACAATTCCATTATTGATTGATAAGGATGCAAAAGTGTCATTAGGTGCAGGGGTTAACTATACAGGACTTAAATCATATCAGTATTTATACCCTTTTTATATTTATGATACTGTCAGTGTAAAATACGCACCCGGTAAAACCGTTAATTATACAGCAGTAGCTCAATATTCTGAGGCAACGCTTTTCCGTTGGTTAGAAGACTTCGAGACCGGCAACTCTTTTATAAAAATTGATGAGAGTAATACTTCCGATACAACATTGATACGCATAACAGACCCTGCTAAGGTATATGAGGGTGGTGGCTGCGGTCAAATCATACTATCATCAACCAAGCCATCTTCTCAGAATATCAACAATAAAGATATTACTATTAAAAAAGGCGACGCGTTTATAGAGGTTAATTATAAATGTAACGTAGCTTTTGAGATAGGCTTGCAGACAACAAAATCAGGATCTGTTTATTATGAATATATCGGAGGGTTGAAAGCAAATGAGTCATGGGGTAAGATGTATATAGGCTTACAATCTTTCTTAGGTACATACGATGTGTCTTCCTGCAGGGTGATGGTGAAAGCTAAACTACCTGATGGACAAACAAGTGGTTATGTGTACCTCGATAACTTAAAAGTGATTTCATACTAAGGCGATGCTGACTCCCCTGAAAAAGAGAGCTATACGCCGATTGGTAATTGCAGACTATTTTACAGCGGCTATATCCTGGATGGTATTCTGGGCATATCGTCATACGCTGTTAGATAGTATCAGTTTCGTTGATTCATTCAGCCATTTTCAAATAAGGGATTATCTGTTTGGCATCCTATTAATTCCAGGTGGTTGGTTGTTGCTTTATCTTTTGTCGGGTACTTATTTCGATCTCTATCGCAAATCGCGACTGAACGAAATCAATCGTACACTTATATCTTGCATACTCGGTAGTATCATGGTGTCGTTGTTTGTATTTGCAAATGATGCTACCCACTATTCCTACTTTATACGCATGACGGGGCGCTACCTGCTTATACACACTGCTATCACATTATTCGTCAGAATGATTATCCTTAATAGGGTAAAGGCAAATATCATCAGTGGTAAAGTAGGTTTCAATACACTCATCATCGGTGGCAATCAGAAAGCTATTGATGTGTATCAGCAAATGAAGGATAGCCCAAAGGCATTGGGCAATTTCTTCAAAGGTTTTATCTATTCCAATCTGGAATCTGCCAATGGTATGAGCAAATACCTGCCGCAACTTGGCAATCTTGCAGAGCTGGAGAGTATTATTGATGAGCATGGCATTGAAGAAGTAGTTGTAGCTGTAGACTCATCAGAACACCACCTGTTAGAGAACATTCTAACACGTCTCAGCTATCGTCCTGTAGTGGTAAAAGTACTGCCCGATTTGTATGATATCATATCAGGTTCTGTAAAGACCAGCAATGTGTACGATGCCGTGCTGATACATATACATCCCGACCTGATGCCTGACTGGCAAAGGGTTTGCAAGCGTACTATAGATATTATAGCATCATTGTTTGCACTGCTGTTGCTATCGCCTGTGTACATCTTTGCAGCTATCAAAGTCTTGTTGTCTTCCAAAGGCCCCATCATCTATAAGCAAGAACGCATCGGGCTTTTTGGGCGTCCGTTCTACATCTACAAGTTCCGCTCTATGTACACAGATGCGGAGGTAAGAGGGCCTGCTTTGAGTAGTAAGGATGATAAGCGCATCACACCGTGGGGGCGTATCATGCGCAAATGGCGTATAGATGAGCTGCCGCAATTTGTAAACATTCTGAAGGGTGACATGTCGCTTGTAGGGCCGCGCCCTGAGCGTAAGCACTTTATCGATATCATCAGCCAGACACACCCACACTACAAATACCTGCACAAAGTAAAGCCCGGGCTTACCTCATGGGGTATGGTACAATTTGGCTATGCCGAAAACGTAGGTGAAATGATGGAGCGTATGAAGTACGACCTGTTGTATATCGAGAACTGCTCACTGGCGCTCGATATCAAAATCATGCTCTATACCTTAATGGTGATTTTCCAGGGACGTGGGAAATAGCTTGCCGTTATTTACATTCAGGTATTCAATCGCCTCACCTACAATAAAGAAACTACCTGTTATCAACACAGCATCGTTCTGTCCTATTGCATTGCGTGCAGCACTTACCGCATCTGCCACACTTACATACATTTCGCCCTGCAAGCCACATGCTTCGGCACGCTTCTTCAGTTCTGATGCAGGCAATGCACGTATGATGTTGGCATTGCAGAAATAGTAAGTATTGTCTTTAGGCAGCAGTGCCAGCACATTGTCTATATCCTTGTCTTTTACAAAGCCTATTACTATGTGTTTATTATCGGCAACTACATTCTTCCACTGATTGGTTACTTCTGTTATGCCTGCAATATTATGCCCTACATCTGCAATGATGAGTGGCTTGTCCTGCAATACATCCCAACGGCCAAACAGGCCTGTCAGTTTCTTCACTTTGCTAAGTGCGCGCTGCACATTTGCAAATGGTATATCCATACCCTGATTGGCACGTAGTACATCTACAGCAGCCAATACTGTTTTGATATTATAGTATTGATAGCTGCCGGGCAAATCACTTGTCAGGTCGTGCATTTCGCGCATGGCACGGTTCACAACTTTGTAGTATTGCAAAGACGGTGTGCCGCCCGTGCGTACAAGGTCCCACATGGCATCGGCATAGTAAACAGTGCTTTGCATGTGTACACTTTTTTCAAAGAACACGCGCTCTGTTTCAGTATGCTGTTGCCCTATTACTACAGGTACTTTATGTTTGATGATGCCTGCCTTCTCGCTTGCTATTTCGGGCAGTGTTTTGCCCAGCAGGTCTGTATGGTCGTAACTGATATTGGTAATGACAGATAGAATAGGGGTGATGACATTGGTACTATCCAGCCTGCCGCCAAGCCCTGTTTCTATAATGGCATAGTCTACTTTTTCTTCTGCAAAGTACGCAAATGCCATAGCCACCGTTATCTCAAAAAACGATGGCTCAATTTCTTCTATGTTTGTTGTGTATTTGTCAACAAAGTCTGCCACCCATTGTTTGCCAATCATGGTGCCGTTGATGCGGATACGCTCTCTGAAATCTACCAGATGGGGAGAAGTGTAAAGGCCTACTTTATAGCCGCATTCCTGCAGGATGGCTGCCAGCATGTGGCTGGTACTGCCTTTGCCGTTGGTGCCTGCTATATGTATCGACTTGAACTGGTTGTGCGGATTGTCTAGCAGTTCGCACATTTTGATGGTATTATCAAGATTGGGTTTCAGTGCCGCCGCGCCCTGACGAGAAAACATCGGGAGTTTTTCGTAGAGGTAGTTGAGTGTCTTTTCGTAGCGGTTGTCTATGTCCATACTATGTAGCTCAGGTACGTGTTTTGAATACAAAAGTGACATCGCCAAACTGTTCCTCCGGCGCATTGTCGCTCTTGTTGAACTTTATCTTATCGGCTTTGCGAAGTGCAATAGCTCTTATTTCGGCATTGCTGGCAGATTTTACCTGCTTGTTTACAATAGCACCTTCTTTATTTACGGTAATGCGTATTACTACTTTGCCACCTTCTTTAAAATCTGCATCGGGTGGTGGATAGGCTACTATGTTGCGGCCTGCAAGGTTGTAGCTGATGCCGCCTGTGCCCCTGCCCGGAGTGCCTGTATAGTTGCTAGCACCCGGTGTACCACCCGGTACGCCACGGTCGCCTGTGCCTTGTGTATTACCTTCCCCTGTTCCTGGTTTGTTTACTGCAGCACTGTTACCACCACGGCCGGTGCCGCCATTATACACATAACGTGGCTGCTGCACTTGTGGCTTGGGTTGTGGTTGCACAGGCTGTGTCGTTGTGGGCTTGTCCTGCTTTTTAGGTACAGGCTTTACCTCTGCAACAATAGGGCGCTGCTGTGGCTTTTTAGGTTGTTCGGGTTTTGTGTTAATGACAGGTGCATCAGGCTCTTCTGTCTTCAAAACCTCGTGTGGTGTATTGGTTGCTGTTTGTACAGGTGGTACAACTGCAGTTTCAGGTTGCCTGTTGTCGGGTGCAGGGTCTTCCATTACCATTGGCTGGTCTGTACCCGAACCATCTGCGTCTGTACCCAGATTTACCTCCATGCCAAGCTCTTGCACAGGCGCTTCGGTTACCGTATTGTACTTAACGAAGAAGAATAGCAGCAACAGCAATACATGCACGCCTACCGTCCATGCAGTTGCTTTTATGTTGATGCCTTGTTGTGTTGCTTCCATCGTTAACTAAAATAACTAATCTATTGCAAGAATACTGTTAATGTGCGAAATCGGTTTCGTAGTTTACCATACGTTCTTTCGGCGGGTTGTAGTAGCCGTATTTCAGATTAGGGAATTCTTCCCTTATCAGTTCCATCATTTGTTTTACACCTAGACATTCGCCTGTATCTGTAACGCCTATCTTGCCCAGATACCAATCGGGATCGATATTGAAATTGCGCCACTGTATCATGCTGATGTCAGTGTACTTGATGAACTCGCGCAGTGCTTCGTATTCAGCCACACTATCCGTCATGCCTGGGAATACGAAGTAGTTGATAGAAGCCCAGCCGCCGTGCTGACGCACAATGCGCGCACTCTCGCGGATGTCTTCAAACTTGTAGTTGTTCGGCAGGTAGTACTTGGTATATACATCGGGGCGAACAGAGTTGAGACTAACACGAATGCTATCTAAACCTGCCTGCATCAGTTTTTCAACCGCATCGGGCTTGCTGCCGTTTGTGTTGATGTTGATGCTGCCCTTTTGGGTGTGCTTACGTATTTCTATAATGGCTTCGCGGATGGTTTCCCACATCAGCAGCGGTTCGCCCTCGCAACCCTGTCCGAAACTAACTATCGGGAAAGGCGCAGTTTCCAGATGCGGAACAGTAAACTCTACTATCTCAGCAGCAGTAGGCTTGAAGGTAAGCCTGTCTTGTGATGAGAAGATTTCCTCTGTTTCCGGCTGGAAAGAAATACAACCAATACAATTCGCATTACATGCAGGCGACGAAGGAATAGGACATTCCCAACGGCCCATAAAATAGTTGCGTGCCGCAGGGCAATGATAGGTGAGCGCACAGTTGTTGGCAAGGTGCTGCACAAGACGATTGTGCGGGTACGCTTCCAGCATCTGTTCTACACCATTGTGAATCAGCGTATCGTTATAGCCACTACATTCCTGACGGATATCGCGTTCTATACGCGTAGCGGTAACGTAGAATTTATCGTTGTGCCAGCCTGTAGCCGTGTAGCAAAACAGTGGCAGGGTAGGTGCATCGGGCAGTGCCTCGAAAGCAGCCATATAAAAACCTGTATGTGCGGGTGGTATGAAAGCAGCTACTGCCCAGCCTTTTTCACAAAGACGCATTTCGCCTGTCTTTACATCTATACCAATGCCCCTGCGCATAGGCAGGTGATAGAGTGAGCCACCTTCAGGCAGTTCTATCCACTCATCTTCTTCCACAGGAAGCGCATCCCAGCCACTGCGGCCTATGGCATACAGCGTGGTGTCTTCGTATATCTTCCCTTCGTCGTCTGCGTATAATAAGTAAGGTGTCATGTCTTAGTTGATTTGTTGAATAGTTGATTTGTAAAATGTTCAACTACCAATCGTTTTTGTCTCTTTTCTCTCTTGCTTTATCTACCTGGCGTATGCAAAACACTTCAAACACTTCGGGTTCGAAGGCTGTGTTGCCGATGTTCCATTGATAAAGTCTGTTGTCTGCACAGTTGATGGTGAGTGTGCCGAAGCGAAACAATACGTGCTCTACTTCTTTCCAGTCTATAAAACGCCTGCGCGAATTGACAGGTGGTTTAATACCTTCTTTATCTACCACTATGGTGAGTGGTGTATCTTTCTTACGTTCCCAATTGATGGCAAACACAATAGCTGCTGCCAGCAGTGTAAAAATGATAGCAGGTACGGTAGTACCTGTGCTCCATGCATAGCCTGCAAATACCAGCATGATGATAAGCTCTGCTATACGCATGATGAGGTTATTGACAGGCTGCTGTAACCATCTGTTTTTGAACAGTATGAGCGTGAGCATAATAGCAGACACAGCATAGATGCCCATTGCAACAGCAAGGCCGTAATAAAGTACTGTGCGGTAGTTGAGTGCTTTGTCTTCCGGCAGATGGCTTACTGCATAGTAGCTGACCATGATAACAGAAGCTGTAATGATCATAGCCAGTACTATGAACAAATGCAGCGCAGTAACCTGATGTGGCTTTACTCTTTCTTCCGTTAATGGCAGTTCGAATGTCATGATTGTGATTCTGATAACTAAGTCCTTTTTATTGATTAGCGGTTTCTTCTGCAGCAGTACCTTCTGCCATAGCTACATCACCACCCGGTATTTTTATCTCAAAGTCTTTCAATGTTTTTGAAGTATCGCCCTGCAATGCAAGCTTTCCTTCTTCTGCCATTTTGCGCAGTCGCCAGCCCAGATACAAATCGCCGGTAGGAACGTTGTATTTGTTGATGGCCTGATTGACGATTTTGTGTGCCTTCTGAAACTGCTGTGAGCAAAAGCTGAGCAATACACTGTCGTAGAAGTCTTCGCCACGCGGTGCAGTTTTCTTGCCACCTTCATGCGTACGGATGCCTGCATTGTCGTTTACCAACTTCAGCCATTCGTCACCGTCTACTTCAAACTCTGCAGGTGTTACCTGACGTGCCAGCCTGCGCGCCTTTACCAGTTCGCGCGGCAGAATCTCGCTGATGTTTTTAGGGAAGTAAACCTTACCATCCTGATTGAGGAACGGCAAGCCTGCTATGCTGACAAGGTAGAACCTGCCGGGGTGCTTGCTCATATATGGCAGCATCCAGTGGTAGGCGCAAACGTCTGCAGGCCAAGGGGCCATCCACAGCCATACGTTGGCATCGGGATTGTCGTACAGGTGTTTTGATACTTCCAGCAGCCTTTCCATATCGGTTACTTCTACAGGCTCGTTGCTATTGGTAACCTGCTGCCAGAAGGCGCCACGCATTGTGCTGAAGCCCTGTCCTTCTTCTTTCTGAAGCGGGCCTACGTGCAGTATATCTTTCAGTACTATTACTTCGCCTTGTATAGATGGTTCGCTTAGTATGGCTTCCTGCAAAGGTTGCGCAGCCATATCACCCACTACAAAATGGTAAATCATGCCGCAAAGTTAATTTGATAATGTGATAAACCGATGATTTGGACAGGGCATTTGCCCACATTATGAAATAATTGCTATGACGCACGGGGAAGCCTTTGCGGGTAGTTTTTCACATCTTGCAGGTACTGTTGCAACGGGCGGATGAGGCTTTGCTGCGCGGCAGGTTTCATACGGCGGAAATTGGCCTCACGGATGCGGAGTGCCTCAGGTGGCAGATGAGCAAGCTGCGGGTCGAGGCGGAGATAGGTTTGCCAGCGGCGGGTGGTTTCGGCATCCTGTTCCGTTTCAGGCTCGGTTTGGTTACAAACGGTTACGGAATTTTCGGGTGGGGGTGTTTGTAACATTTCGGGCAATTGGTCTGTAAGTACACCGTTATTGTATTTGGGATTGGTAAGATAATCTGCAGGCAGGTGTGGGGACATTTTAAAGAAAGCATCGACATCGCGCTGATATGCTTCCTCATAACCCGGCTCGCCACGATAATATACTTGTTGTGAATCGGGAGTTTGGGGGTCGGTTTGCACAGGTTTTGTGGTTACCACATCGGCAGGGGGCTTTTGGATGGTTGGTTGTATTGTTGGTGCAGGTTGTTCTGTGGGTTGAATTTTCTCTTTGTATTTATTGGCTGCCAGTTTGCTATCGAGGTCTATGGCGCGGATGATGGCATAAGGGCTTACATCATCGTACACTTCCTGAATAGTGTCTTTCAGACGTATGTGTTTCTTTACCTGCATCTTGCCGAGTATGATTTTTGCCAATGCCTCACGCCTTTGCTGCAGGGTGCATATTTCTTCTTTGATGCGCTGTGTGGCTGTTGCTTCCAGTTCTGCAGCGGCTTTTTCTCGTAGTGGTAGCAATACATTGTTGATAGCTTGCTGAATGTGCGGCTTGTTCAGTAATCGGGTGGCAGCAGTGCGAAGGGCTTCGCCTGTGGCATCGGGGTAGGCAGCAAGGTAGGCTTTTGTTTTGTTGCCGTGGCGAATCATTTCGCGGACGAAGATTTCATGTTGAGATTTCATGGGTTAAATAGGTTTTATTATAGCAAAAATACGAAAATTAGAGTTTATGTGTTATTTTTCTATTCGTGTAATAATACGGTTCATTCGTATGATGAAAACACTGGTTGGTGTGATGGTTGATTGTTTGTGCTCGCGTTCGGTATACTTTCGTTTTACAATTTTAGTAATGCAACTATTCTTCTGCAGAGAGTTAGTATCAAATAAAGTTTAACCTTAAAAAACCATAAAAATGAAAAAGAACCTTAAAAGCCTTATTGCATCTTCGGCAGGCAGCTTTATGAAAAAGGCAGCGCTTACAATTGGTGTTTCCTTATTTGCAATTGCAGGTGTTGATGCACAATGTTTAACGAATAATCTAGACATCAGAACTGGTATGGGGTATGGACCAACAATGTTGATTAATGGTATTCAAGACCCTTTTTGGAAGATAACTGACAAAACAACAATATTTTTGCCTTTTAGCCCACCAATCGGTGCCAATGCCGAAACTGTGCCTCCTCTAATAGGATGGGGTAGCTTGCCGGCAGCTTGGATTTGTGACAACCAAGATCATGCAACGCTAAGCAATGGTGCATATGCTGATGCTGAGGATTACATGACATTCGGTCGTGAGTTTACATTGTGTGAAGATGGTGAGATACGATTTACATTGAAAATACTGGTTGATAATTATATCAAAAAGATTACGGTTGATGGTGTGGTAGTTCCCGGAACTCCATCTCAACCTTATGGCAATCATAGTGCTACTATTTGGAATGTACCTGTTTTTACAATTCCATTAACAAGTGGTACTCACTTGCTGGAAATAGAAGTGTGGGAAAATAATGATCCTGCCAGAAATCCAATTGGTTTATCTGTTGAAGGTTATTTAACATCTGCATCTGCAATATTAGTTGACCCTACACAAGCTGGATGTAGAGATTATGTATGTCCTCAATCTGCACCTTGCAGTGACAAATGTTACTGGAAAGTAGAAGGCAACAACATACTGAATGGTAATAATATTTTCGGTACACTGACAGACCATGATGTACGTGTTGTTACTAACAAAGGTACTGCCGGTATTCCTGATCGTGGTGTGATTAAAGGTGGTAATGCTACGACTGGTGGTTTCCTCGGATGGAATACAACTGTACCGTCTGCACGTTTGCACGTAAATTGTAAAAACGGAAATAATCCAGAAAGCTTGCCAGGCATACCTTCTGATATACGTTTTGAAGACTTGGAACCCGGAGAAGGTACAATACTTGTAATTGACAAAGACGGATATGTTTACAACAGCCATGTTCCAGTTGGTCAGGAGTCTCCAGTTGCACCAGAAGTTATGAATATGAAAGAAGAAATCCGTGAACTTAAAATGCAATTAACTGAACTATGCCAGACACTAGCTACCGGAAGTGTTGATAAATACAACGCTCAAGTGCAAAATGAACTATATCAAAACAACCCGAATCCTTTTGGTAAAGAAACAAGCATTGGATATAATATTGTAAATATGCTACAAGGTGCATTCATTGCAGTGTATGACCTGAATGGTAAAGAAATCTTCAGGCAAGCGGTTACTGAAAAGGGTAAAGGCAGCATAACGCTGAGTGGTGATAAGCTGGTGCCTGGTATGTATCTGTATTCACTGATAATAGATGGTAAAGAAACGGCTACTAAGCGTATGGTAGTTACAAAATAATCTAAGCGGTTAATATTTAAAGAGTTAAGAACAACAACTGCCCGGCATTGCCGGGCAGTTGTTGTTCTTAAGAAGTTATATCCCTGTATGAACAGTTCTAATCTCTACCGTATATTGAATTGATCCCATTAAATAATATTTTGAAATGGTATATGTGATTTGTATATTTGATATACACCATTTATCACCATCAAATTTTACTGCCTATGGTTAGAAACCAAGAAAAAACGAACAACCGATTTTAACACCATTTGAAACAAATCAAAATCCGTTTAAAACTTTAATCATGAAACTGAAACACATCTTAACAGGTGCATCTATTGCTATGCACAAAGGCATTTCTTTAGCCATTTTCACCACAATTATCACTGCATTTTCTTTCAACACATACGGACAGTGTACTACTGCGAGTTTAGACATCAGCACCGGGATGGATGCTACAAGTGGCACCCCTACTGCAGTGCCCGCGGGTAGTAATGATCCTAAGTGGATTATTACAAATATCACCAGCGATATCACAGCTATTGTACCTGGTTTGCCAACGCCACCGTATGCAGCAGTATCTGTTAATCCTATAGGTTCTTGGGCAGCACCTGCTGCTAATACCAACTGGATAAGCTTTTACAATCCCACAACATGGTATTCTACAACAGGCCCTAATACTTATGGTGTAACAGTGAGGCGTTATTTTAAACTATGTCAGGACGAAGAGTTAAATATATCTATCAACGGTGCCAGAGATAACTATATAAGTGATATTAATCTGGACGGAAGTTCTCTGTTTTCAGATCCTGCGTCGCTTATAGTATCTAATTACAACACTATATCGGGATTGGTTGGCATTGTTACAGTTACAATACCTGCAGGCACGCACTATATTGAAATAACATTCAATAATTTCCATGCAATTGGTGCCAATCCTCATGGTTTGTATATAAATGGTACAATCAGCACATTCAGCGGTAATTCAAGTATTGTTACAGACCAGTGCGAAAACTGTGATGATGTTATAGAGACATGTTCCGATAAATGTTACTGGAAGGTTGAGGGTAATAATATCAACGGCAACAAAAACTTATTCGGGACACTTACAGACCACGATATACGTGTGATAACAAACAAGAGTACACCAGGTATGCCGGATCGTGGTGTGATAAAAGGCGGTGATGCATTTACTGGTGGTTTCTTAGGATGGAATACCACGCTGCCAACAGCAAGACTGCATGTAAATTGTGAATGGGGTAATAATCCGGAATACCAACCTGGCTTGCCATCTGATATCCGTTTTGAACGTTTGGAGCCAGGTGATGGTAATATTCTTGTGATAGACCGTGATGGCTATGTATATGACAGCGGTATACCGTTAAAAGGCGGTGCCGACGGTACAGGCATGTTGGCGATGCAGCAGGAGATTCGTGAATTGAAAACGCAACTGGCAGAATTGCGCCAATCGCTGGCAGCAGGAAGTGTTGACAAATACAAAGCGCAGGTGCAAAATGAACTATACCAAAACAATCCTAATCCTTTTGGTAAAGAAACAATCATTGGGTACAATATTGTAAACATGCAACAAGGTGCATTCATTGCAGTGTATGATTTGAATGGTAAAGAAATCTTCAGGCAAGCGGTTACTGAAAAGGGTAAAGGCAGCATAACACTGAGTGGTGATAAGCTTGTGCCTGGTATGTACCTGTATTCACTGATAGTAGATGGTAAAGAAACAGCCACAAAGCGCATGGTTGTTACAAAATAGTTTAGATTAGTATTTATGTAAATAGCCCTGCTTAGCAGGGCTATTTATCATTTTACAATAGCTACAATTGTTACATATTTTGCAGGAAGGAATAATAATATCTAGTTGAGGCTACCATTCGTATAATCAAATAAGCCATTCGTATGATGGTTGAAAGACTATTATCATCTAATCATACTTTTGTAGCATTATCAATATTTGTTTTGTAAATGCGTTTCAGCGAGTAATACAAACCTTCTAAATCTTTATTATGCAAAAAACTGTATTCAACTTTAATGATTTAAACAATTTTAAATCGCAATTATTATTTGGTATCCTTTTTCTTTGTAGTGCTTTTCAGTTGAAGGCACAGCCAACTACAAGCCCTTGTTTAGTATCTACTTACAACTTGAGTACCGGCAATGCTAAAACATTCCCAACAACCGCTTTGGCGTATGGTCAGCAAGATCCTTTCTGGCAGATTTCTGATCGTTCTCCTGTATTTGGTGGTACTGCAGGTTTGCCTATGCAGGCAATATTGGCTTATCTTCCTGGTTACTGGGGCACAAGTGCGGGTATGTGGGTTTCGGATAGTACCAAACATGCTAATCCAGGTATTGTTGCAGCCTCCGGATCGTACATTACATTCAGGCGTAGTTTCAAAATATGTGGAAGCGGAGAAGTTAGTTTTAATCTACAAATACTTAATGATAACTATATACAGTCTATAGCTGTAGATGGTGTAGTGCTGTCAGGATCAGCTTATAATCAGATTGCAACTGCTACAGCAAGTAACTACACTTCAAAATGGACTGTACCAACATTTGTAAAAACATTATCGACAGGAACACATACGTTGGAGATAACAGTTGCTGAGACTTCAAGCCCAGACCCCAACCCAATCGGATTTAGCTTGAGTGGTACAATATCATCTACCAACAATATTATTGTTAATGACTACAGTTCGGCTTGCAGTGAATATGATTGCACCACTTCTATAGCAGCAACTGCAACAACAGGAAATGTGCAAAATGAACTTTATCAAAACAGCCCAAATCCATTTAGCAATGAGACAAGTATTGACTATAATATAACGTCGCTACAGCAAAGTGCATTTATTGTTGTATGTGATATAAGTGGTAAAGAAATTTTCAGACACGGTATCACTGAAAAAGGTAAAGGCAATGTGACTTTAAGTGGAGAAAAGCTTGCGCCAGGTATGTATCTGTACTCGCTTGTAGTAGATGGAGCACATACAATTACCAAACGTATGGTTGTTACAAAATAAGATTGAGATTATTTCAGCTATACTAACAAAGCCCGGCAATTGCCGGGCTTTCTCTTTACAATACAATGACAATAGCCGAGGCGAAGCAATAGTATTTCATCCATAGCTTTATAAAAGAAGACTGAAGCATTGTTCAATTACATCCCCATAGCTACGGCATTATTCAGCGCTTTCTTTTTTGTTGAGCTGTATCAACATTGGCGCAAACATCCGCAATCGCTGCACATACTGTGGTGGACGGTTGGCATATTCTTTTATGGTGCAGGCACTGTTACAGAAAGCATACATGCATTGATAGGATACTATCCGCTAAACTTCAGGTTGTGGTATATACTGGGTGCCATTATGGGGGCTGCGCCGCTGGCACAGGGCACGGTATATCTGTTGCTGAAAAGGCGCACGGCGCATGTACTATCAGCAGTGCTGCTTGCAGTTATGATGATAGCATCTGTATCAGTAATGCTATCGCCATTGAAACCAATCAGCGAAACGAATGGCAGGTTGGGCGGCAAGCTGCTTGAGTGGACTTTTATTCGTGGCATCACACCGTTTCTGAATATTTATGCTTTTATATTTCTGGTTGGTGGAGCCATCTATTCTGCCATACAGTATTACAAAACGGTGATAGACAAAACCAAATTTTGGGGTAATGTATTAATAGCCATTGGCGGATTGCTGCCCGGGATAGGTGGGGCGGCCTCAAAGTTCGGGCATATACAAGTGTTGTATGTTACAGAGTTTATAGGCATATGCCTGATACACGCGGGCTATCAGAAAATGAAGGAAAGTAATGCGCCATCTATACATATTAATCAGCAATAGTTTTTTCGTAGATTCATAAAAAAATATAGCCTATGAATCGCATTCTGCTGCTGCTATTATTATTTCCTGTATTGGCTTTTGCACAAACATCAGGATTTATCAAGCCGGACTATGCAGAGATAGAAAAAGCCATTGCCAATAAAGAGTCTGCTTATTACTATCCCTCATTGCTGAAAAGGTATAAAGCCAACGATACTACCCTTAAAAAAGATGAGTACAAGTATCTGTACTATGGCAATCACTTTTATGATAACACTACAGGTATAGGTGCAGGCGATGATACTGTTATCACAAACAGGTTGCGTGTAATAGACAATAAGGACAGCCTGAGTGTAGAAGAGCATAAAGAACGAATTGCGCTATACAAGAAATTGTTGGACAAGCATCCATTCAGTATGGAAGATATGGACCAGATTTATATCTCAGCCAAGATTATCAAGGATAGCGTGAATACTAAAATATACCTGCATAAACTGAGGAAGCTTGTATCTGTAATAATGAGTACCGGAGATGGCAAAACAGACGAAACAGGCCTGCATGTGCTAGCTGTGCCCGATGAATATTTTATGTTGAAAGTATTGGGCTACAGATTTGGAGGGTCGCAAAAATTAACCCCTCACCCATGCGATTATCTGACGGTAAAATCAAATAAGGACAATGTACAGGGCGTGTATTTTGACGTAACACAAATGATGGCATCGCTAGAGAAGATGTTGATGGGTGAAGGGGTAGGCAAGGATTTTTGAAGATGCTGGAAGAAGAGGACAAAAAATCGAAAACAAAAAAGAAGAAATAAAAAAGCGGGATGATTCATCCCGCTTTTTTATTAAGCTATGTTATTGCACACTATGCTGTGGCAGCTTTTTCCTTTTTTGTAATCCTGTTTACCATTGCAAGGAAGAAGCCTAAGCTCATAATGATAACACCCAGCCATACCAGATTGATGTATGGGAATATCAGTGCTTTCATTACGATATAGTCATCGTCGGCAGATGATTGTTTTATTTTCAATTCTACTGCTTTATCGTCGGGGATGATGTTTTCCAGACGGGCATACAGGTTGGATGCCTTCAGTGTATCTGTTACCTGATAAGCATATTGGCCGCGAATGTAGTAGATGGGATGCAGTGTATCTATGATGCCATTTGTATTGTAAGCAAACACAGTAGCGCTAACTGCAACATCGCCTGGCTGATGCGGATATGCGTTTGCATCAACATTCGGGTTCAGGCCTGCAAAAATCAGGTAGCCATCGTTTGTAAACACAGTATCGCCCTCGTGTACCTTGTGCGATTTGAATTGAGATGTATCATCTTTCTTCATCTTCGGGTCGTAAGCTTTGGTTACGTAGGTAAAGATGTCGCGCGTCAGGTAGTGTTTAGAGTCGGGGTTAGGACTCATGCTGTTTTCTTCCATGCCCTTAGCATTTACAAATGCATCAGGATAAAGTGTGAAAGATTCTTTGAGTTCTTTTGTTGCCGTATCGCGGCGCTCGTAGGCTACTTTGTAGAATATACGCGGGTCGTTTTCGGCAGTAGAGTCGCCGAGGAAAGTAGCAGTGTATTCGCCCATAACAACAGGGTTGTTTTTGTAGAGCAATACATTTTCCATGCTTTCGCGTGCATTTTCAGATGCGTTCTTTTTACCGAAGTCCATCATAATACCCATCGTATTGATAGACATCACCTCTTTATTGTAAGACGAGAAAAGCACACCCAATATAAATATACCAAAGCCGAGGTGCGTAGATGCAGCGCCCAGTTTTTTGATTTGTGCCTTCTGTACTTTGATGGCGTAGTATATCATACCAACAATGGTGTAGTTGCAACCAAACAACAGGGTAATGTAACGTGCATCGCCGATACGCTCTGTATATGCCATGATAGCAGACAGGACAACAGCTATGCCTGCCGTAAGGCCGAGGCGTTTCAGTACTGTTTTGTTATCGCTTGTTTTGAAGCGCAGATAAAGTATAGATGCGGTGAGCAGCGTAATGATAATAGCTACCCACACCTGTATATCGTTGTAGTGTTTTACCACATCGGCAGGTGGTGCTACGTCTTTGCCTGTTATGGCTTTTGCCAGTGGCGACCATACAGGAATAGAAGTAGTGATGCTGATTTGGAATGCAGACAACAGCAGAATGAAAGAACCGATGAACATCCAGAACTCGCGGCTGTTGATGGCTTCTTCTGTTTTTACGCGTGGAAAACCCTTCCAACGGTATATCAGCAAGCCTATGGCAATTACCATCAGGATGCCTAACACAACCAGCAAGTGCCAGTAGAGCGCTTTGCCCTCGTCTGTAAATGCGTGTACAGAAGTATCGCCCAATACACCGGTACGTGTAAGGAATGTAGAATACCATACAAACAGGTAGGTAAGTGACATTAGTATTACTGTAATGATGAAAGAGCGGCCTGTAGCTTTAAATATCACGAGTGTGTGCAGTGCAGCTACAAGCAGCAACCACGGCACCAGTGATGCATTTTCAACAGGATCCCATGCCCAATAACCGCCGAATGTGAGGGACTCATAAGCCCATGCACCACCCATCATAATACCTGTACCCAGTATGCCACCGCAGAAGAGCGACCATACCAATGTTGGTTTTAGCCATTGTTTGTATTCGCCTTTCCATACGGCAGCGATGGTGTATGCAAATGGTATAAGTGTAGATGCAAAGCCGAGGAACAGGATAGGCGGGTGGATAACCATCCAATAGTTTTGGAGTAGTATGTTCAGACCCTTGCCATCTTTGATGGAAGCCAGATAGTTGGGTTGGGAGAAGATAGGAGCATCCTGCATTTGTGTGCGCAGGAGGATGAACGGATCGCTACCGATTTTTATATCGGGGCCGAAGTAGAAGCCCAGCAGCATACTAGCCAGTGCCACCTGTACCAGCGATATCACCGTCATAACAAGGCTTTCAAGACCTTTGGCGGTGAACATCACAATCAGGCCCAATACACAATGCCATATAGACCACAGCAGGAAGCTACCTTCCTGGCCTTCCCAGAAACAAGAAAGCAGGTATTTGGGCGAGAGCGACAAATCTGAATGTCGCCAAACATAGAAATACTCGAAGTAGTGATTTTGAATAATATAGAAGAGCGTAAAGAATACACCTGCAGTAGCAGCACTGTGTATTACAAAGCTATTGCGGCCCAGCAATAACCAACCGCGGCTGCTTGAGAGGTCTTTGTTTTCGGTAGCTGCAGCACGCCAATAAGTAAAGGTGCCGAACAGCGCCATTACAAAAGATAGTATTGCAAAAAAATGGCCGAGTTTCCCCGGCGCGAGATGTTCTCCTATGAATTGTGTATCCAAAACTTGGGAATTTGTAATTCGGAATTTGTAATTGATTTTAATTGATAACGGGAACAAATTCCAAATCCCCAATTACCAATTACTAACTATTTAGCTTGCGTTCCCTATTACTACCTGGTCGTTCTGGTATTTAGAAGGACACTTCATTTGTATTTTATTGCAACGGAAAGCATCGCCTTGCATAGTGCCCGTCATCACAATCTGTTCAGATTTTTCGATGTCGGTAGGCTTTGCACCGTTGAAAACTACTTTGCTCAGGTTGCCTGCTTTGTCTTTTACGTAAAATGTGCAGTGGTTAGGGTCTTTTATAGGGTCGTACTCAAAAGGTTTGCTGTTGTCCAGAAACCCGATAACATGGTATTGCTTACCCGGCTCTTTGGATGCAGAAGCAAAAGTCTCGTACGTGCTGAAATCTGCAAACTGTGAAACGATGATAGTAACCGCAGCGGCTACCAAAACCAACAGAATGATGTGCGTCCTTTTCATAAAACCTACCTGTTTATACCCTGAAACAGGATGGTGAATGACCATTTTGCCTCAGGCTATGCAAAGTTAAGCCTAAAAGCACTAAAAACTGATTTATAGATAAAGATTAAGTATTTATAGAAAGCACCTTAATATATGACGAAAGTTATGGTTTGATAGTTGAGAAACCCTAATTTTGCGCCTCAAATTAAAACAAAGACAATGACTGACCTTTCTCAGTTCGACCCCAATTCCGTAGGACTGAAATCAAACAACATTTTCGGGCTTCCTTTTAAGGAAGAAGATGCGCAACTTGTATTGCTGCCTGTACCTTGGGAAGTAACCGTATCGTACAGAAACGGAACATCACGTGGGCCTGAACATATATTTGATTCTTCGATGCAGGTAGACCTGTACGATCCGGATGTTATGGACGGATGGAAGAAAGGTTTCTATATGCTGCCTGTTGACAAGGTGATAAAGAAGAAGAGCGATTTTCTGCGCCAATGTGCAGAGCTTATCATTTCTCATCTGGTAGATGGTGGAGTAGTGGCAGAAAACGAACAACTGTCTGAAAAACTGGAAACAGTAAACGCAGGCAGCCGCCTGATGATAGACTGGGTAGAGGAGATGACGGGCAATCTGCTGAAAGAAGGCAAGAAAGTAGGCCTGATAGGTGGCGACCACAGCACACCGCTTGGTTTCATCAGGGCACTCAGCAAAGTACACAGCGACTTTGGTATACTGCAGATAGACGCACATGCCGACCTGCGTGAGGCTTACGAAGGCTTCACGTACTCGCACGCTTCTATTATGTACAACGTACTGAAAGAAGTGCCGCAGATGAGCAAACTGGTACAGGTAGGTATTCGTGATTATTGCGATGAAGAACTGCTGATAATCCGCCAGAACCCTGACCGTGTTGCTACTTATTTTGATAAAGACATAAAAGAGCAGCAATACGAAGGTGCTACATGGAAACAAATATGCCAGAACATCATCAACGAACTGCCAGAGAAAGTATACATCAGTTTTGACATAGATGGGCTGGACCCAAAACTGTGTCCTAACACAGGTACGCCGGTACCGGGTGGTTTTGAGATGGACCATATTTTCTACCTCTTCAAGCAACTGCATCAGAGCGGTAAGGAAATCATCGGCTTCGACCTGAATGAGGTTTCTTGCGGCGAGCATGCACAGGATGGCATAGACAGTATAGTAGGCGCGCGCGTGCTGTATAAGATGTGCAATTTTATGGTTGCCCGCTAAGTAGTTTGTATATTACAGCCATTGCATAAACCGACTAAATGAAGCAAATGAGCCTGACAACCGTATTATTGCTGATGCTGATAGGCGTTATTGCCGGTATGATGAGCAGCCTTGTAGGTATAGGTGGTGGTGTCATCATAGTGCCAGCATTGGTACTGATATTCGGGTTGAACCAGAAAACGGCGCAAGGCACATCCTTATTGTTGCTATCGCTACCCGTAGCATTTGCAGGAGCATACAACTACTACAAGGCAGGGCATGCAGACTGGAAGATAGCATTGATATTGGCCGTTACATTTGTAATAGGTGGTTTCTTTGGCAGTAAGATAGCATTGGGTTTGGAGGTAAGTGTGGTTAAAAAGATATTCGCGGTATTCATGATAATAATAGCAGTGAAATACCTGTTTTTCGATAAATAATAACTTATGTCACGTACGAAGATTAAAGACATTTTACAGAGTGAGCAGGCAGATTATAGTGTAACGGTAAAGGGATGGGTACGCTCATTCCGTAATAATCAATTCATAGCATTGAATGACGGTAGCTGCATGAAAAGCCTGCAGGTGGTTGCAGAGCTTGGCAAGTTTGACGACAGCATTCTGAGTAAAATAAATGAAAGCGCTTCACTGGCAGTAACTGGCAAAATAGTACTGTCTCAAGGTAAAGGCCAGAAGTATGACCTGATGGCTGAAACAATAGAAGTGCTGGGCGAGTGCGACCCTAACGCATACCCGCTGCAACTGAAAAACAAACCAAGCCTTGAATACCTGCGCGAAAAAGCGCACCTGCGTTTCCGTACCAATACATTCGGTGCGGTGTTTCGCGTACGTCATACACTGGCTTATGCCATTCACAAATTCTTTAACGACAAAGGATTTGTGTACATGCATACACCTATTGTAACGGCGAGCGATGCGGAAGGTGCAGGCGAAATGTTCCGTGTTACTACACTGCCATTTGATGGTGCACCACGCAACGAAGATGGTACGGTAGATTTCAGGGAAGATTTCTTTGGACGCAGCACGAACCTGACTGTTAGTGGCCAGTTGGAAGCGGAATTGGGTGCAACAGCATTTGGTGAAGTATATACTTTCGGGCCTACCTTCCGTGCAGAGAACAGTAATACTGCGCGCCACCTGGCAGAGTTCTGGATGATTGAACCAGAGGTTGCCTTCAACGACCTGAATGATAACATGGACCTTGCTGAGGAGTTCATCAGGTATGTGATAAAATACGCGCTGGATAATAACCGCGAAGACCTGGAGTTTTTGCAACAACGCCTGCTGGACGAAGAAAAACAAAAGCCACAGAACGAGCGTAGCGAAATGGTATTGCTGGAAAAACTGGAGTTTGTATTGAACAACAAGTTTGAACGCATTACCTATACCGAAGCAATAGATATACTGCTGGACTCTCCTGCATATAAGAAGAAGAAATTCCAGTATGATGTGAAGTGGGGTATAGATATGCAGAGCGAACATGAACGCTATCTGGTAGAGAAACACTTTAAGAAACCGGTTATTGTTACCAACTATCCTAAGGACATCAAAGCATTCTACATGCGCCAGAACGAAGACGGCAAAACGGTAGCAGCGATGGATATACTTGCACCCGGTATTGGTGAAATAGTTGGTGGTTCGCAAAGGGAAGAACGCCTTGATAAATTGGAGCAGCGTATGGCAGAGATGCATATACCTGCTGAAGAGCTATACTGGTATCTGGATACGCGCCGCTTTGGTACAGTGCCGCATGCAGGCTTCGGGCTTGGCTTTGAACGCCTTGTACTTTTTGTAACAGGTATGACCAACATCCGCGACGTGATACCTTTCCCACGTACGCCAAAGAACGCGGAGTTCTAGTTTATTGGTTAATTTGCAGATATTATTAAGCCACCTTTTTCGGTGGCTTTCTTTTTTATCGTATCACTACTATTTTATAAACCGATTCATTACCGGCTGTAATGAAGTGCAGTGTGTATTCTCCGCTCGCCAGATACGCTTTGAGGTTGAGCGTTGTATTAATCTGATGATTGATAACCATAAGCGTCGTGGTATATACCAGCCTTCCCCTTGAATTCAAAATATTCACTACAATATTGCCGTTTGTTGCGTAGCTGCTTTTGATGAAAAAATTACCATCGTTCGGGCTTGGGTAGAGTGTGAATTTATCAGTAGTTTCTTTCGTGTACACATCTACACTTAGTGTATTAGAGTTGATGCACCCATCGAGTATAGCTGTGATAGTATAGGGACCTTTATTATCCAGTGCGGCATTGTTAATAGTGCCATTAGCAGCAGATAAAGAAAAGCCTGCCGGCCCTTTCCATGTATAGCCCACGCCCGATTGGCTGTTGTTAAGGTTGAGCATAATATCCTCACCAACCAATACGGGGCTGTTGCTGCTTATTTCAGGCAATAGTGGTTTGGGTTTGATGCTGATATTGGCAGTATCGTATTGTGTGCAATTATTCAAACTGGCAGTAATGGTGTATTTGCCCGCGTTGTTTGTAGTAACATTTGCCAATGCTGCAGTTGCGTTGTTGTTTACAAAGCCGTTAGGGCCTGTCCATGTATATATAGTGCCTGAAACGGGTATTGATACAGATAGTTTCAATGAGTCTCCTTCGCACACATTGTTATTGAAGATAGCAATAGGTTTTGCAGGTAGCGGGTTTACTATTATGATAACACTGTCTTTCGATACACACCCATAGTTATTGGCAGTGACTATGTATTTACCCGCATTTATTTGTGCTATGTTATTTACAGCACTGGTTTGTGTGCCTGCACTAAAGCCATTTGCCCCGGACCATGTGTAGGTAGTACCTGAAGGATTGAAGCCTGCACTGAGATTGAGTGTTGCCATTTCGCAAACAGGGTTGTTGGCTTGCAGTTTCATACTGTCGGCCAGTATGCCTATTGTTATGTCAGTACCGTTGTCGGCAGATGTAATAGGCTGATTGCTGGCTACAATGCGTATGCGGTATTTATTGCCGGGTGTTATGATGGCGGGTATGGTACAACTGATGGTGCCCGAAGTATTGCCAGTGGTGCTGCCTATGTTTACGGAGGTATTGAAGCTGCCCGTATTATCTGATAGCTGAACGGTGAATGTATTGGATGGTGTAAACAGTTGCGGATAGTTGAGTTTATAGGGTACTGCAAGTGTTTCTCTGTTGCATAAACTTGTATCGATATGCAGGATTTCTATTTCGTTGATGCGGCGTATAACAATGTCGTCTATCAAATAATAAGCACTGTTATCTATAGTGCCGCTGCCATGATTGGTGGCACCCTGAAAGGCAGATGTGGCATTACCAAAACCACCGATGACGAGGTTGTCGTAAGCAGAGTCTGCAGTGAAAGTATCTGTAAGCCTCACCCAGAGTGTTGTGTCAGTCACAGTTCCGTATTTGCCATAAGCTATCTGCGGAGTGTTGGGTATAAAAGAAACATTGCCCGATATGGTAGTGGATGGTCCGTTGTCATAAAACCATACCCCCAGATTGTTGGAATAGTAACCGCTATTGTTGGCAAGCGATACGGACATTGATACTTCGTACTTAGCACCTTTTACCATCGGCAACATAGTGCCTGCAATGTATTCTCTGTAGTAGGTATTGCCTGCGCTGTATGTAATACAGCCCATATAGCCGGTGCCATGTGTTGCCGCTTGATAGCCTGCCCAGTTGGCGGGAGTGGCTACGGGTGCTGTACTGCAGTTAAAATAATCGGAAGTGCCATCGTGATACATGCGCCATCCCGTGCTGTAGTGCGTCTGCGCCAGGTTGTTGGGGCATGCAGAATAGCTCTCAAAGCTACCATTGGTAACCAGATTCTGTGCATTGGCGACGCCGCAAAACAGCAATAACAGGAAGCCAATGAGCTTGTACATGCGAAATATCGAAAAGAGTTAGCTATTAAAGTTAACCTATAATTGAGCTACATGCAATTAAACAAGCATTAAAATAACTTATATGACAATGTTATTAATCGGTGATTAAATGTCTTAATTGATATTCAATAAGTTATTCTTTGACAATTTTTACAACCATACTATTGCCATCTTTAGTGTTTAGCAACAACACATAGTTGCCCGGTACAAGGTTGGCAGTGTTGATTTGTGTATTAGTAGTATTACAAATCTGATTGTATAGTACTCTGCCTATTACATCATTAAGTTGTATTTTTGTTTCTTTTTCAAGCCCTTCAATAACCAATATTTCTTTAGTTGGGTTGGGGTGTATTTTGGGCTCTTTATCCGTCCAATTATGCGCAACGCCTGTAGATTCGATACTTACTTTTATACAATTGCTCTTAGCTGATTTAGGGCTCGGACACATGTAGTCACTTGTCATGTCCACACATATCAAATCGTTATTGCTCAGTGTACTGGCACCCCAGATGTTACTTAGTGCACCTGTGATATTGGTTCCGTTTCTTGTCCATTGATATGCAGGCTTTGCACCACCATTTACCGCTAATGCTGTAAAGTTTATCTTGGTACCGCTTATTACAGTAGTATTAGGATTGGCTGTAATGCTTACTGATGGAGTAAGCCATGGCAGTACCTTCATGATTATTTTATTACTGGTATCTGTATATGGTGTTGCGCATATGCCATAAGTTGTAAGTGTAACAAAGTATTCATCTTTATCTGCAGCGGTTGTTGTGCTGTAGTTGGCATTGGCTGCACCACCGATAATATTGTTGTTTTTGTACCATGTACGTATAAAGGATGAACCTGCATTTGTATTGTTTGATACAAAATTTACAGCCGCTCCCTGGCAGATGCTATCTTTAGGGCTTGGGTAAACTGATATAGAAGGTGCTGGTATGACATTTACTGTTACCGAATCGAAAGGAGAGTAGCAGTTGTTCATTACCGACCTTACATAGTATTTGCCCGCATCAGTAGTTTTAGCACTGGCTATTACGGGGTTTTGTAATAGAGAACTAAAGCTTGCAGTGTTTATCCACTGATAAGTAGCCCCCGGTATTGTACTTGCATTCAGCATCAGGTCCTGGCCAATGCATACAGGTGTATTGGCAGATGCTACAGGTGTTGCAGGGAGTGCGTTTACAATGGCGTTCACCGTGTCTTTTACACTGCAACCATTCAAGGTGGCAGTAACTATATAATTGCCGGTAGCACTGGTTGTAGCAGCAGGAATATTGGGGTTTTGTATAGATGAACTAAAACTGTTTGGACCTGCCCAGCTAAAGACAGTGCCTGACGATGTAGTTGTGGCACTTAACAACAATGTAGTACCTGCACAAACAGGTGTATTGACGGATGCACTAAGATTTGCAGGTAATGGTTTTACCAATACATTGACTGTATCTTTTGCCTTGCAATTATAACTGTTTGTGGCTGTAACAATATAGTCTCCTGAGGCAGAAATTTGTGCGTTGGAAAGGAAAGTATCTTTTGCCGAGGATGTATAGCCTGCAGCTCCGCTCCACTGCCATGTAACACCCGTGCTGCTGTTGGTACTGTTTAGTCTAAGTGTGTCGTTCTCACAAAGAGGTGTATTGGCAGATGCTGTAATGGCTGTAGGGGTGGGGTTGATGGTGACGTTGATGCTGTCTTTTGTTAGGCATCCACTCCATAAAAAATTTATGTAGTATTTTCCTGATTGGCTGGTAGTAGCATTGCTCATTTGCACTGCTTGAGAAGTTGTTACAAAATTATTTGGACCGGTCCAGGTATATGTAACGTTAGATGATGAACTAGATGCATTGAGATTTAAAGTATCGCCTGCACATATTGGACTGTTTAATGTAATGACTCTATTAGACGGATGGGGTATGACCTGTATATTTATAGTGTCATGAAAAGTACAACCTGAATAGTTAGCAGCGTAATAATATGCTCCTGCTATAGCAGTGTCGGCATTAAGAACATAAGTATCTTTTGTGGTAGAGTAATAGCCATTTGGGCCACTCCATAAATAACTGCTGGTATTTGTAGGGGTACTATACAATCGAATGGTATCGCCTATACAAACTGGGGAATTTGAAGATATTGATATTGTACTAGTATCAATTATAGTAAGAGTAGTTGTATCATAATTATGACATCCTTGTAATGTGCTTCTAACTATATATGGCCCTGCGGAGTTTAATTGTACATTATTTAATATAACGTATTGGAGTGCAGACGAAAAGTTGTTTGGACCTGTCCATTGCCAAGAATTTACTGATGTGTTAGATGTTACTGTAAAACTCGCAGTTCCTCCTATGCATATTGGGCCGCTAACATTCGCAACAGGTTTGGATGGGTTTGGTTTTACATTAATGTTTACTGTATCAGTAACAGAACATCCGTTGAGAGTAACATTGACAATATAATTACCAGCATTAACAGTTTGTAAATTAGATAATGAGAATGATGTGTTTGTGTCTGAAAAATTATTGGGCCCAGTCCAATAGTATGTAACGCCAAGTTGGCTGCTGTGTGCATAAATTAACAATTGACTATTCTGACATATACTTGTATCGTTATTTGTAAAGACTGGATAAGGAGATTGAATAACAGAAATGTTGACGGTATCTTTTGATTCGCAACCAAATAAACGCGCACTAACTACATATCCCCCACTATTTGCTAATTGAGAAATAGGAATAGAAGGATTTTGACTATAAGATAAATAGTTATTTGGACCAGTCCATTTGTAACTAACAAAATTAGTTGAAGTAGTTGCAGATAAATTTATACTTGAACCAGAGCATACTGGCGAGTTACTATTCGCAATCGGCTTTAAAGGAATAATGTTACCAATTGATATATCTTGTGCTGTGCTATATGATGTATCTGCAGTGTTTGTTGAACGGATACGGATTTTGTAGTTATTTCCTGGTGTAATAGTAGTTGGGATGATGCATGATATATTCCCAGAAAGAGTACTTGCTACAGAACCTATAATCATAGTCCCAGAAGAAAAGATTCCTGATGAGTTAGACAACTCAACAAGAAATTGATTTCCTGAATAGAATGTAGCATAATTAGTATCTAAATAATATGGTATGTTAAATGGCTGACCTGCACATAAAAAACTGTCATTAAAATTACACGTTATGCCTTTTGCATATTTTATAACCACAGAGTCGTAATAGTAATATGCATACCCTGCTCCAATTACAGTGTAGCTTGTTATCATTGGGAAATTGCCAATTACAATATTATCATATGTAGAGTCAGCTGTGAAAGTATCTACTAAGCGTGTCCAATTTTGGGTATCTGTTATCACACCATAGCTCGTAAAATTTATTTGTGGGGAAATAGAAAGATGTGAACTAAATGTGCCTGTGATAGTATTTGTTGGGCCATTATCATAAAAGTATACCCCAATCCCATTACTGGCAGCACCTGAATTATTAGATCTGTTAATAGATAATGACACTTCATATTTACGACCTGTAATTAAAGGTTTGATAGGTATTGCTAATAATTCGCTGTAAGTGGAAGTTATATATGTCATGAATGCATAACCACCTGCAAAGCCATTACCACTAGCTGGGGATTGATACCCAAAATTGGTTTGTGGCGCAGTCGCATTATTTGGATGTATTGCACATGTGTTAAAATAATCGGTTGAACCTAAATGGTAATTGCGCCATGGAAAAGCAAGGTGAGTTTGGCCAATTGTGGTGGGACAAGAATCAAAATATTCAAAATCTCCGTTAGGCACCATGTTTTGTGTCTTGGCGGGTATGGCATACAGCAGTACAGGGAATAAAAGGAATAGTAGCTTTCTCATAGGTAATATAAGTAAGTATGAATGTAAGGACAACTCAGTGTTTTTATTGTGATATGGAATATTATTAATGGATTTTTAATTTAATGTATTGGGTTGACTGAACCGAAAATCTTTTTTGGCAAACCCGCCCCTGAAATATTAACTTTTTCATTTCTTTAGTTATATTTACGCTAATAAGCAGCCGAAAACTGATATGAATAAGAAGACTTTACCATTATTACTGCTGGCAGTTTTGTTTACAATTGCATACACGTCTTGTAAAAAAGCCGATGAAGTACCTGCTGTGAAAGAGAGTGACTCCTACTTTCCGCTGGAGATTGGTAAATACGTGATATACAACGTAGACAGCACCATCTGGGACGATTCGAACTGTGTTAAAATTGTTCGTCGCTATCAGATGATGTATACGGTTGCAGATACATTTACAGATGGTAAAGGCCGTGCTTCTCGCAGGCTGGATGTACGTATCCGTAAAAAGGTTGAAGATGCCTGGGCACTGCAATCTGTTATTTATGTGACCAATACCGGTCAGGAATTGGAAATAGCTCATTCCGGTCAGAACTTCATAAAAATGGTGTATCCTGTTCAGGAAAACCGTACCTGGAAGGGGAATGCATACATTGATACACGCGATAAGGACTATTCTTTCTATAACGATTGGACATATCGTTATGTAAATATTGGTGCGGACTTCAACAATGGCCTTGTTAACTATAATAACACAGCTACAGTTGTACAAATTGACGAAACTATAAATGACCCTGAAACACAACCGCGCGATAACGCTGTACGTACTTTTGGTAAAGAAGTATTCAGCAAGGGTGTGGGTATGGTATACAGGGAATACTACCGTTGGACATACGATGCAAACTCTAAAAGCAACACAGATATCAACAATATTGATAGGCGTTGCCTGAAAGGGGATGGTGTTGTAATGCGTGCGGTAGACCATAATTAATCTACCTGTCTACAGTAATCCTGTTTAGTATATGTTTGGTTGGAGGCGTGTTTGGTATTGTGTTGTGTTTTTAATGGCATTTCAGGCAAATGCCCAGACAGCTCAGTATGCATTCAGGATAAGTTTTACAGACAAGCAAGGTGCTCCCGGCCTTGGCAATCCGCTTAGTTTATTATCACAACGTTCGCTGACAAGGCGTATTACAATGGGTATTGCTTTGGACAGTACTGACAGACCTGTGTCTGCTGCGTACACAGATAGTGTGTTCAAAATTATTAGCGGGAAACTTCATTTAAAATCAAGGTGGCAAAATCATATTGTTGTATTGGTTACAGATACCAATGCTATCTCAACTGTCAGAAGCACTGCATTTGTAAGAAAGGTAGAATATATAGGATATTTTGCAACAGGTTTATATAAGCTAAGTAGTGGTAAAGATACAACCACTACAATGGCAAAAACTACCGGTACCAGTGCGTATTACGGTTCAGCCTATGAACAGACAAAGCTTGTGAATGGGGATTATCTGCATGACAGAGGGTATAAGGGGAAAGGGAAGCTGATAGTTGTTATGGATGAAGGATTTAATGGTGTAAATACAGGCCCGGCATTCGATAGTATGATGAAGACTAACAGGCTGGTAGATAAACACAATTTCGTTTTTAATAATAATGATATTTTCAGCCAGTATAATCATGGAACAGGTTGTCTTTCTACCATAGCCGGAAATTTACCTGGTATATATGTAGGTAGTGCCCCCGAAGCAGATTTTGCCCTATATGTTACTGAATATGCAGGCGGAGAATTGCCGATAGAAATGGACCATATACTTGCTGCAACAGAACGTGCAGATAGTGTAGGTGCAGATGTAATAGCAGCATCTGTAGGATATAATACATTCAGCCCGCCTTTTACATCTTTAGTTTATGCTGATATTGATGGTAAAACAACAGTAGCCGCAAGAGCTGCAAATATGGCTACAGCTAAAGGCATTGTATTTGTTGTAACTGCAGGTAATGAGGGCGGGAATTCCTGGAACTATATACTGACACCCGGAGATGCAGATAGCGCTATAACAGTAGGAAATGTAAATAATGCCAAGTCCCCTGCCGGCAATAGTGGCTTTGGTCCTAATGCTTCGGGCAAGGTAAAGCCTGAAGTTTGTTTGCAAGGTAGCCCGGCTAGTGCTATGTATTCGACTAATAGTCCGTCTGACAGATATGGTACTTCTTTTTCAACACCACAACTTGCAGGCTGGGTAGCATGCTTGGCGCAAGCTACTAATACAGATCCAACACCATGGCGCCTGAAGAAGGCTATAATTGAAAGTGCTCATGCGTATAATTCGCCCGGAGGACAGCTTGGGTATGGGGTTCCTGATTTCGGACTCGCTTATAAGCTATTGAACGTAAAAGATACACCTGAGGAACAGCTCACATCTGTAAATTGGGTAATGGCAACGCCTAACCCAACGAAAGATGCAGTAACAGTAAGGTTGCTGATGCAACAAACAGGTAATGCTACCATCAGCCTGATAGATGCTAGCGGCAGGTTTGTAATGAAGAGCCAATATAGCTTTAATGCAGGTAAGCAAAGCATTCAGGTAAATATGCCTGCATCGGCTGGTATGTATCTGCTAAAGGTGAATGCGAATGATAAGCAAAAAACTATTCGCCTTGTGAAGCAGTAGCCCTGCGTTGCAATACGGCTATAAACATACTGTCTGCAGCCACATCAATTCCGTTTATCAGGTGCATTTCCTTTACCTCAAGGCTGTGTTTATATTTCAGCAAATAAGCAACTACATCCTCATTTTCTTCTTTGAATACTGAACAGGTGATGTAATACAATGTACCATATGCATCCAGATGCGATACTGCATTCATGGCAATGTCTTTTTGCAGCTTGCTTATCTCTTTAAGTTTTTCGGGGTCGAAGAAATATAGCTGTTCGGGTGTGCGTGCCCATGTGCCGCTGCCTGTACAGGGAACATCGCAAATAATGGCGTTGAATTTTTTGCTACCCATTTTATCTGCCACATCTTTTTTAGAAGACATATCGAGCTGCATTTGTTTGGGCAAGGGCAGATTATACAGCCTGAAGCGCTGTGCCAGATTGTGTAGTATGGTACTGCGTGTATCTGATACAGTCAGTTTTACTTCGGGGTATTTGTCGCATAGCAAAAGTGACTTGCCGCCTGCACCGCTGCAGCAGTCCCACCAATTGTTTTTGTGCTGTAGCCGGAAGTAGTTGCCTGTTTTTTGTGATGATGCATCCTGTACTGCATAGTCGGTCTCTGGCAATAGTTTATCTATTGCACTGCCGTTTGGTAATGATATGCAGTTGTTGTCAAGTTCCTGATAGGGTATATCGTTTTGAGCGAGTATGCTTAGTATGGCCTCTTTATTGCGGCGAATACGTATAAACATACGCGGCTGCGATAACATGGTTTGCAGCCATTGGTATTTGTCTATGCCATTTGAAAAGCCATTGGTATGCGGCCACATATTCTGAAAATGGAATACAGAGTTTCCTGTTAGGAAATGTTTGTATTCAGCATCGGTCTTTGTCTTTGGAGGTATCTTGTAAAATGCGTTCAGTATGTTCAGCTTTTGCGGGCGTGTCTGTGTATCGTTCAGCTTCAGTTCTTCCGGCAATACCAGATTGGCAATTTTGTGGTTGGCCGCGCATAAAAAAAGCGTAGCATGTATGCGGTCTTCGAAAGACAAAGTATTATCTATACTGCGCTCTGCCCTATACCAGCAATATGCCATTTCGCTCAGTAGCTTTCTGTCCCTGCTACCAAGCTTAGGGTGTTGCTTGTAGTAGTTTTTCAGAAAGTGGGTGAGTGGCAGGCTGCCATCGTAGCTGCTGAGTATGGTTGCTATATGTTGGTATATGTAGCGCAAAGCGGAGCCAAAAATAATAAGAAAACCGTCAGCTTGTGACTGACGGTTTGAAGGAGTATTGAAACCAGGTAATATTATTCTATTACAAGCTTTTGTGTAGCTATGCGAACATCTTGATTATAAAGGCTTAGTACATAATTGCCTGCAGGTAATTGTGTGTTGAGCGCTACAGTATTTGCAACAGGTATTGATTTTGTGTATGTGTTGCGTCCCTGCATATCCGTAATGATAATGTGGCTAAAACTAATATCTCCGGCATTTATATTGATTAGGCCTTTTGACGGGTTGGGAGACACAACGATGCTGTTTTCTTTAATGAAAGACGTAACAGATGCAGGGTCGTATGTCTGAAAATAAAAGTAATTTTCTGACATAGGTATAAATTCGTAGTCGCCTGCCCCCTGGTATCTGTATATTTTAATAGCTGTGATGAGTCCGCCGGGGCTATCGTAGTATCTTATTTTCCTGTGGAATGTATCCAGCATTTGCCCTTGTTGAAAAATCAGTGTATCAGTCAGTTTGTTGCTGCTGAATATAATGTCTTTTTTCTCTGTAGGTAGCCATATTGATAAGTTGTTATCCCACGAATAAGTGATGTGAGAATTAAAAAAAGTATCTGTGCCGCGATAGGCAAAGCTATCGAGTTGGGTGTTAATGAATGACCCAAGAACAAAGTACAGACTCAAACGGCGTACTAAACGATTTCTTGAATCAAAATATTGTCTGATGATAGATGTATGCTCCCATATGCCACTGTTATACATGTACATATCGCAAACTGTGTCATTACCATTGGCATCATACTTGTATATTTTTTTGCTGACAGGTAAAGCGTTCTGCACATCGTAGTTGCTATCTACAGATAGTTTGCCAATACTATTGTAGGAAAGTGAGCGGATATATGCACTTGCAGGTGTACCGTTGCCCAGCGTGTCTTTGCTGTTTACAACTGTTATTTTTCCTGTGGTATTATATGTTATGTCGGTATGCTTCCTGTAGTTTTGTATGTCCTTATACAGCACTTTTTGAGCAAGATTATTACTGTTGTATTGATATGCCTTGCCGGAAAATCTGATAAGCCCCATGCCGGGAAACACTTCGTAATGAACAGTAGAGTCGCAAAAGATATTTTGTGCATCAATGCTGTTATTCAAAAACAGGTCGTAATAACTGTTTTCGTCTGTATGGAAAGAGCCGCGACTGCCTGTACTGTAATAGTGGCGGTTGCTATCTACCATTACCGTATTGGAATAATTGGCCGATGCAATGATGCGTTTTTTTATCGCAGTTGTTTTTTGTGCATATGCAGATGCGCATAACGATATGAGTGCTATTGATAAATATGATTTCATGAGTATTGATTTATACGAATGTATGTGTGAAGCAAATATGAAAAATTGACGTATGTCAAATAAAAGTGAGGGGTTGTAATAATAAAGTTTACTATTAGTTTTCAGTTAATTGCTGCAATTAATGTTGTACAAAAAAGCCACCGTTGAGGTGGCTTTTACTTACTGAATAATTATTTGTGCAGAGTTAATTTTTGTTTGTGTATCGTATACGGACAATATGTACGAGCCTGCGGATAGTTGAGTGGTTATAATTGCATTATGTGTTTCGGGTAGCGATTGGGCGTAAACAATTCTACCTTGTATATCTGTAATGACAACACCATTAAAACTTGCGGTGCCTGCATTTATGTTGATTGTGCCTTTTGACGGATTTGGGGCAATTGTTACAGGGATGTCGGCATTAATACTACTGATTGACGTCTGCCCATAAGTCTGGAAGTAAAAATAGTTTTCGGTGAATGGTAATGTGGCATACCTGTTTGCACCAAGATGCTTGTAGTATTTGATGGCTGTTATGAGTTGATATGCAGTGTCGTAGTAGGTGATTTTTCTGTGCAGTGTATCTAATGACGGACCATACTGGTAGATAAGTGTATCGGTAAGTTTGTTGCTGCTGAAAAAAATGGTTTTTTGTTCGCCTTTTTCCCATGTAGCAAGGTTGTCGTTCCAGTTGTATATACTGTGCTTATTGAATACCGTATCTGTACCACGATAAGTGAAACTATCTAACCGTGTATTGGTAAAAATACCGTTGACATTGTACAAGTTCAGGATGCAGATAAGTCTGTTGCGACTATCATATTTTTTTGTGATGATAGATGCATGTCCCCACAGTGTGCCATCGAAGAAGTAAGTATTACACAAGGTGTCATTTCCTTTGGCATCATAACTGTAAAGCTTTTTCATATGAGGTGATGCGTTTAGTATTTGATAATTGCTGTCTTGCATTAGTTGCCCAGCAGTATTGTACGATAATGCGCGATTATATGCACTTGAAAGCATGCCGTTCATGTCAGTATCTACGATGTTGAACAAAACAGGCTTGCCGAGTGTATTGTATGTAATCTTACAATGCTTTCTCTGGTTGTCAATATCTTTTATAACAAATCCTTCTGTTTGGTTTTTGGAATTGTATTTGTATGTCCTGTTGAAGAATCGGGTTAGTCCTTTCCCGGGTACTAACGAGTAGTTTACAGTAGAGTCGCAAAAAATACTTTGTGGTTCTATGTCGCTATTCAGATATAAATCGTAGTAGCTTTTTTCGGTAGTATGTACGGAGCCTCTGGTTAAGCTGCTATAGTAATGAATATTACTATCCATCAACACTGTTTCTGAATAGGAAGACGATGCAATAATGCGCTTTTTAGCTGCAGTTGTTTTTTGTCCTGGCTGTGCATGCGCAGATGCGCACAATGACAGCAGCAGTATTGAAATGTAAAGTTTCATAGAATATCGATTTATACGAATGTATGCGTCATGCTGACTCGAAAAATTGACGTTTGTCAAATAAGAGAATGCGGTTGTAATAATATGCCCTGCTATTAGTTTACAGTTAAATACGCGGTGCAATTGCTTAAAAAAAGCCACCTTAACGGTGGCTCTTATTGTACTTACTGTATGATTATTTGTGTGGAATTGATTTTTGTTTGCTGCTTGTCGTGTATGGTTAGTATATACGCGCCTGCAGATAACTGTGTGTTGATGGTGGCACTGTTTGTTTCAGCAAAATGCTGCCTGTATACAATGCGCCCTTGCATATCTGTAATACTAACGTGGCTGAATGTAGTAGTATTAGTATTCACAGCTATAATACCTTTTGAGGGGTTGGGTGTAACTGTAATGTTGTGATTGATAGCAGCTTTGTTTACAGATAGTGTCGGGTCGTAATCTTCGTAGTATATTTTCAGCTCATCGTAATTGTTGGTGCGATATGTGCCTGTTGCGGTGTTGTATTGGTATGATTTGCTGTAGAGTAGCAGGCTATCGCCGTTGTAGGTGTTTACGTTCATCTCTGTGGTATCCCACTGTGTGCTGTATTTGTATATATAGGTCGTGTCTATCAGGTCTTTGCTATTGTAGTGGTAAATGTGGTAGTAATCCTGCTTCCAAGAAGAGGTTAGTGTATCCCAATTATAATGGTGCTTTGTTGCCGGTAGTTTGCTTGTTCCTACGTAGCTGAAGCTATCTTTAAATTCATATACTTTTGCTGCATTCACCGTGCCTAAGTCTATTCGATACAGTGTTTTGCGGTCTTGGGCATCGTAAGTGTGAAACGAAGTATTGTCTAGTATCCAACCGGTAAATACAAAAATGAAACTCTCCTGTTTTGTAAGGTAGTTTTTGATGTTGTAACTATATCTTATTACAGAAACAGGGAAGTTGTTCTTTTGGCTATATTGGCTGTCTATTGTCATTTTACCTGCTGCGTTATAAAAGTAGTAGTGAAAGTCATTTGCCATTTCTGTACCGCTCATAGAATCGGTATAGTTTTGGCCCACCAATTGTTTTGATGTGTTGTAATATCTTTCTGACCTGCTTGTTGTGCCATAGGTTGTATTTTTCAATACCATATCATTGAGGGTACCATCTGTATTGTATTTGTAGATACGTGTTTCATTTTTTAGCAAGCTGGTAGAGCCACTTGTCCAACTGATGGAAGAATCGCTCCTGATATCCTGAGGAGCTGTTGATAAGCAATTATAGTTATCGAAATAGCTTTCTTTGGTTGTGTTAGCAGAGCCGCGCCCCATACTATAGTAATAGTGATTGCTATCAGCGATGCCACCATTTATAGTATAAGATGTAGCAATCACACGCTTTTTCAAGGTGGGTTGTGCCAGTGCTGCAATGCTGAGTAATAGTAGAGGTATTGATAAAAAAGATTTCATAGAAAATATTTTGCGCTAATGTAGAAGTATGCTGTGCGCAAAAACTTGACTTAAGTCAAATTGAAAATCCTATGACTGATATTTGACGCTGTTTTTACAATAAGATTAAAACAACAAAGCCACTCAACAGGAGTGGCTTTGTTTATGAAAAAGTGTTGTGTTATAGATTATACACCCAGCAGTGCTTTTACAGGGTCTTGACCTATCAGCATCAGTTCAGGGTTTTCAAGCAGTTCTTTTACGCGTACCAGGAAGCTAACAGACTCGCGGCCATCAATGATGCGGTGATCGTAGCTAAGGGCTACATACATCATAGGGCGAGCTTCTATCTTGCCGTTAACAACCATCGGGCGCTCTTGTATTTTATGCATACCCAAGATAGCCGACTGCGGAATGTTGATGATTGGTGTTGACATCAGCGAGCCGAATACACCACCGTTTGTAATGGTGAATGTACCGCCTGTCATTTCATCTATACCCAATTTGTTATCGCGGGCTTTGGCTGCCAGTTCCATCACTTTAGCTTCTATTTCAGCCATGCTCAGGCTTTCTGCATTGCGGATAACAGGTACTACCAGCCCTTTAGGTGCAGATACTGCTATCGATATATCGCAATAGTCGTGGTAAACGATTTCTTCACCATCGATGTATGCATTTACCGCAGGCCATTCGGCCAGTGCATAGGTACATGCTTTCGTGAAGAAAGACATAAAGCCGAGATTCACTCCGTGCGACTCTTTGAATTTGTCTTTGTATACTTTGCGTATCTCCATGATGCGTGTCATGTCCACTTCGTTGAAAGTGGTCAGCATCGCAGTTGTGTTCTTAGCTTCTACCAGACGACGAGAAACCGTTTTGCGCAGGTTGCTCATTTTTTCGCGCCTGTCGTTGCGGGTAAATGCGCCTGCACCTTTTTTGCCAGGGTTTGCCAGTGCATCCAATACATCTTGCTTCAGGATGCGGCCCATAGAGCCACTGCCTTTCACCTCAGTTGGTTTCACTTGCTTATCTGCCATGATAGCGCTTGCCACAGGTGTAGCTTTTACATCTGCAGGCAATGCAGCTTTCGGTGCTTCGGCCTTAGGGGCTTCAGCTTTAGCCGCTGGTTTTGCTTCTGCCGCAGGGGCAGGCGCAGCAGCACCTTCAGGGCGTGCAGCCTTATCGTCTATTTTACAAGCCAGTTCGCCAATAGCCAGTGTAGCGCCTTCTGCAGCAACAATGTGCAGAATACCCGCTTGCTCGGCATTCAGTTCGAACGTAGCTTTTTCAGATTCCAGTTCGCAAAGCAACTCATCGCGTTCTACCCACGCGCCTTCCGGTTTCAGCCATTTAACAAGGGTCACCTCACTGATAGATTCCCCAACTGTAGGCACTTTTATTTCAATCATGGAAAAAAATCTCGTTGTACGGAGCGCTAAATTATGAAAAATGCGGGGGATTTAAGAATGCAACCATAGTATATTATGCTGATTTGATATAGTTTACTCTATATATGTCGTAAAACCGCTATGGATACTACGATGCGGGATTATTCGTTACATTTAGAAAGCTAAAACACAGGCGTATGGAATGGTACACACCCGAACTGGAAAAAGTATTATTGTCAGCACTTTTGGGGGCTATTATAGGGCTGGAAAGGGAATGGAGTGGTAAATCTGCAGGTTTCAGAACCGTAATATTAGTAAATATTGGGGCTACGCTATTCACCATCGTATCGAATGCTATGGCAGAACCGGGCACGAGTGGTGGCGACAGGATAGCATCGAATATTGTAACAGGCATCGGTTTTCTGGGTGCAGGGCTGATTTTTAAGAGCGATACAAATGTACGCGGGCTTACCACTGCGGCTACCGTATGGGCATCGGCAGCCATAGGTATGGCAGTGGGGGTGGGGGCTTATGAAATAGCTGTAATGAGTACGATACTGGTATGGTTGGTACTGGTGGTGTTCTACAGATTGCAACGCGTGTTTGACGATATGATGATAACCCGTCAGTACAGGATAACGCACGAAGGGGTCGATGGTGTAGAGTTGGATTACGACCAGTATTTTAATGTGCCTGAAAGAAGGGTGCTGGAAAGTAAGCTGATAAAAACAAGAGATGGATTGGTGTATCTATGGACGGTACGCGCATCGCGCAAAAAGCACGATCAGGCTTTAAAATTGTTGATACACGACCCCAAAGTGACCAGCCTGGAGTACTAGTATTTTAGTTGATTGGTTGACTTGTTGACCAGTTGTCTTCCGATAGGTTAGGATGTGAGTGTGATACCCAATCGGCATAATAGTATGCCGATAATTACAGATGCTGCAATGTATAACAGGGCTGTAATATTCAGTTGTCCTTTCAGCAGGTTTACATTTTCCAGTGCAAATGCAGAGAAGGTAGTGAAGCCGCCACAGAAGCCTGTAGCAAGCGCAAACCATAAGTCTGACTGCTGATTGCTGTTTTTCTGTACATAGCCGAATAGCAGGCCTATCAGCAAACAGCCAACAATATTGATGATGAAAGTTGCCAGCGGGAAAGACAGTACATAGCGAGCATTAATGATACGCGACACGCCGTACCTTGCCATACTGCCAATGGCACCACCAAGACCTACTAAAAGAAGTGGCTTCAACATAGCGTAAAAATAGTGAAGCAGCAGGAGATTGACACTATCATATTTATGCAGTATATTTTATAAATGAAAACCCTCCTGCAGACCTTTATTCTTTATTTATTTTGCCAATCTGTGGCAATTGCGCAGACACCTCAAAAGGTTCGCGATTATTACAAATACATTAATCTGGCAGAGCTAGCTATTTGCGATAGCGATTTTGTGAAAGCAGAACAAGCCTATGCAAAAGCCTTTACACTCCATCCACGAAAGGGATTTATCAGGGATAAGGAGAATGCATTCCACGCAGCGATGGATGCAGGAAATTATGTAGCAGCAGAAACCTATTATGCAGCAATGATGAATAGTGGTGTAGATACTGCAACATATAGGAAGATAATAACCACATATACAGGAACTGATAAGGTAAGAATTGATGCATTTGTAAAAAAGTACAGTAATAAATATGCACCAGACAATGCACTGATAAAAAAGCTAAACGACATGCATGACAGGGACCAGGGTGTTCGCGAATACTTTGCTGAGCTGTATGGAGGTCAGTACATGGTAGATTCTGCCTACACGGTTGATGCTATAAATGCACAGGAACTTTACAAAATATTTACCCAAAAAGGTATCCCTGATGAGGCTGTGATGCGGGAAACAGGATTTGATATAATCATACAGCACAATGGTGGAGCTGCTTATGGAGGTAGGGCATCACATATTTTTGATACGCTTTTGTACAATGCTGCCTGTCGCTTTGAAGTTGATATGCGCTTTGCAGTGCAAATGATAAAACATTCCGCACCTGAAGAGTATTTTTCCTGCAGAGGTATGCGATTATGGACAGGTGGGCCATCTTATGATGCCGCATTTTATCATAAAAAGTACTACCCAATATATTATGACAGGTCATCTGAAGATAAAATAAATGAAGCACGTAACATGGTTGGGTTGGAGAGCTACACAGACTATGTAAGAAAATTAATAGCATTAAACGCACTAACAAATAGAAATTCAAAGCTGCACAAGTATTCTATGCTAAACGGATTAATGCTGCTTGATTTTGAAGATGAAAACAGGTTCAATAAGTGGATTGGTGAAAATGGACCTGATGCAAACCCTAGGCCATCTATTATAGGGCAAAAGTTTGTTAAACCGGGAAGACTACCTTTTGATGCAGGGAGCTTTGGTAGTTACGTTTTGGGTGTTACACGTTATGATAGTTTATACAACCAGTTTAAAAATACAGGAGAGTGGTATGTAGCAAACATTCCCTATTCTCCTAAACAAATGTATGCAGAAGCACGATTGAAAAAAAGGGGATATTATGCTAGTGTGATTGTAAACAATAGTGATAGCATAACTCCTGAAGGTAAAGAGGCCATTGCAAAGTTTGTACAAGGTTATCGCATGTTAGTAAACTCAGGGTATAGCATGTGGGCGATGGGAATAACAAGGTGTGAGTATTCTTTTTACAATGGATTACTAATGCATCTTAAAGCCAATGCAGATACTTTTGCATACAAGGTAATAACAAAGTATATAGGCAAGCCAACATCTTACACAGAGACTGCAGATACTGTTAAGTATCCACCGAGCCCGCAATATGTAGTAGTATTGAAGAAGCGAAAATATACATGGGTGAAGGGTGATAACATGATGGTAGTGAGCATGACGGATGACATGAATAAAGAAGGTAAGAAAAAAACGAAAGTGGTATTTGAGATGATAGACAAACCTCTGTATGAGGAGTATAGCAGAAAGGTTGATGAGGCATTCAGAAGATTGACACGAGGAAACTAAAGACAATAAAAAAGCAAAAAGTAATACACTTACTTTTTGCTTTTTTAGTTTTTTATAAAAGTGTTGTTACTAATCTACCCAATCGCAGATAAACAAGTTTGTTTCGTTGGTGCCGCCGTTGTTTCTGTTTGATGAGAAGATGAGTTTCTTACCATCCGGAGAGAACATAGGGAATGCATCGAAGCCACCATCGTGCGATATTTTTTCAAGGCCTGTACCGTCGAAGTTGATGAGGTACATATTGAACGGAAACCCACGCGGATATTCGTGATTAGATGCAAAAATGATGCGCTTACCATCGGCTGTAAAGTTTGGTGCCCAGTTGGCTTTGCCCAGTTTGGTGACCTGCTGTACATTGCTACCATCGGCATCTGCAATAAACACTTCCATATTTGTAGGTGCTACCATGCCTTGTGCCAGCAGGTCTTTATATTCTTTTACTTCTTCTTCCGTCTTAGGGCGAGACGCGCGCCATACTATTTTTTTGCCATCGGGTGAAAACCATGCACCACCATCATAACCAAGGTCTTTTGTGACCTGCTTTACGTTCTTACCGTCAATATCCATCACATACAAATCAAGGTCGCCGTTGCGGGTAGATGTGAAGATGATTTTATCGCCTTTAGGTGATACAGTAGCTTCGGCATCATAACCCGGTTCTGTAGTCAGTTGTTTGGTGATTTTACCATTCAGGTCGGCAACAAATATGTCGTAGCTCTCGTAGATAGGCCATACATATTTTTTCAACACCTTGCGGTCTGGCACAGGTGGGCATGTATCTGCACCAAGATGTGTGGATGCATATACTACAGATTTGCCGCCGGGCATCAGGTAGGCACATGTAGTGCGGCCTTTGCCGGTACTTACCATTTTGTATTCAAACTTATCGTTTGCAGACTTCGGTATTTTAGCATAGAATATCTGGTCGCAGTTCAGTCCTTCTTTAGGATTGGTACGCTGGAAGATGATTGCTTTACCATCGAGGCCAAAATATGCCTCAGCATTGTCGCCGCCAAATGTCAACTGGCGTACGTTCTTAAAGTGTTTTTCATCATCATATTGCAGTTTGCCTTCGTATTTGGCATTGGTAGTATGCGTACCATGCTGCGCATTGGCAGTATTTACCAATGCAGATGCCAGTATCAAAGCCGGCAGTAAACGGGAAATCATCATCTTCTTAGCAATTTGCGCGCAAAGTTAGTTGCAGCAGTGTTTATATACTTATAAAAGAGGGAAATGGTTTGTCATAGTATTGTAATTGTATGACAAAGATGAATGCCGGGTATGTGCCCGACATTCACTTTTTTGCAAACACTAAGACTGCTTAGGGGCAGGTGGTGGAGGGTTGAGGTGTGCCTGTGGCACAAGATTATTGACCGGTTTAATGGTCTTCAAATACTCGAAAATAGACTTCAGATCGTCTTCAGACAGGTTGGCAAAGTTTTGCCATGGCATTGGTGGCATAATAGGGCGGGAATTATCAATCCCTTTGTACTTGCCCTCTTTCATCACTTTTCTGAAGTTGTCGTACGTCCAGTTGCCCAGCCCGGTTGGGTCGGGAGTTAGGTTTGACGCAAAAGTGAGTCCCCAAGGACCGGCAGCAGCTGTGAGGTCGCCATAAAACAATGCCCAGCGACCACTGTTTGCCAGTGTGGTATCGTACTCGCCCAATGGTGTGGACGCATTATAACCAGACAGAAATCTATCCATATCGGGAACAGGACCACGGTCTGTCATTTTTTTAGGTGTGTGGCAATCTCCGCAGCCAATAGTAGCTACGAGATACCCACCACGTTTTATCATTGAATCGACAGATGTAACTGGTGTCTGTTCACTTTCTTTATTTGTGCCAGTGTTTGTACATGCAACAACTGTAGCTATAATACAGCTTGCGATAATGTAAATTGTTTTTTTCATTTTTAAATATAATTTATGTTTTATTGTTATTTATATGATACACGGAAGCAGATCGGCTTATATAGTGTTTCTATATTGCTATGAGAGAGCGTATTTGGGAGCTACCTGGCAAAACTGCATATTGCTATCTTCTACAATAGAGGGTGTAATGCCGGCAAACTCTTTAAAATCGCGGATAAAATGTGCCTGGTCTGCGTATCCGCAGTTATAAGATATATCAGCCATTGATACTTTATCGTTCTTAGTTTGCTGAATATACTCGTATGCATTGCGGAAGCGAATGATACGCGTATATGTTTTGGGGCTTGTACCCAGCATGTCTTTAAAACTGCGTTGCAATTGTCTTTCGCTTACATACAACCTTTTACAAAGAGAGTCTATAGATATATTCCCCTTTTCTATCCTTATTATATTGGTAGCCTCTTCCAGATAGGTTCTTTCTTCATTTGTGCTTTTCAGCCTGCTGATTAGAAAATCTTCAGCAATCTTTATCAGCATTGCGGGGTCGGAAAGCCCCATCATTTTATCAGCCATCGTATTCACGCGCTTGTTGAGAAAGTTGCTGATGTCTGTATAATCATTAAATAAAGTTGATACCGGAATTTTAAAAAGTTGCATCAGGCATTCCGGTTTCAGGTTCATACCAAAGAGTACTGCATTGCAATTGGCGCGCCATGTAACTGCATCTTTATAAATGCCTACAAAATAAGCATCCGGCAAGGGTGTCCATTCCCCATTCAGGTAGATATCGCAGTCTCTGCCCATGGTATGGATGATAACCTGTGCCATACCCAGTGGCATACATTTCTGAATGCTCAGATGATGCGATGGTGCTTCAGTAAATGAGCTAATCCAATACTTGTCCACGTACTGTTGTAGCGCAGGGGATGGATTAAATTCTTTGTAGCTGATAATCATAGTTAACGGTATTGTTATGACAAATAATGATTATGTGAGCCAATTGGGGTGGTGCAAAGGTATGATGATTAATTTTCAGAACATTGAAAAAAACCGACATATTTATGCTGCAACAAGTTCTGGTTTCAAGCCACTAATGACTGATTGGTACCTGTTTGCGGGTAATTCTTCTTCAGCCATTTTCAGGTATATGTTATATACTTCTTCTGGTGCACCAATTTTAATGCCGGTAAGCCATTTAATGATTTCATCATTATTAAGGCTTCGCATCATCCACCTGCTTTCTATCATTAGTATTTCAGGGTTTATGCTTGCAATGATTGCTTGTTGCGCCTCTAATAATGTTTCATCTGAATTGTGTTTCCAGAGCGAATACAGGAGCTGGTTTTCTTCTTTGTTCATGTGATAGAGGTTGAATGCCACAAATTCATTAAAGGAAAAGAAAAGACTTTGCCCGATTGCGATGCGTTCTGACTTTGTAGCAGCTTTTGTCCATTCATTTACTTGCTCGCGCAGGGCATCAGAAAGTTTATGGTCTATTTCGTGGTCTTTTTCGAAATCATCTACCATTGCGGTATCATGTGCTGCTACCAACGGCAGGATGTAAGTGTCTTCATGATGAGCATGTTCATCAAAAAGATCTACAACAAGGGAGATTTTATTAATGGTTTCTGATGCATCGTCTTTACTGAAATCTGTTTGCTGGATGCACAATGCAGTGTCATACAATAAAGCCCGAAGGCCTTTGTGAATCTGGTTGAATACATTGTAACGATTGTCTGTCATATATTTTAAATTTTATGCAAAACTATTGTAGCCCCACAACGTGGGATTGAAAAAAAGCGACAAGTTTGTTATGAAAATGTTTATTTAATTGGCATAAGCCATTCTATCAATTGGTTGTCAGGATTTTCATAATCGGGTAACGATAGAAATTTGAAGTAGGATACACCTGCACTGTGCTGTAACTGTGTCTCTTCGCTCATGTGTTTATTAATAAGCAATGTATTTTCCTTGTATTTGCTGACAGGGCAGCAAAACCTATATCGTACAAACTTGCCACCCGGTATTTCTGATTTAAAGAAACGGGATGTTGTTAGCTTATTTTTAGTACGAGGTATTATTACGGCATCATAACGTGCAGGGGAGGGGGTTACGTTCTGACAGGCATGCAGCACAGCATAGTAGTCAAAGTCTTTTTCGATTAACCCTTCATGATTGATAAAAGTTTGTACCTCCTTCCATATGGCGTAGATGTCTTTACTGAAATAGCTGCCTATGGCAGGAAAGACGATTGCTTCTTGTTTGGGTAAATGGGTAACATTGTAGCTTAGTGACACATAGTTGTTGGATGATAGTTTTGCGGATGCAGCTTTCAGTACATTGCTTGCTCTGAAGGTGCGGGGAGATACATTCATCAGGCTTTTGAATGCTTTTGAAAATGCACTGTCGTTATTATAGCCTACCAAGTATTTGATGTCTGCCACAGGAATACTTGTGAGTACTAATAGCTGTGCCGCAGTTTCTATCCGTTGGCGTTTTATGAAATCACCGACAGGTTCGCCAAGTTCTTCTTTTATTTTGCGATGAAGGTGGAAAGGGGAATATCCAGAAATACGCGAAAGGTCTTCAAGCGTTATTTCTTCGCTCAATCTATGGCTGATGTATGTTAGTAATTCCTTTACCATTACGAAGCAAAAATAGATAGCATCCTGCAAACGGACTTTGCCGATATTGCTGCGTTGGAAAGAAGAAAAAACTAAGCCCTGCATTTGGTAAGTATGATTACGAAGCAAAACTATATCGCCTTATTTCCAAAAATCTTTGCTTAAGCGAAGATTTCAGAAACTGTAAAATACTTTTATATGCAGGGCTTGTTATTAAAAACCTTGTTTTGCTACGCCATCTTTGATGGCTTGCAATGCTTTAGCTTCGTTCATGATGGCAGCCATTTTATTGCCTTTGCCATCGTTGCCGCTTGCCATGTAGCCGCCACGAGCTGTTTTCGTGATTACTGCATCGTGCATTGGCACATTCTTTTCTTTTGTCTTCAGGCAGTATGCCTTTATCATTTTAGAGGTATCCATAATTCCAGATGTTGTTTTTAGTGAGTTAATAATGCCTGAAAGTACTATTTAATAAGGCCTTTAAAAACATCCCCCCATGTTTTAACGGCAATAGGTGGATATATTATTAATTTTTGTGGATAAAACAGTGATTTTAAGCCTAAAAGTGCACTAACAGGTCTTTTTCTTCTTCTGCGAGCATGCCTGCAGACCTTATTTTATTATTGATATCTAATAATGAATAAGGGTTGTTAAATCTATTTTTGGCGTAAGGGAATGCTGAAAGTGCATTTGTAAGTTCTTTATGTACCTTAATCATTTTCAGTCTACGCTTTAGCTTGTCCATAATAGAATTTCCCTTGATGCTGTTAGCAATTATCTGTGGATGCATAGCAAGGAATATTGTTGGCTTGTGCTGTATGATGCGTGGTATCAATTGTTTTACCAGTTCGTACTCATAGCCTTCAATATCAATTTTCAGGAAAAGCTTTTCGGCTTTGTGGTTTTCATTGATGAACTTTGCGAGGTCTATCAGCTTTACTTCCCAACTACTTTTAAAATCATTTATCATAATACTGGAACCACCATTTCCTCCACTGGCAGTACTTTTTATGTATACAGTGCCATCTGCATTGCCTGCAGCATGATTGTAGATGGTAAGATTGTTTATATGAGGATTGCAGTTGAAATTTTGTTGTAAATATTGAAATACCAGAGGGTCGGGCTCAAATGCATAAGCTTGTTTTGACAATTGAGCTGCATATAAACAAGTGCCGCCCATATAGCCACCAAGGTCTATATATGTGGTGTTTGTGTCAATGTATTTATTGAAAATTGCGTATGTATCCGGCTCTGCGATTCCTGCACCAATTTCTTCCCATTGCTGACGGAAAAATTCAGGAGACTCATCTGACTTGGCAGCATGAATAGTGATGCCGTGTAGTTGTATTGTGATGTCTATCATGTAATAGCTGATAAAGAAACCAGTGTAAAAGTATAATTGTTATTTTAGTGATGCTAATGTTACAGCTTCACCCATTTTTACCCTACCATTATCGTTGATAAGTGTGCAGGCTTCAGTGCGTGCATCGTGCTCAAAGAATAGTATCCAGTTATTATCTACAGCTTCTTTCAGTATGGTTCTTTTTTCGTTCAGCGTGTCGAGCGGACGCATGTCGTATGCCATTACCCATGGCATAGAAATATGTGCCGTGCTTGGTATCAGGTCGGCACAAAAGAAAATGGTTTGTCCGTTGTAGTCTATTTGTGGCAGCATCATATTGTCTGTATGGCCCTGTACATAGCGTATGCGGATACCGGGCGCCCATTCTTCGCCATCAGCAACTTCTACCCATTGCAGTTTTCCGCTTTCCTGTATGGGTAAGATGTTTTCTTTCAGGAAAGATGCTTTTTCGCGCTCGTTTGGTTCTGTAGCGCTTGCCCAATGTGCTTTGTTGCTCCAGTACGTAGCATTGGGAAATGCAGGCACCAGTTTGTCTCGATCACGTACTATAGAACCACCGCAGTGGTCGAAATGGAGGTGCGTAAGAAATACGTCTGTAATATCGGCATGCGTAAAGCCATGCTTGGCTAAAGAGCTCGCAACGCTATCCTCTCCGTGCGGAAAGTAGTGACCGAAGAATTTAGCATCCTGTTTATCGCCCATGCCATTGTCAACAAGGATTTTTCTATCGCCCGTATCTATCAGCAGGCAGCGCATAGCCCAGCTACACATGTTGTTATCATCAGCAGGGTTTACTTTTTGCCACATACTCTTTGGTACAACGCCATGCATGGCACCTCCATCCAGTTTAAAATATCCTGCGTTTATGCTATATAGTTTCATTGTTGAATGCTTTTAAATAACGGTTGATTGTAAATGTTGTTTCTTGGCAGTGCGCAGTGCTACGAAAAGTATAATTGCACCAAGTGTAAAGAAGGTGATGAGTGCAAGAATAGAATTGCGCATGCTGCCCGTAGCCTCTTCTATAAAGCCGAAAGAGAACATACCCGCAACGATGGCCAGTTTTTCTGTAACATCATAAAAGCTGAAGAATGAAGTTGTGTCTTTGGTTTCGGGCATCAGTTTGCTGTAGGTAGAACGGCTGAGCGATTGTATACCACCCATTACCAAACCTACTACTGTTGCTATGATATAGAACTCTGTTGCTGTAGTAGTGTAGTAAGCTGCAATGCACACACCTATCCATATCAGTACCACCATCAGCAGTACTTTCAGGTTGCCTATTTTCTCTGATAATCTGGACATCAGAAATGCACCTGCAATAGCCACCAGTTGTATAATGAGGATGGTGCCAATCAGTTGTCCTGTTTCCAGTTTCAATTCTTTGCTGCCAAAGATGGTTGCCGCCAGCATTACTGTCTGCACACCCATACTGTACATGAAGAATGCGCCGAGGTATGTTTTGAGCACGGGCATCTTTTTTACCTGTTGCCATACTTTTTGCAATTCATGAAAACCATTGGTAAGTACACTCACCTCGCTGTGTTGCTCCATAGGTGTGCCGTTTGGTAGCTTGCGCATAGACAGTGTACCAAATATCAGCCACCAGCAACCAACCAATAAGAACGATAAGCGTGGCGCAAAAGTATCGTCTGTAATGCCGAATGTTTCGGGGCTGAGGACGAACACAAAACAAACCAATTGCAGCAATACACTACCTATGTAGCCGTAAGCAAAGCCCATGGCGCTGACACGATCGCGCTCTTTTTCTATGGCAATCTCAGGCAGGAATGCATTGTAGAAAACGATGCTGCCACAATAGCCCAGAGCAGCTATGGCAAAGAGTATGATGCCAAGTTCTACCGTGCTGCCTTTGAAGAAATACAGACCACAACATGCTGCAGAGCCCAGATAACAGAACAACTGCATAAAGCGTTTCTTATTTCCGCGATAGTCGGCAATAGAAGACAGTATAGGAGATATGAGTGCGATTACCAGATAGGCAGCTGCCAGCGCGTAGTCGAACAATGCTGTGTTGGAAAATGTAGCACCGAAGAAATTGACCTTATCGTTTACTACGATGCCATCTTCTTTTACAGATGTTACGGCAACATAGTATGCGGGGAATATGGTAGAGGTAATAACCAGATTGTAGGCAGAGTTGGCCCAGTCGTACATAGCCCATGCACGCTGCACCTTTTTAGTGCTTTGGTTCATAGCAACAAAATAAGATAATTAGTTGGTTTGTTGATATTAGTTGGTCTGTTGATTAGTTGACTTGTGTCGAGTTAAGAATGTATTAACGGACAAATCAACTAATCAACCAATCAACTAAACGGGCTATTTCTTCGCCATCAGGTTTTCGTAGTCCTTGATGCTGTGTTGCAGGATTTTCTTTGCCAACCTTGCCCCTTGAAACTCTTCGATTTTCACCACTTTGTTTTCCAGTTTCTTATACTCTTCAAAGAAGTGGCGCAGCTCTTCGATAAAATGTGAAGGTAGTTCACTGATATCGTTCATATGGGCAACACTCATATCGTTTGCACATACAGCTATCAGTTTATCATCTGCCTCACCCTGGTCAAGCATACGCATTACACCAATGATTTTAGCCTCGACAAGGCACAGCGGTTGCATTTCTATCTGCGAAAGCACCAAAATATCCAGCGGATCCTTATCATCACAATATGTACGTGGTATAAAACCGTAGTTGGCAGGATAGTAAACAGAAGAATAAAGTACACGGTCCAGCTTCAGCAAGCCTGTTTCCTTATCCAGTTCGTATTTGGCCCTTGAATTCTTAGGGATTTCGATGATTGCGTTTACTGTTTCGGGTACATTTTCACCGTAACTAACAGAATGCCATGGGTTGAAATTCATCTTAATGTCATTTTTTCTTTAGATACCTGCTGCATCCTGCTCTTCAATTGTGGTGGTAAAACCTGAAAAACAACACGTATGGCGGGATAGCAGCTATTGTTGAACGCCGCAAAGATAAATGTTAAAATCGTCACAGAGTGTTGGCTATTGCCTCAAAAAAATAATATCTTGCCTCTCCCTTGCGTTTATTGCGAGTGTGAAATCTTCTGAAAGCGTTGCTTGTCACGGGTTTGTAAGGTGTATTAACTTTATGAGAAAAAATGAACCCTCAAGTTGTTTTTTTGAAGTGTACCTATATCTTTGCAGGCACACAAGGGATGTATTAAAATAATTAATCAACCAAAGTAAAAACTAATAAAAATCAGAATTATGGCAGACGTAAAAACAGCCGCTAAGCCGTCATCTCAAGCAGGCAAACCAAAGAACGCGAACAATTTCATGCTTAACCTCATCATCGTGGTTGCGTGTATCGCCATAGGCCAAATTGTTTATCACGTAGTATTTGGTAGTGCTTCAAACTTCTTGGATGCCGAGAAACACAAGCCTAAAAACTTTATGGGTAATATGTATTTGGGTGGTATGATTGTACCATTCCTGATAGCTACATTCCTTACTATGCTTAGCTTCGTAGTTGAGCGTTTCATGACAATTTTCAAAGCAAATGGTAAAATGAATGCAGGTGAATTTGTACGTAAAGTACAGTACCATCTGGCAAATAAAAATGTTGATGCTGCACTGGCTGAGTGTGATAAACAAGCAGGTAGCGTAGGTAATGTAATGCGTGCTGGCCTGGTTAAGTATCGTGAAATGACTACTAACCACGAACTGGATACAGAACAAAAAGTTATCAGCATACAGAAAGAAATTGAAGAAGCAACTGCACTGGAACTGCCAATGCTTGAAAAGAATCTTGTATTCTTGTCAACTATCGCATCAGTAGCAACCCTGTTAGGTCTGTTGGGTACGGTATTGGGTATGATCAAATCATTCCAGGCGATGGGTACTTCAGGTGCGCCTGATGCATCTGCGCTGGCTGCGGGTATCTCTGAAGCCCTGTATAACACAGCACTGGGTATCGGTACGTCATTCTTCGCTATCATCGGTTACAACTTCTTTACCACTATAATAGATGGTATCACATTTGGTATCGACGAAAGCGGTTTCACGCTGACACAAAGCTTCGCTGCTAACTACAAGTAATAGTTGCTGCCGTTGAGTACATAATTTGTTTTATGGAAAAACGACATAATCGGATCTTATTACTATTAACAGTTGAAGAAAAAAAATAAGCGATGCCAAAATTAAAAATGCCAAGGAAAAGCACCCATGTGGATATGACCGCCATGTGTGACGTTGCCTTCCTGCTTCTTACCTTCTTCATGCTGGCTACCAAGTTTAAACCTGACGAGCCAGTAACGGTAACGACGCCTAACTCTATATCTGAAATTCCTTTGCCGGATGCAGACATCATGATGATAACTGTTGACGAAAAGGGCAGGATGTTTTTCTCTGTTGATAACGTAAACGTGAGGAAAGCCCTGATTGATGATATGGATGAGTACAAAAAGCTCGGCCTTTCTGAAGAGGAGAAGACAAAGTTTGCTAAAGGTTCATCTATTGGTGTTCCGCTGAGCCAATTGAAATCTTATCTGGCTGCAGACCCTGCACAACAGAAAGAGTTTGATAAAACGGCTACGGGCATACCTACTGATACTGTGGTAACGTCTGACGCAAATGAACTGGCTGCTTGGATACGTCTGGCAAGGAATAACAATCCTAAGCTGCGTATTACCATCAAAGCAGACGGTGATGCATCTTACCCGGACATCAAAAAAATAATAACTACGTTGGAAGGTTGGAAGATTTTCAAATTCAACCTGATAACTGGTCTGAAAGCTGTACCTCCGGGTACTGCAGCTTACGACATCCAAATGGGTGCGCCGGCTAAGAAGTAGTTTTCAGAAGAAAATAATATTAGTTAACCACTATAAAAAAGTTTTTCCATGGCTGAAATGGATACCTCCAGTGGCGGAGGTCATAAGAAAGGGCCCGGGGTCAAGAAAGGAAAGAAACTTTCTACGCGCATAGACCTTACTCCCATGGTGGACTTAGGCTTTTTGTTGATTACATTCTTTATGTACACAACAACCATGTCGAAGCCTAAGACTATGGAGATAAACATGCCGTATAAGGATGAAAAGATAACGGAAGAAGAACAAACCAAGATTAAAGCAAGTACGGTTATATCAGTGCTTTTGAGCAAAGACCATCGTATTTACTATTATGAAGGTATAGGTGACGACCCTACGAAGCCACCACAATTGAACGTTACTTACTTCAAACCCAAAGACGGTATACGTGATGTACTCATCAACAAGAAAAAAGCAATCGAAGAGTTGAAAGCTTCAGGTGCATTGGGTGCCAAAGATCAGGCTACGATTATCATCAAGCCCGATGTGACCAGTACTTACGAAGACTTGGTAAATATGCTTGACGAGATGAGTATCAACGATATAAGGGTATATGCAATTGTTGACATTACACCTGTTGACAAGGAGTTTATCCAGATGACAGAGCAGGCAAACGGTGTGCAGTAATGCAACCGATTATGGAAAATGAACTTCTTTGCATCTAACAATTAAAAGGAATTTTTAAAATGGATATCAATAAAATACTCAACAGCGACTACCTCGACATCTTGTTCGAGGGCCGTAACAAGGCTTACGGTGGCTACGAGTTGCGTAAAAACTATCCGAAGCGTGTAGCAAGGTCTATGATGGTATTGGCCGGCATAGCAGTTGTTACCGTTGGTTATGGTTTTATATCGAAGCTGAAGCCGAAAGAAAAGGCGAAGGTTGCTATCATAAAAGAGGTGACATTGGCAGAACCACCGCCAATAGATCCTAAAAAGCCACCACCACCACCACCGCCGCCACCACCACCACCGGTAAAGCCAACGGTAAAGTTCACTCCTCCTGTAATTAAGAAGGATGAAGAGGTGAAGGAAGATGAAAAACCACCTGAACAACAGGAAATTACCAACGTGGGTGTAAAAAACCAAGAAGGCGATGCGAATGCAATTGAAGCACCTATTGATGCCCCTGGTACAGGTGTGGTAGAAGCCCCGCCTAGCGAAATTTTCCGCTATGTAGAGCAAATGCCTGAACCACCGTATAGTGTAAATGAATATCTGAGCAAGAATCTCCGATATCCGGATGCTGCAAAGGATAATAATATTGAAGGGCGCGTAACAGTACAGTTCGTTGTAGGTGAAGACGGTAGTATATCTGATGCCAAGGTTGTAGGCAAAAAACTTGGTGCAGGTTGTGAAGAAGAAGCACTGCGAGTTATTTCCGGTATGCCTAAGTGGAAACCAGGTAAGCAGAATGGCCGCCCGGTTAGAGTATACTATACACAGCCAATTACATTCAGGCTCGAGTAGTAGCTTGATAATAATAGCATTGAATGGGTTGTCTTTAAAAAGACAGCCCATTTTTTTTACAGATATTATAAAACATTTAAGAAAGCCGGTAGGTGCAAACTGGCAGAATAGATATTACTTTTGCAACACAATAATCAACAGAAACTAATACAATGAAAAATCTTTCAACAATACTTAGCGCGCTTGCACTGGCAGGTGTTATTGCACTGTTTGTAATGAAGACAGGTGGCGATAAGCCAAAGGCTGTAAGCACAACACCTGCCGGTGAAGCAACGGCTACCAAGATAGCCTATGTGAACATAGACACGCTGGAGTCTAAGTATGAGTATCTGAAAGAGCAACGCAAGAAATTTGAAGCTCGCCAGGAAGGTATGAAGGCTGAACTGCAACGCAGTGCACAACAGTTGCAAAACGACTATGCAGCAGCACAGCGTAAAGCACAGGCGGGTACAATGACAGAAGCGGAGCAACAGAGCATTGGCAAGCGCCTGATGCAAATGGAACAAAGCCTCAAGACAAGAGAAGAGTCGCTGACTGTGCAGCTAATGAAAGAGCAGGAAGAGTTTAATACAAAGCTGCAACAACAATTGGACAAGATAATAGGTGACTATAATAAGGATGGTAAGTATGACTACATCCTATCTTATACAAAGAGCGGTTCTATCATGTATGCCAACAAAGCTTTGGATATTACAGAAGATATTGTAAAAGCAATGAATGAAGACTCTAAAAACCTGCAGGCAGAAACAGAGAAGAAAAAGTAGTATTTTTCTTGAAAATAACGCTGCTTGGAAAACAAGTCTTCTTTTCAACGATCGCTGACATTAATGGATGGAGCCCTGCTGGTCATAGGCTCCATGATAGGTTCAGGAATATTTATTGTTAGTGCAGATATAGCACGCAATGTAGGCAGCGCAGGCTGGTTGGTAGTTGTGTGGCTTGTATCGGGTTTCATTACACTGTCTGCTGCGCTAAGCTACGGAGAGCTTAGTGGTATGTATCCACAGGCGGGTGGACAATATGTGTACCTTCGCGAGGCTTTCGGGAAGATGTATGGCTTCCTGTATGGGTGGGCATTTTTTGCAGTGATACAAACAGGTACTATTGCAGCCGTAGGTGTGGGCTTTGGTAAATTTACCGGCTATTTGATACCTGCACTTGGAGAAGAGAATGTATTTGTTGGACCTATGAAGCTGGGGCCTATTAACGATTTTAAGATTACCGCTGCACAACTTACCGGTTTAGCAACCATCATACTACTCACTTACATCAACACACAAGGCGTAAAAAATGCCAAGTGGATACAATTCATCTTTACCAGTGCCAAAATACTAGCAATGGCAGCGTTGGTGGTATTTGGCTTTGCTTTGGTAAAAGATGGCAGCATCTGGACGAATAATTGGACAGATGCATGGTTTGCAAAAAAGATAACAACAAGCACTACAGTAATCAACCACGAAAGCCTTTCGGGCATGGGGTTGGTTGCTGCGCTTTGTGTGGCAATGGTTGGTGCATTATTCTCCAGCGATGCATGGAATAACGTAACATTTATAGCAGGAGAAATAAAAAAGCCTGAGCGTAATATTGGTTTAAGCTTGTTTATAGGTACAGTAGTTGTAACGCTGCTGTATGTGTCTATGAACTTCATGTACCTGAATGTGATGAGCATCAGCGAGATTGCCAATGCGCCATCTGACAGGGTAGCACTGGCTGCAGCGCTGAAGATATTTGGCGGTATAGGTACTACTGTAATAGCGCTGCTGATAATGGTATCTACGTTTGGCTGTAATAATGGCTTGATACTTTCTGGTGCGCGGGTGTACTATACAATGGCGAATGACGGTCTGTTTCTGCCCGCAGCAGGCAAGCTGAATAAAAACGGTGTGCCTTCAAAAGCATTGTGGATGCAATGTATCTGGGCGTGTATATTATGCCTTAGCGGACAATATGGTAATCTGCTGGACTTCATCATATTTACTGTATTGCTGTTTTATGCACTAACTATCGCAGGCATCTTTAAGCTGCGCAAAACACAACCGGATATACCAAGGCCATACAAAGCGTTTGGATATCCTGTCATACCTTTGATTTATATTTTGCTGGCTTCATTCATATGCGTGGTGCTGCTGCAATACAAACCTGAATACACATGGCCGGGATTGATAATAGTATTGGCAGGTATACCTGTGTACTACTATCTGAACAGGAGAGGGAATAAGACCAATGGATAAACAAGGACTGCATAAGCTGTTTGATGATATGCAACAACTACATGTTGTTGTGATAGGAGATGTAATGCTGGATAACTACAGGTGGGGTGTCGTAGAGCGCATGTCGCCCGAAGCACCTGTGCCGATAGTAACGGTAAAGAAAAGAGATAATCGCCTGGGTGGTGCAGCAAATGTAGCGCTGAACTGTATTGCACTGGGTGCTAAAGTAACACTGGCAAGTGTTGTAGGCGATGATAATGACGGGCTGATACTGGAACAACTGGCGAACGATGCAGGTATTGATACCACACTATTGGTAAAGAGCCACCACAGGCCAACGACTACTAAAACACGTGTGATAGTAGATGACAAACACATGATGCGACTGGATGAAGAGATTTGCGATGACCTGACAACTGCAGAAGAACATCCGTTTATAGATATGGTGATGCGCTATCTGCAAATAGAAAAACCACAGGTAGTAATATTTGAAGACTACAACAAAGGCGTGCTGAAAGAGAATGTGATAGATAAGATTACTACACACTGCAATCATCTGGGTATCGTAACAACTGTAGACCCGAAGAAAAAGAATTTTCTGACGTACAAAAATGTAACAGTATTCAAGCCGAATCTGAAAGAAGTAAGAGAAGGATTGGATATGGATGTTGCAACTGTTAGTAAAGACGAATTAGATGCGGCTCATAGTAATTTGCATAGCGCATTGAAACATGATGTAACATTCATCACCCTTTCAGAAAAAGGGGTGTATTACCATAATAAATCGAGCGAAATAATACCGACGCACAAACGCGACATAAAAGATGTGAGTGGTGCGGGAGATACAGTAATAGCTACGGCATCTGTAATCTATGCACTAACCAAAGATGCAGCGTTGATGGCGCAGGTATCGAACATAGCAGGTGGCTTGGTATGCGAGCATGTAGGTGTAGTGCCGATAGACAAGCAGCAATTGCTGCAAGAGTGTGAACGACTGATAGCCACCGTATAATGAAGAAATATCCTATTCACCAGGCGCTGAAGCACTTCTTTGGTTACGATAATTTCCGCCTGAATCAGCAAGTAATTATTGAAACCGTACTGAGCGGTAAAGACGTAATGGCCATCATGCCTACAGGTGGTGGTAAGTCTATATGCTACCAGCTACCAGCGGTATTGCTGGATGGATTAACGATAGTAATATCTCCGCTGATAGCATTGATGAAAGACCAGGTTGATGCCTTGCAGGCAAATGGTATCAGAGCAGCTTACCTCAACTCAACACTTAGCAATTCTGAACAGAACACCATTATAACTGCGGTAAGGAACGGAGAAGTGAAACTATTGTATCTGGCGCCTGAAAGATTGTTTGCAAGTGGTATGCAGTTCATTAATTTTCTGACTACACTACCTTGCAGTTTGTTTGCTGTAGATGAGGCACACTGTATATCGCAGTGGGGGCATGATTTCCGTCCGGAGTATCTGGGATTGGCTGCACTAAAGCAGCACTTTCCGCAAGTGCCTGTTATTGCATTGACAGCGAGTGCAGATACTATTACACAAAAAGACATTTTAGAAAAGCTGGCATTGCGTCAGCCACAGGTTTTTATATCGTCTTTCAACAGGGCGAATATCAACTACTATATTCAGCCAAAGAAGAAAGCATTTGAGCAGATAATACACTATCTGGATAAGCATAGAAATGATAGTGGTATCATATACACACTATCGAGAGCCAGTACAGAAAGCATTGCATCTAAACTGAAAGAAGTAGGTTATGATGCTGCGTATTACCATGCAGGGATGGGTAATGATGAACGTGCAAGGGTGCAAGAGTCTTTTCAGCGAGATGATACTAAAATCATTGTAGCGACGATTGCATTTGGTATGGGAATAGATAAGCCCAACGTACGTTTTGTACTGCACTACGATGTGCCGAAGAATATGGAAGGCTACTATCAGGAAACGGGGCGTGCAGGCAGGGATGGATTGAAGAGTGATGCGATTATGTATTATTCTTCGGGAGACATCAGTAAGCTGATGCGCTTTATAACCGTAGATGGCAATGCTGCCCAAACCAATGTGCTGAAGAAAAAGCTGCTGCAAATGAAAGAGTTTGCAGAGTATGAAGGTTGCCGAAGGCAATATATACTGCAATACTTTGGTGAGCGCGCACCTGCCTATTGCGGAAGTTGCGATTATTGTTTGAGTAATCTCGAGCATCGCACGGCTACTATCGAAGCACAGAAGATATTATCTGCTGTAACACGAACAGGTGAACGTTTTGGTGCAGAATATCTGGTAGATTTTTTAAGAGGTTCGAACAGTGCGAAGATTTTGCCTGCACACAAAGAACTGAAAACATACGGCATAGGCAAAGAGCTAAAGAAAGAAGAATGGCAGGCTATAGTGAGGCAGCTATTGCAGCAACGCTTAGTTGAACTGGAAGATGGCGCGTACCCTGTACTGAAACTGAATGAAGCCAGCAGGCGCATATTGCGTGGCGAACTGGAAGTGACACTAGTGCTGAAGAAACCGAAAGAAGAAGTAACTGATGTAAGCAGCGCACCGCAACACCATCCTGATTTGTTGAGAGAACTGAAAGAGGTACGAAGAGAAATTGCAGAACAGGAGAATGTGCCCGCCTATATCATTGTGGGCGATAACACGTTGCTTGATATGGCAACCTACCTGCCATTGACTTTTGATGGATTAAGAAAGATATCGGGCTTTGGTGATTATAAGGTGAGCAAGTATGGACCTGCATTTATGAAAGTATTGCAAGCCTATGTAAACGAGCATAAGCTGGAAAGTAAAATACAACTGAAAGCACCGAAGAAAGAACGCGTAGCCAAGCCAACAAAAGAAGCTACTATCAGCAATACACAGCGCATCAGCTTCGATATGTTTAAAGATGGTTACGATATTGCAGATATTGCCCAGAAGAGAAACCTCTCTACCAATACCATAGAAACACACTTACTGCCATTTGTAACAAGCGGAGAGCTAAGTGCAACAAAGCTGGTAAACAAAGCCAAGCTGGATATTATAGTTGCATTGATAAAACAAACAGGACATACACAGGCATTAAAACCACTGAAGGATTTACTCCCCGATGATTATACCTACGGTGAAATAAAATTTGCACAAGCCCACTACGAATGGGTGAAAGATGCGTAGCCTGTTTTATTTACTTATTGTATTCTGTTTCTGAAGAAAGGCTTCCCAATCTGCAAGCTTGCCATTTTTCAGTACGCGTGGGAATTTGTTCATTGCACCATCTTTGCCTATAGACTTCATGTAGTCGTAAAACATTTCGTTTGGCAGTATTTCTACAAATACTTCTTTTAGAGCAGATGTACGCTCTACGGCATAGTCATCATTTATTTCACTCAGTGTTTCGTCGATTATCTGCTTTACTTTTTGCGGGTCTACATCAGGGTCGTCGCAACCTATGTACCAACGATGTGCAAAAAGGTTCTGGTATTTGAAGCCTGCAACTGTAAACTCACGAATTGTAACACCCAGTTTGCGAGCTACAGTATCGATGGCTTTATTCATATTGTCTACAGACATGTGTTCTCCACACAGGCTAAGGAATTGTTTGGTACGGCCTACAATGGCTATCTCACCTTCCTTAGCATCTGTAAAACGTATAACGTCGCCTATGTAATAACGCCAAGCACCACTACAGGTGCTAAGCATTACGGCGTATTCTGTTTGCTCATCGACCTCGTGTATCAGGTAGCTGGTCGGGTTTTGTTTAGGATTGCCGTCCTCGTCAAAATTGTCTGATGTAAATGGAACAAATTCGTAGAAGATACCTGCGTTCAGCACCAGTTTTATGCCGTGGTCTCCCGGACGGGCTTTGAAACCGAAAGAACCTTCTGAAGCCATGTAGGTTTCGATGTATTCTATAGGGCGGCCCAACAGCTTTTTGAAGCTTTCTTTATATGGTTCAAAAGATACGCCACCGTGTATATAAATACTGAGGTTGGGCCATATCTCATGAATGTTTTTAACCTTATGGTATTTAATAACTTCTTCCAGTACTATCTGCACCCATGCAGGCACACCACATACAGTAGCAACATCCCACTGAGGGGCTTTGCGAATGATGAGTTTGATACGGTCTTCCCACTTAGGGCGTTGAGATATTTTCTGTCCGGGTTTGTAGAAGAAGTTAGACATCCAGCGAGGCATGTTTTTAGCACTGATGCCGCTCATATCGCCTTCGTAATAATCACCTTTTTCGAAGAGAGAAGTGGTACCACCCAGCATCAATACACCTTTCTGGAAGGCAATTGGCGGAATATTAAATTCCGTCATGCTGTATAGCTGTTTGAAGCCTACTTTCTTGGTAGATTTCAGCATGTCTGTTGTAACGGGAATGTGTTTGCTGGCAGATTCTGAAGTGCCGGAGCTGAGTGCAAAGTATTTTACCTTTCCGGGCCATGTAACGTTTTCCTCACCATCCAGACATCGGTGCCACCACTGGTCGTACATCTCGTTGTAGGTATGTACGGGAACGCGCTCTTTAAAAGCCTTTACAAAATCTACTTCTTTACTAAGTATATCGCCAAAGCCATAATGCTTGCCAAACGAGGTGTATTGTCCGCGCTCCAGCAATTGCCTTAAAGTATGTCTTTGATAAGAAAATGGAGATGCAACCGGGAGTTTGAACTTTTTCCGAACCTGTAACGACCTAGATATTAAATTTCCCAACAATGCCATTTCTGAGCTATACTTATTAAAATTTTTCCTGTTACAATTAAAGGGATACAAAAGTAACCATTAGTTTCAGTTTTTCACAAGCATATTATACTTATATATAATTTATATCTGGTTTTTTAACATTTTAAAACACTTAACAAGCAAGGCAGTAATTCTATATGCTACCTACCCAATAACGCATTACCTTTGCGCCCTGACAATGGATGTACAGATAGTTAATAAATCACCGCACGACTTGCCGCAATACCAAACGGCAGGTTCGGCAGGTATGGACCTGAGGGCTTGGCTCAAAGAGAGCATTACCCTGCAACCAATGGAGCGCAGGCTGATACCTACAGGTTTGTATATGGCATTACCCATAGGGTACGAAGCACAAATACGCCCGCGTAGTGGTATGGCTATTAAAAAAGGGCTGTCGATGGTAAACACACCCGGTACGATTGACAGCGACTACAGGGGAGAGATAATGGTTCCCATCATCAACCTGAGTACAGAGCCACAGACAATAGAAGACGGAGAACGTATAGCGCAGATGGTAATAGCACGATATGAACAGATAAACTGGGCTATAACAGAAACACTGGATGAAACCGAGCGCGGAGCAGGTGGCTTCGGGCACTCGGGAACAAAATAATATTGTAAACAAGATTCAACTATAAGAAATGAATATCATTATCCCAATGGCAGGTATGGGCAAAAGGATGCGCCCGCACACACTTACAACTGCTAAACCACTGATACCGATTGCAGGCAAGCCAATAGTGCAACGCCTTGTAGAAGACATCATTGCTACCAGCAATGAAAAAGTGGAGGAGATAGCATTTATTATAGGGCCGAGTTTTGGTAAAGAAGTAGAAGACCACCTGTGTAAAGTAGCTGAAAGCCTGGGAGCAAAAGCCAAAATATGCTATCAGCACGAACCTAAAGGTACTGCACATGCTATACTGTGCGCAGAAGAAAGCCTAAAGGGTAATGTGTTTATCGCATTTGCAGATACACTGTTCAAAGCTACCTTCAGCATAGATAAAGATAAAGATGCGATAGTGTGGACACAGAAGGTTGATGACCCAAGCGCGTTTGGAGTTGTGAAACTGAATGCTAACAATGAGATTGAAGCATTTGTAGAAAAGCCGAAAGAATTTGTTTCTGATCTTGCCATCATAGGTGTGTACTATTTTAAAGACGGTGAAAACCTGCGCAAAGAGCTGCAACGCCTGATTGACGAAGGCATCATGCTGAAAGGTGAATACCAGATTACTGATGCTATGGACAACATGCTGAAAAAAGGCGTGAAGTTTTATACAGATCAGGTAACAGAATGGCTGGATTGTGGCAATAAAGATGCTACGGTATATACCAACATGCGTATACTGGCTATCAAGGCAGAAACTGAGCGTCTTGTATCAGAAACAGCAAGGGTGGAAAACTCTGTTATTATACCACCATGCTTTATTGGAGAGAATGTGGTAGTCCAGAATTCTGTAATCGGACCGTTTGTATCGTTGGAAGAAGGGGTGCATATTAAAGACAGCCGCATCAACAATAGCATCGTTCAGGCTCACAGCATTGTTAAAAATGCACGTATCGAAAACTCTTTACTGGGGAAAAGCGTAAATTACAATGAAAAGGCACGCGATATAAGCATCGGTGACTTTTCAACACATATATGAGTCTTAGTTTCCTAAAAATATTTGGTGCTGCATCGTTACTCCTCTTTAGTGGCGATGCAGTTTTGTATGCTCAGGATAAAGAGAATAGCAATTTTAAATCGGAAGAGGTAAAAGGGCTGGAGGCTGATGCTGCATACTACGATGCACTGCGCGCACGCATAAAAGGTGATGATAAGGAAGAAGAGCGATTGCTGCTGCAGGTTATTGCCTCAAAACCACAGGCATCTGGGGCGTACTACGACCTTGCAAGGCTCTACTTTAAAGAAAACAGAAGTGATAAGGCAACGGAGTACATAAAAAAAGCAATAGCACTGGATGGCAGCAATGTGTGGTATAAAACACAGTATGCTGAAATACTGGTGCAGAATAAGCAGTATGAAGAAGCAGCTAAACTCTTTGATGAAATAGCAAAAACAGAAAAGTACAATGATGACTATCTGCTGAAAGCGTTCAATCTTTATCAGCATGTAGGTAAGTATGATGAAGCACTTGCTACCATCAACAAGTATCTGGAAAAAGAACCCGATAATGAAGAAGCTATAGACCTGAAAAAGAAACTATTGCTGAAGCGAAATGATGTAGATGGTGTAGTGAAAGTGCTGGAAGGGCAGATAGCACGCAATCCGCAAGAAGGAAAATACTATGCAGAGCTGGCTGAGGTGTATGACAACAATAAGCTGACCGGCAAAGCAGCAGAGATGTACAGAAAGATAGAAGAGCAATTTAGCGAAGACCCTACTGTGCAACTGACACTTTCTGAATACTATAAAAAGAATAACAACCAGAAGAAATACGAAGAATATGTAAAAAAACTGGTAACGAATAAGAGCCTTGATGCCGATGTACAGTTGAGTATTCTCGGGCCAATGATAATTGAAGGTGGGAATGACAGCACTATGCGCAGGCAGGGTTTGGAAATCATTACCATACTAGCAGAGCAACATCCTGAAAATGCAAGGGTGTCTGCATTCTATGGCGATGTGTTGGCTTTCAATAATAAAATAGATAAAGCAGCTGAAGCATATAAAAAATCAGTACAGATAGACCCATCTTCCTACAAAGTATGGGAGAGTTTGTTATTTGCGTACACAGATAGAGCAGGGGCTGACTCATTGATAAAATATAGTGAAAGAGCGTTGAAGTTGTTCCCCAATCAGGCTATGTTTCATTACCTGAATGGTGTGGGCTACATGAATAAGAAGGATTATGCCAAATCTATCAAAGCTATAACAAGAGCAATAGATATGCAGCCAGAAGATAATAAAGCACAACTGGTGCAGATGTATACAGGGCTGGGTGATGCATATAACTATGCTAAGAAATATTCGGCATCTGACAGTAGCTATGACTATGCACTGAAACTGGACCCGATGAATGCAACGGTACTGAACAACTACGCATACTATCTATCTGTGCGTGGTGTGAGGCTGGAGGATGCAGAGCGAATGTCTAAGAAGTCGCTGGAAGTAAGGAAGGATGAGCCTACATTCATGGATACTTATGGATGGATATTGTATAAACAGGGAAAGTATAAAGACGCTCAGGAGTATATACAGAAAGCAATAGATGCCAACGGCGAAAATGCCGATGGTACATTGTGGGAACATCTTGGCGATGTTTACTACAAACAAGGAAATGTAGATAAAGCCGTAGAGTGCTGGACCAAAGCAAAAGAAAAAGGAACCGAGAATACGGACATAGATAAAAAAATCAAGGACAGAAAGCTGTATGAAATTTAATATAGCGTGGGTTTCGGTAGTGTTGATTGCCATTACATCCATTCTAACATCTTGCCAGACAAATAAGCAACCCGTTCGCAAAAACGTATGGTTCGAAAAGAAGTATGCCATCAAAGAACGCTTTGGTGCCAATACTGTAGATACGCCAGGTGGTGTATCGGGCACTGTTGTAGCAGCACCCAAAGAACCCAATGCACAAAAGCAATTGTTGATAGCATCGCTAACACCATTGTTGCAAAATGAGATTTTGTATAAGACGTTCAGCGGTAAGGCTAAGATGCACTATTCATCGAACAGCCAGAAGCAGGAGTTTGTAGCGCATATACGCATCAGCAAAGACAGTGTAATATGGATAAACGTAACTGCGGCAGCTGGTATGGTGAGTGTGGCACGTGTTTACATTACGCCAGACAGTCTTTTATTGCTTAACCACTTGCAAAAAGAAGTTTACAAAATGGCAATTGCTGATGCCAGCAAGCTATTGCCAATACCCGTTAACTTCGGGCTGGTACAGAATCTGTTTATTGGCAATATGCTGCAAAAAGGCGGTATGCCAAAAGATGCAACAGATTTTGGTGGCACATGGACAATCGATGTGGAAGATGCCGAAATGTTGCAACAAATAGGCTTTAACAAAACAGACAGTACTATCCGCAGCTTGCAAATGCGTTCTAAAGACGATGCGGTACAGGGCATGATACAGTATGGTACTTATGAAAATACAGACGGGCGAAAATTTGCAACAGAAAGGGCGCTTAATATCAGTAATAAGGGAGAACCTCATTATCTGGATATGAGCTTTAATAAAGTAGAGTTTGACCAGCCTATTGAAGTGCCGTTCAGTATTCCCAAGAACTATCAGTTAAAATAAATAATTGCGTTAAAATTGCCGCCCTGCTTCAATAGCAGGGCTTTTTTTAGTTTATTTACGATTAAATTTGTTGCTGTTTAAAACGAAACTCTACTTCTGATGAAGGTTGTAATATTTGCAGGCGGTCGTGGTACACGTATATCTGAGGAATCGTCTCTGAGACCCAAGCCAATGATTGAAATTGGTGGTAAGCCCATTCTTTGGCATATCATGAAAACATATGCCGCTTACGGGCATACTGAGTTTATCATTTGCTTGGGTTATAAAGGCTGGATGATTAAGGAGTACTTTGCTAACTACTTCCTGCACAACGCAGATATTACAGTCGATCTTTCTAAGAATTCGCTGGAGGTTCATAATAATAATTCAGAGCCGTTTAAGATAACGCTGATAGATACCGGGCTGGATACAATGACTGCAGGCAGGTTGAAGCGTGTGTTACCTTACGTTGGTAACGAAACCTTTATGCTTACTTATGGTGACGGTGTGAGTGATGTAGATATTGAAGAGCTGGTAAAGTTTCACAAAGAAAGCGGCAAGATATGCACTATGACAGCCATACAGGCTACCAGTCGTTTTGGTGTGATAAAAATGGAAGATAATGGTGTGATAGACAGCTTTGAAGAAAAGCCTGCAGACAGTGGTACATGGATAAATGGTGGCTTCTTTGTTATAGAACCATCTATTGCAAAATACCTGCCTGATGATGCGGATGATATTATGTGGGAGCGCTACCCGATGGATAAGCTTGCTGCTGACAAACAGATAACTGCATACAGGCATCATGCATTCTGGAAGTGTATGGATACACTGCGCGATAAAGAAGAATTGGAACACCTTTGGCAAACAGAACCTTTATGGAAAAAGTGGTAAGTGCTGCATACCTGCGTTCGGTATTTAACGGGAAGCGTGTATTTGTAACAGGGCATACAGGATTCAAAGGTTCGTGGCTGGTGCAGATATTGCAATGGCTTGGTGCAGATGTAAAAGGATATTCTTTAGCGCCAGAAAAAACAAACGATTTATACAATCTGATAGATGGCGATGAGCTATGCTACAGTTCTGTAATAGGTGATATATGCGACCTGCATAAGCTGCAGGGTGAGATAGTACGTTTCGAACCACATTTTGTATTTCATCTGGCTGCACAATCATTAGTGCGCCGCAGCTACGATAAGCCGGTAGATACATTCATGGTGAATGCACAAGGTACTTGCCATGTATTGGAAGCAGTGCGTAGTTTGCAACAACCATGTGTGGCACTGATGATTACTACAGATAAAGTGTACGAAAATCCTGAGCGTGGCATACCGTTCAAAGAAGATGATAAATTGGGTGGTTATGACCCATACTCTGCAAGTAAGGCTGCAGCAGAGATAGTTGTAGAATCGTACACACGTTCATTCTTCAATCCTGATGATTACAGTAAACATCAGAAAGCAGTTGCTTCTGTGCGTGCGGGTAATGTAATAGGTGGTGGCGACTTTTCTGATAACAGAATTATACCGGATATAGTACGTGCATTAGAGTTTGGCGAAACAGTAGGATTGCGCAACCCACACTCTGTGCGCCCTTGGCAGCATGTACTGGAGCCACTTGGCGCCTACCTGATGCTGGCTGCAAAGATGACTGAAGAGCCTGTTCGCCTGAGTACACCGTTCAACTTTGGACCTGATGTAAATGATACGCTTACGGTAGAAGACCTGACTAAAATATTTGTTGCCCGATATGGCACGGGGGGCTACAAAATAATAGTGCCTGATAAGCCACTGCATGAGGCTAAGCTATTATTGCTGGATAGTAATAAAGCATACAACCTGATTGGCTGGAAGCCGCAATTGAATGCCACTCAGGCTATCGAAATGACGGCAGACTGGTATGCAGACAAAGAAAATGCCGCACACGAAAAATGTATGCGGCAGATTGAAAATTACTTCGGTAATTTCTAAGCCATAACGAAAGACCTGTCGAACAAGTGCTTACATTCTGCTGATTGCAGCCTGCTTTCGTCCAACTCAAAATCATTACCGCTGACCAGATATAAATCTTTGATAAGTGTTTTATTGTCGAGAATGAACTGTATAGCATCCGCTATATAGTTCATTTCTTCTTCCAGCATAGTAGGGTGTAGCGATATGCGCACCCAGCCCGGTTTTACCAGTGCATTTCCCTTTTCAATCTCTTGCCTTATCTGTATAGATTTGCGATAGTCCAAATCGTTCAGATAGTGGCCATAGGTACCTGCACAAGAGCATCCGCCACGAGACTGAATACCGAATATATCGTTGAGAGAACGCACTACCTGATTGAAATATAAATCGCTGAATTGTATAGAAAGTATTGCCTGACGGTGTTTTTTATTGCTTTCAAGAATGGTAACGCCATCCATTGTACTTACCCTGTCCCAAAGAATGTTCATCAACTTTTCCTCGCGTTCTGCAATATTTGCAGTACCCATGTATTCTTTCAGCTCTATGGCTTTAGCAACACGTATTGTTTGCAGGAAAGGAGGTGTGCCACCATCTTCGCGCATTTCTATATCTGTAAGGTACAGGTGTTTTTCAAAAGGGCTTGTCCAGCGTACAGTACCACCACCCGGATGGTCAGGTACTGCATTGTTGTAAAGTTCTTTCCTGAAAACTACAACGCCCGATGTGCCGGGGCCACCAAGGAATTTGTGCGGAGACAGGAATACTGCATCCAGACGCTCTGCCTCATTTTCAGGATTCATGTTGATATCAACATAAGGGCCCGAACAGGCAAAGTCTACAAAACAATAGCCACCATGCTTGTGTGCAATAGCGGCTATTTTATGGTAAGGTGTGTATATACCTGTAACGTTTGAACAGGCAGTAACAGAAGCTATTTTGGTTTCTCTTGTCTTATAGTCTTCCATCAGTGAGTCGAAGGCTTCAAGGTCAACATCTCCGTCTTTTGATGGCGGGATGATGACAACATCGCAGATGGTTTCCAGCCACGTAGTATGATTGGAGTGGTGTTCCATATGTGTGATAAACACAACAGGACGCTCGTTTTTGCCTATGGCAATACGGTCTTCAAACTTCTCGTGCAGTTTGTAGCCCAGTATGCGTTGAAACTTATTGATAACACCCGTCATGCCCGAATTAGAAGCTATGATAACTTCATTATTCGTGGCACCTACATGTGCTTTAATATCGTGCAGGCTATTGTGGTACAGGTTAGTCATGTACGAGCCTGTATAGGTTGTTTCAGTATGTGTATTGGCAACATAAGGATATACCTCCTCCATCATGTAGTCCTCAATAGGGCGGTACATACGCCCGCTTGCAGTCCAGTCGGCATACAATATCTTCTTTTTGCCGAATGGCGAAGTGAAGATATGGTTGATGCCAATAATGTTTTTACGTATATCGAGAAAGTGTTGCATGCGGGCTTGAATTGAATCAACTGCAAAAATATTGATTTCTTTAATTTTTTTTAGCGTCAAACACTGTAATTTACGTCCAGTATGTATCATTTTGAAGCTTTATCGCTGGAAGGCGCATATCTTATCACATTGCCCCGTTTTACAGACGATAGGGGTGTTTTTGTAAAACCATTCAATGATGACACTTTCAGGGAGGTGGGTATTGGGTTTGAGCTGAAAGAGAGCTATTTCTCCACATCAAGAAAAGATGTGATACGTGGGATGCATTTTCAACTGCCGCCACATCAGCACAGCAAAGTAGTTTATTGTCCGCAAGGCGCTATACTGGATGTGATTGTAGACCTGCGTAAGGAATCGCCTACATACGGGCAGTACTATGCGCATGAATTATCGGAAGATAACCATCTGGCATACTTCATTCCTGAAGGCTTTGCGCACGGGTTTAAAGCACTGACAGAAGGTGCCATGACATATTACTTAGTATCATCGGGTTATGATAAAGAAAGCGATACGGGTGTATTATATAATAGCATTGGTTACGACTGGGGAGTAGAGCATCCGATTATTTCGGAAAGGGATTTGTCTTTTGGTAAACTGGAGGATTTTAATAGTCCGTTTATTATTTAGACAAAATAGTTATGCTTGCCAGGCCTCTATCACCCTTACAATCCAATACCCTTTTTTTTCAGTTACCTGAAAGGTGACTCCGTATCCGTGCTCGTCTATAGTGACAGTGTATTGATTGTGTGTACCCTTTTTACGTTTCAAAGAAGAAACGTAAAGTTGTCTGGGAGTTGACAAGTGTTTATTGTCATATAAATTCCACTCTAGGGTATTCAGAATAATTAACGAGTAGCTGGTTTTGCAGACATGTTGAATATGAGCATCATCCGAGACAATTATGTAAGTCTGATTGGGAAACGGAATATTACTTTTGATGGTTATCTCCGGCTCGTTGAATGATATAATATTGCTGTCCATCGATACATAATTAATTGAATTAATCATATAAGCATAGAGTGTAGCATATTTATTGTTCTGATTTTTATACCGTGGATTTTTGTCCAGTGCATCAACGACGCCATCTTTGTCAGTGTCATTAGAGAATGGGTTTGTTAAGAGTTTATCTTCTTCAATGTCTGTTAATCCATCATTATCGCTATCTTTTTTAAGCCTGTTAATGTTGATTTGGAGTAACAAATTGTCTTTTGTTAAACCATATTTTGCCGGGGAGCTAGGCAGTATTTCTTGTGATATTTGTTTTACCTCAGCCACTTCAATTTCTATTATGGAATCATTTTTTATCAATGGCACCTTAGGCTGGTATTTTATATAGTAAGGGCGGCTATTGCCTAGTCCGCTATAATACCGCTGCCATGTATGGCCATTGTCTTTTGAGATACCCACCCAATAACCTAAATAGCTGTCATATTTATTGTCTGAATAGACTACAACATGAAAATTATTTATGCTATCATACCTTAATACATATGCTTTACGTAAACCTGCAATGGAATCCCTTAACGAGGCATCGAAATCATAGGATTTATCCTGATAGCGTTCATATATGCTTGTGAATGGATTGGTTCTGACAGGAGAGGTAATGACTTTGAAACAGTCTTTATCCTTAGCAAAGCTGGATGTGCTGAAGATAAAGAGTAATAAGGTGAGTATTTTATGATAGCTTTTCATGCGTAAGTTATATACAAGATATATCTATTCTCCCTCATGTTTGGCATGTTAATGTCAAATTACCAAACAAAGAATAATCTGTACCTTTGCATTTCTTTAAAAGGCTATATGAAACTGAATAAAGTATTAGATACACTCGGTATCAAAAAAATAAATGAAGGTGCCGGTACAGGTACAAAATGGATAAAAGCGGGTGGCGAAAAGATAGTGTCATGGAGCCCTGTTGATGCGAAAGAAATAGGTGCCGTAAACGGCGTTACTAGCAAAACATACGATGCTGTTGTAAAGCAAGCTGAAACTGCGTTCGCAGAATGGCGTATGTGGCCTGCACCAAAGCGTGGCGAAGTAGTAAGACAAATAGGTGAAGCACTGCGCAAACACAAAGAACCATTGGGCAGGCTGGTATCTTACGAAATGGGTAAGAGCCTGCAGGAAGGCCTTGGCGAGGTACAGGAAATGATAGATATCGCAGATTTTGCGGTGGGTCTTTCTCGCCAGTTATATGGCCTGACTATGCACAGCGAACGCCCTATGCACCGTATGTACGAGCAATGGCATCCGCTGGGTGTGGTTGGTATCATCAGTGCATTCAACTTTCCTGTTGCAGTATGGAGCTGGAACAGCTTTATAGCATGGATATGTGGTAATACCTGTGTATGGAAACCATCAGAAAAAACACCTCTGACAGCTATTGCTTGTCAGAATATAATAGCGGACGTATTTAAGGCAAACAAAGTACCTGAAGGTGTAAGCGGCCTGATAGTTGGCGGACGCGAAACGGGTGAACGGATGAGTGCTGACGCACGCGTACCATTAGTATCGGCAACAGGTAGCACACGTATGGGTAAAGCAGTAGGTGCTGCAGTAGGCGCAAGGCTGGGCCGTGCATTGCTGGAACTGGGTGGTAACAATGCCATCATCGTTTCTGAACATGCAGATATGAACATTGCTATGCGTGCGGTAGTATTTGGTGCAGTAGGTACAGCAGGACAGCGTTGTACAACTACACGCCGTGTTATCATCCACGAAAGCGTATACGAAGCATTTAAGAAAAAACTGGTAGCAGCATACAAGCAACTGAACATAGGCGACCCGCTGAATGAGAAAAACCACGTAGGTCCGCTGATAGATAAAGATGCTGTACAAAACTATCTGAATGCTATCGAGGCACTGAAAAAAGAAGGGGCAAAAGTAGTAGTGGCAGGTGGTGTGCTGAGCGGGAAAGGCTACGAAAGTGGCTGCTATGTGAAGCCATGCATCTATGAAGTAAGTAATGATATGCAGATAGTGCAGCACGAAACATTTGCTCCGTTGCTGTACATCATGAAATACAAAACGCTGGAAGAAGCAATTGCATTGCAAAACAATGTACCGCAGGGCTTATCTTCATCTATCATGACGCTGAACATGCGTGAGGCTGAAACATTCCTATCGCACAAAGGCAGCGATTGTGGTATTGCTAATGTGAACATTGGTACCAGTGGTGCAGAAATAGGGGGTGCATTTGGTGGTGAGAAAGAAACGGGTGGTGGCCGTGAAAGTGGCTCTGACAGCTGGAAAGCATACATGCGCAGACAAACGAATACCATCAACTGGAGTGAAAACCTGCCACTGGCACAAGGTATCAAATTCAATATCTGATAACAGATATGCAGATAAAGAAAAAGCGAAGCATCATGCTTCGCTTTTTTATTGGAATATTGTTGAGAAGGTTATTTGTAGTAACGTGCTTCGAAAGTTGCCAACAGAATGTTCTCGTCGTATAGCAACAGAAACTTTTCGTTGATGACATAGCGGTTGGCCCTTACCAGCGCTTTCAATACGTATTGTTCTATCTCCATTCGGTCTTCGCAAGCCATCAGGGTAGAGAACGGTTCGAATTTGATAGCGCCATGGCGTCCTTCTGCATGTGTGCCTCCAATATTATTGCAACCTGCAAAACCTTCCAGCTCACTTCTTTTACGATTCAGACGAATGAATACATCACGCGCATCGGCAGGTGTCTGTATCTGCTTGCCATTCATTTCGTACAGGCGCCAGTAGGTATTGGTAATTTCCGCATCACCTTTGGGTACTTTAGGCGTATGAACTTTCTTTTTGCCACCGCGGCATGCTAACAGCGATAAAGAAAGCATCAATAAAACAAAAAAACGCATCATAGGAATCTGCTTTTCGGGTTGATTGCAATGCCAAGATAGCAAAAAACAATTCAACTATTCAGGGCTGTCAATTAAATACTTATGTATAAATTGCATATAGGAGCCTAAATGCCGGTTATGTTACAAAGAATGCTGTCCTTTTTGTGTTTGCTTTTGCTGCTATCTGGTAATGCTTTTGCTATAGAGAACGGCTTGTTGCAGAAAGAGATAAACCAAGCTAAAGCATCCCGGGTGATATTTACTGAAGTTGAACCATTTACAGTAACAACAGGTGCAGGTTATGAGAACGTATTGAATGAAGCAACGGTACTTAACATCAAAAAAGATATAACGAAGCAGCTATTACAACAGCATCCGGAAGCAGTATCTATTTTTATACGTTCCGCCAAAGGAGTAGTTTATCATCTGCAAATGCTTTTAAGAAACCCATTATCCGCTAATGCAAATTTTGGAACAATTGATGGCAGTGGCAGGCATCATACAGGTTATAATGAGGGCGTACATTATCAAGGAGTGGTAGATGGTGTAGGCAAGTCTGTTGCAGCCATGAGTATAGATGCAAACGGAGATGTGATGATGTTGTTTTCGATAGACGAAGGCAATTATGTATTAGGCAAAAAAGGAGATAATACAGGTGAGTATATACTGTATAACGATAGAGACTTTAAGGATAAACCATATTCGCCTTGTGGTGTGAATGCAAGCTTTTATGGTAAAGAACAAACAACAACAGCTAATAAAACAACTGCTGCCTACCTGTGTAATAAAGTAAGTGTGTATTGGGAGTGCGATTACCAGTTGTATCAAAACAAAGGAAGTGTAGCGAATGTGCAGGCATACATGGTAGGGCTTTTCAACCAAGTACAGGCATTGTACAGAAATGAGCGTATTGCACTGGAATTGAAATCGCTCTATGTGTGGACTGTTAATGATAATTACATCAACAATAATGCACTGAATGCTTTGTACGATTTTCAAGGTAAGTGGAATGCACAGTCTGATACTTTTGATGGCGACATTGCGCATCTGGTAACAATGGACCCTGTAGCCAATGGCGGCGTAGGCTATGTAGATGTGCTCTGTAAGCGCAATATGGCCTATGCATACAGCCCCATCAATGCTACGACAGTGCAGCCATTGCCAACCTATTCGTGGGATGTACAGGCATTGGCACATGAAACGGGTCATAATCTGGGTTCTAACCATACGCAGTGGTGTGGATGGATGACAGGAGCGGGTGGTACCTGCGGCGCAATAGATAGCTGTTCTAATGTAGAACCATCGCTTACCTGTTCTTTCTGTACTAATGTATTGTATGATGGCAGCTTACCAAACACAAGCTGGCAAGGTACGGTGATGAGCTACTGCAATTTCATTTCCAGAGGGGTGAACTTTGCAAACGGTTTCGGGCAATTGCCTGGAGATAAAATGCGTGCCAACGTAGCTGCTGCAATATGCCTGAAGTCGGTAATAAGCGGTGCGCTGACTGTACGCCCAATTTGTAAATCGGACGGTGCTGTTACACTAAGTTATATCAGCAATACTTGGGGTACAAACAATTTCGGAACTGCCCCGTACACTTATGCTTGGAGTAATGGGGCAACAACCCAAAATATCAGCGGACTGACTGTTGCCAATACTTATTCGGTTACCATTACAGATTCAAACGGGTGTACAAACCAGTATAGCGCTGCTGTGCCCTATGATACGTTACCAGGATGCGATAAAGTGGGGGTAGACTTCCTAAATCAGGCTCGTCTCAACCTTGCCTTGCGCCCCAATCCCGCAAAAACCATGACGGAATTGAGCTTTAATACGCAGGTTGAAGGTAGTGCAATCTGTCAGGTAGCTGATATGACAGGCAGGGTAGTGAAAATTATGCAGGTCGCTTTTAGAACAGGCAGTAATAATATTTCCATCAATACTGCCGAGTTGCCAAACGGTGTTTATTCGCTAATACTACGTGCTGAAACCGTTTTTGGTAGTGCCATGATGGTAGTGCAGCGATAGCATTGTATAGTGTATTTTAATATTTATATGTAATTTTAAATGATGTAAATACATCAGTATACACATATTGTACAATAGATACGGGGAAATTGGGCTTATGTTTTGAGATTTTGGGATAGTTATCGTACTTTTGCGCCCAGTTTTAACATTGATTTTCCATATATTATAATATGTCGGGACAGCTTAAAGAAGTACGCAACCGTATCAAGTCTGTAACATCTACACAGCAGATTACAAAAGCCATGAAAATGGTGAGTGCTGCAAAACTGCGCCGTGCACAGGATGCTATCATCCAAATGCGCCCTTATGCGCAAAAGTTGCAGGAAATGCTGAGCAATATAGCAAGTGCTTCTTCTGATATGGCATTGCCACTGGCTGAAGAACGTGCTGCAGAACGCGTGTTGTTGATACCGATAACAAGTGACCGTGGTTTGTGTGGTGCTTATAATTCAAACGTTATAAAAGCTACCCGCCAGCTGATAGCTGACAAATATGCTACTCAATTTGCAAATGGTAATGTAACTATCCTGCCAATTGGTAAGAAAGGTTACGAATACTTTGTAAAGAACAACTATAAGGTAGTTGCGGATTTCTGGACAATATTTGCAGACCTTAGTTTTGATAACGTTCGTAATGCAGCTGTTTATGCACAGAAAGCATTCCTGAACAAAGAATATGACCGTGTAGAGCTGATTTACAGCCAATTTAAAAACGCGGCTACACAGAAATTTGTAACAGAAGCATATCTGCCAATACCTAAGGTAGAAAACACTGCAGGGGGCAAAACAAGTGACTTCATTTACGAACCATCAAAAGAAATACTGGTACAGGAACTGATGCCTAAAATCCTGAATACACAGGTTTACAAGGCTGTGCTGGATGCAAACGCATCTGAACACGGTGCGCGTATGACTGCGATGGATAAAGCGAGCGAAAACGCTAACGAACTGTTGAAAAACCTGAAGATCAGCTACAACCGTGCACGTCAGGCAGCTATTACTACAGAGCTGACAGAGATTGTGAGTGGCGCAGCTGCATTGCAGGGATAATTCTGAAGAAAATAATACTATATACAATACCGCTGCGTGGCTTATACGCAGCGGTTTTTTTGTATTTTTAAGCAAAGTTGAAAACTTATGCGCAAGCTACTTTTTATATGCCTCTTAGGCTGTAGTGTTTCTTACGGACAAAATGCACGTGTGAGTACACATACTGCACCACTATGTGGCACGGTTGTTTTGAAAGATGTAGAAGATAAATACAATGCAGCGGTATACAGTCTGGAGTCTCCTTCGCCGGATGGTAATGCAGACAGGAAAAGGTTATATAAGGCAAAGGAAGAATCGGCAAAAATGTTTCCGTATAAAAGAGTTAGTACAACCACTAATAAAACTACTGCTGCGGCAGCCCCTGTTGTTATAAGAGGATATGTCGCAGATTCGCTGGTAGGTACACCTCCTGATAATGATATGGCTATGTCGAAGGGTAAAAAACTGGTATCTGTAGTTAATAGCTTTATTGCAGTAACTAGTGATGATAGTGGGAAGATGGTTTACAGAAAGGCGCTGAAAGCATTTTCAAGTGCTGTAAATCTATCTGGGTTAAATGACTATAGGTATGATCCCAAAGTGATGTATGACCAAGATGCAGATAAGTTTATTGTTGTAATGCTTAATAGTATCAATGAAGGTAATTACATAGTTGTTGGCTTTTCTAAAACAAATGACCCAGGTGGAGCATGGAATTTTTACAAGTTCTACGGAGACTACAAAACTGATACAACATGGTTTGATTACCCATGTGTGTCTATTACAAAAGATGAGTTCTTCCTGACAGGTAATAAAATACGTAACAATGCAAGCTGGCAGGCGGGCTTTAAAGAAACTGTTATTTACCAGATAAATAAAAATGATGGTTTTAATGGTGCGACAAGCATAGGTTATAAAATATGGGATGGCATTAATTATAATGGTATTCAGATACGTAATCTCTATCCTGTAAAAGGGGGGAATGGTTTTAAAGGGCCTGAGCAGTATTTTTTATCTAACAGAAATTTTGATGTACAGAACGATACAGTATTCTTAGTAAAAGTGCCAGATGTAATAAGTAGCGGTAATAATAACTTGGATATAAAGGTGTTGATATCGCCTACCAAATATGGTGTGCCACCAGATGGACGCCAACCGGATACTTCTGCAACACTAGCTACAAATGACGGTAGGGTATTAGGTGCGTATAGGGACGACGATGAGATACAATTTGTAAGTACATGTGTTGCGCCTGTAAGTGGGGCATCTGGTATATATCATGGTATTATCAGAAATTATACATCATCACCAACTATTGCCAGTACGCAAATATTATCTGTTGATACACTTGATTTTGGCTATCCGAATGTGACGTTTGCCAGTCCCGGATGGACAAAAGGACATTCTATAATATCATTCAATTTTACAGGCCCGAATACATTCCCTGGTATTGGTGCTATTATGTTTGATGGTAGCAGCTATTCGCCAATGACGGTTGTAAAATCAGGTGTAAGCAGTATTAAAGTTTTGACAGGAAAGCAGCAACGTTGGGGAGACTACATGGGTGCTCAGGTAGACTGGAATAATATAGGCTCAGTATGGGTAGAGGGCATCTTCGGTCGTGTAGGTAACACTTACGGAAACTGGATGGCGAAATTAAACTCACCGGTTTTAGGCATAAAAAATGAAGGACGAACAGCGACAAAAGCAGAGGTTTTCCCTAATCCTGCGTTGGATATAGTTAATATGGATTTTGAACTACCGGAAAGTGCAGTTGTAAGTTTTGCTATATATGATATGCAAGGTAAACTAGTAGATAAACTCCTGGATTATAAATGTAAGAAAGGAACAAACCGCATTACATTCAGTATAACAGCATTATCGAAAGGTAACTACGTGCTGAAAGCTGTAACAGCTGACGGCAAAACAGCTACTGCACAGACTTTTACAAAACAATAAGTGGTAGTTTGATATGCCGGCATTAACTTTGGCATTGCCATGATGCAATTATTTTTCAACTTATCGCTGGCATTCAGGGCTATCAGAACAAATCGCCTGCGTACAATGCTTACCGTAGCCATTATTGGCTTGGGTATCATGGCATTGGTTGGTATCCTTACAGCCATTGAGGTGATGAAAGCAAGTGTGTATTCCAACTTCAGCAGTATGGGTGCAAACAGCTTTCAGATAACTAGTGATGTGGTGAAGAAAAAGCGCAGGGGCCGAGGTGGTATTAGTGTCAACATTAATGAAGGTAAAAACATCCGCTACGAAGAGGCTATAGCATTTAAAAAACGTTATGGCTTTCCTGCAAAAGTTGGTGTGTCTATGTCGGGTAGCAGTATTGCTACTGTTAGGTATGCATCCATCAAAACAAATCCCAACATTACTGTAATGAGTGTTGACGAAAACTACCTGGATATATCTGATACCAAACTGGAAGCAGGCAGGAATTTCTCCAACACAGAATTAGAGTTTGGCTCTTATGTGTGCATACTGGGTAATGGTATGGCAAAGAAATTGTTTGGCCGAAAATATCTTGATTGTATTGGTAAGGCCGTTACAGTGGGCGATATAAAATATGCAGTAACAGGTATAGCGGCATCGAAGGGGAGCAGCATGATAATGAACAGCGACAATCTGGTGCTGATACCATTGGCTAATGGCCGTGCTACATACGGCAATAATGAACGCTATGTTATCAACGTGAAGGTTAGTGACATCAATGCCAAAGATATAGCAGCACAGGAAGCTGAAGGGTTATTCAGGGTAATAAGAAAAGTGCCTGTGGGTGTAGATAATGATTTTACGGTAGAGCAAAATGATAACCTTGCGGAGATGGTGCTGGATAGTATAAAATACATCAGTTGGGCTGCATTGGTAATAGGTATTGTTACACTATTGGGTTCTGTAGTTGGGTTGATGAACATCATGCTGGTATCTGTTGCCGAGCGTACAAGGGAGATAGGTGTAAGCAAAGCATTGGGTGCAAGGGCATCTACCATCAAACAACAATTCCTTACAGAGTCTATAATGATAAGCCTGAGTGGTGGTGTGGTAGGTGTAATATTAGGTATGTTGGTAGGCAATATTTTCAGTCTCGTATTCCATACAGGGTTCATTGTGCCATGGTTGTGGATAGGTGTAGGGGTGAGTCTGTGTGCTGTGGTGGGTATTATATCAGGTATTTATCCTGCAGTTAAGGCAGCAAAGTTGGATCCTATTGAAGCATTAAGGCATGACTAAAAGCAACTGCAAATAAACATGAGTGAATTGAAAGGACTGGTATATAAGTCGACAGGCAGTTGGTACATAGTGCGCGATGAACATGGCAAAATATGGAATGCGCGTATAAAAGGTAAGCTGAAAATTGATGGGAACATATCATCTACCAACCCGATAGCAGTAGGCGATACGGTGATTTGTGATATTGAAGAGAAAGAAGAGAACATTGCGACAATCAAAACCATTGACGAACGCAATAACTATATAGTGCGTGTATCTCCGCACAACAAAAATCAAAAACATATTGTAGCTGCCAATCTTGATGCTGCATTGGTTGTGGCAACTATTGCAGAGCCAAGAACATCACCCGGTTTTATCGACCGTTTTCTGATAACGGCAGAAGCTTATCATATACCTGCAATACTTGTTATTAATAAAATAGACCTGCTGAAAGAAAAGCATAAAGAGCAACTGGAATTGTGGCAGCACATCTATACAGATGCAGGGTATGAAGTATATCCTATCGTCGCATTACAACCCGAAAGTGTTGCTGTGCTTTCAGAAAGGCTGAAGGATAAAACAACATTATTCAGCGGGCATTCCGGTGTGGGCAAAAGCACATTGATAAACCAACTGATACCCGGCGTGGAGCTGCGCACACAGGAAGTGTCGGGCTATAGCGGTAAGGGGCAGCATACTACTACATTTGCAGAAATGTTTGACCTGCCGGGCGGAGGTAAGATTATAGACACACCAGGTGTGAAAGAATTCGGACTGATAGATTTTGAAAAAGAGGAGCTGGCACAATACTTTCCTGAAATGAGGCGTGTGATGCAGCATTGCAGATTTAATAACTGCCTGCATATAAACGAGCCGGGTTGTGCTGTAAAGGAAGCTGTTAATGCGTCTGTTATCAGTATAGACAGATATGCCAGCTATATGACCATCATGGATACGATAGAAAAGAAGTGGTAAAATAATAACCGATGATTATCTACAACGTAACAATAAAAATAGATCACAGTATACACGATGAGTGGGTACAATGGATGAAGGGAGAACACATTCCTGATTTGATGCAGACAGGATTGTTTACAGATGCGAGATTGTGCAGATTGCTGGAGCAGGATGAAACAGACGGGCCAACCTATGCGGCACAGTATTTCTGCAAGTCTTTAGAGGAATATAATCAATATATTTCAAACCATGCAACACAAATGCGTGAAAAAGGCTTCGCAAAATTTGGTAATAAATTTATTGCATTCCGCACGGTGATGGAAATCATTTCCTGATTTTACAAATCCCTTACAAGCCTTTGTTAACAAGGGTTTGGGGGTAGCAAAAAACTTGCCAATATAACGAAAATCAATACAGGTAAGGGTTTGGAGGTATGTTAATTTTGTGACACCGCCCCCAAAATGTGCATAAGTTGTGGAAACCTGCTACAGGCAAGGGTTTTGAAGTCAGGAATTTTTTTTCGGGATATTTGGAAGTGTACTAAAGGTGAGTATATTTGCCTATCCTCGAAATTATTTATTTCACGACTAAACACACAACAAATGAACAAAGCTGAATTGATTGACAAAATTGCCAAAGATGCAGGCGTTACTAAAACTCAAGCTAACGATGCATTGGATTCTTTCACAAACGCTGTAGTTGCTGCACTGAAAAAAGGCGACCGCGTTACTTTGGTTGGTTTTGGTACATTCTCAGTTTCTGAGCGTTCTGCACGTAATGGCCGCAACCCTCAAACTGGCGAAGTAATCAAAATCAAAGCTCGCAAAGTGCCTAAGTTCAAGGCTGGTAAAGAATTCTCTACTAAAATTGCAAGCGGCAAGAAGTAATCAATCTTGTAAAACAAAAGAGAATAAAAGCAGGAACGCACAGTTACCTGCTTTTTTTTTATATTTGCAATCTAAAATTTTTAATCATGGGTAGAGGCGATAAACGCACTAAACGCGGTAAAATTTCAATGGGTAGCTTCGGTAAACACCGTCCTGCCAAAATCGCGAAGAAAACTACAGCTAGTGCTGACAAGAAAGCGTAATTGATACGTTACATTATTTGAAGCCCCGATATCGGGGCTTTCTTGTTTGTAGAAGTCTTGTAAACGATGTGTTATTAGCGCATCCAATCCTTTCAGATATCTGTTATTTGCCATAAGTTTGCGCAGCCTGTATAAGGGCATTATTAATTATGGCAGCGTTTCATACAAAAGATATATCGGGTAGCAGCTTTCTGGTGACAGGTGGTGCGGGTTTCATTGGTTCTCATATTACAGAGTACCTGTTGAAAAATGGTGCAGGCAGGGTGCGTGTATTGGATAATCTGGCTACAGGTTTTCAAAAGAATATAGACCTGTTTATAGGCTATAGCAATTTTGAGTTTCTGCAAGGTGATATACGTGATTTTGAAACCTGTAAAAAAGCGTGTGAAGGTATAGACTATGTTACGCATCAGGCGGCGCTTGGTTCTGTGCCACGTTCTGTAAAAGACCCGGTAACAAGTAATGAGGTGAATGTAAGTGGCTTTATTAATATGATAACTGCCGCTAAAGATGCAGGTGTGAAGTCTTTTGTATATGCTTCATCATCTTCTGTATATGGAGATGAGCCCAATTTGCCGAAGGTAGAAGAAAGAGTAGGTAACCCATTATCGCCGTACGCAGTAACTAAGAAGACCAACGAGCTGTACGCAGACGTGTTTGCAAAGCTCTACGGCATGAAAATAGTAGGCCTGCGATACTTTAATGTGTTTGGCCCTCGCCAGGATCCTGACGGTCCGTATGCGGCTGTAATACCCCTTTTTGTTAGTGGTATCATCAACCAGACACCAGTGTACATAAATGGTGATGGTGAACAAACACGCGATTTTACTTTTGTAGACAACGCAGTACAGGCAAATGTGCGTGGCATGCTATGCGATAATCCAGCGGCATTTGGTAAAGCATATAACGTGGCAGTAGGCGAAAACTTTTCTGTTAATTATCTGTACACTGCCATCCGCGAAATGTTGGGCATACAACACGAAGCTACATACAGGGAAGAGCGTGCGGGCGATATCCGCAATTCGCTGGCAGATATTTCTAAAGCCAGAACATTGCTCGGCTATGAGCCAACGCAACGCTTTATGGATGGCCTGAAACAGACCGTTGCTTTCTTTAAAGAAATGTATAGTTAGATAGAATCTTCAAGAGAAGACGGAACAGGACGGCCAAGACGGTCGCGGTAGTTTACACCTTTTTTATCGAGGAGTGAATAGTAGTATTCGCTCATATCGCCAACAAGGCGTTGATAAGAGAATTTGTTTTGTACAAAGTGGCGGCCCTGTGTGCCAAAATAGGTACGCATTTCGGGCTTGTTGATGAGTTGCAGCAATGCTTCTGCGAAAATGTCGGCATCATTCGGCTCTGTAATAAAACCGCAAAGATTATCAGTCACCACATCAGCCACACCGCCAACATTGGTAGATACTACAGGGCGGGATGCTGCCTGTGCTTCTATAAGAGATACAGGTGTACCCTCGTTGTGAGAAGTAAGCGCTACAATATCCAAACCTGCTAACACAACATCCATATCAGTTTGCCATGAAGTGCAGATAGCTGTTGCTTCACGAGGGTTCTCAGGATAATATGCGTAGTCTATACCTGCTTCTTTGAATTCAGCTTCCATTTGCTGGCGCATATCGCCGTCTCCTATTACTACAAACTTTACCCTTGCAGATGTTTGTTCCAATACTTTCTTAGCCGCTGCAACAAACAAACTGTGATTCTTTACAGGTACTACACGGCCAATGATACCGATTGCAATATCACCATCAAACAGATTGTATTTCTGACGGAATTCGGCACGTTTAATATCCTGATGTTGTTGAAACTTATCGAGGTCAAGGCCCAACTGAATGATTTTCATTTTTTCAGCAGGGCATATTTTGTAGATATTGGTAAGCTCGTTCTTTTGCAATTCGCTGATGGCAATGATACCCGTTGAGCGTTTGGCAAGGTAGCGTTCTATCTGAATGAAAGTATTCGTCTTCCACTTGTTGAAGTAGCTATGAAATACGTGCCCGTGAAATGTATGCACGATAACAGGGACATTGCACGCATCTGCGGCTAAGCGACCTATTACGCCTGATTTTGCAGCATGTGTATGCACAATATCAGGGCGGAATTTCTCTATAAGTCTTTTGATTTTTTTATAAGCAATACCATCATCTACAGGGCTGATGCTGCGCTTCATTTCTGGTACTTCAACCGGTGTAATGCCAAGATCCATACTCAGATGGTCTGCATCCTGTTCGTGGTCGTCTTTACCCCCAATTACCAACATGGTCTCAAATTCAGGTGCCATATACTTGGTTAGGTATGTGGCATTGATGGCGGGGCCGCCTATTATTAACCTGTTTAGTATCCTTAAAACCCGTGGCATGTATAGCTTATAACGGGGTTAAAATTACGATAAATCTGTAAGTAATAAAAGTATAAAACTTAGTTGTAGTACTTTTTCCACCAGTATTGGAATACTATCAGTGCCCATATCGTAGCATGACTATCTTCAGGGTTTGCACTGTGCAGTTTTTTCTTCAGTTGTTCTATAGCAGTAGGGTTGAATATGCCTTGCTGCTCAACGAAAGAACGGCTTAATAAATCATCGTTTATCAACCCCCATAGCTCTTTGCGGAACCAGTCGAGCAATGGTATTTCAAAACCGTGTTTAGGACGGTTGTATATTTCCTGAGGTAGCATACTGCGGAATGCGTCCTGTACGATTCGCTTTTTCATGCTGCCATCTACCTTGTAGTCTACAGGCAGTGAGAAGGCAAAATCTACTACTTTATAATCAAGGAACGGGCTGCGTACTTCAAGGCTGTTTGCCATACTCATCATGTCTACCTTCACCAGCATGTCGCTCAGCAACACGAGGTTCATGTCTGTAAGCAGTACTTCGTTAAAATCGCCTGTTTTGAAGTGTTGCAGTATTTCGTTGCGTTGTTTTGTGAATACTATATCGTTAACCTGTGCTCTCGATTTATCAGACAACAACGCGCCTGCCTGCTGTGGTGTATTGAAAGATGCCCAGCGCCAGTAGCGGTCACTTTCAGACAGGCTTGCGCCCTCTGCAAAGCGGTTCAATTGGCGGAATAGGTTGGTTATTTTATTGTTTCTGCTGCGTGGTAATGCCTTCCAAACAGGGCCGCCAAGCTTTACCAATGTATTCAGCAAAGATTGCTGACGCATCTTCCACTCTGCAGCATGTTTGTTATAGCCTGCAAACACTTCATCGCCACCATCGCCGCTTAGTGCAACTGTAACGTGCTTGCGGGTATAATAGCATAGTATGTATTCAGGTATCGCCGATGAATCAGCAAATGGTTCATCCAGATAATCGAGTACGCTGTACACATGCTCCAGGAAATTGTCTGTAGATAGCGAGAATACCGTGTGATTGGTGTTGTATTTCTCAGCTACAAGCTTTGCATATTTCGTTTCGTCGAAGAAAGGATTGTCTTTGTAGCCGATTGAGAAAGTATTCAGCTTGTTGGTATATCGGCTTGCAAGTGCTACAATAACTGAAGAATCTATACCACCACTCAGGAATGCACCAAGCGGCACGTCTGCAATCATACGTTCCTGCACTGCTACATCCATGTGTTGCACCAGCATTTGCTGTGCTGTATTGTAATCGTATTTGCCATAACCTGCCTTATCTATCTGTATTTCGTAGTAAGGCTTTATTTCTTTTACACCATTTGCATCACAAATCATATAATGCCCCTGCGGCAGCTTGGATACGCCTTCCAGCATGCTTTGTGGCTGTGGTATATAGTTGAGTTGCAGGTATTGATACAAGGTGGTGTAGTTGATGGCTTTGGGTATATTCCATTCCAGCAAAGCCTTTATTTCTGATGCAAATGCAATATGCTCTTCTGTGGCATGATACACGAGTGGCTTTTTGCCAAAGCGGTCGCGAGCTATAATCATGCGGCCTGTTTCGGTATCATAAAAGCTGAAAGCAAAGAAGCCCGCTAGCCATTGAATACTGCTTTCGCCATACTTTATTAGTAGATATAGCAGTATCTCAGTGTCGGAGGTTGTTTTGGCTCCACCTATGCGTTGCCATACATCCTGCAGGTATTTATCAGAAAGTTCTTTGTAATTAAATATCTCACCATTGAAAACGATAGTGTACCTTCCCGTTACATCCGTCATAGGTTGCGATGCTCCGTTGGAGGTATCGATGATGGATAGACGACGGTGGCCAAGGGCTACATTTTTATGTGTATAAACATTGCCTGTATCGGGGCCGCGAAGCAATAATTTGTCTGTCGATTGTGTTATTTTTGTAAGGTTGGATGCAGCGTTAGCCTTGAAAGCGTAATAACCTGTAATACCACACATGATACAGACAAATAGTAGTGAGAAAGTTAGTAATAATGAAATTTAAAACCTGATGCAAGATAGCAATCAATTTATTACGTTGCTCGACTATTTGCTGCTTCCTTTTTATTTGGGCATCATTTACCTGATAGCTATCAAAATACGGGATTCAAGGTATCCGCCGGGGCATAAATGGAGGCCATACTTCTTGCCCGGGCTTACTGCAAAGATTGGTGGTGCTATATTCATCGGGTTGATTTATCAGTACTATTACGGCGGTGGTGGTGATACCGTAAACTATTTTCGACATGCAGAGGTTATCAACTGGTCGTTTAGTGAATCTTTTAATAAATGGCTGAATCTTATACTACACATCCCTAAATGGTACGACCCTGCATACTATGGCAAGTATATATCGCAAATGACGTGGTACTATGAGGGGCCAACAGAGTATGTAGTATGTTCTATCATCGCCTTTCTGGGCATCTTTACTTTCACCACTTATCTGCCAACGGCGGTGTTGCTTGGTACACTTGCATTTACAGGTATGTGGGCGTTGTTCAGAACATTTGCTACACAATATCCTTTATATACAAAGCAAATAGCCATTTGTGTATTGTACATACCAAGTACGGTAATGTGGGGGTCAGGCATCTTTAAAGATACAGTGTGTATGTTCGGGCTTGGTTGGCTTACCTACGGCGTGTTTCGGCTTATCATCAACCGCGATTTCAGCTTCGGTGCAATAGCCCTTACCGTAGCCAGTTTTTATCTGATTGTATCTATCAAAGTATATATCGTAATGGCTTTCCTGCCTGCATTGTTGCTTTGGGTAATGTTCTCTTATTCTCAGAAAATAAGAAGTGCTTTTGGCAGGTTCTTGCTAAAACTGTTGGTAGTAGGTGGTGCTGCGGGCGGCTTTCTGGCTATTACAGCACAGTTTGCAAGTTCGTTGGGTAAGTATTCTCTGGAGAATGTGGCTCAGACATCTTATGTTACGAGTACCTATATCGCGTCAGTATCAGATGAGGGTTCTGCTTATGATTTAGGTACCATGGATCCATCGTTCGGTGGTATGATTAAGAAGTTTCCACAAGCAGTAGTTGTATCACTGTTCCGCCCGTATATATGGGAGACAAGGAAGGTTATGCAGATGCTGAATGCATTGGAAGCAGCAATGTTCCTTTGGGTGACAATAAAAGTATTGCTAACGATTGGTCCACGGCGAACGTGGCGAACTATATCTGCGGACCCTACCATTCAGTTCTGTCTGATATTTGCCATCATTTTTGCATTTGCAGTAGGTATATCTTCGGGTAACTTTGGTGCGCTATCGCGCTATCGTATACCTGCATTGCCATTCTATGGTATAGCTATGATGCTGATATTCTACAAGAATAACAGCCTTGATAAAAATATATTCTCGCTAAGACTGCGTGGGTAGTGGTTAACTGAAAAGTTGCAGAAAAGTTTTGTGCTGCGATTGGGTGCTGTAAGATTGCAGCATATATGCCTGACCTACTTTGCCCATGTCTGCACGTTTTGAAGCATCGGTAATAAGTAGTTTAATGTTTTGCTTCCAGTCTGCATCGTTGTCACAGAGGTGTCCATTGACGCCTTCCTGAATAATAACTTTATTAACACCCACAGGACTTGCCAAAGCAGGTATAGCTAGTGATAAGTATTGTATCAGTTTGAAGCCACATTTGCCTTCGCTCCACGCATCTGCCTGCAGTGGCATAATGCCAACATCCATTCTTAATAAATCCTGTATTTCTGTACCAGCACCCCATGGCACAAACTGAAAATCCTTCAGTGGTAGTTCAGGATTCTTATCTGCTATCACAAGGAATGTGAAATCTATTTCTTCCTGCAATTCTTTAATGATGCTTACAATATTATCGAGGTATTGAAGTGTAGAGTGACTGCCAGTCCAGCCAACAACAGGCTTGTGATTGCTATGTTGTTTTGTGCCTTTGTGCATACGCTCCATATCTACACAGGTTGGCATCAATACTACATTATTATTGTAATGTAGTGCATAGTTGCACAGGTAGTCATTGCCCGCAGCTATCTTGTAAGACCACTTAATAATGTGTTTTACTTTCCAGAAGCATTTCAATTTCGCGGCTATACTATTCTCGCTACTTGTATTAGCAATCCAGATGGCATCGTCATAGTCGAATATCATTTTCTTGCGCCACAATTTCGCAACTATCCATTCAAATATGGGTGGGCCAAGAGGTGCAGCTTCTCTATGCACAAATACATAGTCGTAACCATGCACATCAATCAATACTGTTTTGAAGCGTTTGAGATAACCTTTTACAATGCCCCATGCTTTCTGAAAAACTGAACCTTGTTTATATAGATGTTGCCAGGTAGCATCATCCATGAAAGGTGCAATGCGATATTGAATGCCTGCTTCTTTCAGATATGGTTCAAACAGCTCGACACGAAAACGCTGCGAAGGCGCTTTGCCAAGCGGATATGGAACCAGCAATAAAACCTTAGGCGTACTCATTATGATGCAAGTATAGCTTCAAATTCTTTTATAAAATGCTCTTTACTGAATTTATTGCGAACATACACTTTGCCTGCTTCAGCATACTGCTTTCTGATAGCTGCATTGTTTGCCAGTGTAAGGATGGCATTGGTCATTGCGTCGATATCTGCAACAGGAACTAACAGCCCGGTTTCCTTATCAGCAATTACCTCTTCCGGTCCGCCACATTTTGTAGCAATAACGGATGTTCCATAATATGCTGCCTCCAGACAAGTCATAGATAGCGATTCTGAATTAGAGAAGTTTAACAACACATCAGCAGCCTTTATCTCGGCTTCTACATTGCTGTTAAAATCTGCAATGGTTACTACGTCTTCCAAACTATGTTCTTTTACTTTGTCTATCAGCGTTTGTTTGAATTCTCTGTTTTTTTCAAGACCCATGTCACCTCCAGTATATTTCAGGCGTAGTTGATTGTTGTGCTGATATGCATTAATAAATGCCTCCAGTGCATAGTCTTGCCCCTTACCTCTTATGTAATTGGATAGATATAGTAACTGAATAGTATTAGATAATGATTTTTCTGTTGTAATCAGCTCTTGCAAATTTGCAGGATCGTAGAGGCGAATTGTATTATTATTAATTGGTAATTCTTTCAATACTGTATCTGATACTGCTATCACACGATGGCTGTATCGCTGTGCAAAGAATGTCCACAGCTTTCTGAAAGGTACAGGCATTACAGATGGTACAAAACGTACATAAGTTATCAACTTGCCTTTGTAACCGAATATCTTCAGGAAAGCACCGATGAGATTGTAGAAGTCGTTCATCTGCACCACATCTATATTCTCTTGTTTTATTATCCTGCTTACTTTGTATGTATTGAGCAGCAGCACGAAAGGGTAGAGGAGAATAGATGGCGATTTGCGAATCTCTTGAAGCTTTACAGTATGGTAAGGAATATTATTCGCTTCCAGATTTTTCTTAACCCTGCTATTCGGGTGTACGACGAAAGTAAACTTATGTTTGTCTGATAATAGCATAGCCTCGCTAAGTGCGCATTTGAATGCACCTGTAAAGGCAAGCGAGTTATCTATTATCAGAACGTTCATCTTAGTTATCTATTACGTTTTTCCACTGTTGCAGCATCGCTTTTAGTGTGAAACGTTTTGTAAGTGTTTCAAATTCATTTTTTGATGGTGCTGGTTGTTGCAGCCATTTTACAATTGCATCTGTCCACAAATTTTGTGTTTTGTCGCTTAGGTGATTGACCATTGGCAATAATGTTCCTACAGGTGTATCTATGCTATAGTCAATTGGTTCTTTGGGTAGATTCGGAACATTTAATATTTCTCTTGGTCCTGTGGGACAATCTGTAGATACCACGGGTATGCCGCATATCAGCGCCTCTGCAAGTACATTCGGGAAGCCTTCCCACGAGGATGTCATTGCGAATAGATGGCTATGTTTATAAAATTTAAAAGCATTATGCTGAAAGCCCATGAAATAAATATCTGCATCAGGTTTTCTTTCTGTTTGCCAATCACACCATGTTAGGTTCAGTTCTGTAGCTAATGCAGTTAAATGCTCTTTCATTTCACCATCACCAAGAATCATCAGCCTGTAATCGTATTGCTTTTTTACTTCATGCAGAATGTGAATCATTTTATCAAACTCTTTACCCACATGAAGTCTGCCGGATGTTATAAATACAGGTTTAGTAAAAATCGCTTTTTCCTCATTTGTTAGCTCTTCCTCAGCTTTAGATAAAATATCATCTATTTCGTAAAAATTATAAATAGTAGTAAGCCTATCTTTTCGTATTCCGAAATGTTCATGAAGTTCTTCTGCTAGTGCATTTGTTACACAAATAATTTCATTTGCTTTTCTGTATAGCTGTGGTATCAGCAGTTTTTTGCGTATTGCGCCTACAGTGCCGCTTATTACTTTGTCATGCATTTTAGAGCCACGTATGCTCAGTACTACTTTCTCTTTTCCTTTTGTCAGTACATTTACATAGTCCGGGCCTTCCAGAAAGCTGATAGAAGTATCGATTTTTAAGTCGCGTTTTAGCTGTTTCAGTTTTTGTAGTCTATATCTCCATGCTTTTATTTTGCCAATAAGCCCTGTGTATGCAGGCGGGTCTATGAGTATTACGTTTTTACAAGTCTTATAAAATTTCTCCCTGTCTGTGCCTGAAAGTATGCAAAGTGTAACGTTGTATCCTTCTTGCTCCAGATAATAACTCAGCAGGGAGATAGAGCGTTCTGCTCCTCCCTTGCCTAATTCAGATCCGAGTAGTAGTACATTTTTCATTCAGTTATACTTTGCTTTCTAAATAGTCTGCTAATTTCTGCATGAACAATTCCATGCTGTAGTTTTGCATATTGTATCTGGCATATTCTCCGGTCTGTTTGCAAATATCTCTATTGTTGTATGCAAAAAGTATGCGTTCTTTGATAGCATCTTTATCCCTTATTGGAATAACCCAACATCCCGGGTTGTTCCTTATCAATAGTTCGTAAGAACCACAATGATCTGTGATGATGCTCGGTATGCTATTATAAGCAGCCTCAAGCGGTGTAGAAGGTCCTGCATCTACAAGGCTTGGTACTACAAGTAAATCAAGCTGTTGCATGAACGCAGGTACATCTGATACATGTCCGTACCATTTTACATTCACTAAACCTTTGAAGTGCGCGTTAATATAATTTTTCATTGGTTCATCCGCATTTCCACCAACGTGTAGTGTAATATTTTTTGTGCCTGATTCATTGATGTCTTGCCAAGCAGCTAACAAGTAATGCAAGCCTTTTAGCAATACTGTGTGTGCTATATATCCCACATTGAATATTCCATTGTTTCTTTTAATTGTTGCAGTGGGCTTTAAGTCTGGTGTCATATGTCCTACAATAGAAACTATTTCAGCTTTATGTTTTGCTTCCTTGTAAGAGGCAAGTACTACCGGATGTGGGGCAATTACTTTATCTACATACTGAATACTTTGATTATAGTAATTCAGTCTTTTTTCATAAGTATAGGCATCAGTAGCACGGATGCCGGTTTTCTTATTTTCCTCATCTACAATATTGAAGATATAATTTTCTTCAGGGGTACCTGGTAGCAATACTACCAACATGCCTAGCTTTTGGGCTCTGCTGAATGTATGTTTCATGAACGGGTTTGTAGAGAAGAGTATGTCTGTGTCTTTCTTCAAACGCCATTGGCAAAACCAATCGAACAATATCTCTTGCAGATAACGGGATTTATAAGATGGTATTGAAAGTGTTGAAACTAGTTTATTTATTATATACAGGTAATAACGGGATATTCTTGTAACAGGTTTTGATGGGAACTCTGTGTCAAATTTCCCCTTTGAATGGATAATGAAGTGTTGCAGCATACCTCTCTTGTGCAGTTCGGTTGAAAGCATGTGCCCCAAGCGAGCCATGCCTGCACCACTGTTGCTTGTCAGCGACTGAAAAGATATTACTTGAACTTTCTTACCCATCTCAATATATGTTATAGTTTCTCACACCATTTATCCCACCACATCATAAAGCTTAGTATACGCCACATTTTTTCTATGTTGTATTCTTTGTTATTCTGTTTATTCCACTTGTATTTTTCATATTCATTAAGAACAGTCCCAGTGTTAAATATGTTTGTTTTATCAAGTTTTTCTTTTGTCAGATAATAATCGAAGAGCACATCCATATGTTGGCTGAACCAATTGAAGATAGGTATCGAAAAGCCCATCTTTGGTCTTGTAAACATTTCACGGGGTACATATTCACTTAGGATTTGTTTAAGAATCCATTTGCTTTCATTATTGCGCCACTTCAATTCTACCGGCATCTGACAGGCAATTTTTACCAACCTATGGTCCAGGAAGGGTTCGCGACCCTCTATACTGTTATACATAGTTGCCCTGTCCATTTTTACCAACAAATCGTCTGGTAGATAGTGGCCTATGTCGTATATCATTAAGCCGGTCATATCGTCCTGTACCAGTTCTGTATCTTGTGTGTCGCGTCCGTTTTGTTTTAGCAGCGACTGCATTTCAAGGTGACCCTGATTAGCGAGGAATGAATTATAGAAATCGCCCAACTCATTTACACCCAGTAGCTCATTAAGTACGGCAACGCGGTGCTCTGTGTTTTTAGTATATATATACTTCATCAGTCCGCTTTTGTAAAGCGCGCCTGTACTCCACTTCATAGTATGGCGTAAGACTGACGGTATTGATAAAAAGCGATTGTAGTAGCTAAGTGTTGTATGATAGTGCCTGTAGCCTGCGAATAATTCATCACCTCCGTTGGCAGATAGTACAACTTTTATACCTTGTTCTGCAGCAAGACGAGAGACGATGGTGCTTGGAATACCTGACGAGTCTGCATAAGGCTCATCATATATGTCGTAAAATTTCTCCAAGATGCTGAACGCTTCCTTTGTGTTGAGCGTAAACTCAGTATGGTTGGTACCTAAATGTTGTGCTACCTGACGTGCATACGGAGCCTCGTTATATCTTTCATGATCGAAGCCAATGGTAAAGGTGTTGATTTTACCATAGTGCTTTTGCAGAATAGCAGAAACCAGCGAACTGTCTATGCCGCCACTAAGAAAAACTCCTACCGGTACATCCGAAACCATGCGTAGGCTGAAGGCTTCAATCAACTCTTGGTGCAATACTTCGCGCCATTCATTTTCTGTGAGTTTAGGGTGTGCCTGCGATGTTATGAGTTTAGCATCCCAATAGCAATATGCGCGTGCTTTACCATCTTTATATTTCAGATAGTAGCCTGAAAGTAGTTTCTTAGCTTCTTTGAAGATTGTCTTCTCTTCAGATATATAACCAAATCTGAAGTATTCGTAAACAGCATTTTGATCTATAGTACGTTTGGGTATGAATGGTATAATGCTTCGTAGTTCGCTGCCAAAGGCAAAACCACCTGTTGTAGTATAGTACAGTGGTTTCACACCAAATCGATCTCTTAACAGATAAATACAATCTTCTTTTTTATCGAATAAAGCAATCGCAAACATCCCGATGAACTTATGTACAGCTTCAATGCCCCATTTGTGGAATGCTTTGATAATTACTTCGGTATCGGAAGTAGATATGAACTCATATCCCAGAGAAATCAGTTCGGCTTTTACTTTTTTGAAATTGTAAACCTCGCCATTATACACCATGCTCAGGTGTTCGTAGTGGTAAGGTTGTGCACCAAGTTCGCTGAGGTCTATGATGGAAAGTCTATGGTGCATGAGGGTTACATCCTCATGTTTGAAGATGCCATTAGCGTCTGGCCCGCGATGTCTGATGCTATCGAAGGACGCAGCTATTGTTTTATCATCATATTTGCCTCTGCAACCGGCTATGCCACACATGTATTAGTTTGCGTTTACCTTGTTTAAATTATTTTCTAAATAGTTGGCAATGTCTGTTATCAATTCATCCATGCGGTAAGTGTCAAGATTGTGCTTCGCATTCATTCCCATTTTTACAGATGCCGAACGGTTGTTGTATGCTTTCTCTATTTCGTTTTTAATAGCGGCTGCATCCCTGATTGGCACTATACTACATCCTGACTCATTTCGCGATAATAGTTCTGCAGAACCACAGTTTTCTGTAATAACCACAGGTACTGCATAGTGTGCTGCCTCCAGCGCTGTATAGGGTCCTCCATCTATCAGGCTAGGTACTACAAATAAGTGTAGTTGCTTGTAGAATTCTTTTATGTCAGGTATTCTGCCCAGTTTTTCTGTTTTCGGCAATGAAGGATATTTTTCGTTGATGTATTGTTCAATAGCTGTATCTACTTTACCCGCAATCATCAGCTTAATGTCGTATTCAGGATGTTCCTGCATCAACATTTTCCATGCTTCTAACAGATAGTGTAAGCCCTTCAATGCAACAGTGTGTGCCAGATAGCCAACAATAAAAGTGCCTGCGCTTACCTCCTTATGGTCAATAGCCAGAGGTGTGAAGTCGGGCTTCAGATGGCCAATCATTTTGATTACCTGCCCCTTGTATGCTGAGTTTTTATAGGTCTCATATACCGTAGGGTAGGTGCCTATTACTTTGTCTATATAGTTTACAGAATCATTGAATAATTGTATACGTTTAGGGTAGGTATAAGCATCTACCGCATGAATATTCAGCTTATTCTGTTCCTCTGTTACAATATTGCGGATATAGTTTTCCTCAGGGTTTGCAGGAATGAATATGATTTCTATTCCCAACTTTTTAGCCTTTCTGAATGTGCGTGGCAGATAGGGCTGTGTTACAAATAGTATGCCTGTTTCTTTTGTTACTTTATTTACGCACAGAAAGTCGAATATCAGCTCTTGCACATACCTGAACTTGTAGGGAGCAAAGTGCAGCTTCTTATCAAGAAAATTGAGCAGAAACAATATATGCCTTGACCAGTAAGATACAGGCGATGATTTGAAAGATGTATTGAACTTGCCTTTTGAATAAACAATAAAATCTTGCAATACACCTCGATTATCCAGTTGTTCGGAAAGGTAGTAGCCAAGACGTGCCATCCCCGCACCGCTATTCGCGGTGAGCGATTGGAATGAAACGACCAATATTTTTTTGTCAGTTTTCAAGCGTTAATGTTTCAATAGTTGTGATAAAGACATTTTTTGTACATCGCTGTACTTGGATATATAATCAAGAAAGTCCATCAGCACATGCTTCATGGTAATATTCTCGTTATATACCATAGGGTAATCAAACTCTACGTAATGTGTTGAAAGCACGAAATCGCCATTATGCTTGCGCACCATTTCAAAATCATCAATCAGGCTTTCAAGTCTGGTGCCCGGTTGCAATGGGTAATGATATGCAATCTCAGTATGATTGCTATAGCGCAATACGTATGGATAATCAGCTTCTTTATTAATTAGTTTAAAAGCTAATTGTTTCCCTATATTAATAAGCCCATGCAGGTTTTTTTCTTTTTTATAAAAGGTAATACCGCCTCCACACAGATTCAGTCCGGCATTCAATACACATTCATAACCCAGTTGTGAAAGCAGATTTTGTGGCGGAGTGAATACAGAAATATTGGTGTTCAGTAGCTTGTTAAGGTGTGTTACCTCTTCTTTTATTTCATTAGTAACATCTCTGTTGGTATAGTACTCTGCACCACGTACGTAGTTATTTGACATTTCCTGTGGTAAAGAACTGTCTTCATTACGATGGTATTTAGCATGGTAACCAACATCCAGCTTGCCGTCTTTTATTTTTTCTTTCAGAAATGCTACCAATTCTGTATTGCTTTCTATGGGGTTTGGAGTATTGTCTGCAGCCCATGCAGCCCAGTCTGTATCTTGTTTGTCTTTATATATCTGGTGTACCCATTTTACCCAGTTGCCTTTTACTTTCGATATCAGACAAAGTGTAGGTGCAAATTCATGCCATATATCGCCATAGCATTGCTGCAGCTCTGCGGGAGTTGTAAAGAAGTTGGTATCATCGTCTCTTATAGCAAATCGCATGTGGATATTGTTTAGTTAGATGATTGCTTTTCGATTTTATCCAGTATGGAATTGTAATAAATGTTATAGTATGATGCCAGACATTTATCCATATCAAACTGATTGTAGCAAAGCACTGCATTTGCTTTATGCTCTTCGTAAAACTGTTTGTCTGTAAGGTATCGCTGCATAGCATCTTTTACAGCATCAACAGATACACTTCCATTTACTATCGGTATTACAAGCCCTGCATGTTTGCCTTCATATTGCAGCATGTTTACAATTTCACCAGCATCTGATGCCACGCTTGGGATGCCGCAGCACAAGTATTCAATTATAATAGTTGGCAAACTCTCTGAAGGGTATGTTGTAGGTAGCAATCCTACATCCATTATCTTAATCCAATCAAGCGGTTTATCTGAATGCCCTGTGAAGTAAATGTTTTTGTATGATGAGTAGGAGTTGCTCAATGCTCTCATGTACTCACTTTCACCAACAAGTACCAGATGGGTGTTCGGTGCATTCAATTTGAGGAATGCCTCGATAGTTACTTCCCAGCCTTTTTCTGCAATACCACGAGATACCATCCCGAATACAAAATCGTTTTCAGGAATACCTAACAGCTTTTTGAGTGAGCGAGCATCGGGAGATGGTACACCATCATAGCCATTATATATTTTGGCAAGCTTGCCACGTACTATTGGTTCAAACTTATCGTTGAAGAACTGTAGTTGTTTATCGGATATACAAACAATCTCGTCAAGCTCTTTGATATTTTTAAGTGCCTTCTCTTTGTAGTGAAGTAGTGGTATAGGTATTTTGCTCTGGGTCTTATTGTAAAATTGTAAATAGTCTCCGTGTATAGTTGTGATGACTGGTATGGAGAACTTTGAGGCTACCTGCAGGCATACCTTGTCGGACTTGAGCAGGTTGCTGTGTATGATTTTGGTTTTTTCCTTCTTGATAAGCTTTGACAAAGAACGCTTAATGAAATAGTTTCTACAACTGAAGTCTATGTTCATCCTGAATAGCGCTGCATCAATCTTAGACATCAACCATGAAAAAGGTATATTGGCAATCGTCAACGGTACATCTGGTGCAAACATTTTATAAAGACCTTCATTGAAATTGTCTTCATAAAAAATGAAAATATGAACCTTGTGCCCACACTGTTTCAGCGCGTTTGAAAGACGCAATACAAAAGTTTCTGCACCACCGGGGTGTATTACTTCAGTAGCTAATAGAATGTTCAGTCTTTTCAATTGGCGCCTAAATATCTTTTCTTGATGTAATAAAATATTGTTCTGTATGCAGTGCTATCTGCTTTGCCGGTTGAAAGGCATTTTTTTATCAGGTCTGTAGCCTGCTTCCAGTGTCTTTTATCTATTGCTTTTGCAGCCCACTGGCGATAGCGTTCTGCCATCAGTTTATTATTCTTGTACAAACTTTCTTCAAATGCCAGCATTTCCTCATTCTTCCCTTGAGATAGTAAGTCGATATTGGAACTACTCAGTTGCCTATGCAGTTCTGCAATAATATCTTGTGCTATCAGTTTGCGTGGCTTGTCGAAAACGTTTGTAATAGAATTCGGATTGATGCGGTAACCATACAATGCTTCTTTCAAAAAGTATATAGGATACTTCTTGTTTACACGCATTGCCCAGTAATGGTCATCGCCATATATACCGTTGAAGTATTCTGAAAACAGGCCGAATTCTGTAACCAGTTCTTTTCTGAACATCAACCCCGGAAACCAGAAAGGGTATTCCAGCATCATTTCTGTTATCAGGAAATCTTTGTCCTGTTTTTTGCTTTGCAGGATTTTGCTTTCGGTGTCAATAATATCGTAATTGCTACCGCATATTTTAATATCAGGGTGTTTTTCAAAAACACTAACCTGTGATGCTAATCTGTTTGTAGGGCAGTTGTCGTCAGCATCAAGTTGCGTTAATAAATCGCCTGTTGCATAGCTGAAGGCTCTGTTTTTATTAGCTACGTAGCCTTTGTTTTCTTTATGCTCATAGAGCTTTATTCGAGGGTCGTTTGTATATTGCTTTATGATGCTTATGGTTCCGTCAGTAGATTTATCATCGCTGATTATGAGCTCCCAATTAGTGTAAGTTTGATGCAATATGCTCTCTATAGCCTCATTTATATAGGCTTCGGTATTATAAGAGCACATGATTACACTTACTTTCATATCTGTTAGTGGCTGCGGTGTTTTATCAGCTCATCGTATGTATAGCTGGCAGCTACACTACCTTTGTTGAGCTCGTATATTTTGTCGCAATATTTCAGTGATGTATATCTGTGGGCAATGATAATGATAGTAAGGTCTTCGTGACCAAGCTCGCGGATAGAGTTTGTAATTTCTTCTTCTGTTTTAGAATCGAGTGCAGAAGTAGCTTCGTCAAAAATCAATACCTGTGCACCCTTGTATATAGCACGCGCTATCGCAATACGTTGTTTTTGTCCCCCGGATAAGTTATTGCCTCTTTCATTCAGCATCGTATTAACACCTTCAGGCCAGCCGCTAACTAGCTCATCAAGGCTTGACAAACGAATAGCTTTGTCCATGCGTTGTTTGTCTATCTGGTCTGCGGTTTCGCCAATGGCAATGTTTTCTGCAAAGGTTTTATTCATGATAAACACCTCCTGCCTTACATAGCCGAGTATCTTCCACCATTGGGCAACATTACTTCTGTCTAGCGTTGTTCCATCAATTTTTATCTGTCCCTGCGTAGGGTAGAGGAAGCCGAGTATATTACCGATTAGTGTAGATTTGCCCGCCCCCGATTTGCCTATGAAGCCTACTTTTTCACCTTTTTTGATGGTGATGTTACAGTCATTAATTACATAGTTATTATCTCCCGGATATTGATAAGATACATGGTCGAAAACGATATTGTTGTTGTAGTTGATAGGCTCTGCAACAGGAGCTTCTTTTTCTTCTCTTGGAATGAAATCTGGATCGTTAAACACAAATTCAGTAGAGTTGAGGTTGTTCATCGCTATCACAAACCTGTTAACAGAAGGTATGCTACGATAAGCTATGACAGAGAAGAAGCTAATAGTAGATACAATCTTTCCAGTATCTTTTAGAATAAATACACCGTACAGGAGTATTAGTATAATGCAAAGGAAGATTGTTATCTCTATGATGCGTGTTGGTATGAACATCATAAAATCAAGCCTTCCCTGATAGATACTATAGTTTTTTGCAAAGCCCTTGAAGCGTTCTTTAAAGTTCTTTTCTGTTCCTGCTATTTTGATGTCTGTGTAACCAAATATCATTTCCTGTGCACTGGCATATAGTCTTGTAGCATTTTCTGTTTTTTCCAAACCAGCCTGCTTTATCATGTTTTTAACACGATTGTAGAATATGCCAAGGCTGGGCGCCATGACACCAATCAGCAGCAGAAATAGTTTCCAGTCCCAAAAACAAGTGCTGATGGCAGTAAGGATAAAAATGATGGCTTCGTTTATCAGTATAATGGTAGATATAGCAGCATTACTACATAGTGCGGCCTGATAAAATGTAAGTTTAGTAACCAGTTCGTTTGATGTGTCTTTCTGAATGTCAAGTAACGGACGCTCGTATATTCTTTCCAATACGTTCATGGATGATGATACGTAGAGGTTGCGTACGAAATTTACCTGTAGTTTATTGATGTAAAGACCGAATGCATTTTTCAATACGATGATGACAAAGAAGGTAGATACCGTGTATAGCAGTAGCTCTGTTTTTGTAAAGTTGCTCAAGAAAGGTACTGTAGCAGCCATTGTTTTATGAAAGTCCTCAGACAGTACAAGGCCTACAACAGGTATTACAAAACCAAGACCTATCAGGTCGGTTAATGAGCTGATGAAAGTAAAAAATACCAACCACAGAAAATGTTTCTTCTGTGCAGGTGTAAACAGCTTGTATAGTTTGGAAGCACTAGCTACTGCTCCCAGTTGTTTTAAATTCATTACAAAGCCCTCTATGTTTGGCGCTGTAAAACTACCTATATAGCCTTACAGATACTATGTCCGCCTTGTTATTGATATGTGAACGGGTTTTATACCGTTCTCTCTTATTTTGTAAAAAATCCTTTCAAACTGCTACCGTTCTGCTTCTTTTTAGGGTTTGTTTCTTCGTAGTAGCCATATCCGTATCCGTAACCATAAGAATACCCGTATCCGCTGCCGCCATATCCATATCCATATTTCTTAAGGAATTCTACACCATTAAATATGATAGCAGGGTTTTGAATCTTACCGTCTTTGTGCAGCACATCGAACATACGTACCTGGTCTTTGATGGTATAAGACTGGCGTATTACAAACAGATTGATACCTGCATATTGCGATAGCACCAAAGCATCTGATACAAGCCCGATAGGTGCAGTGTCGATGATGACAACGTCAAACATTTCTTTCAGTTGTTCTATCATCTGTCCTGTCTTTGGCAATACCAGCAACTCACCTGGGTTTGGGGGTATTGGTCCGCAGTTGGCTATGTACAGGTTTTCGTGTATGCCCGATGCTTTGATGGCAATATCAAGGTCTCCGAGCCCTGCAAGGTAGCTACTGATGCCACCGTGATTTGGCAAGCCAAGGTATTGAGATATTTTAGGTTTCCTGAGGTCGAACTCCATAATGACAACACGCTTTTTGGCGAGTGTCATTGTAATACCAAGGTTGATAGATATGAATGATTTGCCCTCGCCGCTGGAGCTGGATGTAATCATGAATACACGATTGTTGTTTGCCGCAGCCATAAACTCGAGGTTGGCACGGATAAGACGGAATTGCTCTGCAACACCTGTGCGTATATGCGGTCCTACAACTATTGTATTTTCTCTTGTGCTGGCAGCCTCTACACGGCTGATACTACCAACGATAGGTATGTTGGTAAGTGATTCGATATCGTGGTCGTTGATTACTTTGTTGTTCAGCATTTCGCGAATAACAAGATAGCTGCCAGGTATCAGCAAGCCCAGCAGGAATACAATTGCATAGATGGTTTTAGGAACAGGCTTAATAGGATCGGCTGTAGCAAACGGTACCACAATCACTTTCGATTTGTTGGTAGCTGCATATACTGATATCTCATTCTCTACGTCTTTTTGGTAGAGCAATAAATATGTTTGTTGCAATACATCGTAACCGCGTGTTACATCTTTAATGTTGCGCTCTACATTTGGTGTATTGCGTATGCGGCTGGTGTATTCTGCCGCATTTTTAGCAGCATTCTGTAATGTGATATTTAGTTTGGCAATTGCGTTATCGCAAGCAAGTATGATGCGCTTACGTTGCTCCAGAATTGATATTTCGTATTCTTTTAATGTAGGATGTTCAGGTCCTACGCTGCGAGCATAAGCTTCTCTTTTTACAACAAGGTCGTTGTGTGCTGTAATGAGTTGTCCAAGTGTAAGGTCTTCAGTAGCTATACTTAGAATGTTGAAACGGTTGGTAGACATTCCCATCACTGTGCGCTTCATGCTCTCCAGTGATTGCTTCGCCATCAACAGTTCATCCATCTTAGTTTCAGATGCAGTTTTTGCACTCATAAACTGCTCTGTCTGTGCGGTAGGATCTACGATATCATTATTCAGTTTGATATCTACCTGCATAGAGTCGATGAACCTTAGCTCGTCTTTGATGTTTGCTTTCTTAGCTTTCAGGAAAGCGCGTGTTTTTTCTGCTTTCTTGTTGATGTTTTCAAGCTCGTTTTTCTGATAGAAGTATATCAGCACGTTCATGAAATCTACACCACGTTGCGGAATATTATCTGTATAGCTCAGGCCGAGAAGGCTGGTACGTCCGTCATTCAGGGCTACGGTAAACATGCCCGTTACACGGCCTATAGCAGACGCACGTGGTTCTGCTTTTACAATAAATTCAGTACTCTTAAGGTAGCCTCGGTTTACACCAACGCCGTTGGTGTACATGATTTTGAAACGCCCGTATGGTTTGCGTACCCATGTGTCGTACAGTACTTTGTCGGTAGTGCCGCCATTGGTTACTTCAAACTGGCCTTCCATCACTTGTTTTATCTTCAACTCAACAGTACCGCCTGTAAGGCCTGTAGTATCGAACACAACTTTTATCGGAGATTCTTTATAAATCTCTGTCTCTTTGATGCGGCCTCTTGCCCAGTAGCGTACATTCAACGCAAGCGAATCGACCACTTTGGCAATCATATCCTGCGATTGCAGTACTACCTGCTCATTAAAGAGGTTGACTTTAGATTTATCGTTCTGCGGATCGAGCTTGCTCAATACATTTTGCGCAACATTATCCTGCGCTTCGTCTATTAGTATAGAGCTGCCAATTTCGTAAACAGGGGTAGTGTAGCGTAGGTAAAGAAAGCCAGCAGTAACGGTGATAGATATGGACAGGACAAACCAATACCAGTTGCTGACAATAGTGCCAAGCAATCGTTTAAAGTCGAACGACGAGTTAAACTGTTTCAGTATCTTTTCAGATATCTGCTGTTGGTTGGGTTGCTCCATGAATCCTTTCTATCTACCTCCTTTTATTTTGTAAGCCTTGTGATACCATAGATTGTTACTACAGACGATAATATCGTCATGATAGTAGGCAGGTAAAACTTCAGGAAGTCGTTGTTTTCCTGTTTCCTGATTCTTGCAGGCTCTACATATACAATGTCGTTTTGTTTTAAATAATAATACGGGCTGCTGAAGAGCGTTCTGCTATTCAGGTTCAGCCTTGCATATTCACGTTTACCTTCCGTTTCGCGGATGATGAGTACATTGTCTTTGCGCCCTGTTATGGGAATATCGCCCGCTGCTGCAATGGCATCCAGAATGCTTATTTTCTGGTTGGCAGCAACTATTTGCCCCACACGGCCTACCTCTCCAAATACTGTAACACGGAAGTTGATAATATTGGCTTCAACTACTGGCTCTTTTACATAGGCTTTCAGTTTGTCTGCCAGTAAGTCTTTTAACTGTCTGAGTGTAAGGCCCGATACTTTCAGTTTACCAATTACAGGGTAGTCGATAAAGCCATTCACATCTACCAGATAGCCAAGGTTTTGCGCAGAGTTTGCCGCACCACCACCTGCGCCACCTGCAGACGCGGAAATGCTGTAAGCAGTGCCACCCTCATTGAATATTGCGACCGGGTTAATACCACCTTTTTCAACAATACTGCTGATGGTAGATACTTTGATGGCAAGAATATCCTCGGGTAGTATATTAACCTCTTTACGGCGTTCAATATTATCTACCTGTACAGCTGCATTCTGCAATGTGTTGTCGCTGAAATAGATGGTTTTTTGCGGAGCAGAACACGCCGTAGCCATCATCAAACCTATTACGGTGAGCGTGTATAAAAACTTGCGCATACGTTAATGAATTTAAATGGGTGTTGTGATGTGTTGTGAACCGGGGACAGAGTTGTGAAGCCGTGCCCGGGCTGCTCTATTACAATGCGATATGTGGGTATTGTACTTAGCACTATTTCGTAATAAACCGCGTTTAATACGGCTTATATTACAATATATATTAGTGCAAAATACTTTGTTATTACCGCATTATAAACAAATGTGGATAACTTATTCACATCTTATCAACAGTTTATTAACATCGATTCCACCTGTTAAATACAAAATTATCGGATGGGTGAATGTCAACCATCAAAGCTCCTGTTATCCTGCTGTTAATGTGCGGCTGTTTACGGCGCCAGTCGGCATTTCTGCCATGCTCCGTCTTCGTTTCGGGAGAATAAGATGCGGTCGTGCATGCGGCTGCTGCGGCCTTGCCAGAACTCTATAGAAGAGGGAATAATACGATATCCACCCCAGTGTTCAGGACGTGGGGCATTATCGCCATACTGTTCTGTGTATTGCTTGTAATTTTCTTCTAATATATCGCGATTGGGGATAACCGTACTTTGCGGAGAAGACCATGCACCGATGCGGCTGCCTGCCGGGCGAGAGTGGAAGTATTCATCGCTTTCTAAACCGCTTACTTTTTCGGCAATACCCTCTATACATACCTGCCTTTCCAGTTCCTTCCAGAAGAAAACTAGTGATACGTTGGGGTTTTCGGCAATGTCTCTGCCCTTTTCACTGTTGTAATTGGTGTAGAAAACAAAGCCTTTATCATCCAGTCCTTTCAGCAATACAATGCGTGCATGGGGCTTTCCTGCGGCATTAACTGTAGCCAGTGTCATGGCATTTACCTCTTCAGCATCTGCCTGCTGTGCTTCTGCAAACCATTTATGGAAAAAAGCAAAAGGATCATCACCTGCTACTTGTTCATCAAGTACTGCCAGTTGATAATCCTTGCGTATTGCTGCAATATGTTTACCCGTGTGGGACAATTATTTAGATTTTTTCTCGCCGCCCAGATATTTAGCCATCACATATACCAGTTCAATAACCATCAGTATGATGAATGTATAAACCAGTACATCGCCAACACTGTATGCGAAAGTATCATAGAAAGCGCCTAACATTAAAGATTTCATATCCTTGATTAAGATTAGGGCTGCAAGATACAAAAAGCTGTTTGTAAATACTACTGTTTATGCAATTCGCATTTTTGTGATTAATTTTCGCCCTCGGTTAAAGATAGAGGGATAAACATGCTGTTGCGACACATACCGTTTTTGAAGACCGTACTTCTGTACGCGTTTACGGCTTTTGGCGGTCCGCAGGGGCATTTGGGGATGATGGTAAAGTCTTTTGCCAATAAAAGGCACGATGTAACTGAGGAAGAAATTGCAGAGTACAATGCCTTCTCACAAATGTTACCGGGCCCTTCTTCTACCCAAACAGTGATGCTGATAGGCTACAAACGTGGTGGTGTACCGTTGGCTATTCTTACACTGTTGCTATGGGTATTGCCCGCTACACTCATCATGTCTGCGTTTTCTTTTCTCATATATTATTTTGATGTAAAGGATATACAGACCAATATGTTTAAATACGTGCAGCCCATGTCTGTTGGGTTTATTGCTTTTGCAGCTGTACGTATGATGCGAACCAGTGTGCGCCACGTGGCTACATGGGCCATCATGACGGGCAGTTTGATTGTGACGATTGCCGTGCCCACGCCGTGGGTATTTCCTGTGTTGCTATTGGTGGCAGGTACTATCAGCAATTTCAGTAACAAGCGTATCCCCATGAAGTATGAAAAGCCTAAGCCCATCAAATGGATGAGTCTGTGGATTTTCTTTGTTGTATTTATACTGGCGGGTATATTCAGTGAATTATCTAAAGCCTACAACTGGGAATACGGGCGCTTCTTCAACCTGTTCGAAAACTTTTATCGTTTCGGCTCTTTTGTGTTTGGTGGCGGGCAGGCATTGCTACCTATGATGCTGTACCAGTTTGTGTACAGGCCCAAGGCAATAGGAGATGCACCACTGATAAGCAGTGAGAATCTGTTGAATGGTTATGGATTGGTGCAGGCGGTACCGGGTCCGGTATTTTCTATTTGTTCCTTTACAGGTGGTATGGTAATGAGTAGCTACGGGCCTGTGTGGCAGGCATTAGGCTGCCTTGTAGCCACGGTTGCAGTGTTCTTGCCAAGTACGTTGTTATTGCTATTCCTGTTTCCTGTTTATCAGCACTTGAAGCAACATGTTATCATCTTCCGCGCGCTGGAGGGTATCAATGCGGCGATTGTAGGTATTATATGGGCATCGGGCATAGTGCTTTTTCAGGCTATACCTTTTGAATGGACCAATGTGGTAGTAGCTGTTATTACTTTTTCTATCCTGATGTTTACCAAAATACCATCGCCCTATGTAGTGGTGGGATGGTTGTTGTTGGGGCTTGCTATGAATGTATAGAGCCCTTATTCTTCTTTCAGCAATTCTTTGATGTCGCCTATCAGTTGATTTACTTCACCTGCGTTCAACCCATCATACTGTCCGCGGATGCGGCCACCTTTATCTACCAGTATAAAACGCTCTGAGTGAATAAAGTCTGAATTGATGTCGGCAGTAGCAGTATCGTCTACCGCTGTTACCAGATATTCATCGCGTGCCATTTCATACAGGGCTTTTTTGTCTCCTGTCAGGAACATCCACTGGTTAGGGTCTGCATCAAAATGCATGCTATATGCCTTCATTGCTCCTACCGTATCTTTCTTAGGATCTACTGTATGAGAAAGGATAAGGATATCATTATTACCACGATATGCCTGATACACTTTGGTCATATTCTCATTCATACGTGGGCAAATACCTTTGCAAGTAGTGAAGAAGTAATTAACCACACGGATTTTACCATCTACATTGGCAAGTGTTACAGTTTTGCCATCCTGGTTGGTGAATGAGAAGTCGCTTACTCTGTGGCCCGGATTCCCCAGTATCGGTAATTTTTTGGGCAAATCGCGTGTTTGTGTGTAATAGTACGTCATAAACACTGCCGCAAACACAATGAAGAATGATACCAGTATGATGGTTGTAGTCCTTTTACTCATAGCGTTGCAAAGTTAGTGGCTTTGTAAATGCAAAACATACCCGCAAGGCAAATTGTTATTGCCTGCAGGTATGTTGTTACTGCCGGAAATTAATTAAAGATGGCACGTAGTGGTACTGATGGCCGTGCTGCCTTCGTAGCGTTCGCAGGCATCATCTGCGTCGCGTAGTGTCTGATTGTTAAGGTCATAAACCTTTGTAGAAGATGCGTTGCCTACCGTGGTAGTACATGTGCATGTATAATCTTTTTTGCACGATGCGAAAGTAAATGTGCAAAGAACTGCAAACAGTACTACGATTCCTGAACGTTTCATAATTATCAGTTTTGGTTCGTAGTATGTCTTGAAAATACTGTGCCGATAGTTCTTAATAATATCTTAAAGAGCTGCAATGATGCAGCCATTTGTTAAAAAAGAAAATGCCCTGTAAAACACAGGGCATTTATATCGTTGAGTATAATGTAGTTATACAACTACGTTTATCATCTTGCCTTTTACATAAATGAATTTTTTAACAGGCTTGCCTTCCATCCATTTCTGAATAGTTTCGTCTGCAAGTACTGCAGCTTCCAGTGCTGCCTGTTCCATATCCAGTGCAAATTCCATTTCGGCGCGTGTTTTACCATTTACTGCAACAGGATATACTTTGCTGTTATCTACTGTATACTTCTCATCGTATGCAGGAAATGGAGCATCGAGTACTGTAGCTGTATTGCCAAAACAGTTTTGCCAAAGCTCTTCTGCAAGGTGTGGTGCAAATGGTGTTATCAATACAGTCAATGGTTCCAGTATAGCACGCTTGTGGCAATTGAGTGATGTCAGTTCGTTTACACAAATCATAAACTGACTAACGGCAGTATTGAATGAGAAACGTTCTATATCGTCACCAATTTTCTTAATGGTTTTGTGCAGCAGTTTCAGCTCTGCATCGGTAGCTGCTTCGTCTGTTACAATCCAGCCCGTTTGCTCATCGGCATACAAACGCCACATTTTTTTGATGAAGCGGTGCACGCCTTCAATGCCTTTTTGCTCCCACGGCTTGCTTACATCTATCGGACCTAGGAACATCTCGTACATACGGAATGTATCTGCGCCAAAATCTCCTACAATATCATCAGGATTTACAACATTGTATTTCGACTTCGACATTTTTTCTACCTCTGCACCGCAGATGTATTTACCATCTTCCAGAACGAAAATAGCATTATTGTATTCTGATTTTGATTGCTTTAATTTTTCAATGTCTAATTGCACTCCATCAACAAAGCTAATATCTACATGCAATGGGTTAACGTGTATTTTATAGTCATTGTCAAATGGAATTTCATATTCTGTCCCAGATTCATTTGCGAATTTGTTTATCGTTTTAATTAATTCTTCATGTGATATCGTGTTATGGACAAATTGATTTCTGTATGAATGCGATATGAATACAGGAAATTCTAAAGGTTTTTGTTCTTTAGTGTTATTAATGAGAGTAAGACGATATATAAATCTTGAGTTACCCTGTATCATCCCCTGATTCACCAGTTTCTTAAACGGTTCTTCAAAGCTGATGTGGCCAAGGTCGTGCAATACTTTTGTCCACAAGCGGCTGTAGAGCAGGTGTCCTACTGCGTGTTCAGTACCACCTATATACAGGTCTACCTCTCGCCAGTAGTCTGTAGCACTTTTACTTGCAAATTCAACATCATTCTTCGGGTCCATATAGCGCAGGAAGTACCAACTGCTACCGGCATAGCCGGGCATGGTATTCGTTTCGCGTGTGCCTTTATCAGTAGTTACCCATTCTGTTACATTGGCAAGCGGCCCTTCGCCTTCAGGGCCCGGCTTGTAGTTTTCTACCATAGGCAGTTCTACAGGCAGGTTGCCACCATTTTCTATTTCGTCTGTTGCGTATGGTATGCCATTTACGTATACAATCGGGAATGGTTCGCCCCAATAGCGTTGGCGGCTGAAACCTGCATCGCGCATTTTGAAGTTCACTTTTGCCTTACCGATACCTGCATCTACAATAGCACGTATGGCTACGTCTATTGCTTTAGATAAATCGATGCCCGACAGGAAACCACTGTTTTCAAGCGTGCCGGTTTTATCGGTGTATGCAGCCTCTCCGTTGTAATTACTGCCAAATATGTTTGTTATCGGTATTTCAAAATGTTTGGCAAATGCATGGTCGCGGTCATCGCCACTTGGCACCGCCATGATAGCACCTGTGCCATAACTTGCCAATACATATTCAGATATCCAAATAGGCACTTGCTTGCGCGTGAAAGGATGTGTGACATAGGCTCCCGTAAAGCAGCCTGTCACTTGTTTCACCTCCGCCATGCGCTCGCGTTCGCTGCGGCTTTGTACGTATTTCTTATATTCTGTTATTGCTTCTTTTTGTTCAGCTGTTGTAATGGTATCTACCAGGTCGTGCTCTGGTGCCAGTACCATAAAGTCTACACCAAATATGGTATCGGGGCGTGTAGTAAATACTGTGATGTATTTATCTGCAAAACCCTGTACATCAAAACGGACTTCAGCACCATTGCTCTTGCCTATCCAGTTGCGCTGCATTTCTTTCATTGCATCGCTCCATTCCAGTTTGTCAAGACTTGTCAGCAAGCGGTCTGCGTACTCTGTGATGCGCAAAAACCACTGGCGCATCTGCTTACGGATAACAGGGTGGCCACCACGTTCAGACACACCATTCACTACCTCGTCATTTGCCAATACAGTACCCAATGCCTCGCACCACCATACTTCTGCATATCCCTGAAAGGCAAGGCGGTACTTCATCAATGTATCGCGCTTTTCTTTTTCACTCATGCCTGCCCATGCTTTCGCATCAAAGCAAAGCTTATCGTCATCAGGGCATGCGTTGTTGGTATTGCCTTCTTTTTCAAAGATGGTAATCAGGTCTTTTATAGTACGAGCTTTCTGTTGCTTACGGTCATACCAGCTATGAAACAGTTGCAGGAATATCCATTGCGTCCATTTATAATAGTTGGGCTCGCTGGTGCGCACTTCGCGTTCCCAGTCGTAACAGAAGCCAATATTGTCCAACTGTTCTTTATATCGCGCAATATTCTTTTCAGTTGTAACGGCAGGGTGTTGTCCTGTTTCCAGTGCGTATTGCTCTGCAGGCAGGCCAAATGCATCGAAACCCATCGGGTGCAATACATTAAAGCCCTTCATGCGTTTGTAGCGCGCATAGATATCTGATGCAATGTAGCCGAGCGGGTGGCCTACGTGAAGCCCCGCACCACTCGGGTACGGAAACATATCGAGTATGTAATATTTAGGTTTGCTGCTATCGTTGCTTACACGATATACATTATTGTCTTGCCAGTACTTTTTCCACTTCTTTTCAATGGTACTAAACGCGTATTCCATGCTATGTTATATATAAATGGGATGCCAAAAGTACGAAAACGCATACAGGAATGGAAAATGTATGCCAGTACTATCTGAAAAGCGCTACCAGCTTGTGCATTCTATCTTTGTAAACTCAAATTTGGACAGGTCCTGACGGTAGAAATAATGGAATTTCAATGCCTGATTACCGTATTGCAGTTTCTTTTTCTTAGCCATTACAGGCATTACCCAATACTGATAGTATTCAAGGTAGTGGTACCATTTCGCAAAGTAGAATATTGGTATCTGTATATGCTGTTCTTTTTGAAGGTTGTACAACATTTTTTGGCTGCTGTCTGCATCTATAAGATGTATGCGGTAGCCATTTGCAGTATCGGGCAGCGATTGGATGTAGTCTGTCTTTAGGATGTATATATCTTTAGCTGTAGGAGCTATGAGAATGCTGCAGGTATCGTTGAGCTTGCCTTTTGCAGCAGTCAACATGTATAGCATGTGTTTGTAGCAGTCTTGCTCTTGCCACATTTCTACTGTTTGGGCAGATTGTCCCCAAACTAACATTGGTAATAGCAGGAATGCTAATAGTAAACGCATATTAGTCTTCTTTTTTTGCTGGTGGGCAAACAGTATTTGCATAACGAAGTTTGCCGGTTTCTCTGTTTACTTGATAGTTAAGTCTACAGCCCCTGCTAGGATAGTCTACTTCCACTTCTGTGTTGTTTTTTCTAAGAATAATCGGTATCAACCAGAGGTGGCATGTATCTGCAGATATTGATAGTTCGGTCATATATATGAACGCTGCTCTTTTTTCTTGCTGTATTGTATATAGTTTATTTGCTTCTCCTACTATGTCTTCATAGTGAATGAAAAGGTCTCCTGCATTAACAGGCAAGCCTGCACTGAAGTATTGTCTGGAGATATACACTTCTTTAGCATTTTTGGGTAATGTTTTCTTATTAAGTTTTTCAAGCCCATCAGTTCCTTTAGCAAATGCATTTAGGGTATATATGTAACAACCATTAATGTCCAGTGTATATGATGTGTCCGCCAATTGTGCATTAACACTGAAAGAGAATACGCATAACAGTATCGACAAAAACCTTTTCATATTGGCAATTTACGGGATTAGCGAATAATTTGCACATTTGTAATTATGCTAAGTTATTGGGAGCAACAAAGTTTCGTCAGTTATAATCATATTGTAATAGGTGCGGGTATTGTAGGCCTTAGTACTGCTATTGAACTGAAAGAAAAATATCCATCACAATCGGTACTGGTGCTGGAGCGTGGCTTGCTGCCAACTGGTGCCAGCAGCCGCAATGCGGGATTTGCTTGCATGGGCAGCCTTACAGAAATACTGGATGATAGTCAGTATACAAACGAAGCAGAGATTGTGAAGCTATATGATTGGCGTAAGCGTGGCCTTGAATTGCTGCGTAACAGGTTGGGAGATGCAGCTATAGGTTATAAAAGCAATGGTAGTTATGAACTGATAGGTGATAATGAATTGCCAGCGCTCGATAAAATAGATTACATCAACAATCTCCTGCTACCTGTAACAAAGCAGCCGGCATTTAAATTAGTGAACGATAAGATAAGTGCTTTGGGTTTTGGTAAGCAAGCGGTGAAGGCATTGGTTGAGAATACTTGTGAAGGAGAGCTACATAGTGGTATGATGATGCGTGTATTGACAAACTATGCACTGGCAAAAGGCATAGAGATAAAAACAGGGGCAGAAGTATGCAGATTTGATGAAGAGGAGAAGCAGGTAGTGGTGCAAGTGGCAGACCCTGTAAGAGATGAAGTGCTGCGATTGCAATGTTATACACTATCTATCTGTACCAATGCATTTACAAAACAGCTATTACCAGATGTGGATGTAGTGCCGGGGCGTGGACAGGTTGTAATTACAGAACCTATACAGGGGTTGAAGTTTAAAGGTGTGTATCATTTTGACAAAGGCTACTATTATTTCCGTGAAATAGACGGTAGAGTGTTGTTTGGTGGCGGTAGAAATCTCGATTTTGAAAGAGAAGCAACCACAGATTTTTCCCTTACAGAACTGATACAAAAAGACCTGGAAGAAAAACTAAGAACAGTAATACTGCCTGATACAGATTTCACTATTGCACAACGTTGGGCAGGCATCATGGCTTTTGGTAAAACCAAGCAGCCGATAGTACAAGCATTTTCAAATAGAATATATGGCGCTTTCCGAATGGGTGGTATGGGTGTGGCGTTAGGTAGCGATGTTGGCCGTTCTTTAGTGCAATTGATTAATCTGTAAACTCCCGGTTCAGTCTTTTCACCACTTCGCCAATCGGCAGGCCCATTACGTTGTAATAGTCACCATTTATTTTTTCTATACCTATCATACCAATCCATTCTTGTATGGCATAAGCACCTGCTTTGTCGTATGGTTTGTAATTGCTTACATAGTGTTTTACCTGCTCTTGCGTCAGCGGACGAAAATAAACTTCAGTTACAGTAGAGAAGCTGATTTGTTTTTGTCCTTGTTGCATGCACACCCCAGTTACCACCTCATGCTTTCTGCCGGATAGTTTAGTAAGGATGTTGATAGCATCGGCTTCGTCTTTAGGTTTGCCGAGAATTTCATGATCCAGCAATACAACTGTGTCTGCGGCTACTATTATTGCATCGTGCACTTGCTTTTCTATTGCTGCGGCTTTCTTTTTAGCAAGATACTCTGGCACTAGGTCACCCTGCATGCCCGGTGGATTTGTTTCATCAACATCGGCTATAATGATGTCGAATTGTAATTCTGCCAGCTCCATCAATTGTTTGCGGCGTGGCGATTGTGAAGCAAGTATAATCTTATGCATGTGCCTGAAAATAGTAGATAATCAATGAACCTATGCCCGATAGCATAATGAATTTCAGCCATCGGCTCATGGTGTGGTAGTGTATAGATGTAGCTTTTTTAGGCAGGTAATACATCCATACAATAATAGGAAGTGCAAGTAAAACGATGGTGTATATACCCAACACAATCCAGTTGGCATTGATGAGTTTTACAGCGCCAACTATCAGTGGTACGATGGCAATAACACCAAGTGCCTGTGTAAACCTTACAGAGCGTAGCAATCCCCATTGTATAGGCATGGTAATACAACCTTCCTGCGCATCACCTTTAAAATCTTCCATGTCTTTCACTATCTCGCGCATCCATGTGAGGGTAAAAGCAAAACAGGTATAGATGCCCAATACCCATACAGGGTTTGGTATTTTATTGGTAGTAGTTGCAATAAATGCAGCCTCGGCAGATAATGCTCTCAGTCCCGGTTCATACAGCATCAGCGTTACGATGGTAAGTGCTGTAAGTATTGCTACCACAACATTGCCAATCATAAACTGCTTTTTGAAATGGGTAGAGTAGAACCAGAGTAGTATGGTACATGCAAGTTGCAATGCCAGCAGGCTGTAGTGCCCGGCAGCACGTGCTACATATGCTGCCATAATGAGCGCAGTTACATTCAGCACACTGTGCATCACAATGGCAAACTTCAATGGTATTCTTTTCTCCAATACCAGTTTCTCAGGCCTGTTGATGATGTCGATTTTGATATCGAAGTAGTCGTTGATGATGTAGCCTGCAGCTGCAATGAGTACGGTAGATAACGAGAGTAAAAGAAAATATTCCGAACTGAGAAGTAGTGGGATATTGCTATAACCTTTTATTGGCAATATAACGCATGCCCAAGCCAGCAATTGTGTAAGGAATACAATCACCAGATTTTTCCACCTTATCAGTTGTAGCCAGTACATGTGTTTGATGATTTGTTGATGTGTCGACTTGTTGAAGATGATCTATTACAAATCAACTAATCAACAAGTCAACAGATGCAACTATTTACCCCAGCTTGCAGGGTCTACACGCCATTGCTCAAGCGATGCCTTTTGCTCAGACGCTATCAGTTTTTGTTCTTCTGCTACTTCCATCAGTGCATTGTAATTGCTGATGGTATGCAGTGGTACATTTGCTTGTTGAAAAGCTTCTGCCGCCGCATTGAAACCATAGGTAAATAATGCGCACATACCTATCACCTCACCACCTGCAGCGCGGATAGCATCAACAGCTTGAAGGCTGCTTTTGCCGGTAGATACCAAATCTTCCACCACGACTACCTTCTTGCCAGGTTCCATATAGCCTTCAATCTGGTTGCCCATGCCGTGCTCTTTCGGCTTACTGCGTACGTAGATGAAAGGCAGCTTCAACAAATCTGCAGCCATAACACCATGTGCTATGCCCGCAGTAGCCACGCCTGCTATCACTTCTGCATCAGGAAAATGCTCCAGTACCATGTTTGCCAGCTCGCTTTTCACGAAATCGCGCACATATGGGTAAGACAACACTTTGCGATTATCGCAATATACCGGAGAGTTCCAGCCGGAAGCCCATACGTAAGGCTTTTGCAGGTTTATCTGCAATGCTTTAATTTGCAGCAGTTTTTCGGCGAAATGTTTTTGTGTACTCATAACCGCTCAAACCTACGTCAAATACATAAGTTTACAAACTAAGGCAGCAGATGTTCACACAAAAAATATACGTTAATAACAAGCCCCTGATACTGACAACAAGCGCCCGCAGCTATGTTGAAAGCCATGCTATAGCAGGGGGGTATATGCAGTTTGTGGGTGCTTTCAGCCGCAATTTCAGACTGGCGTTGCAACATCTGGAAAAAGCGGGCACGCTGGGAGCCATTATAGAGGATATTTCGCCCAATTCTTTGCAGGAGCAATTGTATGAGCTATACGAGCCGATAGATGCAGGTGGCGGTGTGGTGATAAATGAAGATGGTGCAGTGCTGATGATATACAGGCGCGGCAAGTGGGACCTGCCCAAAGGCAAGCGCGATGATGGTGAAGAAATAGCGGAATGTGCGGTGCGCGAAGTGAGTGAAGAAACAGGCCTTACCAAGCTGAAACTGAAAGATAAAATCTGCGATACTTACCACGTTTATACACAAAACGGACAAAGCCTGCTGAAATGTACATCATGGTACAAGATGCAAGGCAGCAATACAGATACACTTGCCCCGCAGGCAGAAGAAAATATTGAAAAAGCAAGCTGGATAGCAGAACGCGATTTGCGTGGTGTGGTTTACAAATCATACGAGGCCATCCGCGAAGTACTTACAGAAGCGGGCTTCAGGTGGTAGTTCTATTAGGTATACCAAGCTACCACATATTTACAGCACAAGGTTGAATGTTTGATTACTTTTGCCATTCATGAACGAACAGGCTCGCAAAGCTATTTACATATTACTTGCTGTATTTTCGGTCAGCCCTTGGTGCAGCGCTCCGTTGGCCTTGTTTATGGGTATTGTTGTAGCATTGGCTATCGGCAATCCATTTACCAAATTTAGTAAAAAAGCATCGGGCTATTTGTTGCGTACCTGCGTAGTGCTACTCGGTTTCGGTATGAATTTTAATACAGCCATGGAGGCGGGCAAACAAGGTATTCTGTTTACTGTTGTCTCTATTGCGGGTACGTTCGCACTGGGTTTGTTGTTGGGTAAATTGCTAAAGACAGATAATAAAATATCGGTGCTTGTTTCATCGGGTACAGCAATATGTGGCGGTAGTGCCATTGCGGCGGTATCGCCTGTGGTAGAAGCCGAGGAGCAACAAATGTCAGTGTCTCTGGGTGTGGTATTTATACTGAATGCTATTGCCTTATTTATATTCCCCGTTATAGGCCATGCTTTGCATTTATCGCAACAGCAGTTTGGTGTATGGAGCGCTATTGCCATACACGATACCAGCTCTGTAGTAGGTGCTGCCGGTGCGTATGGCAAAGAAGCACTGGGTATTGCTACCACCATCAAAATGCTGCGTACGCTATGGATAATACCTGTTGCCATGCTCATTGCATTTCTCTACAAATCGAAAAACACAAGTATTAAAATACCGTGGTTTATAGGACTGTATATGCTGGCAATGCTTGTTAATACGTATTTTCTACAGTCCGGTGCACTCAGCGATGCTCTGGTGCGTATTGCGAAGGCAGGGCTGCAGCTCACATTGTTCTTCATTGGTTCAGGTATGTCAAAACAGGCAATCCGCTCTGTGGGTGCACGTCCTTTTCTGCAAGGTGTATTGTTGTGGCTGGCTATCTCTGCCGCTTCTCTGTGGGCGGTGCTTTACATCACTTATCAATAGGCGTCATTTTAACGTTACATAAGCTATTCCTTAACACCCCCTCAACATTAGCAGGGGTAATTTTGTGTAAAAGGAGCGGATGATGGCGAGGGTTACACAAATAAGAAAATCAAGCAACATACACACAGGTTGGCAGTTGATAAAGAACCGTAAGACCATGTGGTGTATGATAAAAGATACATGGAACGGTAGTTATCATATGTCGGGATTGAGCAAGTGGCTGTTGTTGATAGGTGCCATGTACGTGCTGCTCCCTTTCGATTTTGACTGGGTACCTGTATTAGGTTGGGTAGATGATGGTATCATCATCTACCTGCTGATAAAACTATTGCAGAAAGAAACACAGCGCTATGTGCGTGCTAAGGTAATGGGGAGAAAAGGAGAGTATTAAAACCTCACTTCCTTCGGTACTATCTTGCTTACATCGCCGTTGTTGCGTATCACATCGCGAACGATAGTAGATGATATAGTAGAGTATTCAGGCGCGCATGTCAGGAACAATGTTTCCACTTCGGGCATCAACATGCGGTTCATGTCTGCTATCGCTTTCTCATACTCAAAATCAGATATGTAGCGTATACCGCGTATCATATACTGTGCACCTACTTCTTTACAGAAATTGATGGTAAGGCCCGAATAGCTGGTAACGCTTATTTGCGGATAGTCTTTAAAAATTTCCTCAATCCATTCAATGCGTTGTTCTATAGTGAACATCGGTGCTTTTTGCGAGTTTTTGCCGATAGCGATAATCATCTTATCGAACAAAGAAACAGAACGCTTGATGACGTCTACATGCCCGAGTGTAATGGGATCGAACGTGCCTGGAAATAAGCAGATGCGTTGCATAGTCTATTCGCTTGGTTGTTTGAAGAAAGTAAATACGGTTGTCCCGTAGTTTTTCATCCGTATAAAGTTAGGATGTTTTTGATAGTCGTTTCGCTGTGCGTGTTCCTGCACAAATATGCCTCCCGGTGCCAGTATGTTTTTCTCAAATACCAGCATCGGTATATCGTCTATATTGTCTAATGCGTATGGTGGGTCTGCAAAGATGAAATCGTATTGTTCCGTGCATTTCTGCAAAAACTTAAATACATCTCCGCGTACTATTGTCAACCTTTCTGTGATGCCCAAAGTAGCAGCCGTCTTCTTAATGAAGGTAAGATTGCCGGGGTCACGTTCTACAAGCGTTATATCCGCTGCTCCGCGCGATGCCAGCTCGTAGCTGATACTGCCTGTACCTGCAAACAGGTCGAGCGCTTTGACGTTTTCTACATCAATCAGATTATCCAGAATATTAAAAAGAGATTCCTTAGCTACATCTGTAGTAGGACGAGCAGGTGTATTGGTTGGCGGTGTAAAACGCCTGCCGCTAAACTCGCCACCTACAATGCGCATGCGTATAGCTGTTGTAGTAAGTATATCGTCCCCGTCCAGCTGCGGTCGTTCGATGGTACATTACCTGTACCGTCTTTCAGTTCAGGGAAGTATTGAGATAGCTCTGTAACAATACCTGCCAGATTGCGATTGGCATTTGTGCATTGCAGCGCAAGTTCACTTTCGTGTATGTTGTGGTGCTGACACAGATGTTTTATCTGGTAAGCAATATCTTCTGCTGTTTGGTAATTGAATACCTGATGCCAATGCAGGCTGCGATTCTTGTATAGTGTTGCAAATACCTGTTCGTTTGTAACAGCGCATTGCAGCGAACACTCAGACTTGAATGGTTTGTAAAACTGGTATGCTGAGAACGGCAGTACTTTCGCTTTGCTGAAGTAGCGGCCTATCAGGCTTTTGATGGCTGCAGGCCATGCATACATGTAGTGTGCTTTGTCTTCGCGAAGGTGGAAGGTGCTCATTATTTCGCTCTTCTCAACAAAGTGCAGTTGCCTTACCCATTTGTCTGCTTCCTGTTCTTTAAACAGTATTTCAGGTATCAGCATAGCCTTGTCTGTAGCAACAAAGGCAGATATTACTTTGTGTGGTGCGTTCAGCAGTTTATCGTTCAGGAATTCGTGTTCAAAGAAATCGATAATCCACGGAGGCAGGCTTTTCTTGTAGTCGTTGTGGCTTATCATCAGCAAATCGCCCGGCTCGCTGAAGCCTGCGGTTGTGATACTACGAGGTGTCAGCACGATGATAATACGTGCTACCTGCGACACAAGGCTATCGCCATTGTGCACCTTATAAATCTGCTGATTGAATCCACTATTTGTAACGTCAGACATAGAAAAGCACACAATTATAGGGTAAATTTGCGACACTTACACCATATTGTTTGTATCAAAAGGTGTTTGTATTCCTTTGAAATACTTACGGATATTGTCATAGGGTGAAATAATATTATTTGTAGCTTGTTTTCAGATATTACAGATTGTGCAACTATCAGTTACCAACAGAGGCATTATAAAACTGGCGGCGCCCATATCGCTTGCCATCCTTATTCCGCAACTTAATTTTCTTACCAATACCGCCTTCCTCGGCAGGCTGGGAGAAAGGGAGTTGGCAGTGAACGGGCTTACGGGGGTGTTCTACCTCATCATGAGTATGATAGGTTATGGGCTGAACAGTGGTATACAGGCACAGATGGCGCGCCGTGGTGGCGAGGGCGATGATGCAGGGCTTGGTAAAACACTGACCAACGGCCTGATGTTGGGGGTAATATCATCTATGGTGCTGATGATGCTTGCTATGTGGCTGGCACCTTTCATCTTTGAACTGAGCCTGCACGAACAGAGCCATGTGGTAAGCAGTATCAACTATCTGTATATACGCATTTGGGGTATACCGTTTTTGTTGCTGGTGCAGTTGATGAATGCATTTTACATTTCTACAGGGCGTTCTAAATTCCTGATGTATGGTTCGCTGGCAGGTACGGCTACCAATATCATCCTCGATTATCTTTTCATATTCGGCAAAGCGGGCCTGCCTGTTATGGGGCTGAATGGTGCTGCACTGGCATCTGTAATAGCAGAGGCTGTGTATGCGTTGGTAATGTGTGGCATCTTCTACTTCGGCAGGATGTACAGGCAGTTTCCCGTATTCACAACATCCAATTTCGATACGGCACTGGCACGCCGCAGCCTCAATGTATCTGCACCATTAATAGTGCAATACCTCTTCAGCATTGGTGGTTGGCAGGTGTTCTTCATATTTGTAGAGCATCTGGGGCAGCGGGAGCTGGCAGCATCGCAGATACTGCGTAGTGTGTTTGGTGTGGTGAGTGTGGTAACATGGGCTTTTGCCAGTACCTGCAATACACTGGTGAGCAATGTAATAGGGCAGGGCAAGCAAAATGAGGTGATACCTGTAATAACCAAAATAGCCAAGCTGAGCCTGCTGTGTACGGCGGTGATATGTGTACCGCTGCTGGTGTTTCCTGCAGAGTTTTTGGCGCTTTACAGAGACGATGCATCGCTGATAGCCATGTCTTTGCCAAGCCTGCGCCTGATAGTACTGGCTACACTTATCATGTCGCTGTCTACCGTATTGTTCAATGGTGTAGTAGGTACGGGCAATACTATGATAAACCTGTTTATAGAGGTTACCTGTGTGGGTATCTACCTGGTATATTGCTACATATTTATAGAGCGTGCAAGATTGCCACTGGCATGGGCTTGGGGCTCCGAATTTGTATACTGGACTACACTATTCATCATCAGCTTTCTGTACCTGCGTACAGGCCGATGGAAAGGGAAGACTATTTAATATTAGCTGATTAGCTGATGTGATAATTAGCTGATGATTTGATAATTCAGTGGTCTGTTGTATTGTTGTCTGAATTCCTCTGGTAGCGCATCAGCTAATTAGCTAATCATAACATCAGCCAATCAATTACTCGCCTGTTCTACAATTTCATCCAGATAGATGCCGTTGTGGCTTTCATCATAGATGCATTCGCCGTTTTTTATCAGCAGTACCTGCGGGCTTTCGTGGTGTACATGAAAATCCTCGGCTATTTTGTTAGATATATTGCGGTGTTGCAACAGGTCGAGATAGTAGAATTTGATACCCTCGGGCTCTGCAGACTTGTCCAGCCTGTTCTTTGCCATTACGCTGATGCTGCAGCGGGTGCTGTGTTTAAAGATTACAACAGGTTGTGTCGCGCTTTCCTGTTTGATTGTTTCCAGTTGTGCCTCGTTCGATAAATCAATCCAATTCATAATGCAAATTTACGCTGTAGCCGATTAGCAGCCTTGCTGATTACTTAATTCGGATATAGGGTTTTTTTATAGCGTTTTATCAATCTACCTGTCAACTATTCAGCGAATCGACCATTAATTACTACTTTCGCCGCTGAGAAATATCCATTATAGTATATGAAGCACGCTTTTGTATTTCCCGGACAAGGGGCACAGTTTTCAGGCATGGGTAAAAACCTGTACGAATCCAGCTCGCTGGCAAAGGAGTATTTTGAACAAGCCAACGAGATATTGGGCTTCCGTATTACAGACATCATGTTCAGTGGTACAGACGAAGACCTGAAACAAACCAAAGTAACACAACCCGCGGTATTCCTGCACAGCACCATACTATTCCTTACCACACCGGGCCTGACGCCTGATATGGTAGCAGGCCACTCACTGGGCGAATTCAGCGCACTGGTAGCTAACAAAGTACTGTCTTTTGAAGATGGCCTGAGGCTGGTGGCAAAACGTGCGGCTGCTATGCAACGCGCTTGCGAAATCAACCCATCTACAATGGCTGCGGTATTGGGCCTTGAAGATGCAAAGGTGGAAGAAGTATGTGCAGGCATTACAGACGAAGTAGTGGTAGCTGCCAACTACAACTGCCCCGGCCAATTGGTTATCAGCGGTAGCATTAACGGTATCAATATTGCATGCGAGCAGATGAAAGCTGCGGGTGCTAAACGCGCACTGGTACTGCAGGTAGGTGGTGCATTCCACTCGCCGCTGATGGAACCTGCACGCGAAGAACTGCAGGCAGCCATAGAGGCTACTACATTTGGTAATGCGATATGCCCTGTGTATCAGAACGTAGATGCAAAGCCATATACAGATGCTGCGAGCATCAAGCAAAACCTTATTAATCAACTGACTGCGCCTGTACGCTGGACACAGAGTGTGCAGAACATGGTGGCAGATGGTGCGGCTAAATTTACAGAAGTAGGCCCGGGTAATGTATTGCAAGGACTGGTGAAGAAAATTGCTAAAGAGGTAGAAACCGCAGGTATTAACTAATAGCAGCGGCTATTGTTGTACCAACAATTAATATTTTAATAAAAAACCCGTTATAAGACGGGTTTTTTTTATCAAATTTCTGATTACATTTGTAACAGAGAGAATTAAGAGTACATATAGAGGACACATAAATTCCCATACAGGTTTTTATAGTCGTTCTGCAAACAATAAGGGATAGAGACAAAAGAGATGGCCAATGGCTATGTGTATTGTATTGCTTAACACTTTAAAAAATCTATGCTTATGAGCAAGACACTGAAAAATGTTGAACTGGCAGTGGGATTAGTAATGGGAGTAATTGCCTTGTACCTACTGATGATGTAATGCAATAAACAGCTTTGCATCAGTACTCAAAAAATAAAAAACAAACACGGGCACAAACCACAAGACCCGTTTGGCGATAAGCGCAGCGGTAAACCACCGCAACCATGCCACCTTGAAGGGAGAACCTGTCTTTTTGGACAGGTTTTTTCATTTCATACATATACTGAAATTTCAGCAATCACCATACCCATTCACAATCAATCACTTACATACGGTTGGTATGCCAGTGGTTAACCAGTGGTATACCAAACCCTTACCAAGGAGAGGATAGTACAGTAAAGAAGAGTATATAACAGATAATAACAGCAACAGTACAGGATGTGTGTTGTGTTGTTTGTTGATGTTGGTAGGCTATGTTATAGCATGTAGTCAGTAATATATCTTCCTCCCCCCGAAGGAAAACTATCCCGATAACGTCTGTATATTGAGTAAAACACCCGTATATGCAGTTGCGTTTCCTGGTATGGTTATGTTTGTTCTGTGCGCCATTGGCTGCCACGGGGCAAAACCTGCTACTGCATTTTGTACCCACATGGGGGCATCAGCCCATAGCGGCTGGCACCTACTACAAGCTACCCTCGGGCGATAGCCTTCAGTTCAGCAGTTTCAGGTGTTATGTGTCGCATATATCGCTGGCGGTAAAGGGCAAAGAAGTGTACCGCGATGCCAACCCCTACCACCTGATAGATATGGCAGAGCCACAGACGATGAATGTGCTTTTGCCGCAAATACCCAAGTATTACGAGCTTCGTTTTGCATTGGGGGTAGATAGTGTAATGAGTGTTTCGGGTGCCCACAGCGGCGATTTAGACCCCGAAAAAGGCATGTATTGGGCATGGCAGAGTGGTTATATCAATTTCAAGATAGAGGGTAGCAGCCCGCTTTGTAATACCCGCCGCAACGAGTTTCAGTTTCATATAGGTGGCTATGCGGGCAAAGACAATGCACTGGTACAGGTAACACTGCAAAACACATATGCCCCCAACGAAATGACGATAGAGATACCCTTAGATATGTGGGTGCAGCAGACAGACCTGCGCAGGCAAAATACCATCATGAGCCCGGGTACAGAGGCTGTGCAACTGGCAAGGCAACTGGCATCGGTCATAAAAATAGCTGGCAGGTGAGGAAGCTGATGGTCATAACATGTATGCTGCTTGCAGTGGGTTTACTCGCTTTCCGTACAGAGAAGCTGCAGTTTGCCGTACCCAAAGGCTGGCCAAAACCTGTGTACGATTTCAGCAAAAATCCGCTGACACAAAACAAGATTGAATTGGGCAGGATGTTGTTCTACGACCCTGTTCTTTCGCGCGATAGTACCATCTCATGTGCTAGTTGTCATTCGCAGTACAATGCCTTTACACACGTAGATCACGACCTTAGTCATGGTATCGACAATCGCATCGGCACACGCAATTCTCCCGCACTCATGAATCTTGCCTGGAGCAAAACATTCATGTGGGATGGTGCAGTGAATCATCTGGATGTGCAGGCATTGGCCCCCATTACCAATCCGTTGGAGATGGATGAAAAACTCCCCGATGTCATTCGTAAACTGCAACGCAGCAAACGCTATCCTGCATTGTTCTACAAAGCCTTTGGCGATTCTGTTGTTACAGGCCAAAAGCTGTTGTTATCGCTTTCGCAATTCATGCTCACACTGGTTAGCAACAATGCACGCTACGATAGTGTAATGCGCGGCACTGCAGCGTTTACAGAACATGAGCAGAAAGGCTATACGCTTTATAAAACACATTGCTCATCCTGCCATGCAGAACCATTATTTACCAACAATAGCTACGAGAACAACGGGCTGTATGTAGATAACACACTGAACGATAAAGGCAGAATGGCGATATCAATACAAGCTGCCGACTCACTGAAGTTTAAAGTGCCCACGCTGCGCAACCTGAAGTACACCTACCCATATATGCACGATGGCAGATTTAAAAATCTGGGGCAGGTACTGAATCATTATGTGATGGGTATACAGCATACACCAAGCCTGTCGCCGCAGTTGCAGCGGGGCATCTACCTTACCAACGATGACAAGTTTTTTCTGATGGCATTTCTGATGACACTGAATGATAAGCGCTATGTAAGCAACCCCGCATTCAGCTATCCGAAAAATAATTTCGAAACAAGCGAAGGATTGTAATATGCCCGACGTCTATACATGCAAACAGTTCTGAAAAGAACACTAAAACTGAAGCTATGTTGAAGAAACAATCTTTACTCGCTCTTATGTTGCTGTATGCAGGCTATGCAGGAGCGCAAGCCGTTACAGACCCGATGATAACCAAGTGGTGGTTCAATACTACCAACAATAAATACAACAACATTCTTACAGATGTGGAAGCTGTGTATTACACAACATCTATCGTGTATGTGAAGACAAGTGGTGTGCCCAATTATTACAAAGACGGCGTTTCTGTAAACAATGCGAAAGACCTGCAGGCAGTATGGTCGCTGCCACGCACACAAACACCTGCAAGCACAGGGCCTAGTGTACAAGGCGGACAATTGGGGGTGATGTATGATGGTTCTGTTTTCTTCCATCCCGGCGATGCACAGTCTTACAACAATGCAGGTGTATGGAACAGGCTGGCATATTATTTTGAAGGTAATGACATGGACGCATACAACGGTCACAGTACGCCCGACCAGATGTATCATCACCACTTCGATAATCTTGCCCTGCACGATTGGGATAGTTCAAAGCATTCACCGATAGTAGGGTATGCTTGGGATGGTTATCCGATATACGGCCCGTTTGGCTATGCCAATACAGATGGTACGGGAGGCATTACGAGAATGAAGACAAGCTACGCTACAAAGTCTTATACAACACGTACAAACGGCCCTGCGGTCAATACACAATATCCTATTGGTTGCTTTATAGAAGATTGGCAATACACAGCTGGTTCAGGACATCTTGATGACCACAACGGACGCTTTTGTAAAACACCCGATTACCCGAACGGTACGTATGCATACTTCACTACAGTAGATGTAAGCCTGAAGCCTGTGTATCCTTATTTCATCGGGCCGACATTCTATGGCAATCTGCAAACAGGCAATACAGGGCCGACAGGTGGAAAAACAACTGTGCCGGGTAGTGCTACACAATACACACCTACCACATCTGTAAAAGAAGTAGAGGAGATGGATGCAATGATAGCTATGTATCCTGTACCGGTAAGAGATAACCTGACAGTGCAACTGAAAGCAGACAAAGCCTATACATTAACTGTGTATAACCTGGATGGTGAGGTACTACTGCAAAAGAAAATCAATACTACTACACAGGTAGATATGAGCAGCTATGCATACGGTGTATATATAGTTGGGCTGAATGATGAAAGCGGTAATGGCTTGATGAAAAGGATAGTGAAACAATAGCATTTATTCATATGTTGGTAAAACATAAAAGCCGCCGGTTCTCCGGTGGCTTTTTTTATTTAATGCAATGGATATTCAATATGCAGTATTTACTTTTGCTGTACTTATGAAAAAGACCCTTATTAGTTTTATCCTTTTGTTTTTGCCTGTACTGGCATTTTCTCAAAGATTGTTTACAACTGCCGATGGCACTACAGCTACAGATTTCAGACGTATTATCGGACACAGAGACAAGCAGGGTACACGCATCTTTGATCAAAGGTTTGTAAAGAAAAACGGGGCGTATTATTTGCAGATACGTATATACAATCGCTTTGGTGAAGACAAGATGTTGAAAGAAGGCGCTATGTTACAGATACACATGATGTATCATAAAGGCGTGGTAGATGTGAAGTGTAGTAAAGTATCAACATTTGATGATAAAAAATACTATGCCGACTACCCTATTACAGAACAACAAATAGACCTGATCATTCAGAACAAATACGTGAATGTAGTAGTGGAAACAACGGTAGATACCATTGATGTAGAAGGTAATAATGAGTTTAACTACGACTTGCGCAGCGCGGCTTCCGCCATCCTTACCGGCAGAGATATAGAAGGTCGAAAGATAAAAGCTGAAGAAAGAGAATTGCCGAGATAGTATTCACTTTCAATAGAAGATGATGCAAATAATAAAGGCGGGAACAATCCCGCCTTTATTATTTGAAGATGTGTTGTAATGACTATCGTAAATCAACTACTTCCACACCCGGATATTTCTTTTTGTCAAAAGCGAACATACCGTCGTTTACTGTAGCGTTTGGTGTAAAGCCACTCACTTCGTATTTGTACATATTGCCGTTCTTTTCCCAAACATTACCACCAACTATTGTGCTTGTATTGTCTATAGCCAGTTCTACTTTGCTCAGTTGTTTGCCTTTGTTGTTTGGTGTCATCTCAATGATGTCGCAAGTTTTGCTGCCTACTTTGCGTGTACCTATATACTTGTAGGTATACTCTTTGTCGTAGAAATTGGTAAACAGTTTTGTAGGAGAAAGTGTTTGTTCGTTTGCATTGTAGTTGCTCACCTGCACCTCGTTGGTAGCTTTCATGTACGTCCATACAGTTTTGTTATCGCACATTATTTCCTGTCCGGCTATTTCAACACGGTACTTAGGGCCTTTCATGTAGAAAGTACCTTTCTTTGTTTCTTTTACTTTACCGCCATTGCCTGTCAGGTGCAGCGCAAAGTTTGCCTTCAGCGATTTCAGGCTGTTTACTTTTTTGCTTACTGCTTCCAGTATACTTTTAGCTTTGGCATCTTGTGCCATCACAGGTTGTACCAACGCCATTACGGCCACGATGCTTAAACTCAGGATCTTTTTCATTTCTTCTTATGTAGTCTTTGATTGTAAAATTAGGTTATCTATATGCTAAGACGTTTACGATGCGTAAAAGTTTAACATAATGCGTGTAGAATTTAGTCGTTTAATGTGCTCAGGAATTCTTCCAGTTCCATCTCTGTTTTAAAGTACACTTCGCGTGGTTTGCTACCCATAGAAGGGCCTACAATACCTGCACTTTCCAACTGGTCCATGATGCGGCCTGCACGGTTATAGCCAAGGTTATAGCGGCGTTGCAGCATACTGGTACTACCGCTTTGTGTTTGTACTACAGTGCGTGCACAGTCTTCAAACAGCTTATCGCGGTTGGTCAGGTCAACGATTTTATCGTTCTCTCCATCTTCACCTTCATATTCAGGCAGTTCAAACGCAGAAGGATAGCCGCGTTGCATACCGATGAAATCAACAATTTTTTCAACTTCAGGCGTATCTACAAACGCACACTGCACGCGCAGCAGTTCGCTACCATAAGATACAAGCATATCACCGCGTCCTATCAGTTGCTCAGCACCACCGGCATCCAGAATGGTGCGGCTATCTACCTTAGCAGATACTTTAAATGCAATACGACCCGGGAAGTTGGCTTTGATAGTACCTGTGATGACATTCACACTCGGGCGTTGCGTTGCGATTATGAGGTGTATACCAATGGCACGTGCCAGCTGTGCTAGGCGTGCAATAGGCATTTCCACCTCTTTACCTGCAGTCATTATCAGGTCTGCAAACTCATCTATTACCAGCACTATAAAAGGCAGGTATTTATGGCCGCGTTGCGGGTTTAGTTTCCGCGCTATAAACTTCTCGTTGTATTCTTTAATGTTCCTTGCGCCTGCTTCTTTCAGCAATTCATAACGATTATCCATCTCTATACACAGTGCATTCAGTGTATAGATAACTTTTTTGGTATCCGTAATGATGGCCTCTTCTTCGTTGGGCAGTTTTGCAAGGAAGTGTTTTTCGATAGTGCGGTATATAGAAAGCTCTACCTTTTTAGGGTCTATCATCACAAACTTCAGTTGTGATGGGTGCTTTTTATACAGCAGCGATACCAGTATAGCGTTGATACCCACAGACTTACCCTGACCTGTAGCACCCGCCATCAGCAAGTGTGGCATGGTTGCAAGGTCTACTATGTAGTTCTCGTTATCAATCTTTTTGCCCAAAGCTATCGGCAGGCTCATGTTCGATTTGGCGAACTTTTCGCTTGCCAGCAGCGTGCGCATAGATACTATCTGCTTGTTGGTATTAGGTACCTCAATACCTATTGTACCACGCCCCGGAATAGGTGCAATGATACGTATGCCCAATGCAGCCAGATTCAGCGCTATGTCATCTTCCAGATTGCGGATTTTAGAGATGCGTACACCCTCTGCCGGTACTATTTCGTACAATGTAACAGTAGGCCCTACTGTTGCACTGATGCGTTGTATTTCTATACCAAAGCTGCGCAGCGTTTGGATGATCTGGTTTTTGTTTTTCTCCAGTTCATCTTTATCCAGCGTAATGGTTTCTGTGCGGTCTTGCAGCAAATCGAGCGTAGGGAATTTGTAATCTCTCAAATCCAGCTCAGGCGCATAAGGTTCGTTATCCTCAATACTTATGTGTGCGTTTTGCGCTATTACAACAGGTTCTTCATCCTGCTTTACTTCTATAGCCAGTTCGTGTTCTGTCTGTTGAGGTGCTTTCTTTTCTTTTTCTGCTACAGACACTGTCAGTTCTACCTCTGTAGCAGGTTCATCATCTTGTATTTCTTCCTCTTCTTCAGTTTCAATTTCATCTGATGTTTGATCCATCAATTCTTCTTCCTCTTCATCAAGCATTTCCTCCTCTTCTATTTCTTCTGCTGTCATGCCAAGATCTGCAACAGATGTGGTTTTCAGCGTGTTGGTATGTGGGGCAGCTTTGTCGGTCATGGTCATGTTCCATTCATCCTGCACAGGTTCTTCCTCCATCAGTATGGGCTTCACAAAATCACCACCTTCTGTTTTTACAGACGAAGGTTTTGCTGGCGCAGTAGCTGCTTCTTTTGCAGGCGTTTCTGCTTCAGCAGCAATAGCGTCATCGTCTGTTTTTACGGCAGTAGGTATAATGCTTGCAACAGCTTTGGCTGTAGTGCGTGCGCGGCGCAGGATAGGGGAGATATCCAACGCGAAAACCACAAATGCAAAAAAGCATACAATGGCAAAAAGTATCATGCCAGTGCCACCATGACCAAAGAAGCCATTCATGTATTCAATAGCGACATTGCCCCATGCGCCACCATACGGAAATGTAGCATGCGGAAGTATGTATGCCAGTATAGGTGCAACAATCAGTAATAGTATTGAAAGCCAACGCAGGTAGCGCATTACAGGCACTACACGTTTGTCATATATCATATTAAGCCCCAGCATAGATATCCAAATGCCGATAGCCAGCGATGCTACACCCGCACCTTTATATACCAGCGATTGTGCCAGCGTATTACCAAAGCGTCCGCCCCAGTTTTCTACAGTGGTTTTGCTGTCTGTAAGGGAGCTCAGCGATGCTTTATCAAAATCTACAGTCCAATTGTAGAAATAACTGATAATAGATACAGTCAGGAAGATGCCGAAGAGCATTAAAAAAAGCCCTGCACCAAGCCTTATCTGCCTGATACGGTCAATTTTCGGAGTCGTAATATTGTCGGCGGGCTGCTCAGCAGCTTTTTTCTGGGTAGTCTTTGTCGTTTTGGCCATAGCAGGCAGTAGCATGCAAAAGTACAATTATAAAAAAACTGTGCAGGAAAAATATGGTTTATGTATAGATGATTTTGAAAATATGAAAGGGGTATATATTGAAATAAAATACAATCCAACCAAAATAAATAGGGGGCTGTCTATATCTCATACACGGTAGTAAAATCAGGAATTTTAACAGGTTTGACAGGTAGTTGGCAGGTAGCAGCGAAACTAAAAATTATAAGCACAGGCATTGCAACTTTGAAATATTTCCGTATTTTCAACCGTTGGGATTGAACTGTATATTGAAACAATAGGTTGAAAAAGCAGTTTTTTCCACTAATAGAAAAGTATATTTTTAACATTCAGATACTAACACAATAACAGGTTAATATATCATGACGATGAAAAATACAATTAGCCGGGCAAGCTTGGTAGCGGCATTAGCGCTTACCTTCAACAGCGTTCAGGCGCAAGACATCCACTTTACGCAGTTCACCGCATCGCCGCTTATTGTGAACCCTGCTTTTACGGGTGCATTCAGCGGACAATGGCGTGCAGCAGCTATTTATCGCGATCAGTGGAGGAGTGTAACATCTCCTTTCAAAACTTACGCGGTATCTGTGGACGCTCCTATCATCAACGATCTTTCGCATGATGATAATCTGGCTGCAGGTTTGCAATTGTATAACGACCGTGCGGGTGATGGTAACCTGTCTAACCTGTCTGTGTTAGGTTCTATCGCTTATCACAAATTCCTGGGTAGCGGACAGAACAAAACATTGTCTGTAGGCTTTCAGGGTGGTTATACGCAAAAAAGCATCGACCTGACAAGGTTGTATTTCCCTAATGAATTCAACAATCAGGGCTTTGATCCGGGTACATCGGGTGAGGCTATGAATAACAGGGTTAACTATTTTACCCTGAATGCAGGCCTTTCTTGGGCACATTCAGTAGGTTCAAGGTTTGGTTATGTTATTGGCCTGGGTGCTAACAACCTGAATCAACCACAGGAATCTTTCATGAAAAAACGCAATAGCGATGTAGGTTTGGGTATGCGCTACACTGCACAAGTTGGTGCGGTTGCTTACCTGAGCGAAACATTCAGCCTGCGTCCTGCAGTATTGTACCAGTCTCAGTCTTCAGCTACAGAACTGGTAGCAGGTAATGAATTCCACCTGATAGTTGGTAATCCTGAGTTCCGCAACTTTACTACAGCAGTATTCTTGGGTGGTTACTACCGCTCAAATGATGCCCTGATGGTAAATGCAGGTGTTGAATTCAAAGGTCTGCGTGTAGGTGTTAGCTACGACTACAATACATCTAGCCTTAAAACAGCTTCTAATGGCAATGGTGGCTTCGAAATCTCTCTGGTGTACATCGCACCTGATCCGCTTGATTTCGCTCGCAAATTGATCTATCCTTGTACACGTTTTTAGTAATAAAAAATATCTGAAAAAGAAAGGGCAAAAAAATTTTTTAAAGCCCTTTCTTTTTTTTAAAGCAATTTATACTTTTATACCCATTAACAACGCTCGCTAACATGAGAAAAAATTGGCTGTTCCTGATTCTGGCTACGGTTTTAGTTACAATTCAAATTGATGCTAACGCTCAGCAGCAACGCAAAGAAAAGTATAGAAATAAAGCAGACGATCCTGTTTCTAAACTTCCATACTATAAGAAACTTCGTTGGGCTGACGACCTCTTCCGCAGTGGAAGCTACTTCAATGCGATAGAGTACTACCAACAATTAAAGCAGGAAGACGAAAGAAATATGTACCTGACCTTCCAACTGGCAGAGTGCTATTCTTATACAAGAGACTATGCGCCTGCTGCTGCGTACTACGCAGAGGTGTATTCGTCATCTTCTAAGCTGTATCCGGAGGCTATCTATAGGGCTGCCTTGATGGAAAAGCAATTGGGTAACTACGATGCTGCTATTGCAAAGTTCAATAAGTTCATCGCTGACAACCCGAAGACATACAAAAAAATGAAAAAGCGTGCGTTGCGCGAAATCGAAGGTTGTAACATGGCTATGAATTCTGTTAAGGATCCACAGCAGGTTAGCATCGTTAATGCAGGTCCTAACGTAAATAGCGCTTACACTGAATCAGCTCCATATCCACTTGGCGATTCTACGTTGTTATTCTCTACTATGCGTCAGAATAGTGCTGCAGAAATAGATAAACGTACGGGCGACTACATGTCTCGTTTCATGGTGTCTCACAAACAAAAGCACGTTGAGCAGGCAGATTCTTTCCAGTGGGCATTACCATTCAACGATGGTGATTACAACAACAAGAAATTCCACGTATCGAATGGTTGTTACAGCCCTGGTGGTGATCGTTTCTACTTCACTAAGTGCGGTGAAATGGATTCACTGAAAGTAGAATGTAAAATCTACGTTTCTAAGTTCGAAAAATCTAAATGGACAGAACCTAAACTGTTAGGTGAAGGCATCAACGAAGGTGGATCTAATACAAACCCATATTGTGCTAAAGTTGGTAAGAAAGAAGTACTGTTCTTCGCGTCTAACCGTAAACTTCAAAGCCGTGGTGGTTACGATATTTGGTACTCTGTAATTGATACGCGTACTGGCGATTATCGTCGTCCTCAAAATGCAGGTAAACAAGTGAATACTGAAGAAGACGAAATCACTCCATACTACGATAGCCGCGAAGGCAAACTGTACTTCGCATCTAAAGGTTGGGTTACAATGGGCGGCTTCGATATCTATTCAGCTACAGGTGGTCCTTCTCGTTATACTAACGTTCAGAATTTGGGCTATCCTATCAACACTGCCGCAGATGAGATGTATTTCATCAAAGATCCTGTTGGTAAGCCTGATGCGTACATTGTATCAAACCGTGTTGGTTCTATAGCGCTGAAAAACCCAACTTGTTGCGATGATATCTGGCGCATACAATACGAACCTAAACTGTTCGTAATGGGTAAAGTTGTTAATCGTAAGACACAACAACAAATGTCTGAAGTTGTAGTTAAAATGGTTGACCAAAATGGCGACCTGAAAACTTTCAACTCTACAGATGGTACTTTCGGTTTCAATATGTCTCGTGGTAAATCTTATGTATTGACCGGTGACAAAACACAATATGCTTCTTCTCGTGCTTCTGTTAGCACTATGGATTACAAGCGTACAGATCCGGGTGACACAGTTACAGTGACTATCTACATGGATGAAATCACGCCTGTATATACATTCTCTGTAAACAATGTATACTACGATTTTGACAAAGCTGACCTGCGTCCTGAATCAGTAGCTTCTCTGGATTCTGTAGTTGCTTTCCTGAAAGACAACCCATCATTCAACGTAGAGGTTTACTCTTTCACAGATGGTAAAGGTAAAGATGACTACAACAAAAAACTGTCTGAAAAACGCGCACAATCTGTTATCGATTATCTGACAGGTACAGGTGGTATTGAACAAAGCCGTTTGGTTGCAAAAGGTTTCGGTGCTGCAATGCCTGCTGCTCCAAACACTGTAGGTAACAAAGACAATCCTGATGGCCGTCAGCTGAACCGCCGTACAGAATTCCGTATAGTAACTGATGTTCCTACACGCCGCATCCTGTACAACAGTGCTAAGCCTGGTAACATGGATGATCAGTCTAAGAACCTGCAACAAAATGAAAATGCTAACGAAGATGCAGAGCCGGATACAGAACCGGACCTGAACCAACGTGGCAACAGGGTTAATAAATAATATCGACCTTATACAACATATACAGCCTCTGTTTCATACAGAGGCTGTTTTTTTATGTGTACCTTTGCAGCCTATATGCAATACAACAAAGCGGTATTACATACCATAGAAGCTACAAAGAGAGAAGTATTGATTGCCAGATTGTCTGCCGAAGGCTACAACGGCTTTGAAGAAACAGACGAAAGCCTGCTGGCCTATATTGATGGGGCAGATTTTGATACGGAAACGCTGCAACTGATAGCATCTGAATATGAAGTGCCATATGATGTGGAAACATTAGGGCACCAAAACTGGAATGCAGAGTGGGAGAAAAACTTTCAGCCTGTGATTGTAGATGACTTTTGTACAGTTCGTGCAGATTTCCACCAGTTGGATATTACAACTCCTTACGAGATTATTATCACCCCAAAAATGTCTTTCGGAACAGGGCATCACGCTACCACAAAGCTGATGATAACGAGGATGCAGCATATAGACTTTGCAGGCAAAGATGTATTTGATTTTGGAACAGGCACAGGTATATTGGCAATCCTTGCCGAAAAACTGGGAGCGAAATACGTACTAGCGATAGATAATGATGAGTGGTCTTTCGAGAACTCGCAGGAAAATGTGCAGAGAAATAATTGCAACATTATAGAAGTGCAACAGGGCAGTATGGAGCATATTACCCCCAAAGAGTATGATGTCATCCTTGCCAATATCAACAGGCATATATTGCTGCATTATATGCCTGAATTGCATAAATCTGTAAAAACAGATGGTATTTTACTAATGAGCGGTTTGCTGACAGAAGACGAAGAAATTGTTAAAACTGCAGCTGAGGCAGTCGGATTCAGTGGCATAGAGACCAATACGTTGAACGGTTGGATAACACTACAGTGTTATAAATAGGCACAAGTATATATTTATCATTTAATTATAAGGTAACAATTCCCTCAAAAAAGTGGTAAATTGCACCTCCTTTTGGTATAGGATTTACTGACCCTAAAGGTTATATTTGTTTTCTTCAACAGGAAATTAAACGAATGACGATTGCAATACTAATAGTACTGGCATACCTGATAGGTTCTATTCCTACGGCCGTTTGGGTAAGCAAGAGGGTGTATGGCATTGATATCAGAGAGCATGGTAGCGGCAACGCTGGTGCAACAAATACATTCAGAATATTGGGTTCTAAAGCAGGCTCTGCAGTAATGTTTGTAGATATGCTGAAGGGATTTATAGCAGTAAAACTTTCATTATTATCTCAATACAGCTGGCAGTCTGAGGCCATAACCAATCTACAGATATTGTTGGGTTTAGTGGCTGTATTAGGCCATATATTCCCCATTTGGGCCGATTTCCGAGGTGGTAAAGGGATCGCTACCCTTTTTGGTATGATACTCGCTATACAGCCATTAGCTGCCCTTAGTCTGGTTATGGTATTTGTAGGTATGCTATATCTTACGCGTTACGTATCGCTTAGTAGTATTGCAGCGAGCATTGCATTCCCTTTACTGATACTCTTTATATTCAAAGAACCAGAATTGAGCTATCGCATCTTTGCTATAGCTACAGCTTGCCTGGTGGTACTTACACACCACAAAAACATCAACAGGTTGCTGAGTGGCAATGAGAGCAAAGTGCCATTGTTCCGCAAGCGCAGGTTCCGCAAATAGTACATTTAATTTTTGAGTGATTAACTAAACTGTAATTTTACGGTATGAAAAAACTATGTATTGTTCTGTCGTTAATGACAGTATCAAGTGTATTGAGCTCGTGTTTTAAAAACCCCGTTACTGGCAGGAGTTCGTTGAACCTTGCGCCGGAGAGCGATATGCAACAACTGGCAATCAAGGAATATTCAAGTTTTATAGGAACAAACCGTCCATTGACAGGCAACGATGCCGAAATGGTGAAGCGTGTTGGCAATAAGATGGTGACAGCCGTAAAACAGTTTTTGCAAGAAAGAGGGAAATCGGATTTGATAGCAGGCTATAATTGGGAGTTCAATCTGGTAAACAGTAATGAAGTGAATGCATGGTGTATGCCTGGCGGAAAAGTAGCCGTATATACAGGTATACTACCAATTACGCAAAACGAAACAGGTTTGGCAGTGGTAATGGGACACGAAATAGCACATGCCATTGCAAGGCATGGTAATGAGCGTGTAAGTCAGCAAATAGCGGCTCAATATGGTGCACAGGGATTATCTGTGTTAATGTCGTCAAAACCAGCAGAAACACAACAGATATTCAATTACGGCATAGGCGCTACGTCTACGCTTGGGATACTGGCTTTCTCTCGCAAACACGAAAGTGAAGCAGATGAAATGGGGTTGTACTTTATGGCGATGGCAGGCTACAATCCAGATGAAGCGGTAGGCTTCTGGCAGCGTATGGCATCGAAAGGCGGACAAAAGCCACCTGAATTCCTTAGCACACACCCTAGTGATGCAACACGCATCAACCAAATAAAAGGTTGGTTGCCGAAAGCGCAGGCATTGTACAAGCGATAATTTTGCTGAAAATACCTTTATATAAAAAACTCCTTAGCTATCTGTACCCTGTACGGATAGCTAAGGCTTCTACTATTTATAACAGTGTGCTGGAACTTTGCCTTAGTAACGGTAGGTTTCAATTGGCTACACACGATGCTTTATACTCTGATGGTGACAAGTATCGGCCGCTTACTATCGCATTTAATCATCTTGCTACTTCATTATACAACGTAAAACGAGTATTGGTTTTAGGTACCGGGTTGGGTAGTGTAGCACAAATACTTTATGCGAAAGGCTACAAACCATCGTATACTTTTGTAGAGTACGATAACACCATTTTGCAGTGGGCCATGCAAACGCTACCTGCTGATGTAGTAGCTAAATCTATACCTGTTTGCGCGGATGCGTTGTTGTTTATAAATGATTATGAACAAGAACATGATATGCTTGTGGTTGATATCTTCAACAGCAGAGTAGTGCCTGCATTTGTGACCACAGAAGACTTCTTAAAAAAATGCCGCCGATGCATTAAGCCCGGCGGACATTTTGTGTTGAATTATATTGTACTGAATAATACTGATTGGACTACAGTAGAGCAAAACATAAAATCTGTATTCCCCAATCTTACGATTTTAGAAAACGGTATCAACCGTATTATGATTGCTACAGTTTAGCAGACTGTATTCGCAGCACCTTTCTGTTTTTCTTTTGTACACGCATTTTTTCCGGTACCAGATTTATTATTTCATCAGTAACAGTTTGCAATAATGATGTACGTACAAAATGATCGTTGGTAATAATACTGATTTCTCTCACAGGTTCAGGGTCTTCAAAATAGCGTACGCGGTCTTGTTGGTCTTCTGTAAATTCCATTGTTGCAAGCTCTGGCAATACAGTTATACCTTTATTTTTATCAACCATTTTGCGTAGCATTTCTACATTACTGCTATCATAACGATATGGTTTGTCTGCTTGCAATGCCTGTACCTGATCGCTGCACAAGTCTAAAACCTGATTACGCATGCAATGACCTTCATTCAGCAGCCATATGCGCTCCATTGCAATGTCAGATGCTGAAATCATTCGCTTTTTCAACGCAGGTTCGTCAGGAGAGAAGTAAGCAACAAATGGTTCAGAAAACAGTGGATATTCTTTGATGTTTGATTCTTCCAGAGGCGTACTTAACAGAGCCGCATCCAATTCATTATTGCGTAATGCGGTAATGATTTGTTTAGTCTCCATTTCCTTAACCTGCAGTTTTACATCCGGGTATTTAGCTGCATAGTTTTCAAGTAATCCCGGCAATATGTATGGCGCAACTGTAGGTATAACAGCCAATTTAAATATGCCGCTTACAGTATTCTGTTGTTTTTGTATCAGCTCATTAATGCGTTCACATTCAGCTAATACTACTTTTGCCTGTTCTACGATTTCTTCGCCCAGTTCTGTAATAGCTATAGGGTGCTTGTTGCGGTCAAAGAGTTTTATACCCAGTTCCTCTTCAAGTTTTTGTATTTGCATACTAAGTGTCGGTTGCGTCACAAAGCATTTATCGGCAGCTGCCACGAAGCTTTTATAAGTAGCTACTGCAACAACATATTCTAATTGTGTAATGGTCATAATATTGATAATAGTTATACAAACCTACGCCATAAAACCTATATAGACCAAATTTATAGTGTTAATAGATTAACTTGATTTTGTCCGTCGAAACTTGTTAAAAACCAGTTAAGAAATGATAAGTATTAATTTTACATTAAAAATTCTTAATTAAAAACGGGTTAAAAAGCGTTAATGAAAATTGCTGGCTGAAATATTGCTCTACCTTTGTGATACACATTACGCTTAACACCCTAATCACGCCTTGCCGTCTAACAATTGATTACTTCCTTACGTTAATTAGTTTTTAATTAAATACCCTTTATATGTCTTACAGAAATTTTTATTCTGCTTTAAGAGTAGCATTGATGTTATTCATAACATTATGCTTAAGTAACGTTGCATCTGCACAGTTTATAGTACTATACAGCCGTACTGTACTGACAGGGCAAACATATACTCCTATAGCTGGTGGAACAGTCATCAACACAAATGCAGGTTTATCTACCGGGATGAGCCAGAATGCAGATGATGGTTCAAGGCTTGTAAACTTACCATTTACATTTACTTATGATAACAATCCATTTACACAGGTTACATTCTGTACCAACGGTTGGATAGGCATGGGTAATCAAACAACGAGCGTTACAGCAGCACAAGGTCGTGCCCCTGGTAATTTGTTTACCACTACAGTACCAAATAATACGATTGCTGCTTGGTTTGGCGATATGTCTGCAAACTTTCCTGCACCGGGTGTTGGTAGTATGGTACACGGCCTTGTAGGTACTGATGTTTATGCATTCGAGTGGAGAAATGCTACAGGTTCGGGTTTTGGTACAACAACTACCAATCTGATAAATTTCATGATTAAACTCTACGGTCCTGCATCTGTTAAACCCGGACGTATAGAAATACTTTATGGTACGCAGGCAGGTGCTTTGACTACAGGGCGCGTTATAGGTATAGAAGATGCTGTTGGTGGTGCCAATAGGTTTATTAATGCATTAAACGGTTCATTTACACTAACTACAACTGCTACTGCATGGCCTGGTAATGGTAGTGGTTATCGTTTCGATCCTCCACCCCCATGTACAGGTACGCCAAGTGCAGGTACAATAAGTGCACCGGCTACAGTATGTCCGGGCAACAATTTCACAATGTCATTATCTTCTCACAGTGTAGGTTTGGGTATTACTTATCAGTGGCAATCAAGAACACTACCTGGTGGCACATTTGCTAATATAGCAGGTGCTACAGCAGCAACAATAACAACAAACACAGCTGTAGCAAGGGAGTATAGGTGTATTGTTACATGTACTAATAGTGCTCAAACTTCTATTACACCTGTGGTGTCTGTGGGTATTAATGCATTTTATATTTGCTATTGTAAAACAGGATTAGGTGGTGATGCCAGTGCGTCTATTGACTCTGTAAGAATATTAGAGACTACACTGAATAATGGTTCACCTGGTACAGCAGCAGGCTCATATACGCAATACACTATCACTCCTACTACCACAGCATCATTACAAGCAGGTGGGCTCTATACATTAAGAGTTAAGTATGGCGCTGCAGCTATTGGTTCTATGTGGATAGATGCAAACCAGAATAATACATTTGAAGCATCTGAATGGGTGCAGATAAATGGTTCGAATACTTCCGGTACGGTTGTTTTCAGAGTACCACCAACAGCATTAACCGGTCTTACAGGTATGCGTATCAGAAGTGCTACATCAGGCAATGGTGCTGCAAATGCGTGTACAAACAATGCTACCGGTGAAACAGAAGATTATGTTATAACAATAACGCCTGCGCCACTTAAAGATGTTAAAGTACAAACTGTATTATCGCCTAAGGATGGTTCAGAATGGTGTCCATTTAAGGTGGTGCCTGCAAAACTTGTTATTTATAATAATGGTACAACACCTGTTAGTGGCTTCACTGTCGGTATGTATTTGACAGGGCCTGTTACATCTACAAATATCATATCGTATCCCAATACGCTTGCCCCATTCACTGCTGATACATTGACATTCCCTGACTATAACTTTAACTTTATAGGTAATCATAGTGTTAAAGGCATTATTACACAAGCAGGTCCAGATGATATTCCATCAAATGATACATCTGCCACAAGTAATATCGTAATTAAAACACCTGCTAATATTCCTATCGTAAGAAATGATTCAGTATGTATAGGTCAGGAAGCAATGTTACATGTATTGCCTGATGGTTATAGGCATAATTGGTACAGGTCTCCTAATTATTTAAATAAACTATATGTAGGCGATACATTGAAAATACCAAATGTTCAAAAAGATTCATTACTCTATGTATGTTCTGAGCCAATTTCATTAACTACAGGTTCGCTTACAACTACGTCTGCCGCAGGTAATGGTTGTGGTGGCGGTGCTATGTTTAATGTTGTTCCAAATGCCAATCTAAGGATAGATAGTTTCGCCGCATTGTTTTCTGCAACTGGTTCACAGACAGTAAATGTCTATTATAGGGTGGGTACATATGTAGGTAATGAAACCAATGCTGGTGCTTGGACACTTTTAGGTACTACCACTGTTGCTGTTGGTTCTACGACGGCACTTACAAGATTTACAGTAAATAATCCATTGTTCGTAACCTCAGGTAATACATATGGTATCTATGTAAATTACAACGCTTCATATACAAACGGTACTACAACATTTACAAACACAGATATGACTATACAAACCGGCACTGGTTTGTGCAGCCAGTTTGGTGGTACAAATGCTGGCCGCATGTTTAACGGTACTGTATTCTATAGTATGCCAGGTGCAGCATGTGAAAGTCCTTTATTACCTATCAAAGCAAATGTTGGTCAAGCGCCGGTTGTAAATCTGGGTCCGGATATCATAGGCTGTGAAAAACAGGATATAATATTGGATGCTGGTCATTTTGGTGCTACATATATGTGGAACAATCAACTGCAAACACAAACAATTAATGTAAAAGACCAGCCTGGTAAATATTGGGTTGAAGTAGATCGTTATTGTGTTGGTAGTGATACAGTAAATGTTACACTGAAACCGCTGCCAAGAACCTCAGGCATCACATATACACGCAATGGTAATCAATACTACTTTACTGTTGGTGGTATGTCTAATGCTAATACAATACTTTGGTTATTTGGTGATGGGGCAAGTTCAATCATGCAAAATCCTACCCATACCTACGCTACAAGCGGTAACTTCAAAGTATTACTAATACTTACAAATGATTGCGGTTCTGATACTACAGCTCTTATTATACCATTGGGTATATCAAACATAGAAGTTGGTAAGGGTGTAAATTTATATCCAAACCCGGCTACAGATAACGTTACACTTGAGTTTGACAAAGCTCCTGCAAAGGGTATCGATATGATAGTGGTAAATAGTGTCGGGTCTACAGTACTGAAATTGAAATCGAACGGTACTAAGAAGGAGGAAATTAACACAAGTAGCTTGCCTGCCGGTAACTATATACTGAAAGTAATAGATGCAGAAGCTACGGCTACTAAGCCGTTCGTGATTACCAGATAAGGCTGATTTTTAACATAATAGTGAGCGGGCCGAATTACTTCGGTCCGCTTTTGTTTTGGGCATACCACATAAAAACAGGTAACTTTGCGCCCAAATTACATATGTAATGGCTGTAGCTGACAAACTGAGGTTCAAACAGGATAGCCCCTTGCTAGTATTGAATATGCCCGATGACTGCTTGGGTATGTTTGATGCTTTTGAGGTAAAAACAAACTTTGCAGGCAAGGCAAAGTATCATCAGTCTATATTGTTTGCATACAATAAGGCCGATCTTTACAAACACTACGATAAACTGATACCAAGGCTTGAAAAAGATGCCGTTGTTTGGATTGCATATCCTAAGAAGAGCAGTGGCATCACCTCAGACCTTGTAAGAGATGATGGTTGGGATGTTATAAATCAATCTGCTTATCATTTTGTGAGCTCCGTTTCAATCAGTGATGTTTGGAGCGGCATGCGTATAAAAGAAAAAGACCTCGGTAAAACTTACCTGAGAGATAAGACCGCAAAGGAACGCAATACGGAAGGTATAGATTATGAGAAGAGAACAGTAGCATTGCCAGCAGATGCAAAAGCTGCCATGAAACCATTTAAGGGACTTGAAGATTTCTTCAATGCAATGTCCTTTACCCACAAGAAAGAATATGTAGAGGCGATAGTAGAGGCAAAGAAATCCGAGACAAGACAACGCCGCATAGATAAAATGATTGAGATGGTAACAGCGCTGAAAGTTGCCAAAGAAAATAAGAAGAAATGAGTTATAAGGAAATACCGCAGGGTGCATTGCTGCAGTTTATAAAGGATAATTACTTGGGGAAAGTGGTTACAGACTCTCGCTCAGCCGCAGGCAATTGGATGAATTTTACACTGGAAGCTATAGATAAAGGCAAGGCTACTATTTCGTTGGAGGTAAAGCATGAAATGACCAATCCTTATGGCAATATACATGGTGGCATGATGGCACTGGTGATGGATGAGGTGATAGGCTGGGCTGTAGTGAGTCTGGACACAAATAACCACTACACATCGCTGAACCTGAATGTAGACTTTCTGTATGCAATAAAAGAGGGTGACAGACTAAAGGCCACATCGGAAGTGATACGTGCAGGTAAGAAAATAATACACGTAGAGTGTAGGGTGTATGATATGCAGGACAGTATATTGGGAAAGGCAACCAGCAACCTGATTGTAACAGGTATGAAACCTGTTGACGGTGATTATAAAGTGGCGAATTAAGCCCTTTGATTTCACTTTTGAATTAAGACGTTTTACTTTTGACCAGAATATATGCTGAACGGTAAAAAAATAGTGGTAGTACTACCTGCATACAGGGCGGCCCTTACGATAGAGCGCACGTATGCAGAGATACCATTTGATATAGTGGACGATGTGGTGCTGGTAGATGACCACAGCCCCGATAATACGGCTGAGGTGGGTGCGAAGCTGGGTATTAAACACATCATTCGCCACGAAATAAACAAGGGCTATGGTGGCAACCAGAAAAGCTGCTATGCAAAAGCATTGGAGATAGGTGCAGACATTGTTATTATGCTGCACCCCGACTATCAGTATACACCAAAGTTGATACATGCAATGGCTGCTGTAATTGCTTATGATGTATATCCGGTATCATTCGGAAGCCGTATCCTAGGTAAAGGTGCTTTGAAAGGTGGCATGCCGATGTACAAATACATTTTCAACCGTTGCCTTACATTGTTCGAGAATATTATGCTGGGGCAGAAGCTGAGCGAATATCATACAGGCTACCGTGCATTTAGTGCAGAGGTTATTCGTTCTATCGACTTTACACACAACAGCGATGATTTTGTATTCGATAACGAAATGATATCGCAGATATTTATGAATGGCTACGAGATAGGAGAGGTAACATGCCCAACTAAATATTTTGAAGAAGCCAGCAGTATCAACTTCAGCCGCAGCATGAAGTATGGTTTTGGTGTGTTACGCGTTTCTATGGCACACTGGCTGCACAAAAGAGGTATTGTAAAAAGTAAATTGTATAACAAACCGTAATAAAAAAACACCGCTCATAGAGCGGTGTTTTTTTATTGTGCACATGCGTTATTGCACTATTACTTTATGTGTCTGCTTGTTGTTGTCAGATTCAGTTGTAATAAAATATAAGCCAGGTTGCAACTGAGTGAATATAATTTCATTTCCACCAATGTTTTCTCTGGTTACGTGCTGAATCACTTTTCCTGTTATGTTGGATAGAATGACGTTTACATTTTGTTTGTTAGGCGAATACCACCTTACATATATTCTATCCTTTGCAGGGTTTGGGTATATTTCAAATGTTTGTGTACCTGCGGTAGGTATATTCAGCATAAACGGATTGATGGTTTTATTGCTGAAAGACCTGATGAAGCTGGTACCTGCAATGGTTGTATTAGTATTTGTAATAGATATTGTAGCCTTCGTAGTGGTGTATCCTGCATCTTCAGGATAAATATGATATTTACCTGTAGGTAAATTTGATAGTGTATAATATCCGCTTGCATCTGTAGTGGCAAATGCAATAGCTTTATTCAGGGTGTCATATGCAATAACCGTCATGCCAGGGATTCCTGATGCAGTGCCTTTATTGGCACCAGCCAATACATTGCCTGAAACAAATCCCGGTCCGCTTACAACCGTACCATATTGCAACCTTATGTCCTTGTTAATTGAGGCACCACCGCTATGGTTTATAATGGTTGCCTGGCTCCAGAGTAGTTTGTCCGGATAATAAGTAGGAATTGCTCCCATGCCCGATGTCGGGCCATTCAGCAATTTTGCTTTTACTCGATAGAGGCCTGCCGCTTTGTTATTAAATTGATAGAAGGTTGTGTATCCGATACTACCCCCGGTAATTATTACAGAATCTACTGCAAACAAATTGTTTGTAATTGTGTCATGTTGTATCAACCAGACTTTATACTGAGGGCTGGTAATATTACTTGTGCTGTCTTGTCTTAAGTAGCCGGATATAGTATTGCCGGGAGATGTGATAATGTTAATAACATGAAGGTTAGAGTCCTGACACATTAGTGCACTTGTTGATAATGTATCAAACCAATAGGTATACAAGATAGCATTGTATGTGCCTGGGGTATAGCTACGTGTGCTATGGGCTCCATCATAATAACTACCATCCCCATATACCCATTGGCTCACCTTGTATTTTGATGGAGGACAAAAGCTATTGTCTGTAAAATCTACATTATAACCGCTAACAGTAGCGGATGAGTTAGTTGTAAGTCCGCCACATGTTGAAACAATATTCACTGTTGTGCTATTGGTATAAGAGCAAGTACCATTTGTTGCGGTAAGTGTTACTGTATATAGCCCTGTACTATTATATGTATGGGCTGCTGTTGCACCAGTGCTATTGGTACTACCATCCCCCCAATTCCATGTGTATGTCATCCCTGTTGTTGTAGCAGGGGTGTTAGCACTAACAGAAACATTACCTGTGGGTGTCACAGAGTTTACTGTGAGTGTTGTACCACAAGGTGGGTAAGCTAAAGTAATGGTTTGCTGAGAGGAGTCTATACAAATCAAAGATGAGGTAACTGTGTCAGTTATTGTTTTAATAAGACTAATTGTATAAACACTGGGTAGGCCGTATGTGTGACTACTTGTACCCGTTGATACTGTGTTTGTTGTGGCATCACCCCATCTTACCAAAAAACTTACAACGTGAGATGGGCTGCCTACGCTTACGCTGGTCGTATTGTTTATCTGTACTCTCAGTAATTGATTGCCGGAGGGTGATGCGTTAGTGCTGAATGATACGAAGCAGGTTTGTGAAAAAGCTTGTGTACAGCAAACTAATAGAGCTAGTAAATAAAGGGTTTTCTTCATGAGTTTATCATTTTAGGTATTGAAAAAAGTAGGTATAATTAACAAGACGTGTACTTTCCTCATTTCGTTAGTACAACAAAGCCACTCAATTGAGTGGCTTTGTTGTACTATGAGTAATAAACTGCTATTATTTCATTGTTACTACAGTAGCTTTCACTTCCTGTTTAACAGGGGTTTTAGCTGTTTCTGTAGTTTTGTTGCTGTACATGTTTGCCAGTGTAGGTGCAATAACCAATGCAACAATAGACATCAGTTTAATCAGGATGTTCATTGACGGGCCAGATGTGTCCTTAAATGGATCGCCCACAGTATCACCTGTTACAGATGCTTTGTGTGGATCAGATTTTTTGTAGTACATCTCACCGTTTATTTCAACACCTTTCTCAAAAGATTTCTTAGCGTTATCCCATGCACCACCTGCGTTGTTTTGGAACATACCCATCAGTACACCACTTACAGTAGCACCTGCCAGCATACCACCCAGTGCTTCAGGGCCGGCAAGGAAACCTACCAACAACGGAGCAGCAATTGTGATTGCACCCGGCAGTATCATTTTTTTGATAGAAGCATCTGTAGAGATAGCAACACACTTGTCGTATTCAGGTTTGCCTTTACCTTCCATAATGCCCGGTATTTCACGGAACTGGCGACGAACTTCTTCAACCATTGCCATGGCAGCCTCACCAACCGCACGGATAGCCAGAGAAGAGAAGATGAAAGGAATCATAGCACCAACAAACAACATAGACAGTACTTCTGCTTTGTAGATATCAATACCATCTATGCCTGCAACACCTACATAAGCAGCAAACAGTGCCAATGCAGTCAGTGCCGCAGATGCAATCGCAAAACCTTTACCTGTAGCAGCTGTAGTGTTACCAACTGCATCAAGTATATCTGTTTTTTCGCGTACTTCTTTTTCCAGTTCGCTCATTTCTGCAATACCACCGGCGTTATCAGCTATCGGGCCAAAAGCGTCGATTGCCAATTGCATAGCCGTAGTCGCCATCATACCTGCCGCAGCTATTGCCACACCATAAAGGCCTGCCATAGCATAAGAACCCCAGATACCACCTGCCAGTACCAGAATAGGAAGGAATGTACTTTCCATACCAATAGCCAGACCTCCGATAACGTTTGTAGCGTGGCCTGTTGCAGACTGACGTATGATGCTCAATACAGGGCGTTTGCCCATTGCAGTATAGTATTCTGTAATGATGCTCATCAGCGTACCAACTACAAGGCCTATCACAATAGCACCAAATACTTGCGTATTGCTGAATACATGGCCGCGCAGCTCCATAGAAGATGGCAGTATATACATTACCAGGAAGTAAGAAACAATTGCAGTCAGCACCATAGAGCCATAGTTACCCATGTTCAGCGCTCTTTGTACAGCACTTGTGCTGATGCCTGCACTATCAGATATGCGTACCATCATTGTACCAATGATAGAAAGAACGATACCGAAACCTGCTATCAGCATAGGCAACAATATCGGGCCAAAGCCGTTGAAATTATCTACAGATGCAGTTTCGCGACCCAGTACCATTGTAGCCAGTACGGTAGCAACATAAGAACCGAAAAGGTCTGCACCCATACCTGCTACGTCACCTACGTTATCACCTACGTTATCTGCAATAGTTGCAGGGTTGCGTGGGTCGTCTTCAGGAATACCTGCTTCTACTTTACCTACAAGGTCAGCACCAACGTCTGCAGCTTTTGTGTAGATACCACCACCCACACGTGCAAACAGTGCAATGCTTTCAGCACCCAGAGAGAAACCTGTCAGTACTTCAATAGCACGTTCCATTTCTTCGCTGTTTACCAATGCATCCGGTGCAAAAATCATTTTGAAAATGATGAAAAGGCTACCAAGACCCAGCACCGCCAGGCCGGCAACACCCATGCCCATTACAGCACCACCGCCAAAAGAAACAGACAGTGCCTTGCTGAGGCTGGTACGTGCAGCGTGTGCAGTACGTACGTTGGCCTTTGTAGCTATGCGCATGCCTATAAAACCTGCCAATGCGCTGAATACAGCACCAATGATGAACGCAAGCGCTATCACAGGGCTCGATTTAGGATTGCTGTAGCCCATGAAGCCCAGCAGCAAACCTGCTATGATTACGAAATAGGTGAGTATTTTATACTCTGCCTTCAAAAACGCCATAGCACCCTCCGCTATGTACTTAGAAATTTCTTTCATGCGGTCGTTGCCGGCATCTTGTTTGCTAACCCATGCGCCCTTGACCATGGTGTATAGCAGTGCCAGCACACCAAACGCCGGGACTAAGTAGAATAATGAACTCATATTAAAACTATGTGTTGTAAATAAAGTGGGGCAAATATAGCTTTTTGAAGCAGAAAAACATAGGTTCTCAGCCTTATGTGACAAGATTGTATATACTCTTTTTGAGTATATGTATTATGGTGATTTCTTAACATCTATTTGTTTATTTTTACTTGAACTGAAACTGAATAAAGGGAGTAGACTTTTGCCGCAGGGAGATTATAAAAAACTGGCCGATGAAGAACTGGTGTTTCGCTATGCACAGCGGGGCGAGCAGGCAGCGTTTACAGCGCTTTTTGAGCGTTACGGGCATCTGGTATATGGTATATGCCTAAAATACCTGAAAGACCCCGAAGCTGCTAAAGATGCCATGCAGCAGATATTCATAAAACTGCTGGAAGACCTCCGACGTTTTAAGGTAGAAGCCTTCAAACCTTGGCTATACCAAGTAAGCAAAAATTATTGCTTCATGCAGCTCCGCAAAACCGTTCATGAGATAAATACGGATGCCGAACATGGAGAAAATATGGAATTTGAGGATGAATGGCATCATAAGATAGAACAGGAGCAATTGCTGGATAATCTGGAAGCATGCGTAGAAGAACTGAATGATGAGCAGCGTACCTGCATCAAGCTGTTTTATATGCAGAAGATGAGCTACGTAGATATAACTGCACAAACAGGCTATACCATGATGCAGGTAAAAAGTGCGATACAGAACGGCAAGCGAAACCTGAAAATAAAACTTGAGGCGAAAAGAAACGTGAACACATGAGTAAGGAACAATTGAAACATATTTTCGAGCAGAGCAGTTGTCTTACTAAAAAGCAACTGAAGGAGTATGTGAGCGGCAGCATGAGCCCCGAAGAGGCACATGCAGTTGAGCAGCACCTTCACAGTTGCCCTATGTGCAGCGATGCTGCAGACGGGCTGATGGCGCAGCAGGGAAAAGGTATAGAAGTATTGAACGCCATCAATGCCGATTTCCTTACAAAACATCTTGGTGCTGCAAATCCGCAGTCGTCACGCAATATAAATATGTCAGCTACAAATAATACCAACATAAACGACACGAAGAAAAAGCCTTCACCTGCCATGATAAAGGCAAAACCTGTGAGAAGCTATTTTGCGTTCAGGACAATGTCTGTTGCAGCTGTTATTTTGTTTGCAATAGTTGGTATATGGTACTACAGGCTTACAAACGATGTATTGCAGGAAAGCCAACCCGTAGCACAGGAGCTACCAAAGCCTGCACCTGTAGAGCAACCTGCAGTAGCGCAATATGCAGAAGATACAGAACAGGCAGTAGCTGCAGCCGCAGATATGATGAGCAATGGTGCCGCAGAAGTAGGCACGCAACCATCTATTACACAAAGTCCCGCAACAAAAGATAAGGGAGTAGTGGCGATGGCTGCACCTGCACCCGAAAAAGAAGAGAAACAGGGACTGCTGAAAAGGCTTGGCAATAAAATAGAAGCAGCAGCTGCAAAGAAAACAACTCAGCAATTATTGGGTGCTATCAAAAACGATAACCCTGATAAATATGCAACATCTGCAAAGAACCAGTTTGTAGAAGAGCAGCGCATGAAGCCTAAAGAAGAGCGCTCAGATGTAGCAGATATGCAACCCGGAAATGCTTCAAGAGCTACAGGCAACAGCTACCAGCCTACTGAAGATGTAAAAGCGGTAACAGTAAGCGAAAAAGAAGCATTGGAGCCTGTCAGCAAAATTGATAAAGCAGATCAGTTATTGAAATCAGGCAAGGCAAGCGATGCGCTTAATCTCTATACACAGGAAATGCGTGGTGCAAGCAGTAAGGGCAAACGTCAGGAAGCAGCTATTGGTGCCGCACGCTGTTATGTTGCTTTGGGCAACCGCTACAAAGCAAAAGACATACTGCTAAGCATAGTAGATGAGGGTGGTCCACGCAAACGTGAAGCCAAACGTATGCTGAAAGAGCTGGGTTGGGAGGAATAATGATTTTATCAGGCACAAAAAAACCGCTCTGCAATTGAGAACGGTAATATGATGAAGGCTTTGTGGTTGTAGCTCTGGTGTTAGCTCATACAGGGGCTGTATCCGATATCTGTGCAACACACTTCATTTGCCTCGGCTACAAAAATATATCAATAAGTTCGAATTAAGAGTAAATTAAATGTAAAAAATATCTTAAATAATCTGCGCCGCTATTAACACCTGTTATAAACTTCCCCCTTTTTGCCAATTTTCCTTGTTGTATTTTCACGCAGTTTTACGAAAAGATTAATATGAGAAGATATTTATCTCTGTTGCTGTGTCTTACGGTTGTTACAACCACGTTTGCACAATCAGGCGATTACAGAAGTACATCCAATCCGCTGTATTGGAAAAACCGCAAACCCGATGAGGCATACTGGCAACAGGATGTTCATTACAAGATAGATGCCAAAATAGACGAGACTACCAATATCATTACAGCCGACGAAACGCTGGAGTATTGGAACAACTCGCCCGATACATTGCGCTTTGTGTACTTCCATCTTTGGCAGAATGCGTTTGTTAGAGGATCTCATCTGCACGACCTGGAAGAAGCTATAAATACCAAAGTGCGTATGGGCAGATACGAGAAGCAAGGGCTTGGAACTACCATCGATGGTTTGAAAGCTGACGGACAGGAAGTAAAAACAGAACTGGATAATACCATACTGAAAGTGTACCTGCCAAAGCCGTTGTATCCCAATAGTAAAGTTACATTCACCATGAATTTCAAGACCTATTACGACAATGGTGCTACGCGTCGTCGTATGAAAATGTATGATGCTTGGGGCTACAAGCACTACAACGGTGTGCAGTGGTTTCCTAAAATATGTGTGTACGACCGCAAGTTTGGTTGGGATACGCACCAACATCTTAATAAAGAGTTTTATGCAGACTTTGGTTCTTACGATGTATCGCTCGATTTTGCATCGAACTATATAGTAGAAGCAACAGGTGCATTGCAAAATAGGAAAGAAGTACTGCCTGACGACTTGCTTGCAAAACTGGACATCAAAAACTTTGCGAAGAAGCCGTGGAATGAAAAACCAAGTGAGATAATTCCTTACAAAAAAGACGAGCGCAAAGTATGGCGATTCAAAGCAAACAACGTACACGACTTTGCATTTACTGCAGACCCTACTTACCGCATAGGTACTACTACCTGGAATGGTGTGGAATGCGTAGCACTTGTGCAGGAGCCACATGCAAAAGGCTGGCAGAATGCTGCAGATTATGTTGCAAAAATCATCAAGACTTTCTCTGAAGATGTAGGCATGTATCAATACCCTAAAATGGTAGCTGCAGATGCAGCAGATGGTATGGAATACCCGATGCTGACATTGGATGGTGGTAGCGACCCCGGTTATCGTGGTTTGCTGGTGCATGAGATTGCGCACAACTGGTTTTATGGTCAGGTAGGTAATAACGAAACATACCGTGCAGCGCTCGATGAAGGCTTTACGCAGTTCCTCACAGCATGGGGCCTGCGCAGAATAGATGGCGATACACTGGTAGAGAATAAACCACGCGGCTACAAAGGTTTGTTTTATGAGCCCGAAATAGTCGTAGATAAAAGAGTGTATAACGCATACCTGTACGATGCATTGAATAAAGAAGAGCTACCGCTCAATACACACTCAAACGATTTTAATGATGCAGTAGGTCACGAAGGTGGTTATCGTGGTGTGTATTACAAAACAGCTACTATGCTCTACAATCTGCAATACACATTGGGCGATTCACTGTTTCAGGCTGCACTGAAAAACTATTTCCACCAATGGCGTTTTGCACATCCTTATTTCGAAGATTTTCGCAATTCTATTATTCAATATACTAAGGTTGACCTCAACTGGTTCTTCGACCAATGGTTGGAAACAACTAAAGCTATTGATTATAGCATTGAAGGCATACGCAGAAAATCGGACGATACATTTGCTATCAGATTCCGTCGTAGGGGGCAAATGCAAATGCCGATAGATTTCACCGTTACCACCCGCAATGGCGAAAAGCAAAACTTTCACATACCTAATACATGGTTTGTAAAAGAAACGCCTGCAACGGTACTGCCTAAATGGTATGGCTGGGGCAAGCTGCACGATGAGTATACAGCTTATGTGCAAGTGCCCGATGGTATTCGCAATGTGCAGATAGATACAAGCTACAGGCTGGCAGACGCGTACATACTGGATAACTATAAAACACGTGGTTTGCCGTTATCTCCTAAAGCAATAGCAGTAAAACTGGATGGTGGTGTATCTGCACCGTGGGACAGAAGGCACAAGCGCATGTATGTGCGTCCTGATGTGTGGTACAATCCTGTTGATGGTATAAAAGCAGGTATCCATTTCGAGGGAGATTATCTGTACACGATGCACAAAGTAGATGCTACTATATGGTGGAATACACACGTATTGCAGCACTACGATTTCAAATCTACTGTTAGCCAGGGCTGGTACGAAAAGTATGTGCCTGTAAATTATACATTCACACACACATCGCCCATCACACGTTGGATGCCTAAACTGCAATCGCAAATCAGCAGCCGTTTCTTAGATGGTTTGTGGTATCATCGTGCTGGTGGCAACTATCTTGTTAACAGCCGTAATACATTGTCGCTCTATGCACAAACTATGTGGCGTTCGCTCAGCTACGACAGAGATTACCTGATTTATCAGAACGAATGGAGCAGCGCGCGCGCTATGCCCAATTCATCGCTCAATGCTTCATGGTCTCACAGCTATGCATACAAGAGAGGGCATGGCAATTACAAATTCCACCTGCGTGCGCCATTCCTTACAGGTAATAATCCTGCTGCATTCAATTATGCATATGCACAACTGGAAGCGGTTAATTATAATAAACTAGGTAAGCTGGAAATCCGCACACGTATCTTTGGCCGCTATGGTACTGGTACGAATGTGCCTAACGAAAGTGCATTGTGGCTTGCAGGTGCAAACCCCGAAGAGCTGATGGAAAATAAATATACCCGCAGCATTGGTTTCATACCTGATAACTGGAGCAATATTTCTCAGTACGAAACAAACCATTTCCAGATGGGTGGTGGATTGAATCTGCGTGGCTATGCAGGCTACTTTGTTGCAGACCAGCGCAATGGCAATATACTGATAGGCTACAAAGGTCGCAGTGGTGCATCTGCTAGTGCAGAGGTTGATTTTGATGAGTACATAAAATTCCGTCCGAAGTATCTGCGCGATTATCTGCATCTGGATGCATACCTGTTTGCAGATGCCGGTGCAATAGAATTGAGCAATGCAACACTTTCTCAATACTGGAATATTGCACCTACTACTATGTGGAGCGATATCCGTGTAGATGCAGGTCTTGGCTTAGCACTGACGGTTAAGAAGTTTGGTTGGTTCAATAAGGCCAACCCTCTTACATTGCGTTTCGATATGCCATTCTTGCTCAATCGTCCGCCGTATGCAAATCCTGATTATGCAAACTTCCGTTATGTGGTTGGTGTAAACAGAACATTCTAATACACAGCAATCTTTCTGATAATAATAAAGCCGCTCATTGAGCGGCTTTATTTATGTAGTGTGTAGTGCTAATAATATGCAATCAGTATTTCACTATCTGCTGTGTAAAGCTGGTATTTGTTGTTTGGAATATCAGCGTATAAATACCCGATAGTAAAGAACGCAGGTCTAATGTAAGGTTAGCCAATGGTTCCATACTTGTTTCATAACATACACGTCCGTTCATATCTACTACCAGTAGCGAGCATGCTTCTTGTTCTTTGTTTTTGATATTTATCATCTTTCCGTCTGCGTTGTTGTTTTAAGGGTTTTTAAAAACAATAATCGTCTTACATGATAACAGTATTTCAACCGGTTTGGTTGTGTTTTTTTTGTTCAATATTCGGTATCGATTTTTAGTCGCTGCAACCGGTTCTTTTACACAAAAAATAAGGTGCCTTATTTTTTATAAGGCACCGAAACTATGTAATAATTCAGTATTTGAAAATTAATTTTTCAGCAGTTTTCTAAGTGTTTGTTTATCAATAAAATATATTAATAACCTCTGCCTTCCTTGCGTTCCATGTAGTTGATAAAGGCCTTGTTGGCTACTTTATTACCACCCGGTGTAGGATAGTTGCCGGTAAAATACCAGTCACCATGATTCTTAGGGCATGCATCATACAAGCCTTCTATCGATTGGTAAATGATATCCACTTCGGCTGTTACATCATCAGGGCGCAGCATCTTAGCAATCTGTGTGCTTATCTCATCCGGAGTAAACGGCGCGTAGATAGCCTGTACAAAGTTTTGTTCTTTCAGTGCACCTGCTTCGTCTGCGGCTTTACATTTAGCATATACTTCATCCAGCAATGCTTGTTTGCCGTTTTCTTTCAGCAAAGCAACAGCAGCCTGGAATGCAATGAAATCGCCCATGCGACTCATATCTATGCCATAACAATCAGGGTAGCGTATCTGCGGTGCAGAAGAAACGATAATGATGCGTTTTGGCCCCAGCCTGTCCAGCATTTTAATAATGCTTTCGCGCAGGGTAGTGCCGCGTACTATCGAGTCATCTATTACAACCAATGTATCAACACCGCGCTCTACAGTACCATAGGTAATGTCATATACGTGTTGCACCATCTCGTTGCGGCTTGCATCTTCAGTAATGAAGGTGCGCATCTTCACGTCTTTGATGGCTATCTTTTCGATGCGTACACGGCGGTTTATGAGCTCTTCTGTTTCTTCAGCACTCAGCTTGCCCGATGTAATGCGTTCTACTTTTATTTTATTCAGGAACTGTTCCAGCCCTTTTATCAAACCATAGAATGCAGTCTCTGCCGTATTCGGTATGAATGATATGATGGTATTCTTCAGCTTATAGTCTACAGCCTCCAGCACTTTCTCTGCAAGGTTGCGTCCCAGTTGCTTACGTTCTTTATATATTTCAGTATCGCTACCACGGCTGAAGTAGATGCGCTCAAAGCTGCATGCTTTCAGTTCTTTTTCTGCCAGTATGCGCGGATTGCTGAAGTCGCCGTTTGCTTTAACAATAACAGCATGCCCCGGTTGCAGTTCCTTTACTTCTTCCAGTGGTGCGTTGAATGCCGTCATGATAGCAGGACGTTCAGATGCAACAACAACTACCTCGTCATCTTTGTAGAAATATGCAGGGCGTATGCCGTTTGCATCACGCAGTACAAAGCTGTCACCGTTACCTACAAGGCCGCTGCAAACAAAACCGCCGTCAAAATGAGCTGCTGCTTGTTTCAGTGCACCTTCCAGATTCAGGTTTTGCGGATCTGTCTCATCTGCCATACACAGGTAGTAATGCACCATTTCTATCATAGCGCCCAAATCGCTCTCGCGTATGGTGCTGGTAGGGTGTGCATTCAGCAGGTCAAATAATTCATCCGTATTTACCAGATTGAAGTTGCCAGCCATAGCAAGGTTGCGTGTCGGGTTAATGTCCGGCTTGTGGAACGGATGGCAGAACTCAATATT
>DATGXJ010000021.1:0-34226 GCA_035299045.1 Flavipsychrobacter sp.
TGCATAAAAGTGAGTATAGAAAGCACTGGCATCATAGGTATATGGAATAGCGAATTGCCTGAAATATATCCTATCCCAACAAGAGGGTTGTTAATGATTAAGGGTTTAGAAAAAGGTACAGCCATACAAGTTGCAGATGTATTGGGTAAAGTAGTAATAAGAACAGTATCAGTTAGTGAAACAACAGAGCTGAATATGGGCCATCTGGCAGCAGGCAGCTATATGCTGACACTTAGCAAAGACAACGGTGACAGGATGACTGTGAAAGTGATAAAAGAGTAAGTGAAATTATAGTTTATTTATTGTATATTTGTAGTGTACTTGTCCTCTCTTATTGTTAAGAGAGGACAAGTAATTTTAATAAGTTTGGAAACAAAAAAATATAGTGCAGAAATCTGCAACAAACTGCAACAAAACAATAAAAATTTAATTGGTTTAATTATAGTTACAGTGTTACAAAACAAACTGTAACCATTCGTAACCGTTTTGCAGGACAGGTGCAAGGTCAATTCCACTAAATCGGTGTATCTTGCAGCACTTAGAAAACAGTATATTTATTTATAATTTTTAATATGTATCGTAGTCATACTTGTGGCGAATTAAGGTTGGATAATCAAGGGGCTGAAGTAACCCTTGCAGGTTGGGTACAAACCGTCCGTAAATTTGGTAGTATCACTTTCGTAGACCTGCGAGACCGTTATGGCATTACGCAGTTGTTGTTCAACGAAGCACTGAATCCACGTCTTGATGAAACACCACTAGGTCGCGAGTTTGTTCTACAGGTAAAAGGTACTGTTGCAGAGCGTAGCAACAAAAATCCTAAACTGCCTACAGGCGATGTTGAGATATTGGTGAATGATTTTGCCATCATGAATAGTGCTGCGACACCGCCGTTTACAATAGAAGAAGAAACGGATGGTGGCGATGAGTTGAGGATGAAGTATCGTTATCTGGATTTGCGCCGCCCGGCGTTAAAACGCAATCTGGAACTGCGATATAAAGTGAATCGTAGTGTGCGAAATTACCTTGATACATTGGGCTTCTGGGATATAGAGACTCCATTCCTGATAAAGAGTACACCTGAAGGTGCGCGCGATTTCGTAGTACCTAGCCGCATGAACGAAGGGCAGTTTTATGCCCTACCGCAAAGCCCGCAGACATTCAAGCAATTGCTGATGGTGAGCGGTTATGACAGGTATTATCAGATAGTAAAATGTTTCCGTGATGAGGATTTGCGTGCAGACAGGCAACCTGAATTTACGCAAGTAGACTGTGAAATGAGCTTTGTAGAACAGGAAGATATCCTGAACACGTTTGAAGGCCTGTTTAAGCATGTTTTCAAAGATGTGAAAGGGGTAGAGATAGACTACAACTTCCCGCGTATGACGTGGGATGATGCTATGTGGAACTACGGAAACGATAAGCCCGATATACGTTTTGAAATGAAGATTCAGAACCTGAAAGCTGAGAACAAAGTATATGCTGAGGTGCTGAATGGGGTAGATTTCAAAGTGTTCAGTGAGGCTGAAACAATATTGGCAATAGCAGTTCCCGGCGCAAGCGAATATACCCGCAAGCAACTGGACGAACTGACTGAATGGGTGAAGCGTCCGCAGATTGGCATGAGTGGGGTAGTAAATGTGAAATGCAATGCTGATGGCACTTTCAAAAGCAGCGTAGATAAGTTCTTCAGTGAAGATAAACTGAAGGAGGTAGCTCAATTCTGTGGTGCAAATGCCGGGGACCTGATATTGATACTAGCAGGTGCAGAGACACGTACACGCAAGGCAATGAGCGAGCTGCGACTAGAAATGGGTAACAAGCTGGGCCTGCGCAATCCTGATGATTATAAGCCTTTGTGGGTTATAGACTTCCCGTTGTTTGAATACGCGGAAGAAGAGAACCGCTGGGTAGCGCGTCACCATCCGTTTACATCGCCTAAACCTGACCAGATAGAGCTAATGAGCAATCCTGCCCGTTTTGGTGAAATCAAGGCTAATGCCTACGACATCGTGCTAAATGGTACGGAAATAGGTGGTGGTTCTATACGCATCTACCAGAAAGACCTGCAGGAGAAGATGTTTGCAGCTTTGGGGATGGATAAGGAAGAAGCGCATGAAAAGTTTGGTTTCCTTTTAGGTGCTTTTGAATATGGTGCACCGCCGCATGGTGGTATTGCATTTGGCTTCGACAGGCTTTGTGCATTGTTGGGTGGCCAGGAAAGTATCCGCGATTTCATAGCCTTCCCTAAAAATAATGCAGGCAGGGATGTGATGCTAGACGCGCCAAGTGCTGTGGATAAGGCTCAATTAGACGAATTGGGGCTACAGCACAAAAACTGATAACATGTTGTGAAAAACAGCTATTTTGAAATTATAATCTGATTGTTATCTTTATACTTTGTAATTATACAGTATGAAAAAACTTCTTATAGGTTCTCTTTTAACGTTGGGCGTTGCAACTGCTATGACATCGTGCAATAATGGTGAGTATGATGCAAACCCGAAAGTGGACCAAAGCGGTGTTCTGAACCCATTAGATACGTCTATTCCCGGTATTGTATACATTGGTACCATGAAGGGTTATATAGATGGTGGACAGGTATTATTTTCGCCGGCGTATTATACTATTAATACCGATAATAATACCAGAACCATATATGGTATGGCTAAAGATGATACCGTGTATTGGCGTACAATATCTTTGACCGTTACTAATGATAACTTCGGTTCTGTAAAAGATGATACATTAACAAATGCTGTGTTTACGTATTCCGTTTACGATACTGTACGTAAAGTGCATAAAAAGTACATAGCAAATCCTACAGATAAAAAGGTTTTCAAAGCAGTTATCAGGGCAAATGAGAACAGCACTGTTAGAGGGGTTTTCGATGGTAGGTTGAACAATATTGAACCAATTCTTCCTGTTCCTAACCCTAACGATACAGTGACTATAAAAGCAATGAACTTCTACGTAGAGAAGAAATAAGGAAAAACAAGTAATTGACCATAAAAATAAAAGGATGCTATATCATAGCATCCTTTTATTTTTTATCTGTAATAGCTTTTGTAGCTGTTGTTTCTTATGCCACCGGGTGGGCATATAAGCCCTTTCCTGTACTTGCTTTCTCCACCGCCACGTAAGAACCTTGGAACAAAGCGCCTAAGCCCGCCTTCCGCATCGTCATAGCCGTTATCGTGGGTGCGCATTCTGGGGGCTTTTTCACGTTTGGTTATTTTAAATGCCAAGCCCGTGTATACATCAATATTACTGATGTTTTGCCCGGCAACTGCTGATATAAGTGTGTTAGAGCCAAGGAATAATGGCCCCAGATACATGATGGCCCCCATGTTCATTGAACGATAGCGCATCATTGTAATAGGTATACCGAACTTGAAGAACTTGAGGTCTATACGAGGTGTTACGTTCAGGTATCCCACGTATCCAGGACGGAATACACTGCTGTTACTACCTTTCATATTCAATAGCGTATTGACAGATATAAACAATCCACCACCTGCATTGTAATCAAGATTTGCCCTTAGTGCTGTTGGTAATCCTACCCTGAATTTCGCCCCGTCTTCCTGCACTTTTATGCGACCTGCTGCTACCTGCCTGTTGAGGAAGGAGCCGAACTCTTGTTGGTCAGCATCAGCAAACTCCAACTGGTCAAAGTCTGTTTTGGCTGCATTTACGTTGTAGGCAGCACTACCTCTGTCTCCCACATAGCCTACACTGCCTATGTCTGTAATTGAAACGCCTATTTTATATAAATAGATGTCTTTCTTGTCAAGTTCTACGTACGGATGGTAAGAATATTGGATACCTATATCCAGCCCAAGTCCACCTCGTCCTGCACGCTGTGCGAGGTCGCCGTTTTGTCCGGGTACTGTGTTGTAGGTATATAATGCAGTGAGGTCGCCGTTGGCATATACTGCCGTATCACCCAAGCGTTGGTAGGTGAGGTCTCCGGCAAAGGCGTTAATCGCCGCATAGCCTATCAGGTACTTTATTGTTACCCCACCACTTAGCTTATAGTATTCATCTTCTCGCAGCATTTTGCCAAGTGTTATGCCTACCTCGCCAAATGCATGTGCAGAGCCACCTACTTTTTTGAAGTTGAATGTGTGATTATAGTACTGTGGGTCGTTTTCGTTGGTATATACATTGAATTGTTCAGTATTTACATTGCCAGCGTTAACTATTGCGCGTGCACGTGTGTATATACCTACCTGATATTGCTTTTTGATACTGAATGAGGCTGCAGGTCCCATTACGTCGACATTGGCCCATGCACGCTTTCTTTGGTTATTGTTCATTTTGGCATACTCATAACCCTCTCGTGCTTCTTTTTCAAAGTCGCCTTTTATGAGCCAACCGCCATTTACCTGATAAGCATTGTTGCCAGCCAGAACATTGCCCGATATAATATTAACCTCTGTGCCAGTAAGTGCATTATTGACTAATGCAGGGTTTAATGGTAACTGCATGATGGCAGGGTAGTAATTGGTAGTAAGCCCAATAAACTGCTGCGCCCCCGAATGGTAGGCCATCAATAGTAAACACCCTGATATTATTCGTTTAATCATTTAGTCTTAATTCCTTGATTTGTATTGAAATACGTAGCTAAGGGGTTCGGAAAGATACTTATTATTGCTAAGTATTGACATACAACACTATAACGTAATTGTAAAATGTTTAGTGAGTAACAGCCACAATATGCTTAATATTTACAATTTAAAGACATGTTTGTTGATTACTTACTATAAATAAAATAGCCACTTATTAAGTGGCTATTTATTATTGAAATTGGTTTATTGCTTATTAGTTTGCACTAACTGCTTGCTGTACAAGTGCTGCAGCCTCGCTCAGCAGTATAGCTGATTGTACTTTCAGTCCACTGTTTTCAATCAGTTCTTTTGCTACTTCGGCATTGGTACCTTGCAGGCGAACGATGATTGGAATATTGATATTGCCCAGGTTTTTGTAAGCCTCGATAACACCGGCAGCAACCCTGTCGCAACGAACGATACCACCAAAGATATTGATAAGGATAGCTTTAACGTTCGGGTCTTTCATGATGATGCGGAAACCTGCTTCTACAGTTTGTGCATTAGCAGTACCACCTACGTCCAGGAAGTTTGCCGGTTCACCACCTGCAAGCTTAATCATATCCATAGTAGCCATAGCAAGGCCTGCACCGTTTACCATGCAACCTACGTTACCGTCCAGTTTTACATAGTTCAGATTGAATTCGCCTGCTTCTACTTCCGTAGGATCTTCTTCGCTCTTATCGCGCATGTCTGCGATGTCTGCATGACGCATCAGTGCGTTATCATCCAGGCTCATTTTGCAGTCTACTGCAAATATTTTATCATCTGCAGATTTGAACAGTGGGTTGATTTCCAACATCGCACAGTCAAGACCTACATATGCATTATATAGGTTAGTTACAAACTTCACCATGTTTTTGTGAGCTTCACCGCTCAGACCCAGGTTGAAGGCTATTTTACGAGCCTGAAAACCTTGCAGCGGCATATTTGGTGCTACCCACTCTTTGTATATTTTCTCAGGTGTGTGGTGTGCTACTTCTTCAATGTCCATACCACCTTCGGTGCTGTACATGATTACGTTTTGTTTCTTAGCACGATCCAACAGGATAGAGATGTAGAATTCTTTACGTTCGCTAGGGCCATCGTAATACATGTCCTGCGCTATCAGAATCTTGTTTACTTTTTTACCTGCAGGACCTGTCTGGATGGTAACCAGTGTATTGCCTAGTATGTTTTTTGCTACTGTAGCAACATCTTCTGCACTTTTGATAACTTTTACACCGTTTTGCTCAGGTACTTCTACCATAGTACCCTTACCACGGCCACCGGCATGAATCTGCGCTTTAACAACGGCAAATTTTGTACCCGATTCTGTAGATATCTGGTTGTATGCTTTTACTGCGTCGTCAACAGTTTCTACAGCTACACCGTTTTGTGTAGGTACGTTGTAACGCTTCAATAATTCTTTGGCTTGATATTCATGCAAATTCATGACTGCAAACGATTTTTAAAATACGGGGCGAAGATAATCTTAATTGCTTAATAACTCAACCTCGAATTTGGTCAATTTATATAGATATGTGTAAAACTCGTCTATATATGAAAAATTAGAATAATGTACCCTCATTATACAGGCGTGGCGGCGTAAGGCTAGTGCCGCAATGCTTGTTCAGTTCTTGTATCAGGTATTTGATAAGCTCGGGGCTATGCAGCTCTTCGTGCTGGTGCATAAAGAAGTAGCATTTTTCAAGCCCCTGTTCCATCCATACTTTGATGCGTTGAACCCAATCATCGATACGGGTATAATCGCTGGTGTGCAGGGAGTTGCCCACAAAACGGATGAAACATTCGGGTGTGCTTAGATGCATGTGTACGTAGTTGCGTTTGCCTGCGGCATCTGTGATGATAGTGCCACGACTCTTAGCCTGCAGATAATTGTAGATGTTTTTGTTATATCCATCGGTATATACATCATCGTGCCGAAGCTCCAGAAACAACGGAACATCTTGCGGGAAGTCGTCTATGAATGCACGTATAGTATTAAAATGTTTTACGCCCATTTGAGGATGTGGCATCAGGAAGATGGGCCCCAGGCTATCGCCAAATTCTGTAATGGCTTCGAGAAATGCACCTGTTTCTACGCCGGTATTTTTCAAACGCTTCAGGTGTGTGATGGTTTGCGGAAATTTTGGAAAGAACTTAAAGCCTTTAGGTACTTTGCTCTTCCAACGCAATACATCGACAGGAGCGGGAGATTTGTAGAACGTGGCATTCATCTCTATGCAATTGAAGAGACGTGCATAATGCTCCAGAAAGTCTTTGTCTTTAGTGCCGGGCGGATATAGCTTACCTACCCAATCTTTGCGGCCCCATTTGGCGCAACCTATCCAGAATTGGGTATTGCCCTTACCGCCCTTTAGTGCCTGTGTTGTGACAGGAGGGTCGGGTGGAAGTGTAAAATTGATACTATCAAGTTCTTGTTCAGATACTCTGCCGAATTCCATTGGGTGAAGTTAGCACAAGAGATGCTGAAAAATTAGTTGCCTACAAACTCAACAAAATAAAGCCACCCTAACACTACGGCTGCCGCAGCCAGAAACTTGGCAAAGCGGATTAGGATATGCGCTTCTTTCTTTTCGGTTTGTGGTGGTGTATCGAAAACAGTGCGATAGCCTGAGTAGCGAAGCAGGCTGACTGCAAGTGGTACGTCTTGTTCTTTTACCTGTAGTTTGATGCCGCCGAGCGCATTTGTAAGTACAGGGTTTACCTGTACGGTATGCTCATCTTGTATGTAGCACTCAATACCATCAGCCTCCAGTCTTCCCTTCAATAGCTGCGCGTGGAAGGCCACTGCAAATACGGCTATTGTTATCAGTCGTGTACTCATCTTATATGCAAGTTAGGCTATAGGTTTTATGCGGCAGTATTGGTATCTGTGATGTGTGTATAAAGTTTATTGCTTCTTTTTCTTGCTCGATTTGGCTCTGCTGTTAAAGTCGAGGCAGAGGTCTACCCAATGCTGTAAGTCCGATTTCTTTTTGATGTTGTCGAAGTCTACATATACATAGCCTTTCATTGGTTTGCCCTTCATATCCATTGGGCGAACGCCGGGTTTGTCAAGTGATGCTTCATATACATCAGGGTCTATACGGCACAGGATTTCTTTATCGTTGACACAGATGCACATCTTATCATTGACCATAAAACACATGCCGCTGAACATGGTTTTTTCTTCCAGTTGTTCTATATGTGCTAATGCCTCGCGGATGCGGTTGGCTATTGTTTCATTTACAGGCATGGCCGTGGTGTGTTTATGCGTTCTTTACAAATTTAGTTTTTGCAATGAAACTACCCGTTATCAGCCCCAGCACTATACCACCTGCCAGTATCAATGATAAGTTGACGATAAGCCCTAATAGTGGCTGCTTGATATGTTGCATAGATGAGTTGATAGCTATGACTGTAAGTGCAGCACACACCCAGCCAACAAGGCTGAGAGGTATCCAATTGATAGCTTTTGGGGAATATGGTTTCAATAGCAGGTATTGCATAATGCCAACAGACAGTCCTGCAACACTTACGCTGTACAATAGGTAACGTTCACCGAAATCTACATGGCCGTATATTTTTACTAAATCGAAAATGAGGAAGGGGAGGCCTGCACCCAATGTGGTGTACCAAACCCATTTGATGCTAATGCTGCTATACTTGCGGAGGCGCAACCATTGTGTAAGCCCAACACCGAGCCCCACGCTAATACCGAGATAAAACTGATAACCTTCTATACCCAGCCCATCAAAAATGCCCGAGAGTATAAGTATAAATACAACACTCAACAACCAACCGAGGAACGTTGAGAGTGTCCATTTTTTGAGAGATATGGTATTCATAGCGTTTATTTAAGGCGCACAATATGAATATCTTAGGCCAAATAAACAAAGAGATAAATCAGTTGTGGCTGATTTTAAGCAGGTTTTAACATGGGGATGAAGGCCACATACAAGGTGTTTAATTGCGTCATTGCGAGGAACGAAGCAATCTGGTCTCGCGGAGTGCAGTTTTGTTATGACTAGATTGCCATGCTTCACTGTGTTTCGCTTGCAATGATGGGGGCTATGTTCGCAAATCAGGAGATTTGCCGTCGGTGCAGCGTAGTCGGAGACTACTCTGAGCGAGGGGATAATATATTAATCTGTTTTTATAGTTTTTGCAAACTTGACATCTTCAGAAGTTGGACTTCCCTCTAAAACATACTTAATCGTATAGTTCAGGTTTAACTTATTGATATAAGGAGCTAAAAGGTTTTTATATTTTCCTTGATTACATTGTCCTAGAGCATGTATAGCATAACCTTTTATTTCCAAATCCCAATTGACAATTGCAGCCCTACATAGAGAATCCGTTTTTAAGCTATTGTCAAATGTCGCTATCGTTTGTAAAGAAATAACTTTAGCCTTATTGTCTTTATTATTTAGGTATTTATAGCTAGTATTTAAGAGGCTTATTGTGTCCATCTGTAAATAGAAAGGTACTGCATGTGCATCCCCAAAGTCTTCATGTTTTATTAGCCATTCTATTGCAATATCAGTTGATGTTGGGCTTAGTTTACATAAACCAATAAAAGCCCAAATATCATATTCATTGCTATAAGATGAAAGGGAACTAATAAGTAATTGATTGAAGTTGCGGTCTTCAATTAAAGTTATAAGACGAATACCGACTACTCTTTTGTACTGATTATGAGATTGTAGTAATGACACAATAGTAGATTTATATAAACTATCATCTTTTACAGCAGTAAAGTTTGTTTTTATGTCAGGATTAGTATATGCTTGGTAAGAAAATGAATCGATGATATTAAAAAAGGAGTGCATTTCATCATTCGAATAATCAATTTTTGTGATTGCCTGTGTGTAATGTTTACCAATCAAAGACTCACCAAAGGATTTGTTTATTATTAGGAATTGAATCAGGATTATAGTTATTCTGAAAATTTTCATGAGGCTAAAATAACAAAAAGCCCGCCAATTGGCGGGCTTTCAATATCTGTTTGTAGATAGATTAGTTCTTAATAGCAGCTATACCAGGCAGTTGCTTTCCTTCAAAGAATTCGAGCATAGCACCGCCACCTGTAGATACATAGCTAACATCGTTTGTATAGCCGAATTTGTTTACGGCTGCAACGCTGTCGCCACCACCTACCAGGCTGAATGCACCATTTGCAGTAGCAGCTTTTACAGCATCTGCTATGGTCTTGGTACCGTGCTGGAATTTCTCCATTTCAAACACACCCATAGGGCCGTTCCACAGTATGGTTTTGCTTTCACGTATTACTTTGCTGAAAGTCTGGCAAGCAATGTTTCCTATATCAAGGCCCATCCAGCCATCAGGTATTTCTGTATTAACACCAGATGATGTGTTGGCGTCTGCAGCAAACTTGTCTGCAAAAATACTGTCCTGCGGCAGGTGTATCTGCACGCCTTTCGCTTCTGCTTTTGCCAATAGTTCTCTGGCAGTTTCCAGACGGTCGTCTTCGCAGAGCGAGTTACCAATCTGTCCGCCCATAGCTTTGAAGAAAGTATATGCCATACCACCACCAATGATGATGTCTGTAGCTTTCTCCAGCAGGTTTTCTATAATCAGTATTTTATCTGAAACCTTTGCACCGCCAATGATGGCAACAAATGGTTTCTGCGCTTCGTTCATTACTTTTTCTGCAGCAGCTACTTCACCTTCCATCAGCAGGCCAAACATTTTTTTGCCTGCAGCAAAGCTATCAGCTATCACAGCAGTAGAAGCGTGTGCGCGGTGTGCTGTACCGAATGCATCGTTTACATACACATCGCCATAAGTAGCCAGCTTGTCGGCAAATTCTTTATCGCCTTTTTCTTCCTGCTTGTAGTAGCGCAGGTTTTCAAGCAACAGTACCTGTCCCGGTTGCAGTGCAGCAGCTTTAGCCGCAGCATCGTCACCTATGCAGTCTTCTGCAAACTGTACATCAGTACCCAGCAGGGTAGCCAGGTGTGCAGCTACAGGCTTCAGTGTAAAATCTGCCAGTGTAAGGTGTGGTTTCTTTTCAATGTCTTTCAGCGGACGGCCCCAGTGGCTCATCAGCACTACAGCACCACCATCTGCCAATACTTTTTTGATAGTAGGCAGTGCAGCACGCATACGCGTATCATCACCGATTACACCGTCTTTGATAGGTACGTTAAAGTCTACACGTATCAGGGCTTTCTGGCCCGCGAAATTATGATTGTTGAATGTGCTCATAGTAAACCTGTTTTAAAAAAGAGAAACGCCGCCCATGGAGGACAGCGTTTCTTATAGTTAGTGAGATTATTTAGAAATCAGACCGGCGAAGTACTTAACAGTACGAACCAGTTGAGAAACATAGCTCATTTCGTTATCGTACCAGCTAACAGTTTTAACCAGTTGCTGATCGCCAACAGTCATTACTTTAGTTTGTGTAGCATCGAACAGAGAACCGAAAGATGTACCGATGATATCGCTAGATACGATTTCATCTTCTGTGTAACCGAAGCTTTCGTTTGATGCTGCTTTCATAGCGGCATTGATTTCTTCAGCAGTTACTTTTTTGCTCAGTACAGAAACCAGTTCAGTCAATGAACCTGTGATTGTAGGAACACGTTGTGCGCTACCATCCAGTTTACCTTTCAATTCAGGCAGTACCAGGCCGATAGCCTTTGCAGCACCTGTAGAGTTAGGAACGATGTTTGAAGCAGCAGCACGTGCACGGCGCAGGTCACCTTTAGGGTGCGGAGCATCCAGTGTGTTCTGGTCGTTTGTATAAGCGTGGATGGTAGTCATGATACCAGTTACGATGCCGTATTGGTCGTTCATAACTTTTGCCATTGGCGCCAGACAGTTTGTAGTACAAGAAGCGCAGCTGATTACAGTTTCGCTACCGTCCAATATGTTGTGGTTTACGTTGTAAACTACAGTTTTCAATTCGCCTGTAGCTGGAGCAGAGATAACTACACGCTTAGCGCCTGCAGTGATGTGAGCTTTTGCTTTGTCTGCATCTGTAAAGAAACCTGTACATTCCAACACAACGTCTACATCGTGCTGACCCCAAGGAATCTGTGCAGGATCTTTCTGAGCATATATTTTGATAGTGTTGCCATTAACAACGATAGCATCGTCAGTATGTTTTACTTCAACATCGAAACGGCCTTGAGCAGTATCATACTTCAACAGGTGAGCCAGTACGTTTGGCTGTGTCAAGTCGTTGATAGCTACTACATCGATACCTTCCATGTTGTAGATCTGGCGGAAAGCCAGGCGGCCGATACGGCCAAAACCATTGATGGCAACTTTTACTTTACTCATTTTATGGAGTGTTTTATAAACAGATTAATTAAAATTCGGGTGCAAAGGTACGTTCAATACTGGATATAGTGAAATGAAAATATATAAACATAAATAATAATTAAATGTGTATTAAATTCATAGGCATTTGATGAATACGCAATAAACTTGCATTATGTCTGACACACACCATAAACGCCGCCAGCGCACCATACATGTTTCTCCATCCTTCAGGTGGATAGAGAATGCCCATATACTTCTATGGCTCATCAAAGATTTTTGCTGGGCTATGGAATGGAAGACGGGTGGGGTTATCATGATTTTCCCTACAGTAAGTGTGGCTTTTTACCTGCTCTGGAAATCGAGAAAGGTAAAAGCAGAGGCTTATCATAATATTGCTGTTTGCTTCTGGATACTGGCAAACAGTACATGGATGCTTGGAGAATTTAACGACATGGACCTCCGTCCTTTTGCAGCAGGCTTGTTTGGCTGTGGCTTGCTGGTGCTGGGCGTGTATTATGCGGTGTACTTTAAAAAAGACAGGCAGGCGTATAATATGGAGTAGGGGGTTAGTGTATTCCCCTGGCATCTAGCGCTTGTTGATATGCTCTTGCGTTCTTTAGATGCTCGCTGAGTGTAGCTGCAAAGTTGCTGTAACCACTAAAATCTTCTCTTGCACAGAAGTATAGATACTTGGTGTCAGGAGCGTTCAGCACCGCATCGATGGTCTTCTTAGACGGTGTGCAGATAGGGCCGGGAGGCAAGCCTGTATTCTTGTAGGTGTTATAGGGCGATACAATTGTAATGTGATTGCCTGTGATGCGTTTGATGTTGAAATCGCCAATGGCAAATTTTACGGTTGGGTCTGCCTGTAGTGGCATACCAATCTTCAGCCTGTTGATATATACGCTGGCAATATTGCCTTTGTCGCCTTCCATATTGGTTTCTTCCTCTACAATGGCTGCCATCGTTATCACTTCGTTGGGTGATAGGTTCTTGGCATTAGCTTTTTGCAGGCGATTATCGTTCCAGAATTTTTTGTAATTGGCGGCTATCTTACTCAACACTTTCGTGGCCGTGGTATTCCAATAAAACTCGTAGGTGTCGGGTATTATCAGGCACATTGCTGTATTGGTATCGGCATCGTGTGCTTTGGTAAATACAGTGTCGTTTAGCAGGTATAAAATGCTGTCGGCTTTTACCTCAAGATTAGCAGCTACGAAATCGGCAAAGTCCTGCTTAGTACGCAGCTTATTGATAACAAGTTTTACAGGCGATTGGCTCCCTGAGCGGAGCATGCGTACAATGCGGTAAGAGCTCATGCCCTGCGTTATTTTGTATCGCCCGGGTTTTACTTTTTCAGGATAGCCGGCAATCTTTGCCAGTTGTTCAAAACTCCAATTGTTGTTAAGTATATGTTCGCGATGCAGAATAGCAGTAACGGTGTCGTAATTGGCACCTGTAGGTATGTATAGGTACTGTTCTTGCTTGCTGCTGTTGTTGCCCAAGAATAGATAGGCTGCAACTAAGCCAAGCACAGCTACAATAGCCCCGATAGTAATAAGTAGTTTTCTGCCCTGCATAAATAAAAATACCTGCTCAATATTACAGAGCAGGTATGGTATAGTAAAATATTTTTAGCTTAATTATTTGCCACCACCGCCGGCAGGAGCCTGAGCAGGAGCTTGTTGCTGTGCAGGAGCGCCGCTTTTTTGCTTTTGCAGTTCTTTCACTTCTTTAGGTGTAGTGTAGAAAGTAACTGAAACCAAACAAAGAGCAGCGATGATAGCCATAGAACCCCATGTGCCTTTTTCCATCACGTCTGTAGATTGCTTAACGCCCATTACCTGATTGCCCAGGCTGCCGAAGCTACCTGCAAGACCGCCACCCTTAGGGTTTTGAATAAGAACGAAGAAAGCCAGTACTACACAAGCCAGTATAATAAGTATGGTTACGAATGATATCATGATTGTTTTTCTTTTAAGAGAACCTCAATTTTCCGGGCAAAATAAGCCTTTTTTTGCGGATTGCGCAAACTTAATTTGCGATACATTTCTATCGCTTTGTCAAATTTGCCTTGTTTTGAATAGATTTCGGCGAGGCTTTCGCTTACCAGATCGTCTTCTTTGGTAATGGAATTAACCGCCATTTCAAAGACTTTTTCAGGTATTTCCTCATTTTCTTCTTCCAGCGCGGCAGCCAGTTTTTCCTTCTGCCACATGGTTTTTACTGCTTTCTGGCCTTCCACTTCTTCCTGTTCCTGCTCCTTACGTTTTTTAAAGTAAAGCAACCATTCAGAGAAGCTCATAACCACCATTAGCGATTTCGCCTCATCGGCAGGAGATACCTCTTTGCCGGGAAGGTCTTCGGGTATTTTATTAGACACCTGCATGCCCTGATGCAGGAAATAATCTTCTGTATAAACAGGGAGTATAAAAGATTCGTCTGTTTCGGGCTGATAATCATCTTCCGATGCAGCAGGTTTCTTTTGCGTATAGAGCGGCTCCGGCGTTGCAACAACCGGCTCAGGTGTTACAAATGCTTCTTCTGCTTCTATGATATTTACTTCTTCCTGTTCAGGTATTTCTATTGCTTCAAATACAGTTACAGGTTCTTCAACCACTACAGGTTCTACAACAGTAGGTTCTTCTGCAGCTGTTATAGTAGGTTCTTCAACTGTTATTACTTCTTCTTCCGCTACAGGAGTTTCCGCTACTGCTTCTGCTGCTTCTGCTGCTTGTTGCGGTGCAGTAGGTACGGCTATATCTGCGCCATTCATAGCTGTTTGCAGAAACTGGCAATACATCAGCCAATTGCTCATATACAACTGCATAACCGACATCATCGGGTTGTTGTAAGGCTCTTTCTTATGTTTGTTGGCTGCATCCATATACCTTGCGGGTACAAAATACGGATAAGTTTCTATCAAAGCCGCAATGCTTTCAGCGTCTGTATCTGAAATGTTTTGAGGCTCTGCCAGTACCTGCGATATATATTGTATGGAAGAAGATGTAATCATGTTTCAGCGTAAAACTACTACCAATTTACAAATGCTTTATTAAAAATATCGTCTGCTAACTGATTTCCTATCGTTTCCATCAAAGAAGATTCTACCGCCTCAACTGTTTGAGATGCAGGGAAGTCTGCAAAACGGCTGAAAGTCTGTGTGAAATCTGCTTTCTCGTTGAGCTTGTTTTTGAATACTACAGATAGTGTAATGGTAAGCCTGTTTTGGGTAGCCTGCTGCGTATTCGCAACACCCGATACGGTAACCTCGTAGCCCGTGATGGTTCCTGTGATATCATAATCGGCCTCGCCAACTGCAACAGGTGTAAGGCCTGTTTGGGTAAGTATGCGGGCGCGGATTTTTGAAGTAAGATTGGGGCTGAGGCTGGGCACTACGTTACGGGCACGGTTATCGAACGTATGTATATTAATCGACTTGCCCTCGATACTTGCACCTGTGAAGCTGTAAACACCACAACCGCTGCATAGTAACAGGACAGGAAGTATTAGTACTAATAGTCTGCGCATGATAACCACCCTGTAAAATTAATCTTTGATGTCGTATTCTTTAATCTTTCTGTATAGCGTACGTTCCGAAATGCCCAATTCGTTGGCAGCATCGCGGCGGCGGCCTTTGTGCTTTTTCAAGGATTTGATGATGAATTCTTTCTCTCTGTCTGCCAGCATCAGCGATTCTTCTACATCCTCGTGATGGTCTACTGTACCAGTGCCATTGCTTGACGGATGTAATACTATCGGAGCATTTACAGGTGTAACAATCGGTTCCATAGGAGAAGAAACATCGTATGCAGGTACTATAGATGTAGCAGCATCGGGCATTGTAACAGGCGAAAACCCTGCGCCCTGATGCCCCATATTGTATAGCATCTGCTTTATCTCGGTCATGTCTTTCTTTAACTCGAAAAACAGCTTGTATAGTATATCGCGCTCTGTAGAGTTGAAGTCTGATGATGAAGATGCCGCATTGGGGCTCGGTATAGGCACACCCGCAGGTTGCACCAATGCAAGGCCTCTGTTGCCCGTGTTTTGTGGCAGGAAGCGTTGCAGCGCATCGGCAGTCAGCATTTTTTCTGTGCTGAGTACAGAAATCTGTTCGGCAATATTTTTTAATTCGCGCACGTTGCCGGGCCAGGGGTAGTTCATCAGCATTTGCTGTGCATTGGCATCGAGCTGAACAGACTGTGTTTTATAACGCTCTGCAAAGTCTGATGTGAATTTGCGGAAGAGCAGGGGAATGTCTTCTTTTCTGTCCCTCAAAGCAGGTACACGTATAGGTACTGTACTGAGGCGATAATACAGGTCTTCGCGAAACTTGCCATTTTGTGCCTGTTCCAGCAAATCGCGGTTAGTAGCGGCTATCACGCGTACATCTGTCTTCTGTACTTTGGAGGAACCAACGCGAATGAATTCGCCTGACTCCAGTACACGCAACAAACGCGCTTGTGTGCCAAGTGGCATTTCACCTATTTCATCTAAGAATATAGTACCACCATTCACGGTTTCGAAATAACCCTTACGGGCATCTACCGCACCGGTAAACGAACCTTTTTCGTGGCCGAAGAGTTCACTGTCAATAGTGCCTTCGGGTATGGCGCCGCAGTTTACGGCTATAAAGGGATTGTGCTTGCGTGATGATAGTGCATGTATGATATTGGAAAAAGCTTCTTTACCCACACCGCTTTCGCCTGCTATCAGTACCGAGAGGTCTGTAGCGGCTACCTGCACTGCCGTATCCAATGCATGATTCAGCGCAGGCGTATTGCCTATGATGCCGAACCTGTTTTTTATGCTTTGATTCTCCATTGTTTTCAGTCGAAAGTCATGAATAGGAAGTATGGAATACTCGCGTCATGACTGTTTTTATTAATCAACTATTTCGCCAATCAACGTAGCGGATGTTGCCGTATTGACTTTCACGTTTACATAGTCGCCTTTTTGCAATTGATAGTTTCCTTTAGGGAATACCATCATTTTGTTTTGCGAGTTGCGTCCGCACCAATCCATATCGCTGCGCTTGCTATCGCCTTCAATCAGTACTTTGAATGTTTTACCGATATCGTTCTGATAGCTTTCGCGTGAGTGCTTGTTTTGCAGATTGATGATTTCTTCCAGCCTGCGTTTCTTCACATCTTCAGGGACATCGTCTTCGTATCGGCGTGCTGCCAGTGTGCCCGGGCGCTCGCTGTAAGAGAACATATATGCCATATCGAAACGTACAATTTCCATCAGGCTCACCGTGTCCTGATGTTCTTCTTCTGTTTCGCTGCAGAAACCACTGATAACGTCGGTACTCAAACCACAGTCCGGCATTATTTCGCGGATGCGTTTCACTTTTGCCAGATACCACTCGCGCGTGTATGTACGGTTCATGTGTTGCAGTATGCGGGTGTTACCGCTTTGCACAGGCAGGTGTATGTATTCGCAAATGTTTTCGTATTTGGCCATGGTATGCAGCACATCATCCGTAATATCTTTAGGGTGAGATGTACTGAAACGGATACGTAACAATGGTGACACAAGCGCTACCATTTCCAGCAATTTGCCGAAAGTAATTTCTGTGCCATCTGCCGTGGTATAATAATAGCTGTCAACATTCTGGCCAAGCAAGGTAACCTCGCGGAAACCACGGTTGAATAAATCCTGGCACTCTGCAACGATGCTCTCCGCATCGCGGCTGCGCTCGCGGCCACGTGTGAAAGGTACTACGCAGAATGTGCACATGTTATTGCAACCACGCATAATGCTGACAAATGCCGTAACTCCATTGCTATCCAGACGGACAGGGGAGATGTCTGCATAGGTTTCCTCGCGGCTCAGCAGTACGTTTACGGTTTTTTGTCCGCCTTCAGCTTCGGTAATCAAACCCGGCAGGCTACGGTAGGCATCGGGGCCTACTACAATATCTACCAGTTTTTCTTCTTCCAGAAACTTAGCTTTCAGGCGTTCTGCCATGCAGCCCAATACACCAATCAGCATACCCGGCTGATCGTCTTTCAGCTTTTTGAAAGCCTGCAGGCGGTTGCGCACTGTTTGCTCTGCCTTTTCGCGGATAGAGCAGGTGTTGATAAATATCAGGTTGGCCTCTTCCAGATTGCGGGTAGCGCCAAAGCCTTCTTCATGAAGGATAGACGCCACGATTTCGCTATCGCTGAAGTTCATCTGGCAACCATAGCTTTCTATATAGAATTTCTTACTGTATGCATTCGGATCTTCGGCAAACGGGGCATAAGCCTCACCTTGCCTGTTTTCTTCAATTACCTTTTGCAGAATCTCTGCCATATTTTCAGTTTCGGTTTGTGCAAAGGTAATATAAAGGCAGTTAAGGCTATCTAAAAACTAGGGTTAAAAATGCTGATAGGCTTATAATTTGCACAAAAAAACCACCTCGTATTGAGGTGGTTTTGTATTTGAAATTAATCTAATGATTAATTGAACTCGCTGTCAGGTATGTTTTTGTTGATTTCAACAGTTTCTACAACAGCAGGTATTGATTGGCCTCCTACAGATTGTTTAATGCTGTATGGTATTTTATAACCATTAGCACCTGCAACTTCTTTATAGTCGCTATATTCTGTAACGATAGTCATAGACTGACCTTGTGCTTCTTCAGTAGCTACGCTTTTAACTAGCAAACCTGTTTTAGCATCATAGTATTCTGTAGATTTTTTGCCTTTTGCATCTACGTTTTCTACTGCATATACATCATTGCCATTTACATTTTCCATGCCTTTCAGCGTACGCTTATTAGCATATTTTTCAGGGTGTAGTTCGGCAGTGATGTCTGCTTCTTGTTTAGCTTCTGCTATAGCATCTGCATCCATATCCTGTTTCTGACCTTGTGCTTCTTCATAGCCCTTAGAACCATCAAATACTTTCTTCTGGAAAGTCATACCCATAGCTTCAACAGTAGATTTCAGCTTACCATTCTTCTTCATTTCGGTAATAGTAAGTGTCATTTGTTGTCCACCAGCATCCATTTTAGCTTTGCTTACAGTCTTGATGTCTTTGATGCTTGTTAGCGCTTTTTCACCACCAATAGCTGCAACGTATTTTTTCATAATCGCATCTACGGTAATACCTGCAGGTGCTGCTTTAGCTTCTGTGTTTTTCAGGATGTTGCCATAATTGTCATAGTAGTCAATTTTGCCATCGCTATCGAAACGAACGAGCGATTTGTCAACATCGCCTTTTGCACCTACAACTACGATGTTTGCTTTATCTGCATTTACATATTTGCGTGCAATCATCTGAATATCGTCAGCAGTTACTGCGTTCAGGTTTTTCAGATAGTTTTGGTAGTAGTCTTTCGGCATTTTGTAACGCTCAATATTGATAGCATACTGCGCGATAGTTTGTGCATTTTCCAGACCAATAGCAAAGCTTCCTGACAGATAGCTAAGATGGTTTTGCAGTTCTTCAGCACTTACTTTCTCATTTTGCAGGCGTTTCATTTCTGCAATAATCTCGTTTACAGAGCTATCGCTAACCGCGTTACGGCATTTTGCATATGCAGTGAAATTACCTTTCAGTTCGTCCTGATTGATAGAAGAGTAAGAACCATAAGTCCAAGCGTGTTTTTCACGCAGGTTAAGGAACAGACGGCCGTTAGAACCACCACCCAGAATAGAGTTTGCAACACGTGCTTTGATAACATCTGGTGTACCTGGCAGCAGGTCTATCGGGTAAGTAACGTTGATAACGCTTTGTACAGCACCTTCGCGTGGTACAAATGCTACGTTAGCTTTAGACGGAGCTGTCGGGTTGCTATAGTTTGCAGATGGTACTTCAGCTTTTTCCCAGTTTTTGAAGTATTTCTCAATCAGGCCTTTTGCTTCACCAACAGTGATGTCGCCAATCACAGCCATGTACGCAACATTCGGGCGGAAGTATGTGCTATAGTATTTTTTACAGTCTTCCAGTGTTATGTTGTTTACTGTAGCATCTGTAGTAACCTCGCCATAAGGGTGTTGTGTACCGAAGTTTACAACAGCGCTTACGTTGTTCAGCATATCATCCGGCTCGTTTTTGCTAGCTTCCAGACCAGAGAGGGTACGCTTTTTAATTTTATCCAGTTCATCTTGTTTGAAGTCTGAATTGATAGTGATATCAGACATCAGTTCCAGCATTTTGCCTACGTGCTTTTTCAAGCCCGAAGCATAAACACTTTCGTTTGTAGCGCTGATATTAGCACCCATGTAGTCTATTTCTTTAGCCAGTTGTTCGCTGCTACGTGTTTTAGTACCACTTGTCAGCAATTCAGACATCATCTGGCGGTAGCCTGTTTTATTACCTTCCAACGCTGGTTTGATATCAAGTTGGATGCTGATACTTACTACCGGCAGTTTGTGTTTTTCAACAACGAAAACTTTCAGGCCATTTGGGAGGGTGAAGCTTTGAGGCTCGCCCAGTTTCACTTCAGGAGCAGGACCCGGTTTCGGGCGGATGCTGCGGTCCAGTTTTTGTGCAGATGCACTGAGTGCTACTGCTACGTATAATATAGATAGTGTTAACTTTTTCATTTTATAATACAGTTGAAGCTTGTTTAGAAAAATGGATTATCCTTTCTTTTGTTGCGATTTTGGTAAATAATAAACTACCAGCCTGTTTTCTTTTGTGAGGTATTTGTTCGCAACACGCTTCAGGTCTTCTTTAGTTATTTTAGTGTATTTCTCCAGCTCTGTATTGATGAGGTTGGCGTTGCCGAAGAAAGTGTAGTATGTAGCCAGGTTTTCTGCAATACCCGTTACACGTTGGTTTTGAGAAACGAAATCGTTTTCTGCCTGATTCATCAGCTTCTGATATTCTTCGTCAGAGATTACAGCATTTTTTACTTTTTCTACTTCTTCCAACATAGATTTTTCCAGTTCTTCAGGTTTAACACCTGCGTTGGTAATACCGTACATGAAAGCAACACCAGGGTCTTCGTTAGGAATCATGAATGCACCTACAGCAAGGCCTTTCTGTTGTTTTTCTACGATTTCTTTATTGAAACGAGAGCTTTTGCCCTGAGACAGCAGTTGAGACAATAGTTGCATAGCATACCAGTCGTCTGTGCCCATTTTGGGTGTGTGGTAAGCAACGATAGTAGCAGGCAGCTGTACGTTGTCGAAGAATTCAACGCGTTTTTCTGCAGTTTGTTTAGGTTCTACTTCTGTAGGACGAGGGATAGCTTTTGTGCCTTTAGGAATTTCACCAAAGTATTTAGTGATCATTTCTTTGGTCTTGGCAACATCCAGATCGCCTGCAATAGAAAGTACCGCGTTGTTTGGTACATAGAAGGTTTTATAGAAATCCATAAACTCTTCCAGTTTTGCTTGGTCGATGTATTGCTCTTTACCAATAGGGCTCCAGCGGTAAGGGTGGATAGTGTATGCGTTTTCGTATACACAGTTCAGCAACTGGCCGTATGGTGTATTATCGTAGCGTTGTTTCTTTTCTTCTTTTACAACTTTGCGTTGTGTTTCAACACCTACCATGTCTATTTTAGCCTGGAACATACGTTCAGACTCCATCCACAGTGCCAGTTCCAATTGGTTTGACGGCACAGTTTCGAAATAGTAAGTACGATCCTGAGAGGTGTTGGCGTTCAGCTGGCCTCCTGCTGCCTGTACCATTTTCATGTATTCGCCGCGGCCAATGTTTGCACTACCTTCAAACAGCAGGTGCTCGAAGAAGTGCGCAAAACCTGTACGCTGCGGGTCTTCGTTTTTAGAACCTACGTGGTACATTACAGATACACATACAATTGGTGTGGCGTGGTCCTCATGCAGAATAACATGCAGGCCGTTTGGCAGGTCGAACTCAGTAAACTTGATGTTACCTTCTGCTTTTGCTGTGTTAGCCAGCATAGACGCTCCTAACATCAAGGAGAAGAAAGCTTTGCGCTTCATAGATTATTAATTTGAGGCAAAAATAACCGATTGGCGTGTATAGATGAATGTTAATTAATCTTAATTGGAATAATTTCCCCCAAAATTTCCCCCGACTAGTGGATATTTGCAACCCCAACAGGACTTATTTATGATAAACACGGTGATATTTGATATGGATGGCCTATTGTTTGACACTGAACCGCTATGGGGCATCAGTATGCTGCAGGTGGCACAAAAGCATAGCATTCCAATAACCCGTGAGCGTTTTAAAGACACACGTGGTTTTCATATATATGAGGTTACAGAGTTCTGGTCGGTAAAATATCCGTGGCAGGGAAAATCATCGCAAGAGGTAGCTGAGGAAATACTGGACGATATTATTGCACTGACCATAAAGCAAGGTGCCATGATGCCGGGAGTGCAACAAGCATTGGATATGCTGAAGGCAAATGGTTTTAAAACAGGGCTTGCATCATCTTCGCCCATCCGCATGATAAATGCATTGGTGGAGCATTTTGGTATTAAAGATTATTTTGATTGTATATCATCGGCTGATGAGGTAGAGCTGGGCAAGCCACACCCTGCGGTGTTTTTGCATTGTGCAAAACAGTTAGGGGCTACAGCATTTCAGTCATTGGTATTAGAAGACTCGATAAACGGGGTAGTGGCAGGCAAGGCTGCGCGCATGAAGGTGGTAGCGATACCCGAAGCAGCACATTATGAAGACCCACGCTTTTCACTGGCTGATGCCAAACTTAACAGCCTTGAGCAGTTTGATATGGAACTGATACAGTCCTTATAATACTGATAAAATAACTATTGATTGTCCTGCAAATCTTGAATTCTTTTTTTGCTGCTCAGCCAGCGTTCTGCCAATATCATTAATAACACAATGTTGATACCAAGTAAGTATAGGCTGAAGTGTTGAGGTAGTTCATTTGTGTATTCAGGTAATGAACCTGCGGCAGTAAACACTACAAATATTGATATTAGTATACACAGGATGAGCACTGCTGCAATACCTTTTACTACTAACGGATTTACATATCGTTTGCTGACAGGAGCAACTTCCATACCCTCAATGGCATCCATCACGTTTTTGGTAAAACGCATAGATGGCTGCTCCGGTTCCAGCACATCCATCAGGTTTTTGTATGTTTTATCTTCCTGTGTCATTTGTGGTGTTATTAAAGTTACATCAATCGCGATACAATAAAGCCTTTTCCTTGCCGTAGGTACGTTCTACAATATCTTTCAGTTTTTGCCTGGCACGGTGCAGTTTTACTTTAGCAGTGTTTGGTTCCATTTTCATTATCATTCCAATCTCTTCTATAGACTGTTCTGCGAGGTAGAACAGTGTGATAATCTCAGCATCATCAGGTGGTAGTTGCTTAATACAGCTGTTAACTGCTGTGCGTAGCGAGTGGTTGGGTTGCAGATACTCAGGCTGCCTGTCTGCAATGTTGGCTATAGTGCTTTCCTCTGCAAACACTACATCGGGGCGAGACCTGCGGAGGTGTGATATAGCAGTAGTGTGTGCAATAGTATACAGCCATGTGCTGAACTTACTGGTGCCTTTAAAGCCAGCCAGCGACAAATAGGCCTTTACGAATACTTCCTGCGATACATCTTCCGCCTCTTCCCTGACAGGTATCAGCCTGTTGATTATAGTATACACGTAAGACTGATAACGCTCTACCAATACCGCATAGGCTGCTTTATTGCCTTGCAATACAGATTGAATGATATCAACGTCTTGTGCTGTGTGCATGTTTCGGATATAAGACGCAGAAAGCGAGCTTCAGGTTACAAGAAAATATTTTTTTATCATTTTGTAACCTCAGCGCATCTGCACGCGTCATAGATTCATCAACAAATTAATAACTTTAAAAACAGCAATATGGAAGCAACACAGGCAATGATACCGATAGTAATGTTTATTTGCATGGCAATAACAGCATTTGGCATATACTATCTGCGCAATAAAGAAAATATGGCGCTGATAGAAAGGGGCATCAACCCGAGGGAGAGTTACAAGAAGTTCGGTTCGCTCACCTACCTGAAATATGGTTTGTTATTGATTGGTGTAGGTTTAGGTTTGTTGCTGGCATATGCAATAGATGAAAGCTTGCCGAAACATGGCTTTAGTATGGGACCTGATAGACCGGCACTGTACTTCTCGCTGATAGGTATATGCGGAGGGCTCGGGTTAGTGATATCCTACTTTATAGAACGAAAAGAAATGCAGAAGCATCAGCACAAAGATTAGTTAATATATATCCCTCGCTAAGGCGGGGGATTTTTGTATTATGCCAATTCCTTCCGCTTAAATGTCTGATATATCTGCCTCCATGCAAATGTTTTGTGTGTATTCTATCAGGGAAATATGTTTGCTTAAAAAAAGTATGCGTTTACTATTCACTATGTTAATGTTTGTTGCAACAACTGCAACTACGTATGCACAACAAGCAGCAGACAAGATACTGGGCAGGTATCTGAATGATGAGCATAGCAGGAAGATAGAAGTTTATAAAGAAGGCGAATTCTATTGGGGAAAGATTGTATGGATAAACGAAGCCAACGCCAAAGTGAAAACCGGCACTGTTGTGCTGAAGAAAATAAAGTATACAGGCAGAGACTGGGTGGGGTATATATTTTTGCCCGCAAGAAATAAAACACTGGATGGAACGTTTAGTGTAGACAAAGATGGGAATCTGCATATAGCTGCAGATGCCGGCATGATGAGCAAAACCAAAATTTGGAAAAGAGTAGACTAATCACATCCTAATATAACATCTCACTTCAAAGAAAATCATGCAAAAGATTATAGCAGCTATTGCTGCATTGATGTTGTTTGTAGTACATACAGGCAATGCACAAACGTATACCGTCAGTGGTTATGTAAAAGATAAGGCTACGGGCGAAAACCTGATAGGTGCTGTTGTGCAGGTAATGGCTACTAAAGCCGGTACTGCTACCAATGAGTATGGCTTCTATTCACTGACACTTGAAAAAGGAAATCATGAAATAAGTGTGAAGTATGTGGGGTATGAGCCATATAAAGTGACACTGCAGCTTGATGCCAACAAACAAACAGATATTATATTATCGCAGGTGGGTAAAACACTTACCGATGTAGTAGTGAGCAGCAATAAGAAAGATGAGAAGCTGGCAGTTGCACAGATGGGGATGGAGAAGCTGAATATGAAGGATATCAAGAATATCCCAGTATTGTTTGGTGAGAAGGATATCTTGAAAACTATTCAGTTGTTACCGGGCGTAAAATCTGCTGGAGATGGTAACAGCGGTTTTTACGTAAGGGGTGGTGCCGCAGATCAAAACCTGATATTGCTAGACGAAGCACCTGTATATAATGCATCGCACCTGTTGGGTTTCTTTTCTACATTCAATGCCGATGCTATAAAAGATGTTACAATGTACAAAGGTGGTATGCCTGCTCAATATGGTGGCAGGTTGTCTTCTGTACTTGATATAAGAATGAATGAAGGCAATAGTAAGGACTACAGTGTTAGCGGTGGTTTAGGGCTTATATCTTCTAAGCTGAACATTGAGGGGCCAATCGTAAAAGACAAAGGTTCTTTTTTGATAACCGGCAGACGTACCTATGCAGACTTGTTTCTGAAACTATCAAATGATAGTGCTTTAAATAATAACAAGCTGTACTTCTACGATATCAATGCAAAGGCAAACTATAAATTGGGAGATAAAGACAGATTGTACTTATCCGGTTATTTTGGAAGGGATGTGCTGGGTGTAGGAGACGCATTTGGTATAGATTGGGGCAATGCAACAGGTACATTGCGTTGGAATCATCAATTGGGCAACAAAGCGTTTTCAAATACTAGCCTTATATACAGTAACTACGATTATAATATAGGTATCAACACATCTGCATCAGATATTAATATTAAGTCGAGGATAGAGGACTGGAACCTGAAACAGGATTTTCAGTTCTACGGCAATTCAAAACACAGCGTAAGAGCCGGGCTGAATTCAATTTATCATACAATCACACCCGGTGTTATAGAAGCTTCGGGGCAATCGAGTATAAACAGCATCAGTGAACAGAAAAGATATGCATGGGAAAATGCAGTGTATGTATCTGATAACTGGAAGCTTTCTGATAAGCTAAATGTTGACTTGGGTTTAAGGATAAGCGCATTTTCTGTATTGGGGCCGGGTAAATATTACGAACTGGATGAACAGCAGCGAATAACAGATACTTTAAACTACAACTCGGGAGAGTTTGTGAAAACCTATGTGAATCCGGAGCCGAGATTGGGACTTGCGTACAGGCTAAGTGAAACATCTTCTATTAAAGCAGGATATGCACGTAATACACAGTATCTGCATCTGATATCTAATTCGACATCTTCGAGCCCTACTGATAAGTGGGTGCCAAGCAACAACATAATAAAACCGGAAATAGCTGACCAGTTATCACTTGGGTATTTCCACAATTTTAGTGATGGTAAGTTTGAACTGAGTGCAGAGGCTTATTATAAATCCATGCAGAACCAGATAGACTATAAAGACGGCGCAGATGTTTTTATGCAGGATGCTATTGAAACACAATTACTGTTTGGGAAAGGCAGAGCGTATGGACTGGAGTTGATGCTGAAAAAATCTACTGGCAAATTCACAGGATGGATTTCATATACACTATCAAGAACTGAAAAGCAGATAAACGGGATAAATAATAGCGATTGGTACGTAGCAAGACAAGACAGAACACACGACTTATCTGTTGTGGCAATGTATCAGTTGTCTAAGCGTTGGGTGGTTTCCGGTACGTGGGTTTATTATACCGGCAATGCAGTATCATTCCCTAGTGGTAAATATGAGGTAGACGGTAATGTGGTGTTCTACTATACAGAACGTAATGGATACAGGATGCCCGCATACCACAGACTGGATTTGGGTGCAACATACCAGTTGTCTAAGCCCGGAAGGAAATTTACGTCAGAGCTTTCGCTTGGGCTGTATAATGCTTATGGCAGAGAGAATGCTTATACAATAACATTCAGACAAAGCGAGAGTGATCCTTCTAAAACAGAAGCTGTTCAGACATCGCTATTTAAATGGGTGCCATCTATTTCTTACAATTTTAAATTTTAGTGGTTAACATGAAATTTGTAAAGTCAGTGTTGTTTGTATGCCTGTCTGCAGGTTTTGCATCTTGCGAGAAGGTAATAGATGTAGACCTGAATACAGCATCTCCGAAGTTCGTAATAGAAGGTACTATTGATAATAAGTCTGATAAGCATCGGGTAGTGATAACCCAAACGAAAAACTTTGATGAGAATAACAACTTTGCAGGGGTTACGGGGGCTACTGTTGTTATAAAAGATTTGTCAGGTGTGGTAGATACACTGCTGCCGGTTATGGATGGTGTATATGAAACGAGAACCTTAAAAGGTATACCCGGGCATACGTATCAGTTGTATGTGAATGTAGGTGGTGAAGTATTTACGGCTCAGTCGTACATGCCTCCTGTAGTTAAGCTGGATAGTCTGTCTCTTGCAAAATCAGAGTTCGCTTCACAAAGTGGAGTAGACATATTGGTTGTACCACATTTTACAGATCCCGGTGGTGTTAGGAATTATTATCGTTTTGCTTTTTATCTGAATAACATTAAGTCAAAATCTGTGATTGTACGGAACGACGAGCGCTCTGATGGTAAGTCAACACAGCAAGCCTTCAGAGGCGTAGATGCAGAGCCATTGAGCGGTGATAGCGTAGAGATACAGATGCAATGTATAGATGAGTGGGTGTATAAATATTTCTATAGTCTTGAACAGACCATAGGGCAGAATGCAGCAACGCCTGCAAATCCGGTTTCGAACATTGCAGGCGGTGCGTTAGGCTATTTCAGTGCCTATACTGTAGATAGTAAGAAGATATTTATACCGTAGTATTATTTCTTCAACCATTCGTCGGTAAAATGGCGTGTGCCTTTTTCTTCACTGAATTTCTTGTTGTTGTATTCGTTCGATTTATTGCGAGGAATGGATAAACTATTCCAGCCATCGTTTTTGAACATCTTGGCAATGTAAACTATTTGCCCAACGTGGTAAGAATAGTGTGCTATCTGCCTGTTGGTGGCTTCGAGTATGGTATGCCCCTCGTTGCGGATGTAAATAATCTTTTCAAGGTCATCGTCTGTAATGCTCCCCAATGCATTGAACAGGCATTGCCAGCCTTCTTCCCATTTCTGCATCAGTGCTTCGCGGGTGTTGATGTCGTTTTCAAACTCTGCATCGCGCTGTCGCCATTCTTTCTCGCCGTCTGTTGTCAGGAAATCCGTCCAGCGGCTGAGCATATTGCCCCATAAGTGTTTTACAATGATGGCAACACTGTTGCTTTCTTCATTCGGCATTATAAACAGTTGCTCATCTGTCATTTGAGCCATAGCGCCTTCGCCCAGTTTCTTATACATCTGAAACTGCCTGTCTGCGCTTTTAAGATATTGAATAGCCATAACAAGTATGTTTAATTACAAGGATTAGTAATGTCTCCGTATATAGCAGGGCGTGTTATCTCCATCAGCCTTTCGGGTACGGCAGGTGCTTTAAAGCCAAACTGTTCATACAGTCCATGCGCATCCAGCGTAGCCAACGATATGCGGCGAAGTTTCTTTACCCAATCAAGATTCATGAGTATCTCCATCATTTTTTTGCTAAGCCCTATACCACGGTGTGCTTCTTCTACATACACATCTGCCAGGTAGGCAAATACGGAATAGTCTGTTACAAAACGTGCATAACCTACCTGTTTCCCATCCTTCAATATTCCTATGCAGTAAGAATGGTCGAATGCTGTTTTTACAACATCAAACGGAATCTTCTTGCACCAATAGGCCTCTGTAGATAGCCATTGATGTATGTCTTCTACACGCATCAAATTTTTATCTGTTGTTATGGTATAGCCTTTATAGTCTATCGTTACGGGTTGCATGCTTTTTAAATTATATAGTTCCAGTTGTGTGTGTCTATTGCCATGCCTTTACGTACATTGTACAGTGCTTTTTGCAGTTTGTACATTGTAGCATCTTCGCCTGTATAGCAGTTGTATTCCTTTCCACCTATAGCAATCGTTTCTATCGGGGCAATAACTGCTGCAGTGCCTGCACCAAATGCTTCTACACGCTTACCTGCTTCCAGTGCTGCTTGTATTTCTTTATGTGCTATCGGGCGTACATCTGTAGCTATACCCATTTCTTTAGCCAGTGTCAGTAAAGAGTCGCGGGTAATACCATCTAATATAGTGCCTGATAGCGGCGGTGTCAGCAATGTATTGTCTATAAAGAACATCAGGTTCATTGTGCCTGACTCCTCAATCATTTCATGTGTTTTGCTATCTGTCCATATTACTTGGTCGTAGCCCTGTTCTTTTGCCAGCTTGGTAGGGTAGTATGCACCACCATAGTTACCACCACATTTAGCAAAGCCTGTACCACCATCTGCAGCACGTGCATATTTATCTTCCACTTTTACTTTCAGTGGTTTTGCATAGTACTGATACGCAGGCGTACACACAATCATAAACAGGTATTCGTCTGATATCTTCACACCAAGCCTGTCTTCTGATGCTATCATAAACGGGCGCACGTAGAGCGAGCCATGCTCGTCATTCGGTATCCAGTTGCTATCCAGTTGTACCAGTTGGTGCATGGCTTCGGTAAACAAACCTTTTGGTACCTGTGGCATACACATACGTTCCAGCGATTTTGAAAAACGGTCGTAGTGTTTATCCATGCGGAATATATTGACACGTCCATCATTCATCAGAAATGCCTTCATGCCTTCAAACACTGTTTGTCCGTAGTGCAGACATAGTGCAAACGGACTCATGCTAAGGTTGGTAAATGGTACGATACGGCTGTTGTGCCACTCACCGTCTTTGTATTCGGCAATGAACATGTGTTCTGTAGGCTGCTGGCCGAAAGGTATAGATGTGGTATCCTTTACCTGGCGCTCTGCCTGTGGCGTGATTGTGATTGCGTATTCCATATAATACACTTTTTTATTCCGCTTCCGGAATGGTTAATAATGCGGCTTTTTCAGCCTCTGTTTGTTTATGCTTACGGCGATAGCCGTAGTTTACTATATATACACCGCCTGCAATGGTTGCAAAAGCCAGTGCTGTGTACCATGTCAGTTGTTCGTTCAGCACAAAATAGCCAAGTACTACTGCCACCAGTGGATTGACATAGGCATAGAGTGTGGTGATACCAACAGGCAATTCCTTCAGTGCATACATATATAATGTATATGCCAGTACAGAACCAAAGATGACCAGATAGGCAAGGTTCCAGATAACTTTGGGCTGGAAGAAATGGAGGTTCTCGTAGCTATCGGCAAATAGGCTGAGGATGAACAAACCTATACAACCAAATATCAGCTGCATACCCGAATTGAATATGGGGTTGACATCGGACACATGCTTTTTATTAATGACACTGCCGAACGACCAGCAAGACGTAGCAATGAATGTAGCTATGATGCCGAGCAGATAACTGCTGTTGGTAAGGTCTGCAAGATTGTCTTTGAATATCAGCGCAATGCCTGCAAAACCCGTAAGCATACCTGCTATTATAATGCCATTGATGCGTTCTTTGGTGAGTATAATATTTATAACAACAGCGTTCAGTGGCATCAGCCCGCATATCAGTGCCGCTACACCACTTGGTATAAAACGCATGCCCCACATTACAAGCCCGTTGCCCATAGTAATAAGCAGGAAGCCCACTTTTGCCTGATGCAGAATATTTGCTTTGGTGAGGTCGGCTTTTTTGTTGATGAATAATGCGATGGCTATGATGATGATACCCGATATTACCTGCCTGAGTGCTGCGAATAAAAATGATGGAAATACCTGCACTACAATACGCCCCGACAGGTACGTGGTACCCCAGATAATGCAGATGTAGAATAGTGCTAATAGTGCTTTAGTGTGCCTTGACATAGCGTGCCTTAGTTAGAGATAATGGAATATCTACATGGCAAAAGTCTATAGATTATTTGAAACAAAACAGATACAATTTTCGTATTTTCGACCAGAACAGTTTTTTTAACAAACTTCCTGTATGAAGAAAGAAATAAAAGGAAAGGACGGCCATATATACCTGCATATAGCAGACGGTATAGAGCAGCAGATAATGGACAGGGTGCTGAACATTGGCGATAAACTGCCGTCTGTAAGGGGATTGAGCGAACAGCAGGAAGTGAGTATGAGTACTGTTTTGCAGGCGTATTACCATCTGGAAGGCAAGGGGTTGATAGAGTCTCGTCCGCAGAGTGGGTATTATGTAAAGTATAATCCGTCTAAGTTTTTATTGTCTTTAGAAAAAAGCAATCCTTCATTAACTACGAAGAACAAGAATGTAGAAGCCATTATATCTGAAGTGTATGATGATTTTGTGATGCCGGGTATTATGAAGTTTTCGCTGAGTGTACCTGCGCCCGAATTGCTGCCACTGCCCAAGCTGAACAAAGCGATGGCACAGGCATTGAGAGACCTGCCCGATAACGGAACATCGTACGAGTCGATACAAGGTAATGCGCTGCTGCGTACACAGATAGCAAGGTGGACACGCCAGTGGGATAGCGGACTGAAGGCTGACGACCTGGTAACAACTGCCGGCTGCATGAATGCCATATCTTATTGCCTGATGGCCATAACAAAGCCGGGTGATACGATAGCGGTAGAAAGCCCGGTGTACTTTGGTACGCTGCGCTTTGCACAAAGCATAGGGCTGAAGGTGGTAGAGCTGCCCACACATCCCGATACGGGTGTTGACCCTGATGATGTGAAACAGGCACTACAGAAGCATAATATAAAAGCATGTTTTTTTGTTACGAACTTCAGCAACCCGCTGGGCTATACCATGCCCGATGAGCAGAAAGAAGCCCTAGTAAAACTACTGAGCAAACATGGCGTGCCGCTGATAGAGGACGATTTGTATGGTGATGTGTATTTTGGTAAAAACCGACCACGCTCTTGTAAGAGTTTTGATAAAGAAGGCAACGTACTGTGGTGCAGCTCTGTATCTAAAACACTGGCACCGGGGTATAGAGTAGGGTGGGTGGCACCCGGCAAATACCTGGAGAAAGTGAAACGCCTGAAGCTATACCACAGCATAACCAGTGCTACGGTGCAGCAGGCGGCCATTGCCAACTTTCTGGTAACTGGCAGGTACGAACACCACCTGCGCAAGCTGCGGCAAACACTGCACAGCAACAGCTTGCAATACTCTCGTGCTATAGGCGAGTACTTCCCGGAAGGGACGAAGATGAGCAGCCCCAAAGGTGGCTTTATACAATGGCTGGAACTGGATAAACGCATAGATACGTACGAACTGTATCGCGAAGCCATACAACATAAAATAAGCATAGCACCGGGTAGCATGTTTACCCTGCAAGACCGCTACCGCAATTGTATGCGCCTCAGCTACGGTATGCAGTGGACACCACAGGTAGAACGCTCGCTAAAGAAACTAGGTAGCCTGGTGAATCAGCTGATGCGATAGTTTATTGATGTTGCCTATAAATACGTATTACTCCTTTTGGATGTATAACTATATTATTAGTATATTATTTTATATATTTCGGTATGTCTCATGCCGGAAATAAAACGAATGTTTGCCCTAACTGTGGTTTTCATACATCGCACAATTACTGTGCAGAATGCGGGCAGCAAACACATCTGCATAAAGAGACATTCTGGGGTCTGGTGCTTCATTTTGCAGAGCATTATTTCCATTACGATTCAAAGTTCAGGCAGACACTGAAAACGCTTATTGTGCAGCCGGGTATGCTTACTGTTGCTTATTGGAATAATCAAAGAGCCCGATATATTTCGCCTATCTCGTTATATATTTTCATCAGCACCATATATTTCATTATTACTTTTTGGGTGCTACCGAATACTGCTCCATTTCAGGCTATTGAAGAAAACAGAGTTAAGGCCGAGCAGTTGGCTTATGCATCAGCCGGTGCTGAAAATACTGCCAATATACCACACCCTGCATCGCAGTATGCAACACTTTCTTTTAAACAAAAATTTAAGTTGATGATGCGCGATGGTGTTGCAATCAGTGATTTTATGGAGAAAGTGAAGCATTATGTATCGAAGGTCTTTTTCTTCACCTTACCGTTTCTCGGTTTTTTCTTACAGTTGTTGTTTTACAGACGGAAAGACTTGCTGTTTGTAGATCATGCAGTTTTCTCGCTGCACCTGCATTGCATGTATTTTGTTGTGATGCTGACGCAGCAATTGGCGATGCTTACATACGAGGTAGTAGCAAACATATATACAGGCATATCAACCATAGGGCTGATATTTTATGCAGCACTGGCATTCCGTAATGTTTACCACGTCTCTTTGGGCAGAGGGATTTTGTATGTGTTTATAGTGATGCTTGTATATATACTAACGATATTGGCTATAGCTCTGTTGAGCCTGTATGTATATCTACAGTATTATTATCATCCGCATTAGCCGGTTCATTCCATTCCATGGAATGGAATGCGCTATTCCTGAAAATGCAGTTTTTGTTCCGTTCCGCGGAACGGAACACGCTTTATTTTAAAACGCACTAATTGATAGTTAAAAGTTTATACTTCATTCCATTCCATGGAATGGAATGCGCTTTATTTTAAAATGTGATTTTCCACCTTCTCTTATTTATATTGTGATGGTATATTAAATACGCACATACAAATGAAGGCACTAAAAATAAGCCTGAGGATAATAGGTATGATACTACTATTAATAGGTTTTGATTTTGTTGTACAGCATTATCCAAACTCCTTGTGGTATTTTAGTGCAGGGTGGCTTGCTGTATTAATCAGCTTCTTTATCAAAACTTCAGAATGAAGCGGCTAAACATTATTAGTGCAATACTCTTAATCTTATTGATTGTAGTAGTTATGCTGTTTTCAACATCTGTATTGTTTGATGTTGAACGTGTTAATAAAGCTACACTACAATACAGGAATGGTATAATTACAGCAGATTATGTGGCTGGTAATGCAACCATGCAAGATGTATTACAGATAAGATTAAAGAGTGGAGATATAGATACAGTGCTGGCTAATTATGAACAATATAATTCTGTAAAGTCTATACAACTATTCAATGATAGCCTTCTGGAGATAGTGATGGGGGATAGTATCAATTCTTATTCAATAAAAACTGATACAGTAGTGGTAGCAATAAAGTACAAGTGATTTCAAAAAAACACGTTTTTAAAAATAAACGTGTTCCGTTCCGCGGAACGGAACAGACGTGGGATTAACTATCAATTAGTGCAGTTTTAAAATATAGCCATTCCATATTCTGGAATGTAGAATGCACAAAGGCAAAAAATGCGTTTTTAAAAACAAACGTGTTCCGTTCCGCGGAACGGAACACGCTA
>DATGXJ010000022.1:0-57608 GCA_035299045.1 Flavipsychrobacter sp.
GTATGCTAAATATGGTGTAGTGCCACAAAGCGTATATACCGGCCTCAACTATGGTACTACAAAAAACAAGTTTGGCGAAATGCAGGCTATACTGAAAGGTATGCTCGATGCCATCGTTCGCAACCCGAATGGCAAACTGACACCAAACTGGAAAACTGCATTCCAAAGAGTATTAGATACTTATCTGGGCGAATATCCTGAAACATTCCAATGGGAAGGAAAGGAATACACACCAAAAACATTTGCTCAGAAATATGTTGGCATAGATCCTAAAGACTATGTAGAGTTGTCTTCTTTCTCAGACAAACCATACTACGAGCAAACCATCCTGATGGTACCAGACAACTGGAGCTGGGATAAAGTGTACAATGTAAAAATGAACGACATCACCGATGCAATAGACTATGCTTTGGAAAACGGCTATACTGTTGCATGGGCTACAGACGTGAGCGAAAAATACTTTAGCTGGAAAAACGGTGTAGCATTCGTTCCTGAAAAAGAATGGGAAAACATGGAAGAAGACGAACAGAAGGCACTTTTCAACGGCCCCAAACCTGAAAGAAAGATAACTGCAAAAATGAGGCAGGAAGCTTTTGACAACTACAGCACTACTGACGACCACGGTATGCACATTGTTGGTTCTGCAACAGACCAGTCAGGCCGCGAATACTATATGGTTAAAAACTCTTGGGGAGAAAAGAACGATTATAAAGGCTATATCTACGTAACAAAGGCATATGTAAAATATAAGACTACAGCCTTCCTGGTACACAAAAACGGCCTACCGAAAGAATTGAAAAACAAACTGGGCTTGCGCTAATCTGCAACCTGCACAAAATAATAAAGCCCGATAATCATCGGGCTTTATTTATGTACTTAGTTTAAGATTATTGCTGAATCAGAATACCTGTAGCGTCTATCCTTATTTCGTCTTTAGGTTCTGTTATTTTTGCTATTTCTTCGGCGCTTTTACCTGCATCTTCTGCAAAGTGGCGTTGGTCTGCTACAGATACCGATTTTTTACTTGCAGTACCGCACACTACAGCAGAAGCACCTGCAAGATCCATAGGTATAGTAAAGTGGTCTTTGAACTTTACAAACACATCTTCACCATTAGGGTTTTGCAACCTTACCCAGCAACCAGCAGATTGGCATACCTGCGACAATGTTCCCCTGACACGGATATTAGCCAGTTTGTCTGTGCTTTTCATAGCATCGCTAAACTGTGCAACATCCATCGTACGGCCGTTTTCAAACTTCTTACCATAGTAGGTTTGTTTGCCTTCCTGTGCCTGTGCAGTAGTAGCTACCAAAGCGATAGCCAGTATAGATAATAGTTTCTTCATTCGTTGAATTGTTTATTTAAAAATAAGATGAATTTATGAGATAGTCTTTTACATATTCACTAACACCTTCTTCCAATGTATAAGATGGGGTAGTGTAGCCCGCACTGATAATCTTGTGCATATCAGCCTCTGTAAAATACTGGTACTTGTCTCTGATATCTGCAGGTGTGTCAACAAACTCTATATTAACTGGAAGGTTCAGTGTAGTGAATATTGCCGTAACAAGGTCTTTAAATGTCCTTGCCTTGCCTGTACCAATATTGTACAAACCATCAGCGGGTTTGTTTTGCATCAACCACGTACACATACTCACTACATCTTTCACATACACAAAGTCGCGTATCTGCTCACCGTCTTTATAGTTCGGGTTATGAGAGCGGAACAGTTTCACCTTTCCTGTTGCCTGTATCTGGTTGTAGGCATGCATTATAACAGATGCCATCCTGCCTTTATGGTATTCATTAGGCCCATATACATTGAAAAACTTAACACCTGCCCAAAATGGTGGTTGTGTTGTTTCTTTCAGTGCCCAGATGTCAAATTCATTTTTAGAAACTCCGTACGGGTTCAACGGTTGCAACTGCTCTACAATATCGTGTTTGTCAACATATCCATGCTCACCATTACCGTATGTAGCAGCAGAAGAAGCATAGAGTAGGGGTATTTGCTGTGCTGTGCATACACGCCATACTTCCTTGCTATAATCAAGGTTCAGCACTTTGTGTACTTGATAGTCCATTTCTGTGGTGTCTGTTCTGGCACCTAAATGGAATATTGCATTAAGTTTCCCTTTATTGTCATCGCACCATTGTATAAAGTCGTTGCGATGTATTTGTTGCAGGTATTGCTTACCCTTAAGATTGGGCAGCTTTTGTTCTTTGGAGAAGTCGTCAACCAGTATCAGGTTATAAAAACCCAGATGATTGAGATAGGCTGTAAGGTAGCTGCCGATGAAACCGGCAGCACCTGTAATGGCTATAATATCGTTAGTATTCATTCAGAAATTTGCCTTGGAAGAAATAATAAGGCAAAGGTAATGATTAGTGGGCAGCTTCTGCGGCATGGGCAGCAGTATCACCGGCATGACCTTCTGCAGGTGCAGCAGCTTCATGCGTTGCTTCTTCGTATGTAGCTTCATGACCTGCAGCCTCGTGTCCTGCAGCGGCAGCTTCTGTATGATGTTCGCCATGGCCTGCTTCTTCATCATGGCTCATAACGCTTACAAAGTTTACTGCAGCTACAAATAATAATACGAGAACTATTGCAAACCAATATGCAGAACGGAATGATGTTGTTGGGTTAGTTGCATCGGTATTTGCGTGATTGTCGTGATGTGCTTCGTGTGCCATGTATTTGTTTTAGTTTTATGACAGGGGCAAAAGTAACAGTTTGAATCCATTTATTAAATAGTGCAAACGGGTATTTTCATAAAAAAACGCCCCATTCAGGAGCGTTATATATTCAAAATTACTTTTTAGGTGCAGGTGGTTCCATAACAGTACCACATTTTTTGCAGGTACGCTTTTCTACATCACCATAAAAACGCTGCATTAATGGCGGTAGCTGGCTTACAATATCCGTCAGTTCAAAATATTCTTCATACAACTTCTCGTGGCAGTTTTCACAATACCAAAGGAAGCCGTCTATTTCAGGCGTAACACGTTTTTTCTCTATCACAAGGCCTATGGTATTTTCACCTCTTTGCGGAGAGTGGGGTGTTTTGCCCGGTAGCAAAAACATTTCACCTTCCTTTATTTCTATATCTACAATCTTACCATCTTCAGGTATGCGTACTACAACATCGCCCTGCAGCTGATAGAACAATTCTTCGCTTTCATTATAGTGAAAATCTTTGCGGCTGTTAGGTCCGCCTACTATCATTACGATATAGTCGCCCGACTCTTTATACAATTGCTGATTGCCAACAGGTGGTTTCAGCAAATGACGGTTTTCTTCTATCCACTGGTTCAAATTAAAAGGACGTGCGACAGCCATATCTATATCGTTTTGTGTAGTACTAATTTACTTCAATATTTTCATTTTCACAGTCTGGATACGTGTATCATTTGCCAGCAGTATATCAAACTCATTACGGTCTATGATAATCCTGTCTTTCAGCTTAGGTATCGTTTCGTGATTGGCAATAATATAGCCCGAAAGTGTTTCAGACTCATCCGTAGGGAAGTCGAAGCCATATTTCTCATTCAGGTAATCTAACTCCAAACGACCTGAGAATATGTATTCATTATCTGCTATCTGTTTTTCAACGTGCTCCTGCTCATCGTACTCATCATTAATATCACCGAATATTTCTTCTAATACGTCTTCCATCGTTACAATGCCCGCTGTACCGCCAAACTCATCTATTACCCATGCAATACTTTTGCGCTCTTTGGTAAAACGGTTCATCAGATCTACAGCACTCATTGTTTCAGGCACGGCAGATATACTATGCAGTATGTCTTTAATCTTGGCAGGCTTGCGGTTCAGGTCCAGATGGTGAACATAGCCAACTATATTATCAATAGCGTTTTCGTAAATGATGATTTTTGAAAGCTTGGTATCAATAAACTTCTTCCTTACATCAGCAATTGGTGTATTTACCTCAATTGCCTCCACCTCATTGCGCGGCACCATACACTTGCGGATTTTTACATTCACCAAGTACAGGGCATTTTCAAACAGCTCTGTATTTACTTCATTATTATCCGTTTCGTGTCCGTGCAGGCTTTGTTTTACAAACACCTCCAGATCTACACGATTGAAAACCTGTTGGTCTTCTTTGATGCGTACATTAAACAGATGCTTTAATATAAACTCAGATATTGCAACGAAAACTTTGGCAATCGGGAACAGCAAATAGTACATCAACAACATCGGGATACTGAAAATAGCCAATACCTGATCTGCCTTTGCACGAAATATAGCTTTAGGTAAAAACTCTGCAAAGAACAGAATGATTACAGTTGCAATAAGCGTGTCTAATAACAGTTGAAAGTATTCTGAATTGAACGGAGAGGGTAGCTGGCTCAGGATAGGCTCGGTAAGCTGTGTCATCAGCAAACCGTATATAACCAGCAATACATTTACCCCTACAAGACTGGTACCAATGAATTCCGAAGGGTTCTCCATAAACCTAGCCAATATCTTGCCGGAGATGGTGCCTTGTTTTTTGCGGAGCTCTATATTCAGTTTATTGGCAGATATGAATGCTATCTCTGTACCTGCAAAAAAGCCTATCAGTACAATGCAGCCTAAGATATATAGTATTAAATGGGTGACGTCCATATTTTTCAAAGATAGTAAAGATGCTATAAATAGTTGTTAAGTAACAGATACACAACTTTGCCTATACAATATTAGCTATAAACCATTATCTTGTAATTTGTTAGATAGGATAGAGGCTAAGGGGTAAAATACGCTAATTAAATGCTGAGAACGCTGATACTATGCTGGGTGATGATGCAGTTGTCCTACACATCATTTGCCCGATACGAATACCTGCTGCATAAACCCTATGCAGAAAGGCACAAAGTATTAGATTCTGTCTTTTACTACAATTACCCACTGAGAGATAACCCCAAAGAGTTTCTGAATGCCATCAACACACTTGCCAAAGAAGCTAAGGACGAGGAAGATATTGAACTGGAGTGTGAAGCAACCTTATTAAATATAGCTTACAATGGTGCCATTAACTACAACGAAAAGGCCGACGTAGAAGCACTGGCCAAGCAGTTGATAGACCGTGCTGCCAAAAATGACCTTACACAAATAGAAGTGCGTGCCCGCCAGTTCCTCGGCAGGTATTATATGGAGAAAAAAGGGAAGTACCTGGAAGCGATAGACCAGTTTCTGTCTTCCTACTACCTGATGCAGCAACTAACTGTAGAAGATTTCCCTACCAAAAAAGAGCACCTGTACCATGTAGCACATGCCTACTACAACTTTGGCGACTTTGCCAATGCTCAGAAATACATGATGGAAGCAGACAAAACCGACGTACCCGATGGTGAGTCTATGCTGCATAATAAAAACAAAGTATCTACCTACATCAACCTGCAAAACACACTGGGGCTTATATACAGGAATGATGGCAAATACGACTCTGCCCTGTATTACTTCAATAAAGTACACAAGCTTGCTACTTCGCTCAACGACTCTGTATGGATGGGCATCATAACAGGTAATATCGGCATTACCTACTACCTGCAAAAGCAATATGATATTGCCATACCTATGTTGAAGGAAGACATCAGACTAAGCCTGAAATCGGGGGAAACAGATAACGGGGTGAATTCGCTGATAAAACTAACCGATATATACCTGCAACGTAAAGACTGGACTACTGTAAAAACACTGATGGACAGCACACGCCGAATGGTGAACTATACACACGAGCCACAGCAACACATGCAGCACCTGTCTTACATTATGGCACAATACTACAATGCTACAGGCAACCCTGCACTTGCATACAGGTATATGGACTCAGCCAGAATTGCCAAAGATGTAATGGATATGCGCAAAAACACAAAAGCGCTCGCCATTCAGGAACAGAAACTGCAATTGCAACAATATAGGGCAGAGCTGCAAAAAGCAGATGATGAAAAGCGCCTGCAACTACTGAAACGAAATGCATTACTGGTTATCATTGTACTTGCTTCATCATTGATTATTGTATTCATAAACGGGCAAAAAAGGGTATATAGACAAAAGACACAACTGGCCGAAACTGAAAAACTACATGCTCAGCAGGAATTAGAAAATGCAGCAAAACAGCTCGCAAACTTTACCCGTAGTATACACGAGAAAAATGAACTGATTGAGAAAATAAGTGCCGATATAGAACAATACCAAAACCAAACCACAAGCACTGTAGTGGTGCCAAATACAGAGGTGCTATCTCAACTGCAAAACTCAATACTGCTGACAGAAGACCAGTGGGAACAGTTTAAATTCAACTTCGATAAAGTACACATCGGGTACCTGAACAGGCTGAAAGACAAACTGCCCGACCTGACACCTGCCGAAACCCGCTTTATGGTATTGGCAAAGCTGAAGCTATCTAACAAAGAGATGGCAGGCATGCTGGGTGTAAGTATGCAGGGTGTACGCAATTACAAATACAGGCTCAGGAAAAAACTAAACCTGCCTGAAGATGGCGATATAGACAGCCTTGTAGATATTATCTAAACCAGAAAGCTATTTACCGTAGCTACCAGTTCATCTGTAGCAACCTCAAGGTCGTCGTTAACAATTATCTTATTGAATTGTGGTGCAAACGTCAGCTCGTATTCAGCCTTAGCAATACGTTCTTCCAATGTTTCAGGTGTTTCAGTGCCACGTTTTATAAGCCTTGTCCTCAGTTCTTCTATAGACGGTGCTTTGATAAATATACTGATGGAATTATCCGGATATTTCTCTTGTATGGCTATGGCGCCCATCACATCAATATCTACCAGTGGCGCGTTGCCTTCATTCCAGATGCGTTGTACTTCTGTTTTCAGTGTACCGTAATATTTGCCCGTATACACCATTTCCCATTCCACAAAAGCATCCTGTTCTATCAATTGTTTAAATTCCTGTTCTGTATAGAAGTGATAATCTTTACCATTCACCTCTCCCGGGCGTGGGTTGCGTGTACATGCAGATATTGAAAATGCCAGTTGAGGGCATCTTTGCAGCAAACGCTTTACCAATGTAGTTTTTCCCGAACCCGAAGGGGCAGTGATGATGACTATTTTACCCTGTTTCAAAACAAAAAATTAGGCAACAAAGATATAAAAGAAAACGGGCACAGTAGCCTGCACCCGTTTGTACTTTATATGTTCTGTTTGAATTAGCAGTATTGTTCGAAAGCCTGCAGCAAGTTTTGCGCTATCATTTGCGCAGGGCGGCCTTCTATCATGTGGCGTTCTATCATGTGTACCACCTGTCCGTCTTTCAGCAATGCGATGCAAGGAGAAGATGGAGGGTAAGGCAGCAGATAGTTGCGTGCCTGTTTTACAGCGTCAACATCATAACCTGCAAAGGTTGTCAGTATCTGGTCTGGTTTTTTTGTAGCGTTGTTTACAGCCATGATAACACCCGGACGTGCAGTACCGGCAGAGCAACCACAAACAGAATTGATGAACAACAGGGCAGTACCGCTTTGTTTCAGCGCAGTATCAGCATCTGCAGGAGTCAGCAATTCTTTAAAACCCTGGTTTGTCACTTCGGCCTTCATCGGGGCCACTATTTCTGTAGGATACATTATTAATCTATAATTTGATTGCAAATTTACTACTTAGTTCGTACACAGTACGGTATCAGTTATAATTAATACCAATACACACATTATGCTGCAGAGTAAAACTGCTCGGGTGCTCGGTGCTCGGAAATCCGAGCGGCCTCTTTTTACAAACTTTCACAAGTCATTGATAATCAATAAAAGTAAAAAAATGGAAATCTGACAACTAATGACACCTGTTGTGTTTGGAAATAACCACTTGCCTCTTCGTTAAACCCAAATTGTATCCACTACTTGTAAACCCATCTAATAACCACCATTATAATCTTACTATCAAAAATTACTCAATAATATATAAACTAACAGTAGTGCAAGGTGGTATATCATTTATAATAATGGCAATCTTATAAATATACTTTAACCGTGATATGAAAATGCAAAAATAAAGTGCTCGGTGCTCGGAAATCCGAGCACCGAGCACTTTGTATAAAATCTGTAATATATTACTTCATCTTACTCATCACCACATCCCATACTTCTTTCTCTTTGGCATCTGCAGCTATGTTCATTTCTTCTGCTTTTGCAACTAATGGCTTCACTTCAGGGTGTTCTTTCAGGTCTTGCGCGTTGATGATAACATTCAGGTAAGCACCCTTTACAGCCGCACGTGCACACAATGCACCAACACCCGCATCACTTACACTATTAGGGTTACCAATCTCAGCCATGCTCTTAGCAAGGCTGAAGGACTCAAACGCCAGTTCCATAGTGCGGTATGGCACTTTAATAGCATTGATGGTTGCAGCATCTATCGCGGCTTTACGTGCAGCTTTTTCTTCATCAGTTCCTTTTGGCAAGCCAAATGCAGCCATTATCTGGTTGAAGGCATTGGTATCTTCATCTACAAGGTTCAGCATATCTGTCATCAGTTGCTGGCCTTTCTCTGCATAGTTGCTGAATTCTTCCCAACGTGCGTCCCAACCTTTTTTGTGAGAAGACAAGTTCGCTACCATTGTACCCAGTGCCGCACCCAAAGCACCACAATAAGCAGCTATAGAACCGCCACCCGGTGCAGGGCTTTCGCTGGCTGTTTCTTCTGCAAACTTCGTCAGCGTCATACCTATCAGCTTTTTGCTGCTCAGGTCGCGTAGACGGTATTCTATTATTTTCTTTTCAGGGTCGAATGGAGCCAATTCATCCAGCCCCAATGATTTCACAGCAATCTTTATCAATTCGCTTTCGCTAACACCCACGCTACGCTGTTGCTTGCGCAGGAAGAATTTACCTGCTTCCAGTATTGCTTGTAGTGGTACAAGGCCTACCAGTTCGCTACCCGTTACACGCAGGCCACGCGCCTGTGCACGTTCGCACGCAGTATCAAATACCACATGCAGCGGGGTAGTGTTCATATTGGTCAGGTTGATGGATATCTGTGCAACACCATACTCTTCAATAAACCAACCAATCGCTTTTACATTCTTCAGCAAACCGGGTACCCATACAGCCTCGCCATTCGCATCTTTTACTACTTTACCTTTCTCGTCTGTCTTCTGACGGCCTTTTTCACGAATATCAAACGCTACTGCATTTGCCCTGCGGGTAGATGTTGTATTGAGGTTTACATTATATGCAATCAGGAAATCGCGCGCACCTATTACCGTAGCACCGCTCTTCTCATTAAATACTGCCTGTCCGTAATCGGGTTTCCATTCAGGCTTCGTGATTTTTGCTGCAAAGCCTTCGTATTCGCCACTGCGTATATCTGCCAGGTTGCGACGATAGTCTGCACTAGCAGCATATTCATATAGGTAGGTTGGTATGTTCAGTTCTTCACCCACACGCTTTGCCAGCATTTTGGCAAACTCCACTGTTTCCTCCATTGTTATACCACTGATGGGTATCAACGGACAAACGTCTGCAGCACCCATGCGCGGGTGTTCGCCCGTGTGGTTGCGCATATCTATTACTTCTCCTGCTTTCTTTATTGCCTGAAATGCAGCTTCTATCACTGCATGCGGATTGCCAACCAGCGTTACTACCGTACGGTTGGTAGCTTTACCCGGGTCAACATCCAGCAGGCTCACGCCTTCTACTTTCTCTATCTCGTCCGTTATTTGTTTGATGATACTCATATCGCGGCCCTCGCTGAAGTTGGGCACACACTCTATAATTGCATTTTTGAAGTCTTTCATTATTGGTAGTTGAGAGCGCAAAAATAGCTAAATGCACCAAGTAAAGAAGAAAGAAATCTCGTATGCCTTTCTTGGGGATTATTCAAAAACAGCCCTTTCTTTAACCACCGAATAACAAATGATATAGAAGTATTATAATACTTTTACAGTCCTCTATATGTATACATTGAAGCGCATATTATCGGTGATATCCATAGGCTTGTGTGCTGCACATGCCGATGCTCAATACACACCAGCCATACGCTCTGTAAGGCCGGGTGTTACCATAGGCCCCAACACGGTGGGCAAGGGTGTACTGCAGTTTCATCTGGCAGGCTACAAAGCTTGGGATGGCCGCAGAGATGATACTTCTGTTTATTATAACAATGCTACCTATGCCAATGCGCTGATATGCTATGGCATTACCAACAAGCTGGAACTGAACCTACTTGCCGAAACACGCAACGACAAAATAGATATCAATAACGTAAAAATGCCTGCATCAGGCGTTAGTCTTACTGCAATAGGGGTGAGGTATACGATTAATGAAGGCGATGCGCGCACACCGTCTGTAGGTTTGCAAGGATTATTGAAGCTGAAAGGACAGGCTGCTGATTATCAGCCACGTAATATGGCTACGCGAGCTTTGCTGTTGCTGGGCTACGAACCTACATATATAGTATCTATGTCTGCCAATCTGGGTGTAGACTATAGTGGTAATAATACAGGCGCTACAGGTTTATACTCGTTCAAAACCAATGTGAGGCTTTCTCCGCAACTGGGTAGTTATATAGAAACATTCGGCAACTACCGCAACAGGTATTTGTACAATAATATAGGTGTTGGCTTGTACTACTTCATTACAAACGATTGGCAGATAGACCTGAGCACAGGCTTCGGCATCCGCAAAGACCAGTACAATAGTTTTGTAAGTTTGGGGCTTGCTTTCCGTATACCTACATTGGGCATACCACAGCAAATGCAGACTGTAGATTATTACGAATAGTGCTTACAATTCTGCTGCATTAAAAGTATCTCCCTGCTCTACATCGCCTGTTTCATATCCTTTTTTGAACCAACGCATACGCTGCGCAGATGTACCATGCGTAAAGGCATCGGGCACCACACTGCCTGTAGCTTGTTTTTGCAGGCGGTCATCGCCAATGGCATTAGCAGCGTTCAGTGCTTCTTCAATATCGCCCGGTTCAATAATGCCTTTTGTTTGTGTATAATGCGCCCATACACCTGCCAGAAAATCGGCTTGCAGTTCCAGCTTTACAGATAGTTTGTTAAACTCAGCTTCGCTTAGCCTGCTACGCATTGCATGCACTTTATCGCTGATGCCCAATAGATGTTGTATATGATGGCCAACCTCGTGTGCTATTACATAAGCCATCGTAAAATCGCCGGGGGCATTCAATTTGTTATGCAAATCGTCATAGAAGGAAAGGTCTATATAAACCATATTATCTGCAGGGCAGTAGAACGGCCCCATACTACTGCTGGCACCACCGCAACCAGATTGTGTTTCTCCTGAAAATATCCGCAGTTTAGGCTCTTCGTAGTTTTTACCAAATTGTTGCGGGAACTGTTTATTCCATACATCCTCTGTTTCAGCAAGTATGGTTGCAATAAACTCTCTCCCTTCTTTTTCCTGTGCCGATTCCTGATATGGCTCATTTGATGTTTGCTGCTGTGGAACACTGCCTGCCTGTTGCAGTACCTGCGATGGGTCTCCACCCAGAAAGTAGATGATAACGGCAATAACAAGAGTGCCAATGCCACCACCTATTACCTTGCCGCCCATACCACCGCCACCGCGCACATCTTCCACATTATCGCTTTGTCTGCGTCCTTTCCAGAGCATAGTATATAGTTTGGGTTAAAAATACCCGTTTATTACGGAATGTAAAAGCCTGATAGCGTGTAGCCTATTTTCTTCTACAATAGTGTAGCTGCACCAGTCCGCTGGGGTAAGATGTGCTTTTCAGCAGTTCAAGGTCAGTCCGTTGTTTACCACCTGCAACAAACAATGGTATACCATCGCCCAGCAGCGTAGGGATGATGGAAATGATATATTCATCTATCAGGTTTTCCTTCATAAAAGAATGGATAACCTGACCGCCACCGTCTAAGTGAATGTCTTTGCCTTCTTTACTATGCAAATCCTTCAATAAATCGCCAACATTGCCACTGTAAAAATGAAGGTTATTTTCAGATGCTTTTGGTGTACTTGTTATCACATAGGTCTGCCTGTCATCGTGAGGAAAGGGCATACCGAAGGTCAGCACTTTTTCATACGTCTTACGTCCGAGAATGAAGGTATCGGTCTGTTTAACGATATCACTATATCCGTAGTCTTGCCCTTCGGCAGCTACCATATCCAGCCAGCCGAGGCCGCCATCTTTATCGGCAATAAAACCATCCATACTACAGGCAATGAAAAGAATCAATTTTCTATGGTGCATAAAAAAGCTCCCCTTGTTTTGAGAGGGGAGCAAATATATTGAGATATACCTTACGCAACAGACGGGGTTTGTTTCTTTCTTGTAAAAAGTATCAAAGATGCGATGATACTGATGATTACACCTACAAATAGTGGTTCCATAAACGTCATCCCGAAACGATAGAATGCATTGTTTTTATATAAAGTCATATTAGCAGTAATCTCTTCTACTTGTTGTGCTTTTTCAGCAGCCGAGAGTTTTGTTGATGCATTGATACTTTTCACCATCACATCTGCATACTTATCTCCAAAATCGGGAGCAAAGTTGCTGTATATAACCATCCATGCACATGCATACATAAAACAACCTATCAATGTGATAAGCGAACCTATTATAAGACCTTGCTTGATGCTAACCGTTCCGTTGTTTTTCTTAAAGCTGGCTATGGCAAAATATATCATACTGAAGCCTAATATCATGGATGAGAATCCATATATCATGCCTTTCTCCATATAATCATTACCATCTTTCAGCAATGGTATGAACATGGCCAACACGCCACCAAGAATAATACCCGAAATGATACCGTAAGTAAGAACAACTTTTTTCATAATACTTGTTTTTAGATTTTGATGCGAATTAAGGCCTGAAGCCTCATTCCATCATCATACTTTAGGGTGATTTTGGTATTTACAGCATGTTTTTCATGCTTTTGCAGGGTAGTATCATGGTACTAGGCTTAGCTCTCTGGCTTTCTGGATAGCCTGTGCTCTTCGTTTAGCATCCAACTTCAATAACAAATTAGACACATGTGTTTTTACTGTATTAATAGATACAAAAGTCTTATCGGCAATTTCCTGGTTGCTGAGGCCCTGCGCTATTAATAATAATATCTCATGCTCTCGCTTACTGATATTCAATTTTTCCAGCACTTGTTCGTTTATGGCAAAGGGGGCTGATTGATTAACAGCAACAGGTACCAGTTTTTCTACAACTACTTCTTTGGGTGTTGTCAGTTTCCTGCCCATGACTATACCCAACATCACAAAAATTACTGCCACTATTCCTGCATACAATTCTGCAGAGTGTTCCAACATGATGAAGCGATACTGTGCAACTTGCAGCACCAACATCAGCACTGCAAGCATTACCCCGAACAATATCAGCCGCTTGTTAATCATACTGCCAAAATACTATTTTTCCATTGTTCTGCATTTGTTAATAGGATTGGTATATTCTTTGATATTTGATACTATTGTATTATACAATTAATTCAAATGAAGAAAGTCTACATATCCATACTATCAATCCTGTTGGCAGCTACTGCCAATGCACAGATACAAATTACGGCAACAGATATGCCGGTTGTGGGGGATACCCTGCGCAGCAGTGCTGCTAACCCTACATCTGCGGGTATTACACTCAGCAATACAGGCACCAATTATATTTGGGATTTCAGCACATTGGTACCAGTATCGCAAACGGTAGCGAATTATCAGTTGGCAGCTACTGTCAACATAGCTTTTGCAGCAGTGATATCCCCAACAGCCTATGGTTATAAAGTAGCAGACAGTTTTCCGACACCTCCCGGATTACCAATCAGCTTGCCGGTGTCTATTAAAAACATGTACACATTCTACAATAAGAAAACCTCTCCGTCCCGTTTCGTTGCAGAAGGCTTTGGGGCAAGCATTAGTGGCATCCCAACCCCTGCAGCTTATCAGGACGAAGATGAAATCTATATGCTACCGTTAGACTATGGCGTAACAAACGACAGCACTACATTCGATTTGAAATTCAGCCTGGCATCATTGGGTAGCGTAAGACAAAAAGGCTACCGTAAAACTACGGTAGATGGTTGGGGTACTATTAAAACACCATTCTTTACTACAGCAGTAAACTGTATTCGCGTACGTTCTGAAATTCGCGAAATTGATAGTTTCACCATCAGCCCACTGCCAACTATTGCATTACCAAGAAATACGGTAGAGTATAAATGGCTGGCAACAGGTGAGCATTATCCTGTATTATGGGTGACGGCAAACATCACAGGCAGTACCGAAACAATTACTGGTGTACGCTACCGCGACCAGTATCGACCAGGTTTGCTGAATGTAGAGCAAACACCTGCATTGCAAGTACTGAAAGCATATCCAAATCCTGCCAGCGGTATAGTTAATATAGATGTACCTGCTACCTGGCAAAACTATACTGTTGCTATTTACGACATGCAAGGCAGGGTTGTTGCCAACTACAACAATACATCAAAACTGAATGTTTCGAACCTTGCAAAAGGAAACTACATGGCAATATTGCAACACGAAAATGAACGTGCAGCAGCAGCCATCATGAAAGACTAAAACTTGCGGATAAAGCCATTGGCTTCTATCAATATTATCTTCTCATCAGCCATACTTCGTATGGCTGATATTATTTTATCCCTGCTGTACTGGGGTAGTGAAGTGATGATTGCAGTGCTATGTTTAGGTTCACTTAACAAGCTTAATACTTCATCTACTATCGGCTGATTATCAATTACTTTTGATTGATTATTTAAACACACATCACAATGCCCGCAAGCTTGTTTCAGCTCTTCATCAAAATAGGCCAACATGATTTTTGAGCGGCATATCCTATCATTTTCCAGATAGTCTATCATAACAAGCGTACGTTCTTCGTGCCGTTTCTTGAGCTTGTTAATTCTGTTGGTATCTATGATAAGTTGCTTACTATCTACCCTGTAATGATGGAAGAACATCTGCGGGCCGTCTTTCTGTTTAGCATACTCTATAATGCCCATTGCATCCAGACGATTAAGTAGTTTCTCTGCATCATCCATCTTGCATTTCATTTGCCTTGCTATAGCAAACAACCTGATTGCAGTAGGGTACTGAAACAAACTGCCATACAACCGTAGTAGCGTAGTAATGGTATAACCGAGTTCGGGGTAAGTATTGATTACATCATCCAGTTCGGTACGGCTTACATTTATAAATATAGTCGGTGGGCTGAATACTGCATCTGTCAATGTCCACAAGCCTTCCTGTTCCAACAATTTCAAAGCACTGGAAGCAACAGACGCATCCAACTTGAACTTTTCGCAGAAGTCTTTCAGCTCAAAATCATAATACCTGTATGGCTCTGTACCTATGGCTATCTGCAGGTACTCTGCTACACATTGATATACATGCCGCAGGTGTTCTGCAGAAGGAAACAGTATATCCGTACTGCGCTGCAACCTGTTGATGTCTGTGTTATTATATAGGATAACAGATTTTGACGCTTGCCCGTTTCTGCCTGCACGCCCTGCCTCCTGATAGTATGCTTCCAGATGTTCGGGAGCATCATAATTCACTACCAGCTCCACATCAGGTTTATCTATCCCCATGCCAAATGCAGTGGTAGCGACAATGGTTGGCACGGCATTTCGCATCCATGCTTCTTGTGCGGCATTGCGTTTATCTTTTGCCATACCTGCATGATAGGCTACTGCCGGCAACTGTTCCTGTGCCAGATACTTTACCAACACTTCGGTCTGTCTTCGGCTGCGACAATATATAATATTTGACGACCCGCTGTTTTGCAACAAGTGCAGCAATGCAGGGTTCTTGTTTTCACTATAGCTTACAACGTATTCTATGTTCTTCCGTTCAAAGCTTTGGGTATAGAGTAGTGGTTGCCTTAGTTGCAGCTGTATAGCAATATCGTTTTGTACAGACATAGTGGCCGTTGCCGTCAACGCCAATATAGGTACATCTCTAAATACTTCCCTTAGCGATGCTATTTTCAGATAGTCGGGACGGAAGTCGTGCCCCCATTGCGATACACAGTGTGCTTCGTCTACAGCTATAAAGCTGATATCAAGCTCGGGCAGGAACTCATTAAACTGGTCAGACTGTAATCTTTCAGGAGAAACATACAACAGTTTATATGCACCATGCATGGCGTTCTGCAGCAAATGCTTTACCGCATTATAAGACATGCCCGCGTGTATACATGCAGCCCCGATACCAATTCCTTTCAGCCTTGCTACCTGGTCTTGCATTAGTGCTACAAGTGGAGAAACCACCAGACACATACCATCCATCGCAATAGCAGGTACCTGATAGCAGATAGACTTACCACCACCCGTAGGCATCAGCGCAAGGATATCCTTTCCGTCCAGTACATCATTAATAATAGATTCCTGATTTCCCCGAAAATCATCGTACCCCCAATACTGCTTTAATATGTCTTTTGCAGTTGCCAAGCTTATATATCGCCGTAGGTTTTATCTACAAACACAGGTTTCAGGCCATCTACCCACAGTTGCTTTTTGGTATCAGGGTGTTTTTCCATTTCTGCAATAGAGATAGATGGCACCCAGATAGCCCCGTCAAACTTGTTAGGGTAGTACAGGCTGAACATAGCCGATACACCCAATTGCTGCGGAAACACCCCAAAGAGCAATACAGCCTTAGGGTTCAATTTATCCCTGAATTGGTGCCAGGCTATTGGTTGCTGCAGTTGATGTATATAATGGTCTGCCTGATCGAGCTTACATGCCTGCAGTATCTTTTGCAATTGTGTCTCTTCGACACTGCCTGCTGCATAGGGTTGTGTTACCACCAATGCCCTCACTGCAGATGTGGGAAGCTCGTCGGGGAGCGTAGCCCAATACGCATCTATATTTGTGTTAACTATATCAGACTGAATTATATCGAGTATCGCTGGCATAACAAGTGATTAACAGGCCTCAGGCTTCTATGCGCTTCGGCTTTACAGTTATTTTTCGTTTCTTTGCACGAAATTAAACGTTTATATGGTTTCCGCTATGGATATAAAGGTGAGAAAAGTAGAAAAAAGCCGGATTCAGGAGTTGGATTTAAATAACATCCAGTTTGGTAAGCTTTATGCAGACCACATGCTGGTTGCCCACTATGAAAACGGTGAGTGGAAACAACCGGAAATCGTTCCTTTCGACAGCCTTCAATTGAGCCCTGCTACTACATTTATGCACTACGGCCAGGCTATCTTTGAAGGTGTAAAAGCTTACAAAAACCAAGAGGGTGAACCTGTAATCTTCCGTCCGTACGACAACTGGAAACGTATGAACCGCTCTGCAGAACGCATGGGCATGCCTGCTGTACCGGAAGAAATCTTCGTAGATGGTATGCGTGCGTTGGTAAGCCTCGATAAAGATTGGATACCAACTGAAGAAGGTACTTCGCTCTACCTGCGTCCGTTCATGATAGCTACAGACGAGTTCATTGGTGTAAAACCTGCTGAGAAATTCACTTTCCTTATAATAACAAGCCCTGCGGGTCCTTACTACGCAAAGCCTGTATCTATATATGTACAGGACGAGTATGTACGTGCATTCCCGGGTGGTATCGGCTTTACAAAAGCGGCAGGTAACTACGGTGCAAGTATGTACCCAACTGCACAAATCCGCAAAATGGGCTACGACCAGATACTGTGGACAGATGGTTTTGAACATAAATATGTACAGGAAATCGGTACAATGAACGTGTTCTTTGTTATCGGTGATAAGGTTATCACTCCAGAACTGAGCGAAACTATTCTGGCAGGTGTTACCCGCGACAGCGTTATTACTTTGCTGCGCGAAAAAGGCGTAACAGTAGAGGAGCGCCCGCTGAGCATTGACGAAATAGCTGAAGCATACAAAAACCACCAGCTGAAAGAAGCTTTCGGTACAGGTACCGCTGCATCTATCTCACACATCGCAGAGCTTACTTATCACGATATGCACATGGTGCTGCCACAGGAAGACTGGGGTATATCTGAATGGGTAAAACAGGAAATGAACAACATCCGCTATGGCAAAATAGCAGATACACACGACTGGATTGTGAAGGCATAATCTCCCTCACTCACAATTATTCAAAAAAGCCTTGTACACTACGTATAAGGCTTTTTTAGTCTTCATTTCATCCGCATAATTCGTTAATATTACGTTTCAAATTTTCAATATGAAATTATTGACGAGAGGTCTTCCCGTGCTTCTCTTATCTTGTATGACAGTTGGCGCAAATGCGCAAAACATATCTGAAGACGAGGGGATACTTTCCAAGAAAGAATATGCGCGTTACCTGGGGTTTGGTGTAGGTACTACTTATCAGAGTTTTTATGATGAAGTACTGTCTTCAAAACGCTACGATAAAATAGGGGTAGCTGCCTGTATATCGAATACAAAAATCAATGATGTAAAATATACAGAACTTATGTTTCAGGGCTCAATGCTCAATATGGAACGTAAGAGCGATGAATTGGTAAACCAGAAGATAAAATACTATAAAGCTTTTATGGACTACAGGCACATGTACAAACTGGCTGTGCTTGATGAAAACATCTATGATGTAAGGGCAGGGGCTTTGTTCTCTACATTGTTCGGGCATCGTTATGCACCTGCATTGGCTAACACAGGTAATGTATATGAATATGCTATAAGTGTGGGGCTTACGGGAAAAGTAGCACGCGAACAGACATTTTCAGGCAGGCGAGGGCACATCATCTGGGATCTGAGTATTCCGTTTTTTACCAATACATCACGCCCGTCTTATATGAATGTAAATGAAGGTGTGGGTCCTACCAACAAGGCACTGACACAGATGTTTGCCAACAATGCAATCACAGCTTTTGGCAAATACATGCGCATCAATAGCAGGTTGCATATCCTTTACCCGCTAAAAAATGGTAATAAGCTGAAGTTTACCTATCAATGGGATTACTACACCATGAAAGGCGGCAGTGGAGAAAAAGTTTATACTGCCGAACATACGTTCATGCTCAATTACCAGTTCAACTACTAGTGAATCGTTTTATGAAAAAATACATATATCTGTTCATTTTTATGGCATTAGCTTTTGCATCTTGCGAAAGGCTGATGATGCCGAAGCCTAAAAAGTATAGCCCTACACAATTGTTTGAAGAGGTGTGGTCTAAAATGAATACCGGCTATGCCTACTTTGAAACTAAAGGTATTGACTGGGATTCTATACATAATGAATACATGTTCAAAATTGCAGATACGTTCAATACCCAACAAGTATATGATACACTTTCGCAAATGCTGAACATTTTGCAGGATGACGGTATTTCATTAAATGCAGGATTTGCACAGTCGTATTATAAAAAGCCAACATTCTACAAAGAGAACTTCAACAAACAGCTTTTGGAGAAAACATATTGGCTTGGAGCTGAAAAAACAGGCCCGCTGTTGTACAAAGTGATAGACTCTTGTGGCTATATATATTATGGAGATTTCAATCAGGAAGTAACTGATGCTCAAATAAATGTAGTGATTGACAGACTTAAAGGTTTAGGTGGAAAGAAGGGTTTGATACTGGATGTTAGGAACAATCCGGGGGGTAAATACGATAACATGTTTACACTATTCAAGCACATGGGCTACGATACTGCAGGCTACGATTACAGTGTTTACCTCTACCAATCTGCCTACAAAAAAGGGCCTGCCAGAGATGAGTTTACAGACTATGTAGGCACATTTATGGATAAAAACAATGAGAAGAAGTTTGCCAAAAAGATAAGGGTTCTTACCAACAGAGGTATGTTAGGAGTGGGCAATCTGTTTGCTACGGGTAGCCAGGGCTTCTTCAATGTTCGTACAATGGGCGATACTACCGGTGGTGGCAATTGCGGATTAACTACATCTTACGAATTATCAAATAGTTGGATCCTTACCTTCCCGTCTACGAAAGTACGCACTGCAGCGGGCTACTATATGAATGAAGGCGTGGCACCTGATAGTACGATACACACAACTGCTACAGACGAGGCTGCCGGTAAAGACACCATCATAGAAGCGGCTATCGACAATCTTTGGGGCAGATAGCATCGCCTTAACCGACTAATATACTTCGTTTACCGATATATTATAAGCAGGCTCAATAGGCCTGCTTATTTTTGTACACATATAATAAGGAAGCATTTTATGGCGAGACACAACAGAAACATGGCTGATGTTCCGAAGGCAAAGCTGAATAAAGAATCACTTAAAGAAGGATTATTAATATTTTCATATATAAAGCCCTATATGGGCAAGTTTATTGGCGGGCTGATAGTTATAGCACTATCCAGTGCCACCACAATGGCTTTCCCATATTTTCTGAAAAAGCTTATTGACAGTGCCAATACAAAAGGCCCAGTTGAATTTCTCGCTTCACCCACAGGTATAGCCATCAGTATGATGGGACTGCTCACGGTACAAATGGTTATTTCGTTCCTCAGGGTTTACTTTTTCACATCTGTAGGTGAAAATGCCCTTGCAGATCTCCGCAAGGATATATACAAGCGACTTATTACCATGCCTATGAACTTCTTTGCACAACGCCGGGTGGGTGAACTGTCCAGCCGTATCAGTGCCGATGTATCGCAAATACAGGAAGCTGTTACCATGATGCTGGCCGAATTACTGAGGGGAATATTGACACTTTTAGTAGGCCTTGGGTTGATATTTTATATATCTACCAAACTGGCTTTCATTATGTTATCAGTGATACCTGTAATAATAGTTATAGCTTTGGTATTTAGTAAACGTATCCGCAAGATGGCGCGTACCACACAAGACCAGCTGGCAGATTCGGGCACTATAGTACAGGAAACACTGCAGGGTATCAGCAACGTAAAGGCATTTGCCAACGAGGAATATGAGATAAACCGCTACACAGGCAGTATCAATAATGTGGTAAAATCGGCCATTAAAAACGGGCAGTTCAGGGGATATTTCATCTCATTTATGCTATTCAGTGTATTTGGTGCTATTGTATTGGTGGTTTGGTTTGGTGCCAACATGATGCAGGCCGGTACTTTATCCTTTGGCGACCTGACGGCTTTTGTGGTATATACAGCTTTTGTGGGTGGTACCATGGCAGGCTTCGCCGATTTGTACAGTCAGCTGCAGAAAACCTTGGGTGCTACACAACGCGTTAGAGAAATACTGAAAGAAGTACCCGAAGATGTAGCTACTGAAAACGAGCCAATTAATGAAAAATACAGGCTAACGGGCAAGGTTTCTATGCAAAATGTGGCATTTACCTACCCAAGCCGCCCAGAAATTCAGGTTTTGAAGGGCGTAACAATAGATGCACAAGCAGGCGAGCAGATAGCTATTGTTGGTCCAAGTGGTGCGGGTAAGAGTACCTTATCGGCACTATTGCTCCGTTTTTATGAACCTGAATCCGGTCAACTACTTTTTGATGGCATAGATGCAACCGGTATACCGATAACCCAATTGCGAAAGCAAATGGCCCTGGTACCGCAAGATGTACTGCTTTTCGGGGGAACGATATTCGAGAACATAGCTTATGGCAAACCTGGTGCAACATTGGACGAGATAAAAGAAGCAGCCAGAAAAGCCAATGCGCATGATTTCATCAGCAGCTTCCCGGAACAGTACGAAACCGTTGTAGGTGAGCGCGGCATCAAACTATCCGGCGGACAAAGACAACGTATTGCCATAGCAAGGGCTATTTTGAAAGACCCGGCTATTCTGATACTAGACGAGGCTACCAGTTCACTGGATTCTGAATCTGAAGCTTTGGTACAGGACGCGCTGAACAACCTGATGAAAGGAAGGACATCATTTGTCATTGCTCACAGGCTCAGTACGATCCGCAATGCAGATAAGATTATCGTCTTGGAAAATGGCAAGGTCAAAGAATCGGGTACTCACAGGGAACTACTGTCTTTACAGGACGGCTTGTATAAGAGCCTAAGCCTCTTGCAATATGACAGTGCTCCTGTACAGTCGTAACTTCATACACTAAGGGGATAGCAATATCCCTTTTCTTGCGATTCTTTTATTTAACATAATATAAATTATAAAACAAAATAGGCTAATCTGATTATATAAAGTTCTCCGTGAATTTAGAAATATGACAGGGATTGTGCATGTCAGCATAGTCCTGCAAGCAGGATTAATATAAACGACGCAATAATGGACTTACAGTATACTAATACGCAGCTTCATTTCGTCTGATGAAAAGCTCTGTGTATTTACTGCACAGGTTTCGAATATCAGCCTTCATATTATCAGCATTCGTTCGGGCACCTGCCACAAACTGCTGTGCATGTTCTTCAAGCTGATTCATCAAAGCATCTAAATGTGCTTTGTAGGCCTCGTCATTATGCAAGGCTGCACAATGGTCATCTACCAATCTTTTGGCAATGTTGCGGAAACGCTCCAACTGATTTTGATAGTTTTTCATAATGGATAAACTTGACAGTTAACCTATAGCATAACATGTTAATGTAATACTTCACAAACACTTAGTACAACAATCTGTCTTGTAAAATCTGAATTTCCGGAGTCCTCTTTATAGTGCAATTACAGCTATACCAATCGCCTGCATTGTGATGTATGTAAATATAGTATATTCTTTAAAATAAAACAATATTTTGACAATATTATTTCTAAAAACGTTTATACTATTTCATAATTAACTGATTTTTAATAGTATAATAATAAACAACTAAATCAAAACAACAGATACTGTCACACTGTCAGACGAAATGTTTAAAACAGTGGCAACTGACCGTTCTTAATTCTTCTGAAATCATTAATATTCAATTGATTAGGCGTTTCATTTAAACTATATTTCCTGCAATATAACTTGAATTGGTCACTAACCAGCTCTGCTATACGGCCATCGCCCGTCATACGGTTGCCAAAGCGGCTGTCATTTACCTGCCCTTCATGGCAATCGCTTATCAGGTTCCATACTTTTTCAGCCCTGTCTGGGAAAGACTTATATAACCAATCTTTGAATATAGGTCCGATGGCTCCATTCAATCTTACCATGGTGTACCCTGCCCATTTTGCCCCCGCCTCGGCAGCAGCCTTTAGTACTGCAGGCATATGTGTATCATTAAGACCGGGTATGATGGGTGCATTCATAATGCCAACCGGTATTTTAGCGGCTGCCAGTGTTTCTACAATCTTCAGCCGGCTGCGGTAGGAAGCAGTTCTTGGTTCCAAAACACGGCGCAGGTCTTCATCCAGCGATGTGATGGACGTGTACACTTTAACCAGATTGTGTTTGTGCAATTCCTCTAAAAGGTCCAAATCTCTCAAAACAAGGGCATTTTTGGTGATAATACCCACCGGATTGCGATATTCAAGGCATATTTCCAGCAATTTGCGAGTTATCCGCATTTTCCTTTCTATGGGCTGGTAGCAGTCTGTATTGCCTGAAAGGGATATTACTGCCGGTTCCCAGTTCTTGTTATCAAACAGCTTTTTGAGCAATGCGGGTGCATTTCTCTTTACCACAATACGGCTTTCAAAATCTACCCCTGCACTATAGCCCCAATACTCGTGGCTGTTGCGGGCATAGCAATAGATGCAGCCATGCTCGCACCCCTGGTAGGGATTGGCACTGAACAGCATACCCACATCCGGACTGGTTACTTTATTCACCAGCGTCTTGCTGTCGTCATATATATATTCAGTTTTTCGCTCTTCGTGCTCCCATTCGTCTATAGCCTCCGGATGTTCCAACACATATTCCCCTTTCAGAAATTTGTTTTTCGGGTTGTACTGTGCACCCCTGCCTTTGGTAAACTGGTCTGTTGCATGTTGTGTTATCATAACCTATCCCCTGTTTTATATGTGCATTTTTGTATTTTGTTGCAGTTTGTTGCCGAATTCATGATGTTTTTTCATTTGTTTCGGCACTTTCGCTACGCTCAAGTACCATTTTTTCCACCTGCTTATTTTGTTGCCGCCACGTAAGTAAATGCATCTTCATTTACCATATCTATACCCTCCCACTCGTTGCTGCTCATCTCGTAGTAATTGACATCTTCTTTAACCACAGGTTTATTTTGTTTCGTTTTGTTTCCGTTTTCACTCCCCGCTTCCATTTGTTTCGGCATTTTGGCTGCCATCACTTGTTCTTTTTTCTTCGCCAGTTCTTTGGCCTCTTTTGGGGTTAGTTTATTTTTTGCAGCTTCGGGGCTGTCGTCTTCCAACAGGTATTGGTTGGTACTGCGGTCTGTTACCCCGTCTGCTATGTACAGATCCTTTACCGAACCAAAACCTATGGCGTCCCTCATTTCGTGTGGCTGCACAGTCTCCGATGCTTTACGAACTATGTTTTTATTGTATTTGTCTTTTATGTCATACAGAACCGCGCGTGCCTTATCCTGGTTTATCTTATTATCAAAAAGACCATATTGTATGCGCTCCCCTTTTACAAAATTGGATATAGAAATACCCATACCTTGTACACTGGTATTGAATAATTTATACTTTCTTTCTTCTTCAAATGCTTCAATTCTTTGCCTGATGTATTGGCGCATTTCCAATGCATCCTGCGTGGGCTGGTTCAGGTGGATTTTGGTATCCCAACCAGGCATGCCATGGTAGCGTATGTAGAAATAGATATCCTTACAAAAGGCTTTTTGCTTTACCATGCGCTGCTCCAGACGGGTGCACAGGGAGATAAAAAGCGACTCCAATGCCTGTGGGTTTTCGCGTTGCTGACGGGAAACGGTACGGGTGGCACTCATCCCCTTGTAGTCGTTCTGGTAGATATCGGTCTCCATAAAGTTGAGCCTGCGATGCCAGTAATTGCCCACGATGCCGCCAAATGCTTTGCGAAGCAACGCATCAGAACTATGACGCATTTGCAGCGGGTTCTTAATACCTATCATCTGCAGGCGCTTTTCGTTGGCTTTGGCAATACCCGGCAGATCGGTCAGTTGCATCTTGGCCAGGTAGCCATCTATGTTTTCGGGGGTGATGCGGACGAGGCCATCGGGCTTTTCTATCTCTGTAGCCAGCTTGGCAAGGAAGGCATTGGGGGCTATACCGATGCTGCATTTTACAAAATGCCCGCAGGCTTTGGCAAGGTCTGCTTTTATCCTGCGGGCCAGCTCCATGGGGTCAGGGTATATATAATGATAGCTGGTAAGGTTCATTACCGCCTCGTCTATACTACGTGCTATGACATCGCTGCAATAACTGTTGAGCACTGCCATAATTTTCATATGATATTGCCTGTATATATAAGGGCGTGCCAGTACGGGTATCATCTCGGGACACAGGGCACGGCAATCGGGCAGGCGCATACCTGTCTTAACACCAAAACGCTTGGCCTCTACCGACGGAGCTATGACACAGGCATACTCGCTGGGATGCGTGATGACGCCAATGGGCTTGCCCCTGAGTGATTCGTTTTCCTGCTGCTCGCAACTAGCAAAGAAGCTGTTCATATCCACATACATAGCCAATGAATGCGGGTTGTAAGCCATCGAATTCTGTGAAATACGCATTGTGTACAGTATTGCTTGTTTGTACAGGCAATTTATACACTTTTATACAATTGTACAAATTAAAATATTCAAATGTGCATAAATTAATATCCGAAAAATTTAGCAAGGCTTTCAAATTTTCATTCCATGTGTTGATGGTTATAAGAACACCTGTAAAGGCGGAATGTCATTTTAGAGTGACAATACAACATCAAACAGAATGTTTTATATTTTTGTAGAACTTTAAAACTCATACTTATGAAACCTTACATTCTATCTTTATTAGTATCCCTATGTGTACTAAATAGCGTTCAATCTCAAACCACTGTATCAGGTGGCATCTACTCATCTACAACATGGACAAAAGCTAACAGCCCTTATATACTACAAGGGGATGTTGTGGTATTTGGTGGTGTAGACTTAAACATAGAGCCTGGCACTGTTATTAAATTTGATAATAACGCACAAATAGTACTTAGAGGGAATCTGAAAGCAATAGGCACTTCAACAGATAGCATATATTTTACTTCAAATAGCAATACTCCAGCGATAGGAGATTATAAAGGGATTTATGTTGATGTTAATGGTGGCGTTCCTTTCGGACAGCCAACAAACCAAATCAATATGGCATACTGTGTTGTTTCCTATTCTGCCAACTTTCTAAACTTTAGATCTCAGCACAATGGCCCCTATCAATTTAAATTCTGCCGGTTCCATCATAATAGATATGTAAACAGCGATTTTCGCACAAGTGGTAATACAACCTCTTTTGATAATTGCCTGTTTGAGGACAATATTGATTGCTTAAACGGAGGTGGAGAAAATGGAGCATTATATGTAACCAACTGTAAGTTCATAAATAATGTCAGAGGTACAAACGGTGGCATTGTAAATCACTGTGTATATATAGGTAATACTGTTTTTGGAGCATATATGTATCAACAAGTAAAAAACAGCTATTTCAAAGGGAATAATATTGGCATCAAATCAGACCACCATGGTAATACAAGAGTGGAAGGTAATCTCATTTTCAATAATAATATAGGTGTAGAAATAGATCGTATGGGTATAGACCCTTCAATAGTTTTTAAAAACAATAAAATATGCAGTAACACTACATGGAACGTGAAGTATAACTTCAGTTGGAACGTTGACTTTTCAGATAACTGTTGGTGCTCTAACGACTCTGCGTTCATAAGATCTAAAATCAGAGATGGTTATCAGGACCCGGCATATGGACTAACTAAATTTACTTATGATGACAGTTGTTCTGATACAGACACATTACCAGCTTCTTTAACAGTAAGTAATACAATAAAATCAGGCAATAATGAAACGTCCATGCGTCTCTTCCCTAACCCGGCTTCTGCAACAACTACTGTAGATATTATTGAAGTAGCTGAGCAAGCAACATACGACATACAAATAGTTGATTTAACCGGAAAATCTATTTTAGTATTAAATGATGTCAAAAGTGGTAAGAATACACTTAATATATCATCAATTGATGCGGGTATTTATTTTATCCACCTTTCAAGATTCGGGAATTATATAGCTACCAGCAAGCTTATAATAGTTAGATAGTTTTATAAGAGTAAAGTATATTAATAGTAAAAGCCCTACAAACAGGGCTTTTACTATTAAATGCTAATAAGATATTACAACTACGCCATTTGCATACCGTACATTTCTGCACGCAGTGCTTTTACGCGTTCGTCGGTGCGGTATTCGTCAAATGTCATTTCGCGATCTATAACACCGTTTGGTGTTATTTCTATTATGCGGTCTGCCACAGTTTGTGCCAGTTCATGATCTCGTGTGGTGAACAGGATGGTACCTTTGAAATCTTTCATACCATTGTTTAGCGCAGTGATGCTTTCCAGATCCAAGTGGTTGGTAGGTTCGTCAAACATCAGGATGTTGCCTTTCAGCATCATCATGCGGCTTATCATACAACGCATTTTCTCACCACCACTCAGCACGGTACATTTCTTCAGTGTTTCCTCGCCGCTAAACAGCATACGCCCCAGGAAGCCACGGATGAACGTTTCATCTTTCTCTTCGCTGAACTGGCGCAGCCAGTCTATCAGGTTCAGGTCTTTGCCTGCAAAGTATTCTGTATTATCGTTTGGCAGGTAGGTAGTAGTTGTAGTAACGCCCCATTTGAATGTGCCCTGAAAATCGGTATCCTCGCCTGCCAGTATTTTGTAGAATGCTGTAGTAGCAAGTCCGTTTTCAGCAAGTATGGCTACCTTCTGTCCGCGCTTCAGGTCGAAGCTGATGTCTTTGAACATCACTTCACCATTCAGGGTTTTGCTCAGCCCTTTTACTTCCAGTATCTGGTCGCCCGCTTCGCGCACCTGATTGTTGAACAGGATAGCAGGATATTTACGTGTAGAGGCAGTCATGTCTTCCAGCTTTATCTTATCCAAAGCTTTCTTACGGCTGGTTGCCTGTTTTGATTTTGATGCGTTGGCAGAGAAGCGCGCGATGAACTCTTTCAGTTCGGCAATTTTATCTTCTGCTTTCTTATTAGCATCAGTACGTTGTTTCAGCAACAACTGGCTCGATTCGTACCAGAAAGAGTAATTACCTGTGAAGATGGTAATCTTACCAAAGTCGATATCTGCAACGTGTGTACACACGGTATCCAGAAAGTGACGATCGTGCGATACAACCAATACTACTTTATCATAGTCTGCCAGGAAATCCTCGAGCCAAGCAATTGTCTCAAGGTCAAGGTCGTTGGTAGGTTCATCGAGCAACAGGATATCCGGGTTACCGAAGATAGCTTGTGCCAAAAGCACGCGTACTTTCTGGTTACCATCCAGTTCTTTTACTTTCCTGTTGTGGAATTCTTCTTTAATACCCAGATTGCTCAGCAAAGTAGCTGCGTCGCTCTCTGCATTCCAACCATCCATTTCTGCAAAAAGGCCTTCCAGCTCACCAGCCCTGATACCATCTTCTTCGGTAAAAGGATCTTTGGCATATATCTCGTCCTTCGCCTTCATGATTTCAAACAGCTTGCCGTTGCCCAGCATTACCGTTTCCAGCACGGTGTTTTCGTCGTACTCGTAGTGGTTCTGTTTCAGCACGCTCATGCGCTGGTCTTTGCCTATCTCCACCTTACCCGTAGTCGGGTCTATCTCGCCGCTCAGTATTTTCAGGAAGGTTGATTTACCTGCACCGTTCGCACCTATGATACCATAACAGTTACCCTCGGTAAAACGGATATTCACATCTTCAAACAACACGCGCTTGCCGTAGCGAAGCGATAAATTAGAAACTGAAAGCATTTATTAAAATCGATAAATTAAAAATCAAAAAGAAAAACAGTTAATATGTTCTGTTTTGGGAGGTGCAAAGGTACATAAAACTAAGCGTATATAAATGACACCCACCAAAACAAAAGCTGCGGCAAAAATTGCCGCAGCCTACCCACATTTTCCCCACTTGAAACGTATTTTATAATGCCTCCAGCTTGCCGTCGGGGTACTTGCTCCAGTCTATATCGCGACCAAGTGTACCGCGGAAGCGCCTGAAGAATGATTCCTGTTCTGTTATAGATACAAAATTATTCACCTTAGCTTTTCTCGGATTAATCTTAGGATTTAGGTGCGTATATGCTGCCAGTGTATCTGTAACAAATGGCAGGCGGTCTATTTTTGTCCTGAAACGTTTGTCTAAAAAGCTTTTGAGCATGAAAGACTGGAAAGGGTCTGTTGCCAGTGCCAACGATTTAAAGCCTGCCTCTTTGGCTACCAAATACGAGTAATACACGTTTTCGGTACTGTGCCTTGCGTTGGTATCGTAGAAGATATGCTCCTTCGGAATGCCCAATTGCTCTGCATACAGGCCCATGATTACAGACTCTTTGTATGGAGAGTACACGGCTGCGCCAGAATAGATAACATTTTTGGCAATGCCGTTCTTGTACAATATCCATGACCACAGTACACGGGCCTTCATCACACTATCCCAATTACCATTATTGAACGGGATGCCGGGCACTATGATAGCATCATATACCTTACCTTCCTGTACTGCCTTTGTGTACAACTTCTGCGGACCCTTGCGTGGGGTCAGGCAGCTTGCCATTTGTACTATCAGGGCAGAAGCAATCATAACTAAAAATAGTGACGAGAATCGTCTCATAAAAAAGCGTTTATCCTCTAATAACAAAGCCACAAAAACTTTGTTCATCCAATCACTATAAAATTAAGCTATATCTTAATCAGTCTTATTTGTAGTTCTTAACAATTGTCTTCAATTCGTTAAGTTTTAACAATGCTTCAACAGGCGTGAGGGTATTAATATCCATCGCTTCCAGTATTTCTTGTACACGGCGCAGGTCGTCTGTTACACCATCAAATATATTCAGTTGGAATTTTGGTAACGGATTGATATTCTTCACCTTGCTGGATGTGCTACTGCTATCCGCATGTTTCTCTTCAAGCGATGCAAGTATCTCATCCGCACGAGACAACAATGCAGGAGGCATACCTGCCATACGTGCTACCTGTATACCAAAGCTATGCCTGCTGCCACCCGGTGCCAGCTTGCGTAGGAAGATGACTTTATTGCCGGTCTCTTTGTGGGTGATGTGATAGTTCTTTACTCGTTCCAACTGGTTTTCCAGTTCATTGATTTCGTGGTAGTGTGTTGCAAAGAGTGTCTTTGGTCTGTTGGTACTATTATGCAGATACTCTACAATAGACCAAGCAATAGATATACCATCGTAGGTACTGGTACCACGGCCTATCTCATCAAGCAATACAAGGCTGCGTTCGCTGATGTTGTTGATGATACTCGCCGTTTCATTCATCTCTACCATGAAGGTACTCTCGCCACCACTCAAATTGTCTGACGCGCCAACACGGGTGAATATTTTATCCGTCAACCCGATGATAGCAGCATCTGCAGGCACAAAACTACCCATGTGCGCCATCAATGTAATGATAGCCGTCTGACGCAATAGTGCAGACTTACCACTCATATTCGGACCAGTGAGAATGATTACCTGCTGAGCATCTTTATCCAGTACTATATCATTAGCAACATACTTTTCACCAGGGGGCAATTGTTGTTCTATAACAGGGTGACGGCCTTGTTTTATATCTATTACTGCATCCTTTACAATTTCGGGACGATGATAGTTGTACTGTTTGGCATTGTTGGCAAAGCAAAGTAGGCAGTCTATCTGCGCTACTATGTTTGCATTGGTTTGGATTGGTGCAATATGCGGTTCTATATCTGCAAGCAGTTTCTGATACACGTCCATCTCTATAGCCAGTATCTTCTCTTCTGCACCCAATATTTTTTCCTCGTACTCCTTCAGCTCCGGTGTTATATAACGTTCGGCATTTGCCAGTGTCTGTTTACGAATCCAGTCTGCGGGTACTTTGTCTTTGTGTGAATTCGTTACTTCCAGATAATAACCAAAGACATTATTATAAGCCACTTTCAGCGACCCTATGCCTGTACGCTCTGCTTCTTTCTGCTGTATCTGCAACAGGTAGTTTTTACCGCTGCGGGAAATGGTACGCAGTTCATCGAGCTCAGCATGTATGCCTTCGCGTATCATACCACCTTTTATGGCAACAGCAGGTGCATCTTCAGTTATGATACTCTTTATCTGCCTGTGTAAATCTGTAAGCGGTTGCAAAGCTTGTGTCAACTGTACCAATGGATTAAAACCAGAATTAGCACCGATGTGTTTCACCTGCTCCATAAACTCCAAACTGCGTGCCAGTTGCAATACCTCTCGCGGATTGGCTTTCTTCAAAGGTATCTTACCAATCATGCGTTCCACATCCCCCACCTGCTTGATGAGTTGCAGGATATCGTGGTTCGTGTCCTGTTCTTTTATGAAATAAGTAACAAGATCGAGACGATGATTGATGCGCGTAATATCTGACAACGGGAATATCAGCCAACGCTTCAGCAACCTTGCACCCATTGGTGTATGCGTATGGTCTATTGCTGTAAGCAGGCTGTTTCCTTTTTCATCGGTACTATGCACCAACTCCAGATTGCGAATAGTAAACCTGTCCATCCACATAAACTCATCAGCAACTATGCGCTGAATGGTATTGATGTGTTGCAGATTGGGATGCTCTGTATCTTTCAGATAATGGATAGCAACACCTGCAGCTATGATAGCAGGCTTCATATCTTCTATACCATACCCCTTCAGCGATTGTGTCTGGAAATGTTGCAGCAGCAAATCGTATGTGTATTGCTCTGCAAAAATCCACTCTTCCAGTGGGAATGTATAAACACGAGAATCTATATTCTCTTTAAAACGCCTTACCTGTGTTTTAGATAGTAGCACTTCTGATGGCTGGAAGCTCTGGAGCAATTTATCCATATACTCCTCAGTTCCCTGCGCTGCATAAAACTCACCCGTGCTGATATCAAGAAACGCTACACCGCACATACCGTCAGACAGATGTAGTGCTGCAAGGAAATTGTTGGTTTTGTTCTCTAACAATTTATCATTAGTAGCAACACCGGGCGTTACTAATTCTGTAACACCACGCTTCACAATACCTTTTGCAGCTTTGGGGTCTTCCAACTGGTCGCAAATAGCAACACGATAGCCAGCTTTTACCAGCTTGTGCAAATACGTATCTACAGAGTGGTGCGGAAAACCTGCAAGCTCTATATGCGAAGCAGAACCATTGGCACGCTTGGTAAGCGTAATACCCAATACACGCGAAGCAACTAGTGCATCTTCGCCAAATGTTTCGTAAAAATCGCCTACTCTGAATAATAGTATAGCGTCAGGATATCTTGCTTTGATTTCCTTATGCTGCTTCATCAATGGTGTTTCTGCTGCTTCCTTCTTTGCCATGCGGAAGGCAAACCTAAATAAAAAGCCTTTAACACCCTAACGGGCATTAAAGGCTCGGGATATAATGTGGATTACTATTTATTCCTTTATCAGGAAATCGGGGGAAACACTGATATTATATCCACCTTTCCGCCATGAAATACTTTGCCACTCGGATGTCACCCGCAATGTTTCACTCTTTTTGTTGGTATACACAGGTAATGACAATGAAAAGCCTGGAATTGTATTAGTAAACCTATAGGACAGCTCTTTCTTTTTAATATACCATTCTAGTTTGGGTATTTGCGTAGAACGCAGATATTGATCGAAGAATGCTTTCAAGTCAAGCCCCGTGAACTTAATAATGTAGTCTTCTACCTGCTTACTGGTAACAATTTTGTGATAAAAATCTTTATTAAGTCCGCGCAGTAATTGGCGGAATTTCTCATCGTCATTCATCATCACCCTTATCATGTGTACTACAGCAGCACCTTTGTCGTATTTATCACTGCTACCATCGTCTTGCACACCATAAGCGCCAATTACAGGTACATCGTTACGGATGTTCTTCCACTCTCCCCTTGTATAGGTAAATGCTTTTTCTTTCCCTGCCAGACATTCTGCAAAAAGAGCTTCAGTATAAGTGGTGAAACCTTCGTGCAGCCAGTTATCTGCAATATCTGCAGCAGTTATATTATTACCAAACCATTCGTGGCCACTTTCGTGTACAATGATGAAATCGAACAAAGAGCCGACACCTGTACCACTTCTATCCTGCCCCAGGTAGCCCATTTTGTATTGATTGCCATAGGCAACAGCACTCTGATGTTCCATACCGAGGAACGGTGCTTCTACCAGTTTGTAGCCATCTTCGTAAAACGGATATGGCCCCATCCAGTATTCAAAACAGTGCAGCATTTGCTTGGTTACTTCAAATTGCTTTTTTGCCTTAGCTTCATTCTGACGGAGTACATAGAAACTTAAATCGAGCTTGCCTTTCTCACCCATCAACGTATCTGTCCACCCTACATAGGCACCACCATAAAAAGTAGCATTGTATGTATTGATAGGATTTTTAACCTCCCATACATTGATGCGTGATTTGAATACATCTAATTGAGGTGTGCCGTTTGATATAACGGTCATCTTACCTGCTTTAGGAGATACAGATATCAGCATACCTTCATCGGGTTCATCTGCCTGATAATCTTTACACGGCCACCAACTACTCGCCCCCAAGCCTTGACAGGCTACTGAATACCACGGAGAACCCATGCTATCCACGCCCCAGATAATACCACCATCCCATGGTGGAGTTCTTGCCACGCGCGGTTTCCCATGGTAATATATTTTAACTTCTTTGTTTGCACCTACAGGCCATTTTGAAAAACCATAGTGGAGCCACCAAACCTTATCATCTTTTACAACATTTGCTTTTTTTGCGCTAACAACAACTTCGGTTTTGTAGGAGCTGCTTTTTACCGTATCGAAGTCATAAACATAAACACTGTCCACTACAAGTGTGTCCTGTAAGTCTATCTGCATGACATCAATGGGTTTATCTATAACATCAAACCTTATGATATTGAACCCACTCAACGATTTGTTCTCCGGGTCGAGATATACAGTCAGGTTGTAATGCTTTACATCCCACCATCTGCGGCCTTCGCCATTGCTGCCACGCAATGTATCCTGATGGGTATAAGCAAAAGTGGTATTTGCGAGAAGCAAATACCACAGTGTTATTGTAAGATGAAAACTAAATCTCATACTTATTTACCTTTTGTAGCCGGTGTATTTTGTTTGTGCAAGTCAGACTGAATAACATCCAGCAATTCTACGTCAAATATCAGAATACCATTTACAGGTATACGGCTTGGGTCAGGGCTATTAGCACCGTACGCCAGTGGAGATGGGATATAAAGTGTTCCTTTTGAACCTTTTTTGAAGATAGTAAAACCTTCATCCCATCCTTTGATAACCATACCTTGACCAACTGTAAACTCAAATGGCTGCACGTGTTGGAACTGAGGATCTACATTGGAGTCAAATGCTTTGCCTTCCATCGTTTTGCCAGTGTAGTTTACACTTACTTTATCACCCGGTTGAGCAACTATGCCCGTACCCATTTTGCTGATTGTATAGTAAAGACCAGATGCAGTTTTAGTTGCTTTAATGTTATTTGCTTTGAAATAATCCTGCAACAATTTGTCATCTATATCTTTTTGTTTAGAAGCAGCTTCTGCAGCTTCTTTTTGCTTTTGTTCTGATGATTTTACCCCTGCCAATACTACACGGTAATATATCATTTGACCTTCACCTTTTTTCATCCAAGGTTGAGGAGTAACACCCGGCAAAGACAAAAGAGAGTCAACTGAATAACGAAAAATCGCACTGTCTCCCGGTGTCATGTATGTAAAGCCTTCCATAATGTCCCCCTTGGTGGGTGGTGCAGCCATTTGCACCTCAGCAGGAGCATTATTCATTACCTGTCTCGTGCTAAAGTGAACACTATCGTCAACTATCAGTTGCAAGTGTGCAGATATGTAATCGCCCAATTTAGGAAACTGTGTACCTGGCGCATCAGTTACAATCTTGTATTCGAGACCATTAGGTGTTATTGAGAATCCTTCATCTTTTTGCACACCTCCTTTGCTTACTGCTTTAGTTTCTTTTGTTTCCTTAGTAGTAGTTTTTTTGCCTGATTGAGCAGATGCGTTAAATGCCGATACTGCTGCAATTGTCAGGATAGTTAAATTCTTTTTCATCTTAATATACTTAGGTATTTTAATTATTTAGCATCAATCAATTCTACATCAAATATCAAAACTGAGTTAGGCGGTATGGCAGCCGTAGGACTGTTTTTACCGTAAGCCAGTGGCGATGGTATATATAATGTAGCCTTACCGCCCTTGTTCAATAAAGATATGCCTTCATCCCAACCTTGTATTACATTACCACGGCCCAACAGGAATGATAATGGCTCTACGTGATTGAACTTAGGATCTACACTCGAATCGAATGCATTACCATCCAGTGTACGGCCTGTATAATTTACATAAACTGTTTGCCCTGCTTTAGCATTATCACCTTTACCCGGCTGACGAATGATATAGTAAAGACCTGAAGCTGTTTTCTTAGCACCTACAATTTTGTTGTCTGCCAAATACTTCAAAATCAGCTTCTCGTCAATTGCCATCTGTTCGCTGCTGGCCATGTTTTTCTCTTTGTTTATCTGCTCTTGAGTTTTAACAGATATCATAGAGATAACATAGGTGATTTTACTACCGGGCTTCATCCATGGTTGCGTCTTTTGTTTTGACGAAATCAATGAATCAACAGACACCATAGCAATCATACTATCTCCTGCACTCATCATCGACAATACTTCTGCCAAATCTCCATTGAAGCGTACTTTGTTCAGCGGTAAAGAAACAGGCTTATTATTGTTATTAACCCTTGAGTCAAAAATAAGGCTATCGTTATATTTTGTATGTATGTGAATATCCACCAAATCGCCTTCTTTGGCAACTGCAGTCGCTTTGTTGTCACGGCACATTTTATACTCAATGCCACTCTGCGTTTTTTTGAATACATCTGATTTAGATGCTTTCTTTGAGCCTGTACAACCAGATAAAATGTACAAGCCGGTTACCATAAGAATACTTAGCGTTTGTTTCACTCTGTTTTATTATTAAAATTGAGAATAAATTGATTATTATTTGATATCTGTAACATCTATATCAAATACCAGTACAGAGTTTGCAGGCAGTTTTTCACCACGTTCCTGAGGACCATATGCCAACGGAGATGGGATGAACAATTTTGCCTTACTACCTTTTTTCAACAACATCATACCTTCTTCCCAACCTGGTATAACCTGCCCTGCACCAACTTGTACAGTCAAAGGTTCTACGTGTTGAAACGCAGGGTCTGTATTTGAATCGAATACAGTACCGTTCAGCAGTTTGCCAGTATAGTTTACAACAACTGTCTGACCTTTTTGTGCAGTATTACCACTACCTTCTTTTTCAATCAAGTAATACAAACCACTTGCTGTTTTAGCGGGCTTCAGATTGTTAGCCGTGAAATAGTCTTGTAGCAATTTGTCGTCCGTAGCCATTTGAGAGGCAGAAGACTGCATCTGCTGTTGTTGCATTTGCTCTTGTTGCTTAGTAACTTCTGCTGCAGATTTTACAGAAACTACCACTACAGAATAAAGTATGTAGCCACCTTTCTTCATGAACGGAGGTAATTGTCCCTGGGGAGCCATTTTCATGATAGTATCTACCGGTGTGCGGAAGATAGCGCTATCCCCTTTGCTTAACAGTTTAAGACCTGAAGGCCAATCGCTCTTGAATTGCAGTGGAACATTAACAGGTATTTCAATAGGCTGACCACCATTCATCTGAACATAGTCTGCAATCAGCGTATCTTTTTTGTCTTTTTCGTTGTAATAGATACGGATTTTAACGCTTGCCATATCGCCATCCGCAAGGTTTTTACCATCGCTCTTGTCTGTAATGATACGGTATTCCAGACCGTCTTTTGTTTTCTTGAAATCGTTGTTGTTGCAAGATGTAACACTAATTGCTGCCAGACCTAATACTGCTGGTACTAAACGCTTTATCATTGATTTTAAAAATTAACGTGGGTGAATATCGGATAAAATTTCCTTAAAGTATGTAATTGTTTCTTCAAAACTTGATTTTGAGGTGCCACCTGAGGCGTTAAAGTGACCACCGCCATTGAAATAGGTACGCGCCAATGTGCTAACATCAAAGTCTCCCTTACTGCGGAAAGATAGTTTTACCTCATCTCCCCTCTCTGTTATCATTGTGGCAAATTTTACCGAACCTATACTTAGCGGATAATTTACCAAGCCCTCGGTATCGCCCGTATTAACATCAAACAGCTTCAGGTCTTTCTTGGAAAGACAGATAAGCCCTGCATTATATTTGGGGAAAATCTCCATACGTTCCAATAATACATAGCCCAAAAACTGCATGCGTTTTACCCCCCAGGAGTCGTAAACTGCCTCATGAATAGGGCTATGATTGAGCCCTTTGCGCATAAAATCGGCCACCATCTCGTGTACGCTGGCAGTAGTAACGGGGAAACGGAAAGAACCTGTATCTGTCATAACACCTGTGTACAGACAAGAAGCTATATTCAGGTCTATTAAATCATTATCACCACAGAGATTGATATAATCATACACCATCTCGCAAGTACTGCTCTTGGCAGGCATGCTCACACCATAATCCCACACAGGCTTGGGCATCAGGTGATGGTCTATTAACACCTTAGGCGCTTTGGCTTTGGCCAAAGACTCGGTCATATATTTTGTACGGCTGTAATCGTTAAAGTCCAGACAATACACAATTTCAGCTTCGGCAAGTGCAGTTTCAGCACGTTTGCTTTCAGCCTCATAATTCAACGCATGCTCAATACCCGGAATCCACATCAGGAAATCGGGAATTTCGCTAGGTGCTACAGGCGTTACAGCATGGCCTTTTTTCACCAAATAATGATACAAACCCATCATACTACCTATAGCATCGCCATCAGGTTTATGGTGAGTAGTAATAAATATCTTTTTAGGTGTTTGCAGTAAAGGCTGTAAATCTTGAATTGGTAGCATTGCGTAGTGCAAGTATCCCCTTGCTTATCCTTAGTTTTTAATAAAGGATGCAATTTACACTATACCTTGTTAAAATACACTTAAACAGAAAAAATCATTTAGTGTTTTGAGATTTTGAAGCTTTAAAACTCCTACCTTTGCGCCGTCAAATACAATATATATCTTATTCATATGTCTAACCGTACATTTACAATGATTAAGCCTGATGCAGTAAAAGCAGGCAACATCGGCAACATTCTTCAAATGATCAACGCTGCAGGTTTCCGTATCGTAGCCATGAAATACACACACCTGACTATGGACACTGCAGGCAAATTCTACGAAGTGCACAAAGAGCGTCCTTTTTATGGTGAATTGTGCGAATTTATGAGCAGTGGCCCTATCGTAGCGGCTATTCTGGAAAAAGACAACGCTGTTGCAGACTTCCGCACGCTGATTGGTGCTACCAACCCTGCCAATGCTGAAGAAGGTACTATCCGTAAAAAATATGCTACTTCTATAGGTGAAAATGCTGTTCACGGTTCTGACAGCGATGAGAATGCCATAATCGAAGGCAACTTCTTCTTCAACGGTCTGGAGCGTTTCTAATTTCCGTTTTAAACTTTATAAGCAAAAGGCAGTCTGTACTTACAGACTGCCTTTTGTATTTCACATATCAGCTGTTCGTGATTTGATATATTAGAGTTATTTTCTATTTTGCAAAGTATAAGGGATTTATTTCAAACACTAAAACAACCGGTTATGATTACCATCCGTCCAATAAGCATGGAGGATCGAGAACACTTTCATCAGTTAGTACAAAGCAATAAAGAGAGATTGCTTGATTTCTTTCCGATCACCATTGAAAAAGCTGCTACACCTGAAGTAGCAGAAGAATCTATCCAGATGTATAGCCTGCTTGCAAGTAAAAAAGAACTGTACGTAATGACAATCAACAATCAGGAAAACCTGATTGGCTTGATATTTCTGAAAAACATTGATACCAAAACATCTAAATGCGAGATTGCCTATTTTATAGACAAGAACGAGGAAGGCAAAGGCATCACAAGCATGGCTGTTCAGCAGGCATTGGATAAGGCGTTTAACGAGTTGGGGCTTAACAAAGTATACTGCCGTGTTTCACCAGACAATACAGCCAGCAACAAAGTAGCCATCAAAAACGGTTTTGAGCTGGAAGGTGTCCTGAAAAAAGAATTCAGGATTGATAACGGCAATCTGATAGACCTGAATTATTACGGACGATTTCGCGACAACTAATCTGAAATTTTAGAGCCCTCAATTTGAGGGCTTTTTTACTTAGATACTCATCGACGTAATAAGCTATTTAGTATTATTACACCATGACAAGGATCGGGCTGATATCTGACACACATGGCTGGCTGGACGATGCTGTGTTTAAACATTTTGAGCAGTGCGATGAGATATGGCATGCGGGCGATTTTGGCAATACCGAAGTAGTGGAAAAGCTGAAAGCCTTTAAGCCGCTGAAAGGTGTATATGGCAATATTGACGGCCATGAAATAAGGCCCGAATATCCTGAAGTATTGAAATGGCAGTGCGAAGGTGTGAAAGTACTAATGATACACATAGGTGGATATCCCGGCAGATACAGCCCCCTTGCCAAACAACATTTGCAGGAATACCGGCCACAGCTATTTATTAGCGGTCACTCTCACATCCTGAAAGTAATCTACGATGATAAAATAAATTGCCTGCACATGAACCCCGGTGCAGCAGGTAAACACGGTTGGCATAAAGTACGTACACTGATACGCTTTGTTATTGACGGCAAGGACATGAAACAGTGTGAGGTGATAGAGCTTGGTAAACGCTGAAATGACCTATCTTCGCTAACTTAATTATTCAGATTATGGGTATAGCAGATATGTTATTTAAGAAAAAAGCCGAACAGGCAGCAGCCAACCTGAAAGCAGGTGAAGATTTCCTGAATGCAAACAAAGAACGCGAAGGTGTTACTGCCCTGCCTAGCGGGCTACAATATGAAATACTGAAAAATGCTGAAGGTGCTAAGCCTACTGCTTTCAATACTGTTACATGCCACTACCACGGTACACTGATTGACGGTACTGTATTCGACAGTTCTGTTCAACGCGGTAAACCTGCTAGCTTTCCGCTGAACATGGTTATAAAAGGATGGACTGAAGGACTGCAACTGATGAGCGTAGGCAGCAAGTACCGTTTCTTTATACCTGCAAATCTTGCATACGGAGAAAGACAAGTAAGCGCACAGATAGGTGCTAACAGCACACTTATTTTTGATGTAGAACTTTTAGGAATTAACTAATATGGGCAAGCAAATAGATGAATTCAATGAGTATCGTGCAAAGATGAACGATGTGATACTTGGTAAACAAAATAAGGTCATCAATCGTCTCTTCAACCTGGATACGAATACATATGCTGAAGGTGCATTGTCAACTAAGACGAAGGAAATGCTGGGCTTAGTTGCAAGCATGGTACTGCGTTGCGATGATTGCATCAAATACCATCTTGGCAAGTGCCACGAACAAGGCATTACCACAGATGAGATGTATGAAATATTTTCAGTAGCTAATATTGTTGGCGGTACAATAGTGATACCACACACAAGAAGGGCAGCAGAATATTGGGAAGAATTAGTGAATGGTTAATCCGTTCACTAATTCTGTTTATAATGTTGCTTTGTAGTTGGCAACTACACTTTCGTATAGTTGTTCGTATAAAGGTATGATGCGCTGCCTGCTAAATGTTCTTGCATGTGCAATGGCATTTTCCTTAAACTGCTTCAGTTTATCTTCATCTTTAAGCATCTCTATTGCATGCTTTGCCATATCGTCTGTATCCCCTACTTCACTCATATAGCCTGTTACACCTTGTACATTAATTTCTGGCAGGCCACCGGCATTAGTCGATATCACAGGCACGCCGCAAGCCATTGCTTCCAACGCACTGAGGCCAAAGCTTTCGTACTGAGAAGGTAGCACAAACAAGTCTGTAATACTCAGAATTTCATCTACCTGATCTTGTTTACCCAGGAAACGTATATCGCTGCAGATATTCAGTGTGCGGCAATATTCTTCTATATTCTGACGTTCAGGGCCATCGCCAATCATCAATAGTTTTGATGGTAGTTGTTTGTGCACTTTTTCAAACATTGTAACAACATCTTCCACACGTTTCACCTTCCTGAAGTTGGATACGTGCGCAAGTATGCGTTCTCCATTCGGAGCCAGCATCTTCTTAAAGTGTTCCTTATTGCTATGCTGGAATCTGTCTGTATCTACAAAGTTGGGAATAACGATGATTTCCTTTTCTATATTGAAATGTCTGAAAGTTTCGTCCTTCAAATTATCTGACACTGCTGTTATCGCATCACTCTCGTTGATAGAGAAAGTAACAACAGGTGCGTATGTCTGGTCTTTACCTACCAAAGTAATATCAGTACCATGCAGCGTTGTTATGTATGGTATATCCTTCCCTGTTTTCTTCAATATCTGTCTTGCGAAATATGCTGCTGAAGCGTGCGGTATAGCATAGTGAACGTGCAGCAAGTCGAGATTATTATTGTTAATCACGTTTACCATTGTACTGGTAAGTGCAGTTTCGTAAGGAGGAAAATCGAACAAAGGATAGGTAGGGACAGACACCTCGTGATAATAGATATTCGGGTGAAAATGTAACCTAACGGGTTGTTTGTAGGTAATAAAGTGTATTTCATGACCTTTTGCAGAAAGCGCCATGCCAAGCTCTGTAGCCAGTACACCACTACCACCAAAAGTCGGGTAACAAACAATACCAATTTTCATGGTGCAAATATCCTTAAAATAAAACGGACTTCATGAGTCCGTTTTATAAGCATTTATAATAGTACAATAAGAAATAGTCACTAAGATGTAGCATGCGTAAGTACATATGCTCTAACCTTACCTGCATCTTCATCACTCAACTTAGCTTTTTTGCTCATGCGTGGCAATATTTTTTCCCATTTTGCAATTGAATGAGACTGTGGTTCGTACAGCTTGTGGCACTTTTGGCAATTTGTCTGCCATACCGTTTTGCCTTCTTCTTTCTGTGCAGCCGTGTATTTGCTGTCTATTTCTGCAACAACATCCGATGCTGCGGGTGCTGCGGCTTTAGATGCAGTAGTTGCTTTCTTGGCAGTACAGGCAAAAAGTGTAGCACTCATGCCAATGATGATATACGATGTGAGCTTCATAATTCGAAAACTTAAAAGATTGTAGACTGATTAGTGTATATACAAATATAAACATCTGCCTGCTAAAAGCAATCTGCAGCTTTTTTATATTTTTAAAGCATGAAACTAAAACTGCTGGCTGCTGCCTTCATATTATCAGCTACGGGTGCACATGCACAAAATGACTCCTTAATAATGAGGAAACTATCTGATAACATTTTGCTGGAAGGAACCTGTTATGAAAACTTGCGAGTACTATGTAAACAGATAGGACACAGACTAAGCGGTAGCCCGCAAGCAGAAAAAGCAGTTGTCTGGGGGCAAAAAGCAATGGAAGCTGCCGGTGCAGATAAAGTATGGTTGCAACCGGTAGATGTACCACATTGGATAAGAGGCAAAGAACGGTTATCGCTACGCTTTCAGGGAGAGAAGAATTTTAAGGACGTAAAAGTATTATCGATAGGTAACACTGTAGGCACAGATGGCAAAGTACTGGAAGCACCAGTTGTAATTGTGAAGAGCATTGAAGACTTTAAAAAACTACAGAAAGAAGATGTGAAAGGCAAAATCATATTCTTCAATTACCGTTTCCGTCAAGACCTGGTAAATACATTTGAAGGATATGGCGATGCTGGTAAGTACAGGTGGCTGGCACCTAACTTGGCTGCGGCGCAAGGTGCAGCAGGTGTAATCATCCGTTCTGTATCTACTGGTGCAGATGACGAACCACATACCGGCAGCATGCGCTATGCAGATACGGTGAAACCGATACCTGCTGTTGCGATAGGCAATCATACTGCAGATATGTTGGAAAAAGAATGTGTGAAAGGTGGTGTAACAGCACAAATAGAATCTGACTGTAAAATGCTGGGAATGGTTCCTTCTTACAACGTAATAGGCGAAATACGTGGTAGCGAGTACCCCGATAAAATAGTATTAGTAGGTGGTCACCTCGATTCATGGGATGTTGGTGAAGGGGCGCATGATGATGGCGCGGGTTGTGTACAAAGCATTGAAGTAATACGCGCATTGAAAGCTGCAGGCATCAGGCCAAAGTATACGGTACGTGCTGTTTTGTTTATGAATGAAGAAAACGGATTGAAAGGTGGACTTGCTTATGCCGACAGTGCAAAAGCGAATAACGAAACACATATACTGGCGATAGAAACAGACGCAGGCGGTTTTTCTCCAAGAGGTTTCAGCCTGGATATGAAACCAAAAGAAAGAGAACATATACTGCAATACAAAAAACTGTTTGCACCTTATGGTATTCACGATTTTGATCAGGTACATGGCGGTGCTGACATCAGCCCATTGCAAAGGCAAGGTGTTCCTGTTGGTGGTTTGATACCTGACCCTCAGCGCTACTTCGACCTGCACCATACCAATGCAGATGTGTTTGAGCAGGTAAACCACCGCGAATTGAAAATGGGCGCAGTTGCACTAACACAACTTGTGTACATTGTAAGCAAATACGGCATGCGTTAGTGGCAGACGACAGCATCATAAAAAAACTCTTTCGCAAACCATCGGTGGTAATTGCAGTATCCGTTATTGCTATTACCTGCCTGTTGGCTGTATTTGCATATCTGGTAGTACCGGACAATACACCCAATGCCAACACCATGATAATAGAACTTGGCGCAAAGCAACCAGGCTTCAGCAAGCAGTTACTTTTGTTGCCAAAGACAGTAAAAGAAGAACAATGCAGCAAACTGAAAGAATGGTTTAGTGGCAAGCCTTCAGACTACAAAGTATCACCCATTAATAGCTATTCATTTGAGAACAATACTCTTGTAACGCTACACTATATAGATGATGGTATGCAGGATACTATTCGTTATAATATTGCAGACCTCTTGCCTGCAAAGGTAAAAACACAAAACCTGCAAACACAACAAGCCTACGTTCAAGAGAAGCTGATTACCAAACGAAAATTCTATCTCGGTTCCGACAGATATGGACGCGATATACTTTCAAGACTTATAATAGGTGCAAGGGTTAGTATTGCTGTAGGTATTGTGGCGGTGTTGCTATCCCTTACTATCGGCATTGTGTTAGGTTCGCTGTCCGGATATTATGGCGGCATTATAGATAATGCAGTGATGTGGCTGATAAATATTCTGTGGGCTATCCCTACCCTGCTACTGGTTTTCGCTATCACACTTACCATCGGCAAAGGCTTCTGGGAAATATTTGTAGCTATCGGGCTTACCATGTGGGTCAGTGCAGCTAGGCTAATTCGCGGACAAGTACTTGTGCTTAGAGAGATGGAATACATTACGGCTGCAAAAGCATTGGGACTTGGTAATATGCGTATCATATTCCGTCATATACTTCCAAACATTGCAGGGCCCATCATGGTTATTGCAGCCAGTAATTTTGCAACGGCTATACTGATAGAGGCCGGTCTTAGTTTTCTTGGCATTGGTGTACAACCACCGCAACCATCGTGGGGATTGATGATAAAAGAGCACTACAATTTCCTGTTGACAAATAGGCCTATTCTTGCAATCATACCAGGCTTGGCGATTATGCTGATAGTATACGCGTTCAATATACTTGGTAATGCGTTAAGAGATGTACTGGATGTGAAAGGCTAAGCAATCATACTCTGTGAAGCGATGAAACCGCTACTCCATGCATGTTGAAAGTTGAAGCCACCTGTAATGCCATCTACGTCCAATATCTCACCAGCAAAATACAGGCCCCTCATTACACGACTCTCCATTGTCTGCGGATCTATCTCAGATAGCTTAACGCCGCCACAGGTTACAAACTCTTCTTTGAAGGTAGTCTTACCTTTTACATCGTAAGCATCGCGTATCAGGAAGTTTATCATTTTGTTTTGTGCTGCAGCAGGTAGCTCACCCCATTTTGTTTCTTCATTGATACCTGCGTTCTTCAATTGGTATTCCCAAAGGCGCTTGGGAAGATTGAATGGATTTTTATTACCTACGGATTGCTTTCCTTGCTCTCTACGAATATCTAAAAGTTGTTGTTTCAGTTCTTCTTCAGTAACATCCAACAACCAGTTTATCTGGATATTGAATTCATAATTACGCTCACTCAACTCTCTGGCAGCCCATGCAGATGTGCGCAACACAGCCGGGCCACTCATTCCCCAGTGTGTTATCAGCAATGGGCCATGCTCTGATATTTTTGTACCAGTTATTCGTACGGTAGCATCAGGTACTGCAACGCCCATCAATTCTGTTATGGGATGTTTGGGCATGTTGAATGTAAAGAGAGATGGAACCGGCGTTTGTATAGTATGCCCTGTTTCAACAATCCATTTGTATTGGTCTTGCTTAGGGAAACCACCGCACGCTATTAAAACCTTGTCTGCTAGGAAGGTAGTATCATCGTTGAAGTGCAGTTGTATCTGTTCTCCTGCCTTGGTAATCCTATCAATGGACTTATGATATTTCACCTGCACTTTATTCTGCATCATCTGCTGCCATACACAATCTATGATGGTTTGCGAATCATCCGTAATTGGAAACATCCGCCCGTCGGCTTCTGCTTTCAATTTTACACCACGTCTGGCAAACCAGTCGATTGTTTTTTCGGGGCTGAAACGATACAGTGATTTTTTTAGCAATTGTTTACCACGAGGGTAACGTGTCACTAATTCAGGCACATCAAACAAAGCATGAGTAGTATTGCACCTGCCACCACCCGATACTTTTACCTTCTGCATCACTTTGCCTGTCTTCTCAAATACAGTTACCTGTACCCCATCCTGAAATGGAATATTTGCCGCAGCAAAACAACCTGCAGCACCCGCACCTATAATGGCTATTTGTTTCAAAACTATGCTTCTGCCTGAGATTTTATTTGTGCTTCTACAACAGCTATTGCTACCATATTTACTATCTGGCGCACGCTGCTACCCAACTGCAATACATGCACAGGCTTTTTAAGACCAAGCAATATAGGACCAACAGCTTCTGCACCGCCTACTTCCTGCAACAAGTGATATGCAATATTACCAGCTGCCAGATTAGGGAATATCAACGTATTAGGCGATTCGTTTACCAGATCAGAGAACGGATAGTTTTCGCGAAGCAAGTCTTTATTGAATGCAATACCTGCCTGCATTTCGCCATCAATTATCATTTCGGGATGCTTGTGTTTTATTTTCGCAACAGCATTGCGAACCAAGACTGCCTCTGGAGAAGTACTGCTGCCGAAGTTTGAATATGACAGCATTGCAATACGTGGCTTGACGTTCAGATTTTCAACCGCACGCGCAGTGAGTGTTGTTATATCTACCAGCTCATCTTCTGTAGGATTGAAATTTACAGTGGTATCAGCAAAGAACAATGGGCCTTTCTTACTAAGCATGATATACATACCTGCTGCCCGTCCCGCACCTTCTTCCATACCTATTATTTCCAGCGCAGGTCGTAGTGTATTAGGGTACTGACGTGTAAGACCGGAGATGAATGCATCTGCTTCCCCCGTTTCCACCATCATGCAACCAAAGTAGGTACGCTCGCGCATTATCTTACGTGCTTCGTACATGTTATATCCTCGACGATTGCGCTTCCAGAAAAACAGTGCGCCAAACTTATCACGCTTCTGCGCTTGCTCATCGCTGCGCGGATCTATTATCTCTACATCACCCAACTGAAGATTGTGCTCTTCAATCAATGCTTTAATCTTTCTTTCTTCACCTAACAGTATTGGTATAGCTATACCATCATCTTTAGCTATCTGTGCAGCTTTCAATACTTTCAGATTTTCTGCATCTGCAAATACTACACGCTTAGGATGTTGTTTTGCTTTGTTTATGATGAAGCGCAGCAAGTTGTCATCAGAGCCAAGACGCTTATACAACTCTGCTTCGTATGCTTCCCAATTCTCTATTGGTTTGCGAGCTACACCGCTATCTATTGCAGCTTTAGCAACTGCAGGCGATACTGTAACCAACAAACGCGGGTCTATTGGTTTAGGGATGATGTATGTAGGGCCATAACGCAGGCTCTTTTCATTATACGCAACATTCACAATATCAGGAACAGGTTCTTTTGCCAGTTGTGCCAATGCTTTTACAGCTGCCAATTTCATTTCCTCATTGATAGCTGTAGCACGAACGTCCAACGCACCACGGAATATATAAGGGAAGCCAAGCACATTATTTACCTGATTAGGATAATCGCTACGGCCAGTAGCCATAATGATATCAGGACGCGCTGCAATAGCATCTTCATACGGTATTTCAGGATCAGGATTAGCTAGTGCAAATACAATAGGATCACTCGCCATACTCTTCACCATATCCTGTGATAGGATATTCCCCTTTGACAAGCCAATGAATACATCTGCTCCAACCATCGCATCTGCCAAAGTCATATCATTGGCATGATTGGCAAACAGTTTTTTGTTTTCGTCAAGATCTGTACGAATAGAAGTAATCAAACCCTTACTATCGAACATGTACATGTTCTTTACATCGGCACCTAATGCTATGTATATTTTACAGCAAGAGATGGCAGATGCACCTGCACCACTGATAACAAATTTAACTTTTGAAATATCCTTATTTACAACGTCTAACGCATTGAGCAATGCAGCACCCGAAATGATAGCAGTACCATGCTGGTCGTCGTGCATGATGGGAATGCTTAGTTCCTTCTTCAACCTTGTTTCTATTTCAAAACATTCGGGCGCTTTGATGTCTTCAAGATTGATACCGCCAAATGTTGGCTCTAATGCCTTCACCACAGACACAAAATGATCGATGTCTGTAGAGTTGAGTTCAATATCAAATACATCTATATCTGCAAAGATTTTGAACAGCAGCCCCTTACCTTCCATCACGGGTTTGCTTGCCTCCGGGCCAATATCCCCTAGCCCTAATACTGCTGTGCCATTACTGATAACAGCTACTAGATTTCCTTTTGCAGTGTATTTATAAACTTCCTCGGGGTTGGCATGTATTTCTTTACAAGGCTCTGCCACGCCCGGAGAATATGCTAATGCTAAATCGCGTTGTGTTTTGGTTTCTTTAGTAGGAATTACCTCTATCTTACCCGGCCTGCCCTTCTCATGATACTCGAGCGCGTCTTCCTTTCTTATTAATTGTGCCATTATTAGTTATCCGTTATTAAAAGGACAACTAAGTTATACAAAATAGCCTCGTTTTTATAGCCCCAATAGTTAAAGAAATGACAATCAACAGCTTATGATAATTGCGAGAGCGTATTTTCTAATTGCAAGAAATGGCGTTGCTGATGGGCTATTAAAAATCGGAAAGTATCACCCAATTTCAGTTTTATAAATCTGCTGATACTGATAGGTACTTTTAAACGCCCGATATCTGTATTTGTTGCTTTTTGCAACCATGTAAGCAGATGTTGTTCTCCATTGATAAACTCTGTGATTACAGCTGCTGCATTCAATTCTGCTATCGGACGATGGTCTTTGGGTGAGTTCATCTTATTGGCCACTTTCCCGTCTTTGCCAGGCATCATCATCTTGGTGAAATAGTCGCCAAACCAGCCCGACTTGAATTGCGGATTGAAAGGTTGCTTACTTTGGAGAGACTTTTCTATCTCGGGAAGGTAATACCTGTTGTAGCTGTTCAGGTGTTCCATTATCTGTATCACACTCCATTTGCCCACAGATGGCTGTGTAAGCAACAATGTGTTATCAAGTTGTTTCACTTCTTCTATACGCTTCAATAAAGCATCTATATCTTTCGCAAGGCTCGATAACAAGTCTTTGGTGTTAAATACAGGCATGGATAATGTAATTGTGCTGCAAAGCTACATTGGTAAGTTTTCAAAAATCTTGGTGCAGACAAAGATTTCAGAGTTTGACGGTACCCAGCAGTTTGCTGAATGTTGCAGGGTCAACACCTATATAAGATGCCAGATATTTGTGGGGTATCAGGTTGAGTACGTGCGGGCTACGCCTCAGCAGTGTTGTAAACTTCTCTTCGGCAGTATAGCTCATTATCTCTACCTGGCGCTCTAAAGTGCCTGATAATGTATGCGTTAGTGCCAGCCTGACCCATGTTTCTATGCTTCGGTGCTCCTGCATCAGGCGGTGCATATCATTGTAATGAATACGCAACAGGGTACTTTTAGTAATGGTTTCGAGATGAAAACGTGAAGGTGTTTGGGTAAAAAAGCTATCTATAATGCCGGAAAATGATGGTGCATACGAGAACACCAGCGTGGCTTCTTTATCATTATGCACAAAATAAGCACGCTGCACGCCGTCCAGCACCATATATACATAACGCTCTACCTCACCAATTTTGGTCAGTAGTTGCTTGCGCTTATATTGAACCGGTTCCCAACAGGCTGCAAGCTCTTGCCAGGCAGCTTCATCCAACGGATGAACCGCAAAAACCTGTCTCTTAAGTGTAGATAGTGCCTCCAACACAGTAAATATATCCACAGATATGAATTCGACACAGTTTGGCACGAAATTTATTGTAAATATTATAGAACTAAACTTGACGGGCTATGGAATACAGCATCAACACTCACTCTATAGAAGACGCAGAAGACCTCTTCGTTCTTGCCAAAGACAGATTGCTGGACATCAGTGACTGGAATGACGGACAGACATATGTATTGACAGACGGGCATAAGATAAAGGCACACCGAAACGCACATTCGGGCGATTTTATAAAGATTGAAGGGCAAAAAGAGGAATGGATAGTCATAAATAAAATACAATATGATGACTACCCTGATATAAATGGTGAAACCATTACCCTCTTTATGTCGACCAATAGCGATACGGAAAGCATGCACACAATTGCCATCAACAGAGTGGGTAAAGTTTTGTCTGTACAAGGCTTTAATTTATCATTCAGCAAAGATCCTTCAACCTTTCTGAAAGGCTTGATAGCTACGGAAGAATATGCAATAGCTTCTTAGATATGTGCTAAATCTATTGTACAATCAGCTATAACCATAGCTATATATTTTATTAATCAGCCAAATAGACGGACATTTGCCGCTTGTTTGGCTGATTTTTTATGAGTACTAAGGAACGGATTATACTACTACTGCTTGCGTCTCTCAACTTTACGCATATTCTTGATTTTATGATAATGATGCCATTGGGTAACTACCTGATGCCTCATTTCAATATATCTGCACAGGAGTTTTCGCTGGTGGTAGCTGCGTATACTTTCAGCGCAGGTACTTCCGGTTTTACAGCTGCATTTTTCGTAGATAGGTTCGATAGAAAGAAAGTATTGCTATTTGGATACACAGGCTTCCTGATAGGTACGCTAGCATGTGCTATTGCGCCTACGTATCATTTACTGCTCGCAGCCAGAATACTTGCAGGTATGTTTGGCGGGCTGATAGGCGCGCAGGTATTATCTATTGTAGCCGACCTGATACCATATGACCGCAGAGCCTCTGCCATGGGAATGATAATGGCTGCATTTTCTGTTGCATCCGTTTTTGGTGTCCCATTCGCACTCTATTTGTCTAAAACACTTAGCTGGCATGCACCATTTTATTTTGTTGCGGGATTAGGTATTATACTGATGCCATTGCTGATAAGGTATATCCCAAGAATGGACGGACACCTGAAGGCAGCCAGAGAAAGTAAAACAACACCTCTTGAGCTGATAAAAGGTATTGGTTCTGATAAAAATCAACTGCTTGCATTATCGTTATCTGCAACAATGATGCTTGGACACTTTCTGATTATTCCATTCCTGAACCCATTCATGGAATTCAACATGGGATTCAGCAAAACACAAACACCTATGGTGTATCTGGTTGGTGGATTCCTTACGCTGTTTTCTTCTCCTATCATCGGTAAATTATCAGACAAGTCGGGCAAGTTCAAAATGTTCAGCTACATGATATTGTTGGGCGTATTCCCTATTGCATTTATCACTAATATGCCACACATACCATTTGCACTTGTATTATGTGTTACAGGTTTTTGGTTCATAGTATCGAGTGGCCGTGCAATACCTGCACAGGCAATGATAAGCAATGTGGTGCCTCCGCAAAAGCGTGGCAGCTTTATGAGCTTTAACTCATCTATACAACAAATGTTTGTTGGCTTGGCATCGGTGATTGTTGGTTTTATTGTGGTACGCAAACCAGACAATACCATCATGCATTACAATATTACAGGGTATATGAGTATCGCGGTTATACTATCCTGCCTGGTAATTGCCTATTTCCTGAATAAGGCTATGACTAACATAGCTGCAACCGCACAAAAAAATAGTGCAACCGAAACGGCTGCACTACCTGTAGAAGAAACTGTTTAAGCATCTTCTTATTTCTTAACACCCAGTACGGTCCTGTCAAGCGTCATTTGTGCAAGCGGATGATAGTTCATTCTGTACTTGTTGTAGATGTCTTTTGCCATTTGTTCTTTACCCGTAGCCATCATTTCTTCGTACAATGGTTCGAGGAATTTACGACGGCCTACACGGCTCAGGAAGTTATCCATTGAAGGATAAGCAGTTTTGTAGTCTGATGCAATAGACATAGTGTACCACAAATCTGCAATCTCGCTATTACCACTTGTAGTAAAGTGATATACATCGTCCAGATTCTTCATTTGCTCCAAATTCAACTTAGGCATTTTGCGCAGGAAGTGCAGCCATTCATTGGTGCTCCACCCTGTAGTTTGCAATTCTTTTACAGGCTTACCTGCAAGAAAAGCAGCCCTTGCTTCATCTACTTTTATAAACCTCTTAGGGCTTACACGCGGACAATTGGCAGGGATGCCAGGACCATATACCCAAGCTTTGATGTTGATTTTATTTGCTAACGCCGTATCTCCTTTTATCAGGTTTGCATCCAGATAATCGAGGAATTGTTCTGTCGTGATTGTCTTGAAAGCATGCTCATCAAAATACGTTTTCAGGAAAGCATCCATTTTTTCACGGCCTACATTTATCTCTATCAACTTCAATAACGCTGCACCTTTTTCGTAAGCAATATCAGTAAGACCATCGTCAGGATCGCGACCTGTAAGGTCGAGCTTCAGGTGTGTATCCTTACTGTCTTTACCTAAATCATTTACTTCTTTTTCCAAATCCTGATAACCAAGTTCCCAAAGCATGTCACCATAGCTCTTATCTGTCATAGCTTCCGTAAGGCGACGCTCAAAATAAACGGTAAAGCCTTCATTCAACCAGAAGTCATTCCAAGTAGCGTTGGTAACAAGATTACCACTCCAGTTGTGCGCCAACTCATGTGCAATTAGGTTCATTAAAGAACGATCGCCTGCAATGATTGTTGGTGTGCAGAAAGTAAGTTTAGGATTTTCCATACCACCTATCGGGAAACCAGGAGGAAGCACCAACGCATCGTATCTACCCCAACGATAAGGACCATACAGTTTTTCTGCAGTTTGGACCATCTTACCTACTTCTTCAAACTCGTAGCGTGCCTTCTCTATCATAGTAGGTTCTGCATATACACCTGTGCGTTCGTCTATACTACGGAATTCAATATCACCCACAGCCAATGCCATCAGGTATGCAGGGACAGGCATATTCATTTTAAAATTGTATACACCGCTATCATTTACCTGTTGAGGATTCTCTGCACTCATCAATGCCATCAGTCCTTTAGGTACAGTTACCCTTGCAGAGTATGTAAAACGGATCCCTGGACCATCAGGACACGGTATCCATGAGCGTGCATAGATAGACTCTGATTGCGTATATAGAAATGGATGTTTCTTACCATTGGTCTGCTGGGGTTCTAACCACTGCAATGCGCGGGGGTTATCACCAGTGCGATAGTATATAACTACTTTTTTAGACTCAGGATTGATAGGAATTTTCAATGCACTGCCGATATGCGGCAATGATGGCCCCCATACATAAGATGTAGTTTTGCCATCAACCTGAATACTGTCTACTGACAACTGATAGGCATCCAATACAAGTTGTTGTTGCTTTTCAGGGTTTTCAATATCCCAAGTAGCAGAGCCTGCAATTTTCTTAGTATCGAAATTGACAGCTATATCGAGATGCAAGTGTTTCAGTTTTACCACATCTGCATTGCTTTGTGTATGCAGGTCTTTGGCAGAACTGTCTTGTCCTGTTTTTGTTTCTTTTGTTGCAGTATTGTTACACGATGCAAATACACCTGCAACAATTGCCATAGTTAACAACCTCTTCATTCAGTCTTTGTTAGATTTTTACCTGTTAATATGCGTCATCCGCAATTTTTAATTGTTTCCAGCTTGTGTTAATGTAGCCATCCCAAATAGTCCACAACAGTGCTATAGAGATAAATGTCAATAATACTTTAAGCCACATAAAATATATAGCATAGTGAGCCAAGCCCATACACCCCATGAAAATAATTGCAAATAACATTTTCAACACCGCCTTACCAGCTTTTGTCTTCATTTGCTCGGGCATAGAAAAAGGCAGGTGTCTGTTGCCAAGATACATCAGTATCAAAACATAGGTTGTAACATTAGCAGTTGCTAATACTACATCTATTAGTGCGCCAATACCCCACACATACAATACAAAACCTGTTACTACAATAACAAATGGCAGGTAATACTTAATCCACATAGCTTTGAATGCACCTCCCATGATACGCCCCGGAGATTCCAGAGGAGATGTGTAATATATCCAAGCAGCTTTATATTGTTCTGTCATGTTCATATTACTCACTGCATTCAATAGTATGAATGAAGTCATGTATAATAAGAACAAGTGAGACCTTGTTTGCGACATCTTTTCAAACAAATCTGCAAATGCAACATTGGTATTTAAGAATAGATAGAAAAAATAAACAAACACATACGCGAAACCAGGATATACCCGCATTTTAAAAGCCCTGCTGCGCGATGTTTGCAACCATGCAATAGAAAACCCTGCTTTTGATGCGCTGGTACGATTGAACATATTAGCAAGCCTGATGTATAATTTGCTTTTGCCTTCATGCTTTACTGTTTTCTTAGGTGTTACAACCTCTACCCCATCTATTGCAGATAGCTTACGAATGAAACTCGGAGCAAAGAACTTTACAGTTACCCATAGCATGATAAATGGAGTCAACACAGCCAAGATGCTGAACCATCCTGTACCGGCCAGTACTGCAGCTTTGGGCTGCACCCAATACCAACAAGATGCCAGCCAATAGGTAGGTGTGTATTTTATCCACGCAATCGTTTTGATATCGAACTGCTGAAATACCTCCTGATTGCGCATCTGCGGCATTACCATGTAGTAAGTGGTAAATACGAGTATGGAGAAGAAAATCTGGAAGTATCCTATTACATCTTTAAACTTTTCAGGTTTTGTAATCTTTAATAATAATGAGTAGCACCCCATTACAAAGAACAGACTCATCAATGTGAGGAATAACAGTGGTATCGGGAACCACAGCGCTCCTTTCCATCCATACAGAATCCCCCATACTATCCATGCCATTAAAGACATAGGAAATACACTCCTGAAAAAGTAGATGAATATGTGCAAGACTCTTGACAAGAATATTGTCCTATCGCTTACAGGCTTCGGAAATATTATCAACTTATCGCGCGTATCTACCAATACATTTGAAAAATCTGTTACCAACCCGAATGTGAGCAAAACAGTAAGCATTGTGTACAATCCGAACAGTTTCAGGTAAGGGTCTTCAAAAACTATTAACGGGAATATATACATGAAGCCTACAAAGAAACTGAGTATAAATGCTATAGTAGAAGCATACTTTATCTTCTTCTTTTTATTTGGCTGTTGCCTGCCCATAGTCAGTGGCTTCCTGTCATCCATCTTCAGCTTTACCGTAAGTATAGCTTTCAGTTGTGCGACATCTGCCCCCATACGCCTCCACAAACCGGACGGCAACATGATGAGACACAAGAGTATTTTATTCATATTGCTGTTACAGTTGTTGCGTATTTGTATTATCTGTCATGGCTGATGCAAGGCTTCCCGCCTTTTCCAATAGATTATCAGCCATTGTAAGTTTAGAGATTATTTGCTCAAGCGACTCTCCGCTTCCCGCCCTTAATTCTGCAAACGAACCGTTAGCAATGATAGTGCCTTTGTCTATCAATACTATTGTATCAGATACTTTTTCAACCACATCCATCATGTGCGAACAATAGAAGATGGTCTTACCTTCCTGCTTCAGTCTTTGCAGTAGCTCTTTTACCAATATCACAGCATTCGCATCCAAGCCTGATAATGGTTCGTCTAATATTACAATCGAAGGATTGTGCAGCAGCCCGCTTGCCAACAAAACTTTCTGCCTCATACCTTTTGAAAAACTGTCCATGCGCTGGTCTATGTTTTCTGAGAGGCCAAATGAGTCGAGCATCTTCACCATCCTTTCTTCTATCACAGATGCTTCCATACCATAAAGCGTACCTGTAAAATTCAGGTACTCTCTGGGAGTCAGCAAATCGTACAGTTCTGCCAATTCGGGGATGTAACCAATCATGCGTTTTACATCCATCAAGCTATCGCGCAGGTTCTTACCGGCTACAATCACATCTCCTGTATAATCCTGTATCACACCTGTCAGTACTTTCACAGTGGTAGATTTGCCGGCACCATTTGGTCCTATGTACCCGATTATCTGCCCTGGATATACATCCAGATTAATGTTGTTCAGTACAGTTTTATCACCGTATTGCTTTGTAAGGTTCAATATAGAAATAATTGGCTCCATTGTCCGTAAAATTATAATTCTGAACTAGATTATACCCAGAAGTTGATAAACATAAAACTAATGCAATATAAAATGAGTAAGATGCGTGATAGTGCTATGGTTATACAATATTTTTTAATGAATATATGATTGCCAACCCTTACTAAAGAAAAGATGTCTTATTATGTGAGATTTGGTTTCGTAAACTTTTTCTTTTTTAGCCTATTTTATAGTATTTTCAACCTTACAAATTACTAAATATGATTAAAAGTATAAACCCATTGAAATACTTTACAATACTAATAGCTGCTCTGCTTTTAAACTTATTTACAGCTAATAAAAGCAACGCATCTCACTTAGCTGCATTCGATATGTGGGTAACATATATCGGAGCAGGTATAGATGGTTGTACCGGTACTACTGAGTATAAATATGAAGTAGCTTTAGATATATATGTATCATGTGAAGGTGGTGCAGGACCTGTTACAGGCTTTATATCGATACCATATACCAGTGCTACATTAGGTGCAGGAGGTAATGCTACTACTACAATAACAACAGCGGATTTGGATACGGTAAGTGAGCTCTGTGATTCACTTAAGCCATTCAATTCTTGCGCTTATCCTGCCAATCAGCAATTTAAGGCATATGTACGCTCTAAAATCCGTATACCAGTAACTTTACCAGGTGCAGCACCAGACTGGGTTTTTAGTTGGAATAGTTGTTGTCGAAATGGAGGTATAACTAATTTGCTTAATCCAAGTTCTAGAAGTATATATGTTGAGTGTGGTTTAAATAATGTTATAAAATATAATAACAGTACTCCTAAATTTACTGTACCGCCTTTACCTTATATATGTGCTAATCAACCTGCAAATTATCTAAACGGACCAATTGACCCTAACGGAGACTCATTACGTGTTACTAATATAAATGCATTTGAAGGGGCTGCAGCACCTATTCCTTATGATGTAGGATATTCTCTAGCAGATCCTATTGCGTCTGTTGGTTCTAATCCCTACAGGGTAGATACCTTTACTGGTACTGCACGTTTTACACCATCCAATGCTGGCTATTTTGTATTAGCATTTCAGTGCGATGAGTATGACAGAGCAACAGGCATACGTACTGGCTATATTCGACGAGATGCACAGGTTTCAGTATTTAATTGCGCTGCTCCACCTCCTGTAGTTGATACAAACTTTGTAAGTGGTAATCTTACAAACAGCACGTTTGTTAAGAAAGATGTTATAGTTTGTCCCGGTAGCAGTATGAGCTACACAGCAAAAGCTAACTCAAACGTATCTACAAGTAAGCTATACATGGAGGCTAATGTTGGAGATTTTGCTGGTTCTACCTTTACCACAACAGGTACAGGTACTACTTCATCTTCCGGTGTGTTTACGTGGACACCAACTACTGCTGATTTAGGTGAGCATACATTAATTATTACATCTAAAGACTCTACCTGTTCGGGGGGGGGCTACTCTATAGTGCTAAAAAATTATGTAGTACTCCTTATCAGGGTGGTACCTGGTCTGGATGCCGGCAAGGATCTTGCTGTATGTGAGTTGAACCCAAGCCCTCGTCAGTTATTCGTTCGCGGGGCTGAATACCTGACACAAATAAAATGGACAGATATTAATGGTGGGTCTGCACAATTCCTGTCAAATGATACAATTGTAAATCCTGTATCATCTACCAATCAGACAATTGGATATATAGTGAGCAGCCCTCAACTGACGGGAGCTTGTAAGTCCAAGGATACTGTATTTGTTTATAAAGACACATCGAACACGATAGATATCTTCCCGCAGGGT
>DATGXJ010000023.1:0-28395 GCA_035299045.1 Flavipsychrobacter sp.
TTGGTACATTCTATCGTAGCCCGTCTCCTGACAAACCTTCGTTTGTGAATGTTGGCGACGACATTAAACAAGGTGATGTATTGTGCATAGTGGAAGCTATGAAGCTTTTCAATGAAATAGAAAGCGAAGTAAGTGGTAAAATCGTTAAAGTACTGATAGATGATGCATCTCCGGTAGAATACGACCAACCACTGTTCCTTGTTGAACCGGCTTAATCATATTTGATAAATAGCTGACAGCAATACATGCAGGCATGGCTTGCGTGTGTATCTGTCGGCTAATTTGTTAATTACAAAAAAGACTTCATGTTTAAGAAAATACTAATTGCAAACAGGGGCGAAATTGCACTGCGCGTTATCCGCACTTGTCGCGAAATGGGTATTAAGACTGTAGCGGTATACTCCACTGCCGATAAGGAAAGCCTGCACGTACGCTTTGCGGACGAGGCTGTATGCATCGGTAAACCACAGAGTGCAGATTCTTACCTGAATATACCAAACATAATGGCTGCTGCAGAAATTACAAATGCAGATGCTATTCACCCGGGTTATGGTTTCCTTGCAGAAAATGCAAACTTCTCTGAGATATGTGCTAAGCATAATATCAAATTCATCGGGCCAACACCTGAGATGATACGCTCTATGGGCGATAAGATGACAGCGAAAGAAACCATGATAAAAGCAGGTGTACCTGTTATTCCGGGTTCTGATGGTTTGTTGGAAAGCCTTGAACAAGCTATTCAACTGGCGAAAGATGTGGTGGGCTACCCTGTTATCCTGAAGGCAACTGCAGGTGGCGGTGGTAAGGGTATGCGCGTAGTATGGGAAGAAAGCGAAATGGAACGTGCTTACAACACTGCCAAAGCTGAAGCTGCAGCTTCTTTCAAGAATGATGGTATCTATATGGAGAAGTTTGTAGAAGAGCCTCGCCACATAGAAATACAAATAGCGGGCGACCAGTTTGGTACAGTGTGCCATCTTAGCGAGCGCGACTGTTCAATACAACGTCGCCACCAGAAACTGGTTGAGGAATCTCCTTCTCCGTTCATGACACCTGAATTGCGTAAGAAAATGGGTGATGCTGCAAAGAAAGCAGCCAAAGCCATTAATTACGAAAGTGTTGGTACAATTGAGTTTCTGGTTGACAAACACCGCAATTTCTACTTCATGGAGATGAATACACGTATCCAGGTAGAACACTGCGTAACAGAAGAGGTTATCAACTACGATCTTATCAAAGAACAAATCAAAATAGCTGCAGGTATCGCTATCAGCGGTAAGGACTACGAACCTGAAATGCATGCTATTGAGTGTCGTATCAATGCTGAAGACCCGTACAACGACTTCCGTCCGAGTCCGGGTAAGATCACGGTACTGCACACGCCGGGTGGCCATGGTGTAAGGGTTGACTCTCACATCTATGCAGGTTATACCATTCCTCCATACTACGATTCTATGGTAGCTAAGCTGATAGCTGTTGCACAAACACGCGAAGAAGCTATAGATACTATGGAACGTGCACTGAGCGAATATGTGATAGAAGGTGTTAAAACCACTATCCCATTCCATCAGCAACTGATGAAAAATGAAGATTTCAGGAACGGTAATTTCACTACCAAGTTCATCGAGACTTTCGAGCTGAAATAAGCGTTTTTGTAATATTTAAAGAGCTTTGCAAAGGATTTGCTAACGGCAATCATTTGTGAAGCTCTTTGCTTTTTATTAATTAATTTCGCACCCATATTAGGAAATACCAACATGGCTAAAACATTACTGATAACAGGTGGCGCAGGGTTTATCGGCTCTCACGTAGTTAGGTTGTTTGTAAACAAGTACCCGGAGTATAATATCATCAATCTGGATGCACTTACGTATGCAGGCAATCTTGAAAACCTGAAAGACATAGAAAACGCACCTAACTATACTTTTGTAAAAGCAGATATTACAGATGCAAATGCAATGTATGAACTGTTTGATAAGTATCAGTTTGACGGTGTGATACACCTTGCAGCAGAAAGTCATGTTGACCGTTCTATCACTAACCCGAATGCGTTTATCCAAACTAACGTAATGGGTACCGCAAACCTGCTGAATGCAGCACGCAAAGCATGGGATGGCAAATATGAAGGTAAAAGGTTTTATCACGTATCTACAGATGAGGTGTATGGTTCATTAGGTGAAACAGGTTTCTTCTTAGAGACAACACCTTACGATCCACAGTCTCCATATTCTGCATCAAAAGCAGCATCGGACCATCTGGTGCGTGCATACGGCAATACATATCACATGCCGTTTGTACTTACAAACTGTAGCAATAACTACGGTCCTAATCACTTCCCTGAAAAATTGATTCCGCTTTTCATTAACAATATCTGCAACAACAAACCACTTCCCGTTTATGGTGATGGCAAATACACCCGCGATTGGTTGTACGTCGTAGACCATGCTCGTGCTATCGATATCGTTTTCCATACAGGTAAGAATGGTGAAACATACAATATCGGTGGTTTCAACGAATGGCAGAATATTGAGTTGGTGAAACTGATGTGCGACAAAATGGATGAGAAGCTGGGTCGTGAAAAAGGTACATCAGCAAAGCTTATCACATATATAAAAGACCGTCCGGGCCACGACAGACGTTATGCAATAGATGCTACAAAAATCAAGAACGAACTTGGTTGGGAACCATCTGTAACATTTGAACAAGGACTTGAAATAACCATTGACTGGTATCTTAACAATCAGGAATGGCTAGACCACGTAACAAGTGGTGATTATCAAAAATATTACAACACTCAATACGCCAACTAATGAAAGGTATTGTATTAGCCGGCGGCTCCGGTACACGTCTTTATCCGTTAACTATTGCAGTCAGCAAGCAGTTGATGCCAGTGTACGATAAGCCGATGATTTATTATCCGCTTTCTACCCTGATGCTTGCTGGTATCAGAGAGATACTGATAATAACAACGCCAGAAGATCAGGCAGGTTTTAAAAAGCTGTTGGGCGATGGCAGCCAGATAGGTTGCAGGTTTGAGTATGTGGTACAACCAAGCCCCGATGGTCTTGCACAGGCATTTATCCTGGGCGAAGAGTTTATCGGTAATGATAGTGTGGCATTGGTACTGGGCGATAATATCTTCTACGGTTCCGGTATGGGTACTTTGCTTAAAAACAAAGTAAACCCTGACGGTGCAGTAGTATTTGCATATCAGGTACACGATCCTGAAAGATATGGTGTTGTTGAGTTTGACAAACAAAACAAAGTAATCAGCATTGAAGAAAAACCAACACAGCCAAAGTCTAACTACGCTGTGCCGGGTTTGTATTTCTACGATAATGAAGTAGTAGCTATAGCTAAAGCTATGAAACCATCTCCGCGCGGAGAGTTGGAAATAACTGACGTAAACAAAATATACCTTGAAAAAGGCAAACTGGAAGTTGGTGTACTAGACCGTGGTACTGCATGGTTAGATACAGGTACATTTGACTCTCTGCAGGAAGCCGGTCAGTTTATTGAGGTTATAGAAAAAAGGCAGGGGCTAAAAATTGGTTGTATTGAAGAAGTAGCATACCGTATGGGCTTTATAGGTAAAGACCAATTGATGGTACTGGCCAATAAATACATGAAGAGCGGATACGGAAAGTATCTGGAGATGATAGCAAACGAGAAATAGTAGCCGTCCTAAATGTTATATTTAATTCCTTTTATCTCTGCTTTCATTGGTTGGTTTACCAACTGGATAGCTATTAAGATGTTGTTCCATCCTAAGAACCCTGTAAAGGTTCTGGGGATGACTATACAGGGCATTTTCCCTAAAAGGCAACAGCAGTTTGCTCAGAAACTGGGTGTACTTGTAGCAACAGAGCTGCTCCACTTCAATGATATTGCATCTAAGCTAAAAGACCCTAAACAACTGGAGTCTGTCACGCCTTATATAGAAGAACATATAGACACATTTCTGCGTATTAAGCTGCAGGAAAAGCTGCCTGTTGTTTCCATGTTCATTGGCGATAGCACCATCGGCAAGTTGAAAGAAGGTATGATGGAAGAAATCAATGGTTTGCTTCCTGAGGTGATAGGCAAATATGCCGATAACCTGAGCCAGAAGATGGACATTGAAAAAATGGTTACTGATAAAGTAGCCAATTTCTCGTCAGACAAGCTTGAAGAAATACTCACTGCAATTATGAGCAAAGAGTTTCGCTTTGTAGAAATAATTGGTGGTGTGCTTGGTTTTATTATCGGGCTGATTCAGATTTTCCTTACACAGTTATAAAAATAAAAGCCACTGAAAAGTGGCTTTACACATTAACACCTGTTTATGACAGGATGCATACCCCTATGCTTAATGTAACTAATACAAATATCCATCGTGTAGCTAAGTGTAAAAAATCATTGTGGTGAATTGGCAAAATCTGTACACGAAAAGTAATTATAACCCGAAGCGTTCAGCTACAGCATCATTATAGTTAGTGCCAATGGGTATTTCTGCATCCGCAATATGAATAATCTTATTGCGTACGAAATTTACCTTGCTGAACGATACAATGTATGAGCGATGTACCCTTAAAAAATCGTTCTCAGGTAGTTTATCCATCACAGCCTTCATACTCATACGGGCAATGATTGGCTTGTTGTTTTGCAAGTGAATCTTGAGGTAGTTGTCTAAACCTTCAATGTATATAATATCAGATAGCGCAATCTTTACGAGGCTATAGTCTGCACGCACAAACAGGTATTGGTTGGTGCTTATCTCTTGTTTGTTCAGATACTTGTAGTATTCATTTGCCTTGTTGACCGCCTGCAGGAAACGTTCATTTTCAAATGGCTTCAGTAGGTAGTCTATGGCACTTAGGTTGAAACCATCTACCGCATATTCTGAGTATGCAGTCGTAAATATCACCATTGTTTTATGTGGCACAGATTTATAGAAATCAATACCACTCATAGCAGGCATTTTTATATCCAGAAATAATAAGTCAACAGGATAATTGCGCAGGTATTTAAGTGCTTCAGATGTTTCTGTAAACGTAGCTTTCAGCTCTATGAAATCAAGATTATAGCAGAATGCTTTTATCACATTCAGCGCCAATGGTTCATCATCTATAGCAATAGCATTTATCATTACCAGTATAGTTCAAGCAGTACATTAAAATAGTCATCACCATCCAGAATCACAAGATTGTGTTTGCTAGGGTATAGATGTTTGAGTCTTTCTTTTGTGTTGCCAATACCCAGTCCTGTACTATCTTCTCTGTCAGGTTGTACATACACTTTGTTGTTGCGTACATTCAATACCAGTCGTTCTGTTGTAATATCAATCTTTACATCTATTAAAGAGTCTTCTTCGGCATTTACACCATGCTTAAAAGCATTTTCAATAAATGGTATCAGTAGAAAAGGTACGATGTCTTTTCCCGTGCCATCTCCGTTTACAGTATGGAATATGCGCACTTTAGATGATAGTCGCATTCGCTGCAATTCTATATAATTACTGATGTAGGAAAGCTCTTTACTAAGTGGCACTTTGTCTTTATCACTTTCGCTTATTGAATAGCGCATCAGCGACGATAGCTTAACTACTGCAGGTGCTGCGTAGTCTGATTTTGTGAGTGCCAGCGAATAGATACTGTTAAGTGTATTGAATAAAAAGTGAGGATTGATTTGTGCTTTCAGGAAAGATATTTCAGCATCCATCTTTTCTTTCTGTATCTGCTTCAACCTGCTGTTTGTTTTCAGCATCATGGATATGCTTAACACAACAAGGAAACGCAGCACATTGTGTATCATATGCCCGTATATAAAGATAAAGCCACCTGGTTTACCCATATCCGGAGGCAGTGGTCTATGATGTCCCCTGCCATGCATGAAGTTTGTATCAGGAAAGACAAGATTCGGAAGAATAGTGATAAAGGCAAAACCTATCAAACACCATAGTATGTATAGTGTATACCGCTTTTTGAAATAGGTATTGGGTATAAAATAGTAGTAGTTGGCATAAAAGAACAACAATGTCAATACAAAACCGAATATGTCTTTCAGGTGATGATAATCGCCCAGCGATTCAAAAAGGTTATTTGTTCCCGGTGGTGGAGATAATACAGGTATCATCAGGAATGCTAGAGACCCGATAATATGTACTAGTATTAGATTAATCCTATTATTCAACACCCCGCTTTTACGTACTGAAACTACATCATTTTTTCTATCATCTATCAACATGCCAATTCGTTATTACCCGTATCCTTTTAAGAAAGATGAAGCCACCGGGTTTATATATTCCCAAGTGGCTACACACTACACCCCATATTAAAACCTTACGTTGAAAGTCTATTTCTGTGCTGTCATCATTTTACATTGGCGGAAAGTACCATTTGCATTTACTACTTCTATCTGATAGATATAGTTGCCATAAGCCACACCTAATGCACTCAAGTCTACTGTTACATTATGCTCTCCTACTCCCATACTTCCTTTATCTATCACAGCTACCTTCCTTGCAGATAAATCGAAGATGTCAAATTTTACATTCGAAGCTTCATTCAGTGTGAATGGTATTGTGGTTACTCCGTTGTGCGGATTAGGGAAGTTTTGCCCCATTTTGAATTGACCACCGGTCTCACCCTCATAGTTCATCAAGCCTGTTGTTCCTGTACCTTCAACAGTTACTTCAAGATAGCTGGTATAGCTACCGTCTGTATTCTGTGTGAGCGTTGCCATTTGCAATGAATATCCATCAGAGAAAATATTATCGCTTGACAATGCCATAGGGTCTGCACCTTTTGTATACAGGCTACTGTTTGCAGCATAGATAACGTTCTTATCTGCAATAGGGAAAGTCATCTGCGATACGGCTTTGTATATAGAGCTGAGATATATCTGAAAATGTATATGACAAATACGCCCTGTATACCAACCAGGGAATATGGTTATAAATTCCACTTCGCCATTGGCATCCGTCATCTGGTAGCCACGCAGATAAGTGGCCGTAGTAGAACCGGGATTATTGCTTGTGTTATAACCCGAATAGACACCATCTTTATCGCAGCTCCATATATTGACACGTGCATTTTGTATAGGGAGGCAGTTTTGAGAGCCTATAATTTTCATTTTCACATGCAGCGTAACACCTGTACGGTCTTCCCTCAAATCCTGCCTGAAATAGGTGCTGTTTGCTGTAAGGTCGAGCGGAAATGGCCCTTCGGTTTCACTTGGTATCAATGTACAGGCAGTAGCCTTATTAGCTGCCGTAGTAGCCGCTTCCATTTTAGACAATGGTAATACACTGCCAACACTTGCAAGGCCTATTCCTTTTAAAAAATCGCTTCTTTTCATAACAGGTAGTTTTAGTTTGTGATCAGATACTTGTATAAAGTTGATTTGGAACCATTTAAGAAAAAAATGATTGACGGGAACAGGCTATTTTCTGTGGCGAATCGGAATAATACCGCTACCAGGTCATCAAATTGTCTGTATAGATATAGTATATACCTACCAACATCAGGATTTATGGCTGCCACAGGCCTATCCCATTGCCAAAGCCGGGCAATATTGTAACTTTGCCCTTCCAAACACATTATTCACTTAATGGCACACTATTATTCACTGGGCAAAATCCCGCACAAGCGTCATACGCAGTACAGGCAGCCCGACGGCAAGCTGTATTCAGAGCAGCTATTCAGCACAGAAGGATTCTCTTCTAATTATTCGTTGCTCTACCACGTACACCCGCCAACACAAATCATTAAGGCAGAAGAACCGATAGATGTTTCTCCAAAAGCATCTACTGATAATATCCTGAAACACCGCAGTTTTCAAGGCTTCAAAGTGAGCCCGAATGCAGACTATCTGAAAAGCAGAAAGATTGTATTGTTCAACAGCGATGTACAGATTTCACTAGCAGCACCAACCAAGAGCCTGACAGAATATTTCTTTAAGAATGCAGATGCTGATGAAGTAATCTTTATACACGAAGGTACAGGCACGCTGAAAACACAGTACGGCCAACTCCCATTCAGCTATGGCGACTATCTGGTAGTACCACGTGGTACTATCTATCAGATAGAGTTCAATGACGAGAACAACCGTCTGTTTATAGTTGAATCATTCAGCCCTGTTACATTCCCTAAGCGTTATCTGAGCAAATACGGTCAATTGCTGGAACATGCACCATTCTGTGAGAGAGATGTACGCAAACCGGAAAATCTGGAAACAATAGACCAGAAAGGTGAGTTCCTTATTCAGACTAAGAAGAAAGGACTGCTCTACCCTATTACATACGCCAATCATCCGTTTGACGTTGTAGGTTGGGATGGTTGTGAATATCCGTATGCATTGAGCATCCACGACTTTGAACCGATAACAGGTCGTGTACACCAACCACCACCGGTACACCAGACATTTGATGCGCACAACTTCGTAATATGCTCGTTCTGTCCTCGTCTGTACGACTACCATCCGGAAGCTATACCTGCTCCGTACAATCACAGTAATATAGACAGCGATGAAGTGTTGTACTACGTAGATGGCGATTTTATGAGCCGTAAACATGTAACGCGTGGTATGATAACACTGCACCCTGCAGGTATACCACACGGTCCGCATCCCGGTGCTGTAGAAAAGAGCATAGGTAAGAAAGAAACACAGGAACTGGCAGTAATGGTTGACACCTTCCACCCGCTGAAAATGACTGTGGACGCACAAAATATAGAGGACGAAGGCTACATCATGAGCTGGGCCGAGTAATAAATATATCTAACAATAAAACAACAAAAAGGCATTATATGGAACCAATGACAGTGAGCCAGAAAATGGCAGCAGCACAAGATTTTCTGCCAATCAATGGCACAGACTATCTGGAACTGTATGTAGGTAATGCAAAGCAATCTGCACACTACTACAAAACAGCTTTCGGTTTTCAGACAGTAGCGTACGCAGGTCCTGAAACAGGTGTTCGTGACAGGGCATCTTATGTATTGCAACAAGGTAAAATCCGCCTTGTACTGACAACGGCATTAAATTCAAACCACCCAATTTCTGAGCACGTTAAGAAACATGGTGATGGTGTTAAAGTACTGGCTTTGTGGGTAGATGATGCAAAGAGTGCATATGAAGAAACAATTAAGCGCGGTGCAAAGTCTTATCAGGAGCCGATAACCATGAAAGATGAACATGGCGAAGTGGTAACATCGGGCATCTATACTTATGGCGAAACAGTACACATGTTTGTGGAACGTAAGAACTACAAGGGAGTATTTATGCCAGGGTATCAGCCACAATCATCTACTTACAATCCTACGGAAACAGGCTTGCTGTATGTAGACCACTGCGTAGGCAATGTGGGTTGGAACCGTATGAACGAAACCGTTCAATGGTATGAAGATGTAATGGGCTTTGCCAATATCCTGACGTTTGACGATAAGCAAATCAATACTGAATACTCTGCCCTGATGAGCAAGGTAATGAGTAATGGTAATGGGTATGTGAAATTCCCTATCAACGAACCTGCAGAAGGCAAGAAGAAATCACAGATTGAAGAATACCTCGACTTCTACGAAGGTGAAGGTGTGCAACACATAGCTGTAGCGACCAACGATATCATCAAAACTGTACGCGAGCTGCGTGCACGTGGTGTAGAATTCCTTGATACACCGGATGCTTATTACGAAGAGCTGTTTGCCCGTGTAGGTAAAATTGACGAGGATATTGCTCCGCTGCAAGAACTGAAAATACTGGTAGACCGTGATGAGGAAGGTTATCTGCTGCAGATATTTACCAAACCTGTAGAAGACCGCCCTACCATGTTCTTCGAAATCATTCAGCGTAAAGGTGCCAAGAGCTTCGGTGCGGGCAACTTCAAAGCACTGTTTGAATCTATTGAAAGAGAACAGGAGAAAAGAGGTAATCTGTAAGAATCAAACTATAGATTTCATTGATACTAAGGGGCTATTGCCCCTTTTTTAGTGCTTTTTTATGAAATCCTTTTGGTATAGAAGCCTTATCTTTACATGGCTTTTTACTAACCCAGAAAGCAGATTAAAGTAATGGTTAAAAAACTGGCGTTCAGTTTATTGTTAGCGGGGTTGTCTGTAGCTGCCAAAGCACAGGACGATGTGATGGCGTTTCGAAATTTCCAGTTATCATTCAACAGGGTATCTCAGGCTTGGATAAAGTACAATGATACGTTGCAGAAAATGTTTCAGGATAAGGGTTTGAAATACCCACCTTCCGACATATATATCCGCACATTCAAGTCGCAAAACGAAATGGAATTGTGGGCAAGAGATAATCCTGACGATAAATACAAGCTGGTAAAACTATACCGTATTTGCGCATTATCAGGCATATTGGGCCCTAAACGTTATGAGGGTGACAGACAAGTACCTGAGGGTTATTACTTCATTGAAGACTTCAACCCCAAGAGCGACTTCCATTTGTCATTGCTGATAAACTATCCTAACTATTCGGATATGTTGTTGGGAGACAAGAAAAAACCCGGAGGCGACATCTACATACACGGCGGTTGTGTTACCGTAGGTTGTATGCCTATGACAGATGCTGGTATTCAGGAAATTTACACCCTTTGCCTCAACGCAAAGCTGAACGGACAAACATATATTCCTGTTCACATCTACCCCACACGCTTCAATCAGGTTGGTCTAAACTTTCTTGGCAGAACATATGCTACAGATACGAGTAAACAGGAGTTCTGGATAAATCTGAAATCAGGCTACGACTATTTTGAACGCTTCAGGAAAATACAACCGGTAATGTACAGTGCTGATGGCAGATACATTATTAACAACTAAACAAACGCATACCCAAAACGTTATACCATTTAAATAACAAGCATTATATGCCTACAATATTCAAGCGCAGCAATATCAGGTTATCAGCCGGTATTGCTGTTGTTTTTTTACTCGTAATGTCTCTTGTATCTTGCGAGAAGGAAGTTAAGATAAACCTGAAAACAGGTGAGCCAAGTCTGGTAGTAGAAGGAGCAATTGAAAATAATTTGCCTCCTTATGTTTTCCTGACTAAGTCTATAGGATATTTCTCTACCATAAACTTAAATACATTACAAAACAGTTTTGTACACGATGCCAAAGTAACTGTGTCTGACGGGGTAAATGTTGTAGAACTGAAGGAGTATTCGCTTGATACAGGCAGCTCAGGTAACAAGTTTTTCTTTTATACTATTGATACAAGTAAAGGGTTTTTCATTGGCGAGATTGGTAAAATCTACAAACTTACCATTGAAACAGAAGGCAAAGTATATGAGTCATATACAAAAATACCTAACCCAACAGTAATTGACTCTGTAAAAACAGTACAGCCCGATCCTCCTTTTGACAAAGAGAAAAACCCGACTGCAAGACAAATAAGGATACACTTTAAGGAACCTGATACGGCTGGTAACTATGTACGCTATTTTACCAAACGCAACAGCGAACCCTACTATCCGGGGCTTAATTCAGTATATCCTGATGAAATTATCAACGGTATCTACTTTGAAACAACATTGTCTTTAGGAGAACCTCGTTCGGCAGAGTTTAAAAGAGACTCTACGGGTGTTGGCTATCCGGGAGATACTGTTACCCTGAAATGGAGTGCCATTGATAAAGCTACCTATACATTCTGGAGTACATATGAGTATTCTTTAGGTACGTTAGGCAATCCCTTTTCTACCCCTATTCAGGTAAAAAGTAATATAAGTAATGGTGCATTGGGTATATGGGCAGGCTATGGTTCTGTTTACAAAACCTTAGTCTTAGAGTAACATTTATTACATTGCGGCTTGCATTTTTTTTACATCTTTGCATGCACTCTCAAAAGTGAATTTATTAAAATGGCTGAAACAGAAAAAGTACATTGCCTGATTATTGGTTCAGGCCCTGCGGGATATACCGCAGCTATTTATGCGTCTCGTGCAGGTTTGAATCCTGTTTTATATCAGGGTTTGCAACCAGGCGGACAGCTTACAATTACTACAGAAGTTGAAAATTACCCAGGCTATCCTGAAGGTATTATGGGTCCTCAGATGATGGTTGACTTTGAAAAACAAGCTCAGCGCATGGGTGCTGATATCCGTTGGGGATTGGCTACTAAGGTTGACCTTTCTCAACGCCCATTCAAAGTAGAAATAGATGAAGAAAAATGGATAGAAGCCGATGCTTTGATTATAGCTACAGGTGCTTCTGCAAAATGGTTGGGTCTGCCTTCAGAGCAGCGTCTGAATGGCCATGGTGTATCTGCATGTGCAGTATGTGACGGCTTCTTCTTCAAAGGACAGGACGTAGCTATAGTTGGTGCCGGTGATACTGCTTGTGAAGAAGCACTTTACTTATCTAAGATATGTGCTAACGTGCATATGCTGATACGCAGGGATGAAATGCGTGCAAGTAAAGTAATGCAAGACAGAGTACTTAAAACATCAAACATCAAAGTACATTGGAATACAGATACGCTTGAAGTACTGGGCGAAAACAAAGTAGACAGCATTAAAGTGCTGAACAATAAAACAAATGAGGAAAGCATTATTCCCGTAAAAGCATTCTTCGTAGCTATTGGCCACCAGCCAAACTCATCATTGTTTAACGGAATGTTGGATATGGATGAAGCAGGTTATCTGATTACTCAACCAGGCTCTTCTAAAACCAATATAGAAGGTGTATTTGCTTGTGGCGATGTACAGGATAAAATCTATCGTCAGGCAGTTACAGCTGCAGGTAGTGGTTGTATGGCAGCATTAGATGCGGAACGCTTCCTCGGTGCACTGGAACACTAATTAGTTAACTCTCATAATATAAGAACGTCGGATAATCTCCGGCGTTTTTTTATGCCCGATGGTTTCTGATAGAAGCATAAAAAAAGGCAACCCGAAGATTGCCTTTTCCAAATACCTGTTTATTTATTTTATCGCAACAGTGTAACGTTGCCTTGATAGTTCTCGCTATATCCGTTTGCGAATGTAGCTTTTATCATATAAACGTAAACACCTGTTGGTTGTTCTTTATCATTTACTTTACCATCCCAACCACGGCCATTGATGCTGTTAGTTTCGAATATTACTTCGCCCCAACGGTTGAAGATAGTCATACTGAACTTAGTAACGCTGCGAGACAACAACTGACGCGGTAAGAAGTAATCGTTATATCCGTCACCGTTTGGCGTAAACACATTCGGTATGTCTATGTAACAATTCTTTTTAACCTCGATTGTATCCGTTGTAACACAACCGTCAAGATCTACTGTAACAGCGTATTTACCTGGATGGTGTACATTAATGAATGATACTGTATCTTTTGTTTCTGTATTCCAAGACCATTTAACTGTACCAGGTGTAGCACCATCATTCAACATATCTTTGATGATGAAAGGATTACCATCTGGACAAAGACTAGTGTCTTTTCCTAAATCAACCCTTGGGAAAGGTTTTACATAAACATTCTGATTGTATGTAGTATCAGGACAAATACGATAGTTAGCTGTAAGTTTTACATTGTAAGTACCGGCGTCATCGTAAGCATGTTCAATCGTAAACTTATCTTTAATTAAGTGACCATCTCCGAAATCCCATTCTGCATATGTACCACCGATTGTTGAATAGTCACCTAAGAACTTGATGCTTTGACCAGCACATATTACAGAGTCTGACAAGAAGTTTGCACTACCTAAAGAGTCAACAACCAATCGTTTAGTTGCAGTTTTCTTACAACCAAGGTAGTCTGTGATAGTCATTTCAATATCATACACACCATAGTTTTGGAATATATGCACGATGTTATACTGATCAGATGTTTGTCCATCTTTAAAATCCCATAAGTATGTAGGCAATGTTGCAGGCGTAGCAGTAGAGTTGTTTGTAAATGTTATTGGTTTGCCTTGACATATACTATCTGCACTCATATCAAAATCGGCTACCAATGGGTGGTTTAAAACGACTTGTTTAGTGATACTATCAGCACATGTACCATTGGATACTACTAGTTTCACAGGGAAAGTACCAGCGCTGGCAGGCGTATAAATATGTGTTGGATTATCTAATGCACTTGTATTACCATCACCAAAACTCCATTTCCAAATATTTACACCATTTGACTGATCACTGAATACAACTGTATCTGCATCACAACCCAATCTTGCATCAAAAAGGAAATCAGCTTGTGCCTGAGGGCTAAGTGTTACGATAATAGAACCTGTATCACTAATACAACCTTCTGTATTTTTAGAGTATCCACGATAGTTACCAGCATCTGATAATTGGATATTGGAAAGTTCAATGAAGTCGAATGTTGAAGGCAGTATACAAGTAACTACTGAACCATCAGGCTTGATGATATAGGTAGTACCACCAGATGGTAAACCCGATACAAACCTTACAGTGTCTTTATCACCAACACATTTAGGTCCTCGGTAAGACATGCTACCAGGAGATGTTGTAGGAGTTTGTTCTACTGTTACAGCTACTGTATCACGATATGTACATGCACCACGAGTAGCTACTACAATATAATTACCACTAGATGCAGGTAATTGTAAGCTTTTTACAACAGGATTATCTACAGTATTAGACGGTACCCATACCGGTGTACCAGGACCTGTCCATGAATAAGTAGTATTAGGGAATTGAGTACTGAATAAATGTAAATCTCTGGTTCTGCACTGCACAGTATCAGAAGTCCATGCTTCAAATTTTTGTAAACATGTATCAAATGCGTATTCCAGTCCATACACTACACCATTAGCACTTGTATTCGTGCGGTCGTGTAATACTTCCACATTATTAATGTAGCCAGGGCTTGTAGAGAATGTAACAGTTACATCTCGACGGGCAGCACCACCTAAAGTATTAACAACCATGCCGTTAAATACGTTCATATTATTTGCTACACCTCCTGGATCAGGACACGCATAGTCTCCAAGCATTGCTGCTGTTATCGGGTACGCGCTACCATTAACATTTACCCTAACTGTATCTTCAGACTGAAAGTCTGTAATACTGAGGCGGATATGTGTGATACCAGGTGCGAAACTATGCACATAACCACCAGGTTGAGTAACACCTATGTAGTATGGACCTGCACTACAGAACGTAGTTGAAGGATTGTTTGTACGTCCGGGACTGTTTGTAACAGTTACAGAAACACCATTGACAACCTGAGTGCCTGTAGTATGTGTTACCGGATAAAAAGTTTGGGCTACTGCATTGACAACAAATGATGCCAGAATCGCCGTGAATAATACAAGTTTACGCATTTAACAGGTATTTATTTTCTAATAAATGTTTAGTGGGTAAATTCCCGATTTCTCAACATTTCTATTAAGCTACTAATATACAGACAAAAAGTTAATTTTTTTAGTTGGGTAGAATAAATAATTTTTCAGGTTTTTAGCCTATTAACTATTAGATTATATCTTCGCAATCATGAAATTTTTGATAGTAGGATTGGGTAATATCGGGGCTGAATATGATATGACCCGTCATAATATAGGTTTTGATGTGGCTGATGCCTTTGTTATTAAACATGATGGAAATTTCTCATTAGACAGGCACGCATTTGTAGCTAATTGCAAATGGAAAGGGAAAACCTTTGTTGTTATTAAACCCACTACATATATGAACCTGAGTGGCAAGGCTGTGAAGTACTGGATGGATAAAGAAAAAATACCATTAGAAAACATATTGGTGCTGGTAGATGACCTTGCTTTGCCATTGGATACCCTGAGGCTACGCCCAGGTGGCAGTGCTGCAGGCCAAAACGGGCTGAAGAATATAGAACTCATACTGCAAACCCAGCAATATGCCCGCCTGAGGTTTGGTATAGGTAATGACTATCCTAAAGGGAAACAGGCCGATTTTGTACTCAGCCGTTGGAAACCGTCTGAACTACCGATAGTAAAGGAGAAAATCCTGAAAGCTGTGGACATCATAGAGAGTTTTGCTGCTGTAGGCATTGAAAAAACCATGAATATCTTCAATAAATAGTTCTTTTGCCGCAAATAGCCCCTAAACTGTCGTATTTGCACAGTTTTTAAACAATATGGTTGATTTTACTTTGTCTTCAACCCAATTTTGTTTTATGTACAGAGGCAGAGGCTACATTTTTGTAAAACATTTTTCTATAGTTTTGCAATCACATTTCTACGTCCATGGTGCTTTAACTATTCCACCCGATGCGTTCGGGTGATGATTTCAAATCCTGACTTCCCCATTTGTGCGGAGCAGATAAAACCATTTACCCCTCTGTAGGGGGATGTATTCCGTATGGCGTTCTGTTGGTAATTCTCACATTTCAGGGGTTAAGCTACATTTTCATTAACCATTAAAACAATTCATTATGCAAGAACGTGAACAGTCACGTACTACAAACATATTACGTTTATTTGCTCAGGCTGTTAAAGGTGTAGAGCAAGACTATACAACAGGCAGTATTAACAAAGCCATCTTTATGCTATCCGTACCCATGATACTGGAGATGGTGATGGAATCGCTCTTTGCAGTGGTCGATGTATTCTTTGTAAGCAAACTGGGTACAGACGCCATAGCTACAGTAGGGCTTACAGAAAGCATGCTTACTATACTCTACTCTGTTGCATGGGGTATATCTATGGGTGCTACTGCCCTTGTTGCCAGACGTGTAGGAGAGAAAAATCCTGATGGTGCTGCACATGGTGGTATGCAGGCTATTTATGTAGGTGTTCTTATCAGCTTAATAGTGAGCATTGCGGGTATCTTCTTTGCAAAAGAGCTGCTGATGCTGATGGGCGCAGAACAGGCAATGGCAGATGCCAATTATCATTATACACAACTGCTGATGGGCAGCAATATAGTAATCATGTTGCTCTTCCTTATCAATGGTATATTTCGTGGTGCGGGCGATGCTTCTATTGCCATGCGTTCACTGTGGATAGCCAATATTCTCAACATCATCCTCTGCCCTACACTTATCAATGGCTTTGGCCCTATACCTGCAATGGGGCTTACAGGTGCTGCATTGGCTACTACTATAGGTCGTGGTGTGGGTGTGCTATACCAATTGTATCACTTGTTCAATGGCAAGGGTGTGATACGCATCCTGCGTAAGCATATCAGTTTCGATTTCCCTGTGATGGGTAGTGTTATAAAACTGGCATCAGGTGGTACGGCACAATTCCTGATAGCATCTGCCAGCTGGATATTTCTGGTAAAGATATTGGCAGACTATGGCAGCGATGCACTGGCCGGTTATACTATCGCTATACGTGTTATTGTGTTTACCATATTGCCTGCATGGGGTATGGCCAATGCTGCTGCTACACTGGTAGGACAAAATCTGGGTGCACAAATGCCCGACCGTGCAGAGCAATCTGTATGGAAAGCTGCGAAGTACAATATGTTCTTTCTGGTAACGGTTGCTATCCTCTTCTTTACAGGTGCAGAATGGATCATGATGTTCTTTACCGACAATAAAGATGTAATAGCAAGCGGTGTAAAATGTTTGCGCTTTGTAAGCCTCGGTTATGCATTCTATGGTTATGGTATGGTGGTGTCTCAATCCTTTAATGGTGCGGGCGATACCAAGACACCTACTATCATCAACCTGTTTGGCTTCTGGGCATTTCAGATACCACTTGCATATGTGCTTGCCAAAATACTGAATATGGGAGAGACGGGTGTTTTCCTTGCCATACCCATTGCAGAGAGTGCGATAGCTGTAGTAGCCATCATCCTCTTTAAAAGAGGTAAATGGAAGACTATCAAGGTGTAATAAATACAAGAAAATCTACAAGACAGTGCGGTAATAATCGCACTGTTTTTTTTACGGGTTAATCTTGCCGTAAAACTTCTGCATCCTATTTTGAACAGTGGTTTTGAATAGTATATTTACTGTACTGATAACAAAACATGCACAAACTCCTTACGCAACTTACATTACCTGCAACCAACGCATTGAAGCATGAGGATGATAACTATCTGCGGTCACGTTTCATCATCTGTTATACCATACTATTATTCAGCATCATCAAGGGGCTGATAGTGATAGGCGTTGTATTGCCCAAACAACAAACCACACAGGTAGTAAGGGCTGCCATATCTACACTGGTGTATGGTGCATTGTTGTGGAGATTGCTCACAAAGCCATCTGCCCTGAAACCCATTGCACACATGATGCTGGGTATGGGTATTGCACTGGTATGGACCAGTATATTTCTCTATGCAAAACAGATAAACCTGATAGCACTGCAGTTTCTGTTCATGGTCATCATGGGTAGTTTCTACATACTGGGTAGCAGGTTGGGTATTATCTATGCGGTAGTATGTACCACGCCTATTATAGGGTTTCTGGCTATGGGTGGCGATGCTACTGTTTACCTCAATCATTCAGACTTTCAGCAACTGGCAACACCTGCATACGAGCTGTTGGCTGCACTCAATTTCATTACCATCATTATATGCCAGTACATGTTTTACGAGGCATTTATGCAGAACATAAGAGATAAAGAAGCACTGAACAACAGGCTGAAGGTATCGATGCTGGAAGCACAGAAACTGGCTGCTACAAAGTCGAGCTTCCTCTCTACCATGTCTCACGAGTTGCGTACTCCACTCAATTCTGTAATAGGCATTACCGAACTGCTGATAGAAGACAAACCCGAAGAAAGACAACAGGAAAACCTGCGCATACTGCAACACGCTGCCAACGATTTATTATCGCTCATCAACAATGTGCTGGACTATAGCAAGATAGATTCGGACAAGATGGTGCTGGAGAAAGTAAGCTTCCGCCTATCGGAGTTTATGCAGAATATATGTACAGGTATGCGTGTAAAAGCAAATAGCAAGAAGCTTGACTTTGTACTGGAAACAGACCCGCAACTGGATAAACTTTGGGTATCGAGCGACCCTACCCGACTATCGCAACTGATGTATAACCTGGGTGGTAATGCCATTAAATTCACAGAGCATGGTAGCATTACGGTAAGGTTGCAATGCTTATCTATTAGTGATGATAAAGCCACCGTACAATTCTCTATAACAGATACAGGCATAGGCATACACCCCGATAAGCACGAGGCCATATTTGAATCCTTTACACAGGCAGAAAGCCATACTACACGCAAGTATGGTGGCACTGGCCTAGGGCTTGCCATTGTGAAGCAGATACTATCGCTCTTTGGCAGTGAACTGCACTTGGAGAGCAGCCCCGGTAATGGTTCTAAGTTTTCATTTACAATACCTTTTACCATAGCTGCTCAAACACAAAAAGCAGCAGATACAGACACACCACAAACAGACTACAGCCACCTGCGCATACTGGTAGCAGAGGATAATGATGTGAACCGACTGCTGATGAGGAAACAACTGGAGAAACTGAACATACAAGCTACACTTGTAGAGAACGGACAGCTTGCATTTGAAGCCTGTGTAAATAACGACTACGATGCCATACTAATGGATTTGCACATGCCTGTGCTGAATGGCTACGAAGCCGTGCATAAAATAAGAACACTGGAAGACAATCATAAAGCCAATACCTACATCATAGCATTTACAGCGTCTGTTACAGAACAGCAGGAGATATTTGGCAGCGGGTTTAATGATTTTCTGTACAAGCCTGTGAACATGACAGAGCTGTTCAACAAACTGGATAATATTACCACACGCAAGCAGTTGATGCACTAATTGGTTATCCTGTCAAGAAACAGTGTATCGCCTACGGCAGGGTCCCAGAAACGGGATGGATAGTAGCCCGCCTTGCTGATGGTCATCTTCATAACAGGGCATTGTGTTACACCACCTTTGGTAAACATAGCCTCGAAAGAACCGATGCTGTCTGTGTAGTAATTCTTCTCCAGCTCTTGCTTGCCATTGGTAGCTGCTACGCAAAATACCTGTGCACCTATAATAGGTTTGCGTGTTTCCCTGTCTGCCACATAGTTTTTGGCATAGCGAGTACATTCCTGACAAGACGCTAAGAATACTACAATAAGTAAAGGCAAATACCTGCGCATGTTGTAAAGATAGTAGTGTAAATCCTAATTTCTAATATCGAAGCACTAAAACAATAATGGCTCCATAGATGTATGTCTGATTCTTAGAATACGTATTTGTGCCTCTGTAACCTGATAAGAAATTCTGAAATGTAATAATTCGTAAGCTCTTACATGTTCATCAGCAGGTTGTTTAAACTTATCAGCAGGATGCTTATACGGATTGGCAGGTATCTTGCGGATACTCTCAAATATTTTGGTTTTAACCAAGTCGGCGTTCTTAGGAGAATCTTCTCGGATGTATTTTATGGCATTGCGTAAGTAATTACGTGCATCTAAATCCCAAACAATTTGCCTTACCATTTAGCGGCTTCACTTTCTACATCATCGTGATTAATAAATTTGCCTGCATTCATTCGGGCTATAGAGGCGTCTATTTCTGCATTATAATCTGCTAATGCTTTTGTTTTATCCTTTACTTGCAGATATGACTTCACAATATCCAACAGCGATTTCTTCTGGTTGGTATTCAATTTTTCAATGTAGTCAAACAACTCTTTATCTATTGCCTGTGCCATATCACTTGCTTTGTATAAAGTTACTGATATTATTAATTGCATAAAAACACTAAACCCTAAACAGTGAGAACCGTTTAGGATTTAGCTATTAGTATTTCGTATTTCTTACAGTCTTATTAATCTGCCTGATGGAAAGGATACCTGTAGTCTGTAACAGGTACGTATGTTTCCTTGATGGTTCTTGCACTCAACCAGCGATACAGGTTCAATGCAGAGCCTGCTTTATCATTAGTACCAGATGCACGTGCACCACCAAATGGCTGCTGGCCTACTACTGCACCCGTTGGCTTATCGTTGATGTAGAAATTGCCCGCAGCGTTTACCAGTTTACGTGTCATGTATTCTGCTGCATATCGGTCTTGAGAGAAGATAGCACCCGTCAGCGCATAGCCACTTGTATGGTCTACCGTGTCAAGGATGTCTTCCCACTTGTCTGCATCGTATGTGTAGATAGTCAGTACCGGTCCGAAGAGTTCTTCGCACATCGTTACGTAGTCAGGTGTTTTAGCTTCTATTACAGTAGGCTCTATGTACCAGCCTTTGCTGTTGTTATATGTACCACCACACAGAATGCTTGCCTGTCCGTTGCTGTTCTTTACACCATCTATATATTTTGCCAGGCTGTTGAAAGACTTCTCGTCTATCACCGCGTTGATGAAATTGGTAAAATCATCTACCACACCCATCTTCATGGTTTTTATTTCAGCTACCAGTTTTGTCTTGATTTCTTCTGCCAGATTGCTAGGCAGGTATGCACGGCTTGCAGCACTACACTTCTGTCCCTGATACTCGAAAGCACCACGAGCCAGACCAGCTACTACAGCATCTACGTTTGCACTCGGGTGAACCATCACAAAGTCTTTACCACCTGTTTCGCCAACTATGCGTGGATAAGATTTGTACTTCGCAATGTTTTCGCCTATGCTCTTCCACATGCTTTGGAATACGCCTGTAGAACCTGTAAAGTGTACACCTGCAAAATCAGGATGTGCATAGCATATTTCACCCACTACAGGGCCCGGAGGATATACCAGATTGATAACACCTGCAGGCAAGCCAGCTTCCATCAGTATCTCCATAAATACAGATGCACTGTATATCTGTGTATTGGCAGGTTTCCAAACCACTACGTTGCCACACATGGCAGGTGCAGTAGGCAGGTTGCCACCAATAGCCGTAAAGTTGAACGGTGTTACAGCCAGTACAAAACCTTCCAGCGGACGGTACTCCATACGGTTGTGGAAGGCAGGTGTAGATATCGGTTGTTCGTTGTAGATTTTTGCAAGGAAGTGAACATTAAAACGCAGGAAGTCTATCAGCTCACAAGCACTGTCTATCTCTGCCTGATACGCATTCTTGCTCTGTCCCAGCATGGTAGCCGCATTCATTTTGAAGCGATACTTGGTAGCCAGCAATTCTGCAGCCTTCAGGAAGATGGCAGCACGGTGTTCCCACGGCATTTCTGCCCAAGATTTACGAGCCTCCAGCGCAGCATCTATGGCTTGCTTTACATGCTCTGCACCACCCGCATGAAAATGACCTAAAAGGTGGCCAGTTTCGTGTGGCGGACGAATTTCTTTCTTATCGCCTGTGCGTACTTCCACACCGTTGATGTACATAGGTATATCGCGTGTCTGGCTTTTCAGGTCGGCAATGGCTTTTTGCAATGCAGCACGTTCAGGGCTTTTAGGGCCATAGTTCAATACTGTTTCGTTCTTTGGCAGTTCGTAATGAAAATAAGCGTTATGCATATATATAATATGATTTTTACCTTACAAGAAGCGCAAAGGTAATCAATAAAGCCTATTTGTTATGTAACAGGTGTTGCCAAGTATTGAGGGTGATTATGGGGGTATTGAATAACTTGAGTGCTTGTGTTACATCCTGATACTTTTGGCTGCATCAAGGCCGTCATACCGAACGCAGAGAGGTATCTCCTGAGCATTGGTACTGTCAATGAATAAAGCTGCACTGCTATCTCTCGGGAGATTTAGCTTCGCTGAGAAAAGTTCTCCTTGCGGTCGAAATGACGAATACTATCGGGCTTCGTGCAACACAATGGCGCGTGTGGTGAGTAGTGTTGTTGCAGTACAAGTGTGCGACGCAACGATGCTGTATAGTAGTACAGATGGTGAAATCCCAATTACCACTCCCCTTACTTCTTCATTTTCTGCAGTACTTCGGCTACTATATCATCAATGCGTTTGGTGCGTGTTTCGGGGCGTTTGGCCATGGCGATGCGGTGCAGCATTTGTTTCTTTACAGATTTGCTTAGGCTTTCGAAACAGGCTTTGGCACCCTTGTGTGCGCTGAGTGCTTTGGCAAGCTCTTTGGGTACTTCGAGGGCTTCTACCGCGTCTATCGATGTCCACGAACCGTTTTGTTTGGCGATGTTGATACTATCCAAACCCGCTTGTGTCATTTGCCCGTTGGCTATCAGGCGTTCTACTTTTTCTTTGTTGATTCTGGACCATACACTGCTTGGTTTGCGCCTGCAGAAGTATTGCATATACCGTTCCTCATCTACAGGGCGGGCGGTACTGTCTATCCACCCGAAACAGAGGGCTTCGTCAACCGCATCGCTCCAGCTGAGGCTGGGCTTGCCCGTGCTTTGCTTGTAGTATATGAGCCATACAGACTGCTTGCTTGCATGATGCTTTTGCAACCACTTGCGCCAATCCTTTTGACTGGCAGGATGGAAAGTTTCTATCGGTGTGTCCTTCATCTGAGTGGTAAAACTACAATACTGTGGTGACAACTGTATGTCAGCAACCCTTATTGGAAATCCGAATACCTAAAAACTAAATCCTAAACACCACTAATCAACAAGTCAACTACAAATAGTCCGCTATATCGCTGCCGTCTGTGTGGTGTTGTAGTACATGGCTGATGCTGCATAGGGGTATTTGTGTGGCAATGCTGTGCCAGTAGTCCCACGCGCCTGCATCGGGGAATAGGATGATTTGCCTGCCTTCCAGTATCTTACATTTCTCTGCGCTCAGGTTGCGGATGCCGCCTGTTGCCAACCATACGTATTGCGGCATGCGGATGCTGGCTATCACGGCTGTCTTCTCGCTCTCGGCAATGGCTATGGGCAGGTTGTTGTTGCGTAGCAGATGCTCACCAAAAAAACATTGATGGAGTGTAAAACCCTGTAGCTTGTGCAGGCTGTGTACCCAGCGTACGGGTGGTGTGTCTGTACCCTTGATGCGATGGCCTGTTTGTGCATCGTACCGTATCAGCTTGCCGCTGCGGATACGTTGCTGTGCATCTATCTGCCAGAAGATGGTGCTGCCGTCTGTATGACTGCCAATGCGATAGGCATCCAACACACGCTCCATAGCCTGCCAGCCGTACGTGTGGTAGATGTATTGTGCCAGTCCGTTTTGCGGATAACAACAGAGGGATGCCTGAAAGATGGGGGTTAGTTGACTGGTTGATTGGTTTATTGGTTGATTAGTGGTGTGGTAGATGTTAGGATGTTGTATTTGCTTCTTGGGGCGGAGAACTTTGAATGTTGTATTGCCCTTTTGTGGTGGTTTGTGATACCCGCATTGCTGTTCGCGGTTGCAACGGCCCGTGTCTTCTGCCAGGTGTTCTCCGGTGGTGGTATCGATATAGCGTACAAATACATTTTTGTGCCCGCACTGCGGACAGGTATAACGTGTGTTGCGCCCCTTATAGGGCTGTAGTGTGTAACGATAGGTTTTCATTGTGGTGGTGATTATATTTGTTGTGTGAAGAAATTCTTGCTGAAACTACTGACACCTCTTAATTGCCTTGTACTTGCATTGGTTATCTATAGCATTGTGCATGTACCTGCAGGCACACAAGAAGCTAAGGGTGTAAAAACCTTTGGTGTTATAATATGTGCTTTGGGTATAGCACTGGCAAGCTTTGCTACCAGATGGATAAAAGACAAAACCACATGGTGGATAGTGCAGATAGCAGCCACAGTGTTTTTCATATACTCGTTGCTGAGCGAAGGTGTGGTAAGCTTGTAACGATAGGTTTTCATTTGGTGGTGTGATTAGTTTATTGGTTGGTGATTGTAAGTTCCCCTCCTGTTTTTAGGAGGGGATATTGGCGTAGATGTGCGAAGCATATCGTTGCCAATCGGGGTGGTTGGCTCGTAGCGAGTGTTAACCTCCTCCCCCTCGTTGCTCTCGGGTACTCCTCCTAATAACAGGAGGAGAGCTTAATTATATTTTTATTTACCCGCGTTATTGTATTTGCATCCCGATGCTTACTGTTTTTGCAGGGTCTTGTATTGTTTATTAATAATTGGCAAAGGTTCTGACAGAAAATAGGCTTTGAGCCTGCTGAATACTTTATGCTCTCCGTTGGCATCTGTAATATAAAACGGACTGCTTTCCAGTTCTACCATGCCACCTATCAATTCTCCGTTGGTACACTCTACGTGTTTAGAGAGGGTTATTTTGCTTTGTATGCATTGTACATCCAATTCGGGTACCAGGTAGTTTTGCGGATGCGTTCTGAAAGATGCATAGCCTGTGTTGGAATGCATATAGAACATAGCCCATGCACTGTCGTTGTGAAATATAAGCTTGAACCCCTCGCCATCATCTATACCTGTAGATGCCACGATACCGCAACCGCTGTCTGCAACAGTGGTAAATGCCAGCCCCGGTAGTGCTGTGTCTGCTGTGGTAAAAAGAACAGTATCGCCAGCGTATATGCTGTAAGACAACCATGCATTTGCCTGCTTGCTGTAGGGCGATAGTTTTGCATACACATCGTTCATAATAGTACTATCTACAGTGTAACCATTCGTTAGTTGCACAGGTGTTTCAGCCTTGCAGGAAAACAATAATGCCGATAGTAGTAGTATAAGATACCTGTTGGTGATGATATGCCTGAAAGGGTTTACTCGTTTCATGATTACAAATTTATAATACCTCGTGCAACATTGTTAGTGTTTTACTCGCGTCATTGTGTAAGCATCCCGATACTTCGGGGCGAGGCACGTGGCAACTCTTCTCATGGAGCGTAGCGGAATAATCTGGTGTCGTGGTGGGGGTTAAATTTGCAATAGTTTATCTGCCACCTTAAGGCAATGTGCATAATCATCTGCCGATGCCATATTTATAACCAGTGTATTGAGATGTGTTGCTATTTCTTCTCGACTGGCATTACTGTTTATAAGTACAAGCAAGTGCGGCACATAGGCACTGTATTCATCACTGGGTCCTCTATCGTTTACAGATAGCGGGTCCCAATCCTGAAACAGAATAGTATTTACCTTATTAAACAATTCATTGTTCATAAGTGGTCGTTTTATTGTACGTCATTGCGAGACACGAAGCAATCTCACGGAATGAGTGTTGTATTATACAGTGGTGTAATGCACTGCAAACATTTTATCATCAAGCCAAAAGCCCGTACCTATGAAATCAGGCTTCCCTTTTACATCACATTTTACATCGAATGTGCCGTTTGATGTTATCTTGGATATATTAAGTTTGCCTTCTACTACATTGTTATCGCCGTCTATCCAACAGCATACATAGTCGCCGTCTAATTCTTCTGGTCTGCCGTCTATTTTTCTTGCTATCTCGTTGTAGGTTGGTCCTGCGGGATTTCCTGTAGCGTAGTATAACCCGTTGAGGCAGCCGTCTTTGTGAATGGTGTAAACGATGATGCCTTCGAATCCGTTTTTTGGTGTTGCCATGATTGATTGTTTTTATGGTTAGTGAATTGGTATTTCGTGAGATTATTCCGCTACGCTCCATGAGAAGAGTTGCTTCGTGCCTCGCAATGACTCGTGGGTTTGTTTTTTCATTCACGCATATTCACGGCGTTCACGGTATTCACGTTTTAAAATCGTGAATGGAATGAATATCGTGAATGGAATGAATTATTCTTTCTTTTGAAGGATTGACGCAAGTTTTTCAATAATACCCAAATCAATTTTATTATCGTCTTTGCGTAGATAACCAGTTTTTTGATGCAGGAATATTTCTTTACCTGCAAGGTTAATCAATGTATTACGGGTGTTCTCATCTGTAAGGCTATTTATTACCCTAAGCATTGCAGCAAGACTATTTGCCTTATGCAGATTTACAACTCTATTATGCATGATAGCATTATAGTTGCTAATTGCAAACTTCAATAACATAATTAGTATTGAAATGATAAAGAACCTTAATACTGTAGGTTTGAATAATTCATAGTAAAAAAGAACTTCTGACTTTTTTGCTCCAATAGATATTAGCTTGTCCTTTTTGTTTACTAAACAATCTATATCAATCCAACAGCCTTCCATGAATTGAAAGCACATGATAATTAAGACAATGGATATTACTCCTATTATTCCAATCCAAATTCCCCTGCTTATTGTATTATCAGACTCTTCTCTGAATATTTTTTCTTGTGCTAATAGCTCATAGTCACCCAGATTCTTCCTAAACCTTTCATCAAACTCTTCGAGTTCAATTTCCATCTTATTCTTCAAATCAGAAATAACATTTGCATCACTCTCACTTTTGTCTTTAAGATTTCCTAGCGCTAATAACAGCTCGTGTCTCTCTTTGTTAATACTCGAAATAACTTTTTCTAGATTCTCAATTTCTCTAGCTTTAGCTCTATTTCTGTTAACAAGCAAATTTAGCTTATCTGTTAAATCGATTATCCACTCATACAGTGAGTACAAATTATTTATTATTCTCTTTCTATTACTTTGACTTAACGATTGTTCTACATTACCATCTATCAACTGGTTGATTGTATCATAGGTCATTGATAGTCTATCTATCAAGTTGAGTAAGTACTCATTCTCAATCTCTAACAGAGAGTTTTTGATAACATCTATTGTTCCGAAAATTTTTATAGAAATTTCTGTTTCGTCTGTTGATATATTTTTTTCAGAGAAAAATGAGAGATAATTATTGACTAATGTCCTAAGCCTATTTTCGCTAATTAGGAATCTTTCAATTAGTTCATGCGATGCCATTCGTAGTGATTTAGTATAACTAATATAGTGCTTTTAAATTGTTTTCTCCATTCACGATATTCACACCGTTCACGATATTCACGATTTGGAAACGTGAATACCGTGAATAAGCGTGAATGAAACTACAGGTGTATATACTTGTTTACCGTTCCTACAGCTATGCCGATTTCGGTAGCGATTTCCTGTTGTGTCATATCTCCTTCAGCCCATAGTCGCTTTACCTTCTCAATCATACTTTCCTTCTCCTTATCCTCCACACTCTTCAAATGCTCGTACTCATTCCCACTACCTACAAGTGCAAAGCACAGAAAATTATAAGGCTTTTCGATGCGGCAGAGGGCTACGTTGCGCTCGTGGTAGCGAAACTCTTTGGTGCGTGTCTTTATCTGCTTCAGGTAGCGCAGGTTGCGGTCTGTAGCGCTTTCACCTATACAAAAGCTGCTATCACAAAAAGACATCAGCATCTTGCTGCCTTGCAGGTCGTTGCGGTTCAGCGGTTTGCTCGCATCGCGTTTAGGCGTATGTGCCAGTGCCAGTATGCTCAGATTGTAGCGTTGCTTCAGCGCCTTCAGGTGCTTCATCAGCGGCAGTGCGTCTTTGGCTTTCTCTGTTTCTTGCCGCAGGTATGTAATATTGTCAATAATAAGTACACGCGCACCGGTAGCCATAATGGTGGTGACGATGCTATCGTGCAGGTAATCTTCCATACACATATAGTGCTCCGGGATGCTCATGTCGGGGTCTATCTCGGCACGCTTCAGATTATCCGCAAAGCGGTAGTGCTGTTGATAGTCTACACTGTATCGCAGTTCAAACTGTTTATCAAACAACTCAAAATCGAAGTACACCACGGGCTGTGCCTGTGCC
>DATGXJ010000024.1:0-61202 GCA_035299045.1 Flavipsychrobacter sp.
ATGTACCCACGCCGCGCTGCAACTGTATAGAACCTGTAGATGAGGCTATGTCCGGGAAATTGACAAAGAAAGTACCCTGAGACTCGGCATCGTTTACCGGGATACCATTCAGTGTTACATTCATACGTACACCGTCTGTACCACGTACGCGTACACCCGTATAGCCTACGCCCGTACCTGCATCGCTTGTTATCACGGCCGATGGTGTGTATTGCAACAGATAAGGCAGGTCTTGCCCCAGATTGGCTTTTTCAATGTCTTTGGATGTTACCTCCGTAGTAACAAAAGGCGCATTGCTACCTGCGCGCAGCGAGCGTACTTCTACAGGCTGTAGTGCCTGTTTGGTTTTGGCAGAGTCTTCCTGCGCGTTGGTTTGCGTGGCAGCAAGCATGGCTGCAACGGCTAAAATTGATTTGTTGAAATGCTGCATGGCATAAAAATTTCATTTGTTTAACAATGAAGGGGCGCCATGCGTGTTACCACTCATTGTGTGCAGCAACGTTCAGACAAGTAAATACGTACGGCCGTTACGTATTGGTATCCGAACGGTTAGCAACATAATAATATGGTAGCTGAATTTGCTATTCCCTAACCGGCATTACCCGGTCCAGGTTCAGCGGGTATAATCTCAGCCCTTGTATTAAGGCACCCCGTATCATCAGTTGATGACGGAGCAAAGATAATAGCTTAAAAAAGAATTGTCATGAAATTTTAATAGAAATTTAATAAAGGAATATTTGTATCTTCGGAATCCTTAAAACATAAGTGATGAACAAATTTATTACACTATTGGGTGCATCTGTTCTGAGCATTGGTTTCGGTGCAAATGCACAAACAGTGGTACAGGAAGATTTTAACAGTACTTCTGGTACAGCACTCCCTGCAAGCTGGACACAAGTAACTAAAGCTACTACAGGTTGGAAAACAAACACAGGTTCGCTGTCTTTTACAGCAGGCTGGGCAGTACCTGCAGGAACTGGCAGATATGCGGTTGTTGACGAATGGAATAATAATGAAAACAACGATACTACACGTCTGATAACGCCAACATTCTCCCTTACAGGTGTAAGTGGTGCATGGCTGACATACAAATCCTATTTTGTAAAGGCAACCTACACAAGTGGTAGCCCTACTGAAGATGCTTATGTGCTTGCATCTACAAACGGTGGTACTTCATGGACTGTTATTGATACAGTAAATGCAAACCCTACAAGTTGGGAGGCCAATGCAGTAAACCTGTCTGCATATAATAATGCTGCAGCAGTACAACTTGCTTTTTCTTACCACGATGGCAAGGGTGGTACCAGCAAACTGATAGGACTTGCTATAGATGACGTTAAGGTTTACGTTCCACCTACAAATGAAATGGCATTTGTAAGTGCTACGCCAGTAGCGGGCTCTCCAACTGCTTACGGTGTTGCTAGTGGTACGCTGAACATTGGTGGTGTTGTATATAACAACGGTAGTGCAACAATCACATCTTACAAGCTACACTACAAACAAGGCAGCAGCGCTGAGGTAATTGATAATATAACAGGTGTTAGCATTGCACCATTTACATCTGCTACTGTAACTGCGCCTACGGCATTGGCTATGCCTGCAACACTGGGCGACTATCCAGTGAAAATGTGGGTAGAACTGACGGGTGATGCTGATGCAAGCAATGATACAACAAACACAACTGTAACTGCAGTAAGCTTTATGCCAACTAAGAAAATATTGGCTGAAGAAGGTACAGGTACATGGTGTGGTTGGTGTCCGCGTGGTGCTGTATACATGGACTCTATGGCTAAAACACACCCGAACAACTTCAGCCTGATAGCTGTACACAACGGCGACCCAATGGTTGTAGCTGCTTACGATTCTTATCTGGGTTCAAAAATAGGTGGCTACCCAAGCATGTTGATAGACCGCAGGGAAGAACTGGATCCGTCAGATTTGTTTGATGTTTATAATGAACAAAAAGATTACTTCGGCTATGCGGACATCACACTGACAGATGTACCTGCATCAGGCTTTGGCTATTCTCTGAAAGCTACGGTTAAGCCGGCTGTTAATCTGAGTGGCGACTACCGTCTGGCGATGGTACTGGTTGAAGACGATGTAAAAGGCACTGAAAGTGGCTATGCACAGGCAAACTATTACTCTGGTGGTGCAGCAGGCCCTATGGGTGGATACGAAAGTAAGCCAAGTAAAGTACCTGCTGCGGACATGGTATACAACCACGTAGCGCGCATGATAGTACCGGGTGTAAACGGTGCTGCAAGCAGCCTGCCTGCAACTATGACTGCAGGTAGCAACTATGATTACACATTTACAACTACAATACCACAACCATATCGCAGAAACGAAATGCATGCTGTAGTAATGCTGATACGCAATAGCGATGGTGTAGTATTGAATACACAAAACAAAACTGTACCGGTAGGCATCAGCAATGTTGCTGCTGCACTGGAAGCTGTACGCATTGTGCCAAACCCTGCTACAGACAAAGCAACAGTTCGTTTTACAGTTACAGAAAACACGACTGCAAATGTAATGGTGTATGATATGACTGGCCGTGTAGTATTCAGCACAACTGCTGCTGATTTTGCGACAGGTGCACACACTATCGACATCAACACAAGCAACCTGCCTGCAGGTGCTTACACAGTAAAACTGCAAACTGCTAAAGGTGCTACTACACAACCACTAAGTGTTGTTAAGTAATCTCCTTTGAACAGTAAAAATATAAACGCCCCCGCTACAGCGGGGGCGTTTTGTTTATGTCGTGTTCATGATAAGAAAACAATCTATTTATGTTAAATATTGCTTATTTGTTTTAATTGTAAGTATATTAAACAAAATTTTCAGGTATGAAACAATTGTATTTACTGGTTGCAATATGTCTGGTGAGCATATTTGCATCCTGCGATAAGGTGAAGCAAAAAGTAAGTGAGACATGCACTGATCCCAATACTTGCTTTAAGATTGACAGCCTGAGTGGCCAATTGAAGAAACGACTGGATGGCAACTGCATAGGCTATGGTTATGTTATCTGTGCTAAGGAAGGTGTAGTAACAATAGGTTCGGGTGGTTTTGAAAGGTTGGATCAGGATGCACCTAAAAAAGTGTTTTCTGTGTTTGACCCTATGAACCCTGCCAGCCTCAGTAAGACTATAACAGCTATTGCATTGATGCGCGCGCTGAATCAGGCAGGCGTATCGGTTAATGATTCTATTTATAAGTATCTGCCTAAAGACTGGACTTTTGGAAACTTGACAAAAACAATAACATTTAAAGAATTGTTGACGCATAAAAGTGGTATCAGAAACCCTGTATACTGGATGGATTATCCCGCTATCAAAAACTATTTTGCAAGTGGTGTAACACAGGCAAATAAGAATACACAACAGTATGATAATACCAACTATGGCATCATGCGTATACTGATACCACGGTTAGATGGTCAGGCATTCAGTGGCACAGATGCACAGCTTGCTATAGACTATGGTAAGGCACTGGATGAATATGCAAACAACTATATATTCTCTAAACTGGGTATGCAAAAAATAGAGTCTAAGCCCTTTACAGAAAATCAAAGCCTTTGCTATCAGTTTCCTGCAAATGGCGCTAAGGGCGGAGACTTTGGAGACTTTACTACCAACAACGGACAGGCAGGCTTCAATATCTCTGTAGCGCAATATGCACAAGTGATGAGGACTACGTTCTATACCAATACCATCATATCGCAAGGGCTTGCACAGCAAATGCGCGATAGTGTTTGGGGTTTTGATTATTTCTGGGTAGGCTCTACACCTTTCTTTGGCGTGAAGTATGTGGGCAAAAACGGCAACTTCCCGGGTAGTAATAACCCAGGAGAGTTTAACGGGCAACTGATGATGTTTGACAACAATGTAACCGTTGTACTTTTTGTAAACTCTCAGCTAAACTATCCTGGCGGTGTTGGCAAGCTAATAATAGATGCATTTGATGCATCGAGAATATAGAATAGTTATTCCAAATAAAATGCCCCTGTTATTACAGGGGCATTTTATTTAACGACTAGTGTTCAAAATACTCAATAATACATTCCTTCAATATCCGTTCCTGTGTTTGCAGACCTTCTGCGGTTACGGGCTTTAGCTGGTCGTAGTGAGGCCAGCCATCGCCATCGCGCCCTTTGAATTCGTAATAGCCCCTGCGGCTCAGCAGGCTGCACACTGCCACGTGCATCAGGTCTTGTTTCTGTTCTTTCGAGTATTTTTTGGCAGGTAGTTTATCCAGTTCGTTTACACCAATCAAAAACAGGATGCTTTCCATATCGGGCACTTTACCAAAGCGCTCGCGCAGAAAGAATTCCACCTGTATCCAGCGTTCTTCAAAATTTTCCATGTGGCTGCAAAGCTAAGGGGATTGGTTGATTTGTAGGCTTGTTGACCAGTTGATTAGTTCAACTGTTGATTAGTTAATTGCCTGCAAGTACCCTTCTGGGGATTTGGCAGTGCTTTGTTTAACGCAGTTTTAACAGCAGGAAAATAACCCACTTAATATTTTTGAGATGTAATATATTGCCAATAATTAGCGGAATATGGAACCAACTACAACATCTGTTGATGTAAGAGAACTGAACGAACGCATCCACCAGCAGAGCGCTTTTATAGAGCTGCTGCAGATGGAACTGAATAAGACACTGGTGGGTCAGAAACTCATGGTGGAACGCCTGCTGATAGGCTTGCTGGCAAATGGCCATGTGCTGCTGGAAGGTGTGCCTGGGCTGGCAAAAACATTGGCCATCAAATCGCTGGCATCTGCTATACACGCACGTTTTGCACGCATACAGTTTACGCCTGATTTGCTGCCTGCAGACGTATTGGGTACTATGGTGTACAACCCGCAGGCGCATGAGTTTGCAGTGCGTAAGGGGCCTATATTTGCCAACTTTATATTGGCAGATGAGATAAACCGTGCCCCTGCAAAAGTGCAGAGTGCCCTGCTGGAAGCTATGCAGGAACGTCAGGTAACGATTGGTGACAACACCTACAAGCTGGAAGAGCCTTTCCTGGTGTTGGCTACCCAAAACCCGATAGAGCAGGAAGGTACTTACGAACTGCCGGAAGCACAGGTTGACCGTTTTATGCTGAAAGTGGTTATCACCTATCCTAAAAAAGAAGAGGAGCGCCATATCATACGCCAGAATCTGAATCCTGCAGGTGCGGTGAAAATCAACCCCGTAGTATCTCCCGAAGAAATACTTAAAGCACGCCAACTGGTACGCGAGGTGTATATGGACGAAAAGATAGAGCAGTATATACTAGACATCGTATTCGCCACACGCTTCCCTGAAGAGTATAAACTGAATAAACTGAAGCCGTTGATAAGCTACGGTGCATCGCCACGTGCCAGCATCAGCCTCGCATTGGCTGCAAAGGCATATGCGTTCATCAAACGCAGGGGCTATGTAATACCTGAAGATATTCGCGCTGTATGCTACGATGTAATGCGCCACCGCATAGGCGTAAGCTACGAGGCAGAGGCTGAAAACATAACAAGCGAACATATACTGAACGAAATACTAAACGCGGTAGAAGTGCCATAGTTTAGCTATAGGTTACAGTCCCTGATATTTTCAACCCGTCTGCACAGACGGGTTTTTTATTTAAGTTATATTTGCGCCACAATTGATATACTATGCTGCCGATACAATTATTCAGGCAAAATAAAGAGCTTGTACTGGAAGGACTTAAAAAGAGGAATTTTAAAGAAACCGAACTGGTAGACCAAATCATTGCAATAGATGAAAAACGTCGCCAGATACAGGTAGAAAACGATAATCTGGCAGCATCCATCAATGCAGCATCCAAGAATATAGGCCAGTTGATGGCGCAGGGCAAAAAAGACGAAGCTGAAGTACTGAAGGCAGAGGTGGCCAGCCACAAAGAACAAACCAAAGAACTGGCGGCAAAACTGGCCGAGATGGAGCAGGAACAGTACGACCTCATCATCCGCCTGCCAAATATACCGCACAGCAGTGTGCCGTTTGGTAAAAGCGCAGAAGACAATGAAGTAGTAAGACAAGCAGGTACAAGGCCCGACCTGAGCGCACAGAAACTGCCGCATTGGGAGCTGACAGAAAAATACAATCTCATCAATTTTGAACTGGGTACAAAGCTGACGGGTAGCGGCTTTCCTGTGTATATAGGACAGGGTGCAAAACTGCAACGCGCGCTCATCAGCTACTTCCTCAACTACAATATTGACGCAGGATATACAGAGTACTATCCGCCGTATATGGTGAATGAAGACTCTGCACGTGGTACAGGTCAGTTGCCTGATAAAGAGGGGCAGATGTACCATGCAGTAGCCGACAACTTTTACCTGATACCAACAGCAGAAGTACCTGTTACCAATGTGTACCGCGATGAGATAGTGAGGGAAAGCGACCTGCCTATCAAAATGACGGCATATACACCTTGCTTCCGCCGCGAAGCCGGTTCTTATGGTAAAGATGTACGTGGCCTGAACCGCCTGCATCAGTTTGATAAAGTAGAGATAGTGCAACTGATACAGCCTGAAAAAAGCTACGAAGCACTGGAAGGCATGGTGAGCCATGTAGAAAAGCTGCTGCAATCGCTGGAACTGGAATACCGCATACTGCGCCTGTGCGGTGGCGATATGGGCTTTACATCGGCGCTTACGTTCGACTTTGAAGTATATAGTGCGGCACAGGAACGCTGGTTGGAAGTGAGCTCAACATCGAACTTTGAAAACTTCCAAACCAACAGGCTGAAAGCAAGGTATAAGGATGCAAATGGCAAAACACATCTGCTGCACTCGCTGAATGGCAGCTCACTGGCATTGCCACGTATAGTGGCTTGCTTGCTGGAAAACCACCAGACGCCTGCAGGCATTAAAATACCAAAAGCACTACAACCATATTTTGGTGCAGAGATGATTAAGTAAAAGCCCGATTGGGATTTAGTAATTAGTTTTTAGAAATTTAGATTATGATACAACGTATTCAATCTGTATGGCTGTTGCTGGCGGCATTATGTTGCCTCAGCCTTTTTTTCTTTGATGTTTATCATGCAAACATTATGGTGAATGGTGCTGCTACAACACAGTACATCCGTGTAAACGACCATTACCCATCGTTGCTGATAGCTATACTTGTTACGATAATGCCATTGGGTGCTATCTTTCTGTACAAAGACCGTAAGCGCCAGCGTTCTATCTCTATATTCGCTATTGTAGCTATTATCGGGTTCATTACCATGACGCTGTCCAGGGTTACAAAATTCAATACAGAAAACCCCACAGCTACAGATGCCAGCTACTGGATAGGAGCTGTAATGCCTGCTATTGCCATCATCTTCCTGATATTGGCTATACGTGGCATCAATAAGGATGATAAACTGGTGAAGTCGCTGGATAGATTGCGATAATCTTTATATTATCCTTTTCAGCAGCAAAGAGGCCAAAAAAAATGCCCGAAACACTTAGATTTCTGGCTTTATAAAATTATATTTGAGACATATCTATTCACGATTATGAGATATTTGCAAGCATTTTGTCTGGGTGCGGCAATGACATTGGCGTCTGTTTCCAATGCGGTTGCACAAGGTGATTCTGATCCGGGCTTTACCCAAGTAGGCGCTATGCGCTGGGGTACAGGTGCCATCATTACCGAAGACGAATATGAATTTCAACGTGCACAATTCAGCATAGGCCATACATTTTCAATGGGCGAAAAGGATGTGAAATATCACATTCCGCAGTTGGAAGTACGTGTACCACTGATGGAAAGCGGCTACTTTGATGTACGCCTGCCTATCGTATCAGCATCGGGCGATTTGTTTAAAAAATGGGGTATGGGCGACCTGACAGTTGCGTATACACACGTTATAAAAGCAGACCCGTATGCATGGACACTACAAGGTACAGGTGGTGTGATGTTTGGTATGACAACTGCTAATGGTGCAGACAACGCTTCTCGTCCGTTGCCAATGTCTTATCAGAGTGGTTTGGGTAGTACAGATGTAATGTTAGGCTTCAGTGCACAGTTCAAAGAATATCTGAACATAGCTGTAGGTTATCAACAACCAATTTTCCGCTACAACGAAAACGATTATTTCCGTTCTTCATACATCAACGATCCTGTTTACAACAACAGCGATTATGTGATATCGAGGAAGCTGCACCGTAATGGCGATGTGATGATGCGTCTGGAAGGCCGCTTTGCTACAAACCGTGTTGGTTTCAGTGCAGGTCCTCTTGCCATTTATCACCTGGCTAACGACCTGTATCAGGATCGTATGGGATACTGGAATGAAATAGAAGGTACCCAAGGCTTTACACTGAGTGGTGTAGGTAATGTGTTCCTGCGTTTTGGCCGTTATGGTTCATTCAAGCTGGATGTAACAGGTAGCCTGCCATTTGTAAGGCGCGATATCCGTGCTGATGGTCTGGAGCGCCAATATACTATCATGCCTAGGTTTACATTCTTCTTCAACCAAAGGACACTGTTGTTCTAATAAGAAGAGAAAACAATATAACTATAAAGGGTGGCTACTGCCACCCTTTATTATTTTAATCTACTTTGATGCGTTTGATGTCTGCACCCAGTGCTATCAGGCGTTCATCTATGCGCTCGTAACCACGATCTATCTGGTCTATATTTTGGATGGTGCTTTTCCCTTTGGCTGAAAGTGCCGCTATCAGCAGTGCAACACCCGCGCGTATGTCGGGCGAAGACATAGTGATACCACGCAACGGCATCTGCCTGTCTAGGCCGATCACTACCGCACGGTGCGGATCGCACAATACTATCTGTGCGCCCATTTCTATCAGTTTATCTACAAAGAAGAGGCGGCTTTCAAACATCTTCTGGTGTATTAGTACTGTGCCTTTAGACTGTGTAGCCGTTACCAGTATGATGCTCAGCAAATCGGGTGTGAAGCCCGGCCACGGATGGTCATACACTGTAAGGATAGAACCATCTATAAATTTCTGTATGCGGTAATGTTCCTGCTTAGGGATGAAGATATCGTCGCCGTTTATCTGCAATTCTATACCCAGGCGTTGAAAGATGTCTGGTATCACACCCAGATGTGCTACGTCTGCATTGCGGATGGTAAGCTCGCTCTGTGTCATGGCTGCCATGCCTATGAAAGAACCTACCTCAATCATATCGGCCAACATACGGTGGCTACAGCCTTTCAGTTTAGTTACACCTTGTATGGTCAGCAGGTTCGAGCCTATGCCTGTGATGTTAGCACCCATACTGTTCAGCATATTGCACAGTTGCTGCACGTATGGTTCGCAGGCTGCGTTGTAGATGGTAGTAGTGCCCTCTGCCATAACAGCCGCCATTACTATATTGGCAGTACCGGTAACAGAAGGTTCTTCCATCAGTATGTATGCACCTTTCAGATTGCTGCCATCAAGCGAAAACAGGCTCTGTTCTGCATCGTAATCAAATATCACACCCAGCTTTTCAAAACCACGTATGTGGGTATCGAGCCTGCGGCGGCCTATTTTATCGCCACCGGGTTGTGGTATATGCGCTTTGCGAAAGCGAGCCAGCATAGGCCCTGCCAGCATAACCGCGCCACGCAGCTTGCCCGATTTCTTTTTGAAATTTTTATCAGTAAAATATTCGGTATTGATGTCTGTGGCCTGCAGCACAACAGTATTGGCAGCAGGGCGCGATACTTTTACACCCATATCGCCCAACACCTCTATCAGCATGTTTACATCCAGTATATCCGGTACGTTGGTAAACGTAATGGGCTCGTCTGTAAGCAGTGCTGCGCATAGTACCTGCAATGCCTCGTTTTTTGCCCCCTGTGGTGTAATGATACCACTCAGCGTATTGCCGCCGCGTATTTCGAAAGCACCCATTTTATACAAAAATTATTTATTCTTGTTTTTATTGAATTTACGGTTCTTGTTGTACCCGTTGTTATTGCCATAGCCGCCACCGCGATTGTTATTGTTGTTATTGCGGTTGTTATTGTTATTGCGGTTGCGGTTATTATTATTGTTGTTATTGTTTTTGAAATTGGTGCGTGTATCGAAGTATACACGGTAGCCGCCCTGTTCGTATTGCAGTTCTCCGTTGGTTAGTTCGGCCAGTTCAGAACGTATCATATCATCGTGCACAGGTTCTTTGTGCCAGTTGGTATAGGCCAGCTTCATGTAGTAGCCAATTATCTGTGTAAAGCTCTGTTTCTTTTCAGGGTCTGTTTCTTTCAGTGCTTTTTGTATCAGCGCATCCATGTTTTTACCAAAGTGGCGGTTTTTGATGCTGCTTTGCGGGTATGGTATTACTTCCGGCTTTTTGAAAACCTGTTCGCGCGTTGGTGCAGGATAGGGCGCATCTACATCCAGTTTGAAATCGGTCATCTGATACAAGTGGTCCCACAGTTTGTGCTGATAGTCTTCCATCTGTTTCAGATGCGGGTTCAGCGTACCCATCAGTTCTATAATGGCTTCTGCATTGCGCAGTCTTTTGGCACGGTCTTCAATCGTCATCAGGTATTCTACCATGCGTTGCACATTACGCCCGTATTCGGGCATCAGCATTTTGCTGCGTATAGTATTGTATTCCATTAATTTTTTAAAAAGCTTTATTGAACAAAAAATGGTACTGCCGTGCGTGCGTGCCGGCTGTGCGAGATTGTAAAAACAGTACACAGCTATGTGTGTTGCCCGCTGTTACGATATCTGTTGGTACGTCTTAACCCGAAAAAGAGAAGGGATTAATATTACCGGAGGAGTTGCATTACAAATATAGGGTTTATTCTTTACCTATGTTGTGCAGCAGTTTTTTAGATAGCGATGCCAGCAATAGTGTCTTTACAGAAGTCTCGTTTATGTTCATAGAATTGGCAGCCAGGCTTATCAGCGAAGATTCCTGCATATCTACATCAAAATCTACCACAGCCACATCTGCCAGTAGCGATAAAGTAGCCATATGTAGTTCTTGTGGTATCTGCCTTACCATGATATTGCATATTTCGGCAAAGCCCTTGTCTTGAAAGCGGGTTTGATATTCGCGGTGCAATGCCATGATATCGTGTTCGGCATATTCCTGAAACACATTTTTCATGGTTATAACTTCTATCAGTTCGGTATCGTTGAATTTGCCATCGGCTTCGGCCATGGCAAACATAAGGCATAGGATGGCCTGTTTATAAAATGCGTTTTCCATTGCTGCTAATATACAATGGTATCGGGATGGGAGTAATAGTATAGACAATAAAAAAAGCTCCGGATTACCGGAGCCTTTATTTAAAAGCTTTTAAGCTAAGCTGACAATTAGTGAGCAGCAGGAGCTTCAGCAGCAGGTGCAGCAGCAGCAGCTGTATCAGCAGCAGGAGCAGCAGTTGTATCAACTGGAGCTGGAGCTGGTTCTGCAACTGGAGCAGCAGCAGCTGTATCTTCAGCTGGAGCTTCAGCTTCGTTGTTACCGCAAGATGCGATGAAAAGACCCATTGTCAGAGCGAAGATGCTTAATTTTACAAATTTCATGACTTAAAATTTTAAGATGTTTCACATTTATACCCCAAACAGAAAAAGGTAACCCAAGAAACATGGAAAAATTTGAAGATTTTTTTCTTTAATCTGATTTCATGCAATTAATAATTAAATAAGTAATTGAAAATCAATATTTTAGCAGTTTCAGGAATTATTATTAATTGCCTAACAAATCTTGTGATTATCTTTATAAACAGATAGTATTAATATTTTAATACGATTTTTTTCAAACTCCTTCGGGTTACTTTTTACAAAAAGCAGGATTAATAAGTGCAAGGTTCGCAACAATTGGAAGAATATTTGTTGGCTCAACTGGCAGCAGGTGAGCGTACGGCTACGGAGCAGATATATAAGCAGCATTATCCTGTAGTTACCAAATGGATACAGCATAATGGTGGAAGTGAGGCAGATGCGGCAGATGTATATCAGGAGGCGATAGTGGTTCTTTATGAGAAATCGCAGGATGAAGCTTTCCGCCTGAGTTGCAAAATAGGTACTTACTTGTTTGCCATCAGTAAACATCTATGGTACAAGAAAGCCAACAAAAGGCAACAAGACCCGGTATCGCTACCGGATGATGACAGGCAGGAATGGGCATACGAAGATGATGTAAATGCGCACAAGGAACGGGAAAACTATTATTCTCAACTGAATGCGGCATTGGAACAGATAGGAGAGCCTTGTAAATCGCTGCTGAAAGCTTTTTATCATGAAGATAAAAGCATGCAGGAAATAGCATCGGGATTTGGGTACACCAATACCGACAATGCCAAAACACAGAAGTATAAGTGCCTGGCACGGCTACGGAAGATATTCCACAACGTACAGGTAAAATAACAGAAGTGAATATGATGACTGAGCATAGTATGATGGAAGTGGCCGAGAGGTATATTGCAGGTTCTCTGTCTCAGGACGAGCTGAATACACTGAAGGATAAACTGGCTGCAGATTTATCATTTGCCAATGAGTTTGGTGAGTGTGTAAATATGCTGCGCGGCTTGCAGAGCAGTAGCGCACAAAAACGCTTCACCAGCATGTTGAAAAACATAGCAGCACAGGAAGCTAAGCCTGCTACTAAAGCGCGCACTATTACCCTGCGTGCATTTTATGTGCGTACGGCAGGTATTGCTGCGGGTATTGCCATGCTTACATCACTTACTACCTACTGGGCTATACAGCATAGCAATAAAAAGATTGCTTCTCAATATAGCCTGCTGAAACGCGATTTGGAGAAATACCAACGCTCACAAAATCAGCTCATCAACAACATAAAGGAACAAGCTACCGCACCACAGGCAGAGGTTAGGTATACCGGTACAGGTTTTGCCCTTAGCAATGATGGCTATCTGGTTACTAACTATCACGTAACAGCCGGTGCTGACTCTGTATATATACAGAACCGTGAGGGACGCTACTTCAAAGCATATACTGTAGGCTACGACCAACAGGCAGATATCGCTATCTTGAAGGTAGAGGATAAAATGTTCCGCTTTGGTAAGGGTGAGGTGCCCTACACATTTGCACCTAACAAACGTAAACTGGGTACTAAAATATATACACTTGGCTTCCCGCAGGATGAGATTGTATATAATGAAGGTTATATCAGTGCTATCAACGGCTATCAGGGAGACTCTTCTCAATACAGATTGGAAATATCTGCTTATCCGGGACAAAGCGGTGCGCCGATACTGGATGCGAACGGCAATGTACTGGCGATGATAACGGGTAAAGAAGAAGAAAGTGACGGTACTACTTTTGCAGTGAGTTCTAAAGCGCTGGCACGCTTGGTGCAATCGCTGCCGAAAGATGCTAACCTGCGCCTGCCTAAAAGCAATAAACTGAACCACCTGTCGCTGGAGCAACAGATAGAGAAGCTGGAATACTATACATGCTCTATCAAAGTGTATAAGAAATAAAAAAGCATAGATATTATATAAGATGGCGGCTATATGCCGCCATTATTATTATATATACCACATCAAAGGCTATTAATAAGCATATTTGTATAAATTTGCGCCCTAACGTAAAGACTGCCGGTGAGTTTCATTGATAATTTCTTTAAGAAAAGACAAAAGTCTGCCAATGCAGAAATGGCTTTTGTTGACCATATAGAAGAGTTGCGGTGGCACATCATACGTTCTTTGGCAGTCATCCTGGTTTTCTCCATTCTTGCGTTTTTCAAAATAGAATGGATATGGGATAACATCATTCTCGGCCCTGCACATACAGATTTTATAGCCTACCGCCTGCTTTGCCAATTTGGCAATAAAATAGGCATCAGCGCACTATGCCTGCAGGAAATAAACCTCGAGTTTCAGAATACAGAGCTTTCAGGCCAGTTTATGCTCAGTTTCTCCACATCATTCATGGTAGGGGTTGTAGTGGCATTCCCGTATGTTTTCTGGGAATTCTGGCGTTTTATAAAGCCTGCCCTCAAGAAGGAAGAACTGCGCTATGCGCGTGGTATCGTATTCTGGTCTTCACTGCTGTTTTTCTTTGGTGTACTGTTTGCCTACTACGTAGTAGCACCGTTTACCATCAACTTCTTTGCCAACTATCAGTTGAGCCCATCGTTCAAGAACATCATTACAATGGCTAACTATTACGATACCATGAGCGACCTGATATTGGGTATGGGTGTGGTGTTCGAGTTGCCTGTGGTGGTATTCTTCCTCTCGAAAATAGGGTTGCTGACGCCCAAACTGATGCGTGATAAACGCAGGTATGCCATTCTTATTATATTTGTACTGGCTGCCATCGTAACTCCGCCCGATTGGTTTAGTATATGGCTGGTAGCAATACCATTGCTGATACTGTACGAAGCAAGTATAGCCATCAGCGACAGGGCAAATAAACAAAGACAACGTAAAGAACTTCAAAAATATTAGAGCTATGTTACCAACTGTTTTCAACCAACAACTGCCACTGGCACTGGGTTGCGACCATGCAGGTTTTGAACTGAAAGAAGCTGTAAAAAAACTGTTGCAGGAAAACGGCTGGACAGTTGAAGATAAAGGTACCTATAGCACTGACAGTACTGATTATCCCGATTATGCACACCCTGTAGCAGATATGGTATCTACAGGCGCTGCGTCTGTAGGTATATTGATATGTGGAAGCGGTAACGGCGTATGCATGACAGCAAACAAACATGTGGGTGTACGCGCAGCACTTTGCTGGAATGAAGAGATAGCTGCACTGGCACGCCAGCATAATGATGCTAATATTATATGCATACCGGCACGTTTCGTACCGCAAGAACAAGCATTCAATATGCTTGATACGTTTCTGAGCATTGCTTTTGAAGGCGGCAGGCACGAGCGCCGTGTTGCTAAAATGGCGCTTTAGTACGGCAAACCAAGATTTTTTATAGAAACCCCGATATAGTATTTGCCCTGCGTATTAATACGCAGGGCAAATACCTTTAATACGGTATAGCATCTTTGTAGAATTACTTCTAATTTTGCATTAGTTCTTTTTTGAATAAGGCAGTGTTTTCGGGATAGTTGAAAGAAAGGAAACACAATAGTTTTCGCTGTTCCGAAAGTTTTTCGTTGCTTTGCAGCGCCAAAAGCAACTGGAATATATTTTTTGCTAATGTTTTTGGGTTGGCACAGTATGTGTTAAGAAGAGTACAAAATTGGGAGAATCAAATACCACTATATGAAAAAGTTTACACTAGGATTAGCATTGGCTGCTACATTGCCGGTAGCCGCAAATGCACAAAGGTACCTTGGGGTAGCTACCAGCAACTGGAGCGGAACCAACGGCCTTTATTTGAATCCGGCAAATCTGGCTGATTCACGTCACAAGTTTACTATCGACCTGTTCTCAATGAACCTGGGTGCCGATAACAGCCTTGCGAAGTTTAACGCATCTGACGTATTTAGCGGTATTCTTGACGGTGATAAACTGTCAACCATGCTGAAAGACTACAGCACCAAAGAAAAGGTAAGCATCATGTTGCCTTATGCAGAAGTGCGTGGTCCGGGCTTTATGATGAGCATTGGCCGTAAACATGGCATAGCACTTACAACACGTGTACGTGGTATGGCACAGTTCCATAACATGAGCCAAAGCCTGTATCGTAATATTACGGACTCTACTTTCAATACAAACAACGTAACAGTAAAGGCTGACAAATTCAACTTTACAGCACATGCGTGGTCTGAAATTGGCTTGAGCTATGGCGGTATTATCTGGGAGAAAAATGAACACCAGATAAAAGGTGGTCTTACAGGCCGCTACCTGATGGGTATTGGTGCTGTAAGTATGGTGAGCAATAACCTGAATGCAACTTTCGTAAGCGCATCAAGTACACAGGCTCAGTTCAATGTAACTAATACAGATGTGAGCTATGCACAGGCAGGTGCTTCTGTAGATGGCGGCAGCGATGCTTTCAGCGATTTCTTTGGTAGCGCAGGTAAAGGCTTCGGTCTGGATCTGGGTGTTACTTATGAATTCCGCCCTAAGTATCAGAGCTACAAATATGATATGGATGGTAAAACAGGTATCATAGACAATAGCAAAAACCAATACTTATTGCGTTTCTCTGCTGCAGTAACAGATATCGGTTCTATCAAATATTCAAGCAACAGCAGCCAGGCTAAATTCAGCGGTAACGCAAACGGCCTTGTTGGTGATGACATTCAGGAGCATATCAACGATTTCGACTCACTTTCAAACTACCTGAAAAACAAAGGTCTGAACCTGAGCAAAAACAATGACGCTACAAAAGTAGGCCTGCCTACAATGTTGGTTGTTGGTGTTGACTATCATGCTGTAGGTGGCTTGTACATCAATGCTACATACATGGGCAATATTGCAGATCGTCTGCGTTATGGTAATACAAACTACAGTCAAGTAACACTGACGCCACGTTTCGATACACGTGTGTTCAGCTTTGGCTTGCCTGTTACATATAGCACGCTGACACAGAACATTAAAATGGGTGCAGGTATCCGTGTTGCTGGTTTCTTCTTCGGTAGCGATGACATGCTTTCTTTCTTTGGCGATGGTAATGGTATGAACATGTACTTCGGTGCTTATGTTCCTTTCAATAAAAAGAAACCACGTGACAGCGATGGTGACCTGGTATCAAACCGCAAAGACAAGTGTAAAAACGAAAAAGGTGTTTGGGAAATGAGGGGTTGTCCTAATCCTGATAAAGATGGTGATGGCATACTGGATAAAGATGATAAATGTCCTGATGTTGCAGGTTCTAAAACAGCTGCAGGTTGTCCTGATGCTGACTTGGATGGTGTGGCTGATGCTGAAGATCGTTGTCCGCAAGAAGCTGGCTTGCCTGCAATGCAAGGTTGCCCTGACCGCGATAACGACGGTATAGCTGATATCGATGATGCTTGTCCTGATCAACCGGGTCTGGCTCAATACAAAGGTTGTCCTGATACTGATGGTGATGGTATAGCTGACAACGTGGATAAATGTCCTAATGCTGCTGGTCCGATAGCTAACGAAGGTTGTCCTGATACAGATAACGACGGCGTAGCTGACCACCTGGATAAATGTCCTACAGTAGCAGGTACAGTAGCTAATCAGGGTTGTCCTGAAGTAAGCGTACAGGTTAAGAAACGTCTTGCATTTGCAGCAACTGCAATCCAGTTCGACTTAGGTAAAGCAACTATCAAGAAAACATCTAACAAACTGCTGGATGAAGTAGTTAAGATTCTGAACGATTACCCTGATTATCAAATGACCATCGATGGCCATACTGATAACACCGGTAATGCTGCTAAGAATATGCAACTGTCTAAAGACCGTGCTGCTGCTGTGAAAGCTTACTTCGTAAGCAAAGGTATAGCTGCAGACAGGCTGACTGATAACGGTTATGGTGATACTAAACCGGTAGCTAGCAATAAAACTGCTGCAGGCCGTGCTAAGAACCGCCGCGTTGCGATGGATCTGAAACTGAAAGACTAATCTTTAGTACATCAGTATAATATAAAGCGGGAGGCAAACAGCCTCCCGCTTTTGTGTTTAATGATATGATAGCATGAAGATAACAGTGGGGTAATGATGTGCTTACACAGCAGTACTAGCTTTATACCATACTCTTATATGTTATGGTTATTATGTACAGCCAGTTGACGCAGGAAGTGCGTATCGTGCTACACAGCCAGACCCATGAACATATCGCCTACCGGATAACAACAACAGACGGGCAGCTGATACGCAAAGGCAAGCTGACACCGGGAGCTAACAGTTATAACGTAAGCACAAAAGGATTGCCATCGGGCAAATACTTGTTTACTACAGACAATTGCACACAGCCATTTGAAAAGCGCGGCATGTTTGATAGCTGAGCTATTTAAAGGTCGTCTATCTCCACATCATCCGCAGGGCGTATCAGTTCGTAGCGTTTTGCAAAATTGCACCAGTTGCAGTCTTCTTTACCGCAGCCTTTATCAAACTCGTGATTCATAATGCCGGCATAGGCATTCTTCATTTGCTGCTTTACTATTTCTTCCTGCTGACCTATGAATGGTATGGTAATGCGTTTGTACTGATTTGTTTTTCGGCCTTTTTCTATATAGTCAAACATGCCTTCTTTTACCTGCCATTGCCTGTCTGGGTTGTTTTCTATCAGTAGTTTGTAGAAAAGCATCTGGCGCCAGTAGTCGCCACCATTAGGCTCTTTATCGTTGGGTGGTGCGGTGTAGGTACCGGAAGACCTGTCGGGGTCACCTGTTTTGTAGTCTATTACTTTACAGCCATCATCGTCAAATTGTATCAGGTCTATCTTACCCGTTACAGGTACACCATCCAGTATGAAACGCTGTATTTTATATTCAATCTCTACCTTGGTAGGGAAGGTATTCAGGTATTCCTGATAATATTCTGTAAGAATGGTATTGCCTTGTTCCATCCTTCTTTCAAACTGAATATTGTTGAATGATTCGCGCTCGCGATACATCTCTGATTTGAAAGAAGCAATCACATCTTCCAACGGAGGAAACACGCCCTGATTTTCTTTCATCAATTTATACATTCTTTCCAGCGCATAGTGCACGGCACTACCAAAGGCTAAAGCATCACTCTTCAGATATGGTACACGAAGTATATGCTCGTAGTAAAATGTCAGCGGACAACGCAGGTATTTGGAAAGCGTTGTATAGCTCATGGTAAACTGCTGCAGTATATAATCTATCCACTGTCCGTTGGCTAGTTTAATGCGTACATCCGGCACCGGTTGCAACGCCCATGCTATATGCTGCATAATGGCTTCTGTTGGTACAGACTGATTGATACGTTCTTCAGGCAGGCTTATCTCATCAATGAATACAGAATTTTCAAGCGGCTTGCCGTTATTATCGCTGATGGCATAAGATACATGCAGGTGTTTCTTGGCGCGCGTAAGCGCTACGAAAAACAGACGGCGTGCTACTTCTGTTTTGTATGTTTTATCGGCATCATCTTTCGTATTGGTGATGCCTTCGGGTAGCTTGTATTCATTGCCACCACCACGTTTGTCTTCCCAGAAGTTTTTTGTGCAGCCTACTAAGAACACATATTCAAACTCATTGCCCTTAGCACCATGCGCTGTGTAGAAGCGAACACCGTTTTCGTTCTGCACTACTTTTTGTATTGGTATGCTGATGTTCTCATCCTGCATACGTTCTATCATGCGCAGCAGGTCGGGTACTTTCAGGTTGGCATCGCGGTCGTAGCACTCTTTCACAAAATCGAAGAATGTGTTGATGACCTGTACATTCCACACATGGTCTACCTTCTTTAGCAGGTGCGCCATCATGCCGCTTTCATAAATGATTTTTTCAAGCAGCAGTGGTATTGGTAATGTATGCTGTTCCTGCAGCCAGTTGTCAAGGCATCTGCCGAGGCGTGTTATATTTTTGGTAGTAGCAAGGTTCATGGTTTCGAGTAGCAAAGTGTTGTTCAAAACCAGTCGCCAAACACCAAGGCTTTTGTCTTTCGATTTGTTGTTGCTGATGTGCAGTGATAGCGTTGCAATATCTACAGGGGCTATTTCGTAATAGGGAGCATGCATTATCTCGAACAAACGAGCTTCGCTACTGAATGTTTCTTTGCGCTCTTCTTCGAGATAGTATAGTATGTTGATGACCTGCTTAATGAGTGGCAGTTCCAGTACATTCACAGGTTTCTTAACTGTATATGGTATGCCTTTACGCTCCATCAGGCTGATGATATTATCTGCCTGTTTGTGTTGTGCATATAGCACCGCAACATTGTTCAATGCGATGCCTTGCTTTTGCAGTTCTTCTATCTGCATGACCACATCGGCTTCCTCCTGCAGTATGTTGTTATATACTTTTACTATCGGGTCAACAGTATCGTTACCATCCTGAAAACGTGTGGCGGAGGCAACAATGTTTTTATTCAGTGAAAGTTCATCGAGTTGTTTAATGAGGCGCTGCTCGTTATTATCGATAGTGGCCATTGCCTTATCTAATATCAGCTGCGATGAGCGATAGTTGTGTGGCAATACAATGACTTTGATGGTTTCTTTGTAGCGTTGATAGAAGTCGAGAATGTTGCGAATCCTTGCGCCCTGAAATTCGTAAATAGACTGGTCGTCATCGCCCACCACAAATATGTTGGGGTCTTCCCAGAAATCGGTAAGCATGTGCAGTAAATCGCTCTGCGCACCGTTTGTATCCTGAAACTCATCTACCAGTATAAACTGGTGACGCTCCTGATAGTTGAGCAGCAGCGCATCATTTTTCTTGAAAGCATCCAGCACCCAGATTATCATATCGTTGAAATCATAGCGCCCTTTCTGCTTCATCTTTTCGCTATACACATCAAAGAGCTGTGCAGCAGCTTTTGTCTGGTTCAGCTTGCGTGTATCTTCATCTATCTGGCTTTGCTTCAGGTCGCCTTTCTGATAGCCTTTACCACTTTTCTTGTAGATGTATGCCTCAATATTAGGCATATCAGCTATCTGCGCATCAACAGCATCTGCTATTGTTTGTGCAGTTATGTTTTCGCGCTTCATCATGTCAAACAGGCGGTTCAGCCTGCCCGAATCGAAGTATATATTACCGCTCAGTTTGCGCAACGGGTGGCCGCTCGGCAATTCTTCCAGCATTTCGTACAGCAGCTCTGTGCGTTCCAGGTCTGTAATAGGCTGTAGTGTACGCAGGCTGAAGTAGTCGTTATTGTTCTGTATTACGTTGTTGCAAAAAGCGTGGAAGGTGCAGATATTAATTCTGTGTGCAGCAGTGCCTATAATCTGCAACAATCTGCGACGCATAGAATTGGTGGCCTCGTCGGTATAAGTAAGGCAAAGAATCTCTTGTGGCTGCACCTGTGCCTCGCTACGCAGCAGATTGGCGATGCGTACAGATAATACCTCCGTTTTACCTGTCCCCGGGCCTGCAATCACCATTACCGGGCCATAGATGGTGTCAACGGCCTCACGTTGGGCTGCATTCAGGTTGTTGTATCTGCCTTGGAATAATTCTTCGTTTACTAACATAGTGTGCTATATACCGAGCTATGAAGTTAACAAACCTATGTGTACCTGAAAAAGAAGACTTCATTACATTTGCAGATAAATAAAAATCCGGATATGAAACTGAAGTTTGTACTCTTAATGTTATCAGCATGTTTTACAGGTACAACAATCGCACAAACACAAGCCCAGGTAACTGCGAATGTAACAACCACAGCAGATACTACACCTCCGTATCTGAAACACCCGGAAATGCCGGCATTCAAGATACAATTGATGGATAGTGTGTCTTCATTCAATACGTATAACATAAAACCCGGAAAGAAAACCGTATTGATGTTGTTCGGGCCGGATTGTGAACACTGTCAGCATATGGCCGATTCTATCAGAGCACATATGAGCGAGTTGAGAAACGTTAACCTGTATCTGTTCTCTTTTGCAGAGTTGAGGGACATCAAAAAATTTGCAGAGAAATACAAGTTGAATAAAGAAAAGAATATAGTTTTCGGTAAAGACATTGATTTCTTTTTTGCCGGATTTTATAAGTTGTCTGCAGTACCTGGCATAGCCATTTACGATGAAAAGAAGCAGTTTGTGAAACTCTTCAACGGCGGAGCAAAGATTACAGATATAACAAGTGCCGTGAATAATAAATAACTAAAAGAAAAGCCCCGAACATCGGGGCTTTTCTTTTATTAAGCATCTGCTTCTTTACTATTGTCTGTTACAAGTCCTTCAGGATTTTCTGCCACTTGTTTGCGTGCATCTTCCAGTTTGGCTTGTTTGTGCTGAATTTTATTTTCAGTCTGGCTTATCAGTTTTTCCAGGTGCTGGCGCAGTTCTTCTGCTTTGCGTCCCGGAGTTATGTTCTGTATGCTGTTTCTGAAATCTTCCAGCCTTTCTTTTTCTTCCTGTATTTCTTCTTCCAATTGTTTTACAAATTCGTGTGCGCGCTCTACACGTTGCAACTTGTGCTTTTCGGCGTGCTGCTTGCGCTGTTCGCGGTTGGCATCTTTACGCTGAAAGAAGCGTTTGCGTGCTTTGTTAAATTGTTCCCAGATTTCGTTATTGTGTTCGCGCGGTACAGGGCCAATCTTTTTCCACTCTTCCATCAGCTCCATCAACTCGTCTGTAGCTTCGCGCCATTGGGTAGAGTTCTGTAAAGCCTCAGCGCGTTTTACCAATGCCAGCTTCTGTGCATAGTTGTCTTGCAGGGTTACTTTCAGCGTTTCTGTATGTTGCTTTTTGGCATTAAAGAATTGTTCTTTTGCACCAATGAAGCGGTTCCATATTTCGTCTGCTTTGTCAAGCGGTACACGGCCTATTTTCTTCCACTCGTCCATCAGCTCTGTGAAAGCCTGTGCCGTTACATTCCATTCAGTGCTGTCTTTCAGCGCTTCAGCTTTTTCTACCAGTGCAGATTTTGCCTGCAGGTTTGCTTCCTGTTCTGTTTGTATAACATCGAAGTGGGCTTTCTTCTTTTCAAAGAAAGTGTTTTTAGCTGTAATGAAACGATGCCACAGCTCTTCGTTTTTATCGTGTATGGTGCGGCCTGTTTTCTTCCACTCTTCCATCAGGTTGTGGAAGGCTTCCGTTGTTTCTTTCCATGAATCGGATGCTGCCAGCTTTTCGGCTTTTTCCACCATTTCCATTTTCAGGTCCAGGTTTTGCAGCAATTCTTTATTTACATCTTCGTGGTTCTGGCGCTTGCGATCGTAGAATTTGTTTTTCGCAGCCTCTATCCTGTTCCACAACTCATCGTTACGATGCTTATCAACAAAGCCTATCTGCTTCCACTTATCTGCTATGTCTTTGAAAGCTTGTGTGGTTTCTTTCCATGCATTGCTGTCTGCAAGTGCTTCTGCTTCTTTGGCAATTACTTCTTTCAGTTTGAAGTTTTCTTCCGTAAGCGAAGCAAGTGAAGACTCCATATTGCTGAGCGACTTCACCAGGTCTTGCAGCATGCCTACTGCTGCTGTGTGTTGCAGGTAGTCCTTCATTCGTTCTACCTTGCCTATCAGTTTCAGCTTATCTTCAGAGCTGTCCCATTCGGTAAGCAGTTCTTTGTATTTGTTTTCTACCTCGGCAAATTTGTCTTTCAATGCTTTCAGGGTAATCTCTGCTGTATCGATGCTGAGGGTGTTTACCACTCGCTCTTTCAGAGAGCCGATAGCATTTTGTATCAGTTGGCCATCTTCGCCGATGGTATAGTTTTCCTTACCTGGAAAACTAACAGATTGCCACCATGATTGCAGTGTTGGTTGTACAGGTTGTTCCTGTGGTTGCGTCATCTCTTCCATAATAGAATGTAGTACAGTGTGAAGACTAAGGTTAAAATGATATGTGATTATTTAGAGCCAAATACTTTTTTCAATAAATCAGTAACCCTTGATGCAGGGTCTAAGCGTATTTTATTTTCTTCATCGGCAATGGTAACAAACAGGCCGTTCAATGCGCGTTCTGTTACATAGCCTGCCAAGTCAGGATTTACTTTGTTGCGTACTGTAGGCAGGCGGTTGTAGATGTTTACAATATCTGCCCAATAGCGTGTAGCACCAACCTTATTCAGTGAGTTTTGTATCACAGGGCGAAACTCTGAAGTGAGTGCCGCTGTAGTTCTGTTCTTCAAAAAATTAGTGGCCGCTCCATTACCGCCTTGCAGAATGCTGAGACCGTCTTGAATAGACATGCTTGTGATGGCATTTACAAATATTGGTACAGCCTTGCCCGATGCATCTTCCGCAGCGCGGTTCATAGATAGGATGGCTTTATCTACCTGTGCACCCATACCCAGCGAACGGAGTGTTGTTTCTATCTGGCGTGCTTCAGGTGGCATCAATACTTTGATGATTTGATTGCCAAAGAAACCGTTGGTAACATTCAACCTGCCCGATGCGTTTTTGGTACCTATTTCTAATGCTTGCCTCAGTGCAGATACTATTTCATTGTTGCTAAGGTTGCTGCCAATACCACCGTTGTTATTGCCACCTGTTGTAGAATTATTACCACTACCACCATTTACAACGGTGTTTGCTTTGTTTACCCAGTCTTTCAGTGTTTGCGCATTTGCCACAATTGTGCTGCCTGCTACAAAACCCGTCAACAATAGGGCTTTTACTATTTGTTTCATTCAATATGTTTTAAATAGTGTTACCAAATATAATACCAATTATTAACTACCGGAAGATTGAGGGGCGCTTGGGCCACCTTCTCCGCCGCCACCGCCTTCGTCAGTCTTCAGGTTATCGCGTTCTTTTGTCTGTTGCCCTTTCTGGTCTTTACCACCACGGCGGTTGTTTCCGCCCATACCCTTAGGCTCTCTGCCACTGTTTTCAGACCTGCCAAATCGATATGTGAAACTTATGTTACCAATTCTTGTTTCCCTGTCGCGGTAGGTAGTTTGGGTATAAGATGGGTAGTCGTACACCGTAGTGTATTTGCGTGTGTTGAAGATGTCAGACACGTTTACCGTAAGCGTAGCCTTGTTCTTCAACAGGTTTTTGCGTACAGCAATATCCAACCAATACACTTCTTGCAACGTACCCTGTGCGGCCACTTTCGGTGCTTCGTAGTTGCCATTAATCTGTACAGAGAAGTCTTTAGGTAGCTTGATGTTTGTATTCAGTTTGCTGAACCAGCTGAAACCACTATTGTTCAACACAGGGTCTATGTTAGCACCGCGTACCTCGTTCTGGAAGAAGTTGAAACTGAGTGTAGCATCCCATTTAGGCAGCAGTTGCATTTTGCCTATCAGTTCCAGACCGTAGGTAATACCCGTATTCAGGTTTTGGGGTTGTGTAAATGTTGTACCATCGCCATAAAATTTGCGATAGCGTTCTATCATATTTTCAGTGTACTGATAGTAAGCACTTGCCGTCAGGTTATGTCCTTTTTTGAAAGACTTGCTGTAGTTCAGTTCTGTATTGTTGATGAACTCAGGCTTCAGATTGGGGTTGCCCACATTTGTATCCTGCGGGTTCGATAAATCTACATAGGGCATCAGCTGCATAAAGCCCGGGCGGTTTGTACGGCGGCTGTAGCTTAGGAATATATTTTGCTCCTTAGGCAGCTTGTAAGAAACATAAGCTGTAGGAAAGAGGTTGATAAACTCCGTAGTGTAAGATGCACTCGTCATGTTTTGTGTAGTGCCAGAATAGCTGAAGTATTCGAAACGTAAACCTGCCTGATATCCCCAGTTGCCGCGCTGTCCGCCATAGTTGGCATAGGCTGCATGTGTTTGCTGATTGTACTTAAATACATTCAGTAATGTGTAGTCTGTCTTTATGCCAAAACCTGAGTCTATAGTCGGATTGTTTTTACTTTCAAACCAAACTAGTTGTGTTTTCAATCCCGCATCCAGTTTATCTGTTTTGTTGAGTGGGGTAGTGAAATCTACCTGCGCATTCAGGCTGGCATTGCTGCCACTGCCTGGTGCTTTCTGATACACAGTACGATTGCGTTGAACACCATCGCTGTTCAGTATGGCAGTTTCATATTCCTGATTGCGCTCTACCCATGTTTTGGCATAGGTAGCATTGGCAGTGAGTTCCTGTTTTTCTTTTTTGAATTTGTGCTTATAGTCGAGCGATGTAGATGATGACAACGGACCGCCTATGTTGTAAGAACTACGGCGCTGTGTGGAGTCTATCAGGTTGGCTGTATATACTTTGTAGTTAGACATGCCATCGCCACCCCATTGCATCCTGTTGAGGTTTTGTGTGAGGGTGACGCTGTTATTTTTGTTGATAGTATACTCTGCACCCAGCGAATTGAAGAAGCCGTTGAATTTACGAATGTTATCGTCGTAACTGCTGAAGAATGCATCGCTACCTACGTTTGTACGCTCGTTGGTAGTGCGGTTGTAGTTGCGGTTCAGGCGCATGCTGCTGTTCAGGAAGATGTTCCATTTCTCATTCTTCACATTCAGGTTCAGGCTGCCGTTATACTTATCACGTGTGCCTGCACCAACAGTTACAGAACCGTTGAAACCGAATTTCTTATCGCGCTTCGTTATGATGTTGATGATACCCGCAGTACCCTGTGCATCGTATTTTGATGATGGGTTGGTAATAACCTCCACACTCTGGATACTTGCAGATGGCAGGCTTTGCAACGCACTTGTAACATCGCCGCCAAACAGTGTAGCGGGCTTACCGTCTATCAGTATAGTACTTGCCTTGCCACGCAGCGATACAGTGCCATCTACATCTACTGATACCGATGGTATGTTTTGCAATACATCTGTTGCACTACCACCTGTAGCAGTTATATTCTTATCTACATTGAAAGTTCTTTTATCAATGCTCATTTCCATAGTAGCTTTCTCGGCTGTTACGGTTACGCCTTTCAGTTTCTGTGCACTATTACCTGTTTTGATAGTGCCCAGATTCTTCTCTGTTGCTTGTGGTGTAATGCTGATATTATCTACATACTTTGTCTCTGCACCGATGCCCGAAACACGTAGTATGAAATTGCCATTGCCTGTAGGCGCAATGTTGAATGTGCCGTCTTCTTTTGTAAGGTCTCCGTTTACAACTGTAGAATCCTGTTTGAGTAGTGTAACGGTTGCATAGCCTATACCCTTGTTCTGGCCATCTGCTATCTTACCATATATCCTGCCGGTTGCAGGTGTTTGTTGTGCATATAAAAATGTACTTCCTGTGCTAAAGAACAAAACCGCGGCTAAAGCCTTTGTATAAAAACGCATCTTAAAAATTTGCAAAAGGCAAATTTGGCTGAAATTATTGATATGAGGCTTCCGTTAACAAAATAAAGTATTGTTAAGGTTTTACCCACGGCTGCAGCGCATCGGCCAGTGTGCGGTCGTTGCTGAGGCGGGGCACTTTGTTCTGTCCGCCCAGTTTGCCTATAGATTTCATGTATTCTATAAAGGCATGGCTTTGCATAGGCCTTATTTTCAGTGGCTGAAGAATATTGCCGCGTATCAGGTCGTCGTAGTAAATGTTCTTCTTTCGCAGGTTGTCATCTACCGCTTTGCTGAATGCAACAAGGTCTGCAGGTGTTTCTTCAAACGATACAAACCATTCGTGGAACGGAAGTTCACCCTCAGTTTGTATCATAGGTGCAACGGTAAATTCTATAATACGCGTGTTTTGAGCCGTGGCGGCGTTTAGTATAGCGTGTTCTACCTCCTCACCTATAACATGCTCGCCAAATGCAGATATATAGTGCTTAATGCGCCCTGTTACTACTATCCTGTATGGGTCGGTACTTACAAAACGTACTGTATCGCCAATATTATAGCCCCAGAGGCCTGCATTGCTGTTTATTATCAGTGCATAGTTTTCGCCCACCTTCACATCTGCCAGCGACAGGCGCGTAGGGTTTTCATTAAACACTTCTCCCGCAGGGATGAATTCGAAGAATATGCCTGAATTGGTATTTAGCAACAAGCCTTCTTTATCCAACGTATCCTGAAAGGCAAAAAAGCCTTCAGATGCAGGGAAAGTTTCTATGGTATCAATCGGTCCGCCAAGACTTTCAAAAAGTTTGGCTTTGTATGGTTCAAAGTTCACCCCGCCATGTACCAGTACCTGCAGGTTGGGGAAGAGTTCTTTTATCTTTTTACCACTTTTTTCAGACAACCAGTCAAAATACATCTGCATCCACGGTGGTATACCGCTTATCAGTGTCATGTCTTTATCTATGGTTTCGCCTACAATCTTGCCCAGTTTCTCTTCCCAGTCTTCAATACAATTGGTTTCGTAAGATGGTAACTGATTGGCACGCAGATAGCCAGGTATAAAGTGATTGACAATACCACTAAGCCTGCCCGTAGGTATGCCGCCAACGCGTTCAAGCACCGGCGAGCCCGAAAGAAATATCATCCTGCCATCGGCAAATGCGGTATTGCCACTTTCTGCCATATAGCAAAGCAAGGCATTGCGGGCAGTGTCTATGTGATTGTGTATAGAATCTTTACTAATGGGTATGTATTTAACCCCGCTGGTAGTGCCCGATGTTTTGGCAAAATACATGGGCTTACCTTTCCAAAGCACATTTTGCTGGCCTGCCTTTATTTGTTCTATATATGGTTTAAAAGCCTCATAATCGCGGATGGGAACTGCAGCTTTGTATTCTTCGTAGGTCTTTACTTCGCCAAGATTGTGGTCTTTACCAAATGTGGTACGGCTGCCTACCTTCAGCAATTGCTGGAAAATACTCTGCTGATCGGCTACAGCCGTGGCCATACCTTTTCTTATGCGGTTATGTATAATAGCAGCATAAGGCCTGGCAAGGAATGATTTAAGCTTCATTGTACAATCTTGGAAAGCAAAAGTACCAATTATGGTGAGGTTATTACATGTATTATAATACCTTAATTATAACCGTTTTCAGGTGGTGGATATTGCATTAAACTACAAATTATAAAAAAATATTTGTGGATAACAGGAAAATAATGTTACCTTTGCGCGAAATATTTTAGGAGCGTCATGTTTGCGATAGTTAATATAGCAGGTCAACAATTCAAAGTGAAGAAAGATGATGAATTGTTTGTTCACCGCCTGTCAGGAAATGTAGGTGAAAACGTAGAGTTCTCAGAAGTACTGATGACTTCAACTGGTGGCAACATCAAATTTACTGATTCGGTAAAAGTGAAAGCGGAAATCGTTGATCATCTGAAAGGTGATAAAGTGATTGTTTTCAAGAAAAAACGCCGCAAAGGATACCAAAAAAGTAACGGTCACCGTCAATATCTTACAAAGATTAAAATAAAAGATATTGCTTAATTTAATTTTTTTGTAAATTCGTAAAGTCAAGAATAGAAGATGGCACACAAAAAAGGTGAAGGTAGTGTAAAGAATAACCGTGACTCCCAGAGTAAAAGACTGGGTGTAAAAATATACGGTGGTCAACCAGCTATATCTGGTAACATCATCGTTCGTCAGCGTGGTACTGTTTATCACCCTGGCACAAACGTAGGTCTTGGTAAAGACTTTACCATTTTCGCATTGAAAGATGGTATCGTTGAGTTCCGCAAAACTCGTACTAAGACGCTGATATCAGTTAAGGAATTTTCAGCTACAGCCGAGGCATAATGCTCTCGGCTGTTGCCATATATAAGGTTTTTGTTTAACCCTTAAATTCACACAGTTATGGCAACAGCAAAAAAAGCAGCTCCTAAAAAAGCTGCAGCCAAAAAAGCAGCTCCAAAAAAAGCAGCTGCGAAAAAAGCAGCTCCTAAGAAAGCTGCTGCAAAAAAAGCGGCTCCTAAAAAAGCTGCTGCAAAAAAAGCGGCTCCTAAGAAAGCTGCTGCAAAAAAAGCGGCTCCTAAAAAAGCTGCTCCAAAAGCAAACGCAGCCCCTAAAAAGGCAGCCGCTAAGAAAAAATAATTTGAACTTAGCGAATCCAAAAAAAGAGACTGTTTTGCACAGTCTCTTTTTCTTTTTTATACCCTATCCTGAATTTTTCGTTAAAATGTTCCTAGCCTTTATGGATTGCTGCGATTTTTGCTTCTCTTATATTAAAGGCAGAATTATAGGCAAATGCTGATGTTCTGCAATAATATTAAACTAATTTTGCACCTCAATTAATAAGAAAAGGATATGAACTTCGAAGAGCGCAACGAGAGCAGTTCCGCATACTCTGCATTCAGGGCTACCATGCATATCGGTATGGGTGTTTTCTATCTGATTATCAGCTTTTTGTTGTTTTATCTGCAGGCATTCGGTGCTATGGAATTGCCCAAAGGCATGGCTTACACATTGGGTACACTCATGCTGTTTTATGGGCTGTTCCGTATATGGAGAGGTATCACAGACATCAGGCTCAGAAAGCGCAACAGACAATAATTTACACTGTGCTGACAGTGCTGTTAAATTAATGTTACAACATAAAGAGTATTCATACATTTTTTTAGAATATTGAGTAAAATTGCAGTCCATGACAAATGCTTTGAAGAATATTGTGCTCTGTGCCGGTCTGGTTGTCTTTGCCGCATCTTGTGGAGAAGATAAAACCAAGCAGCCGACAGATACATTGAGCAGCGGTACTATCGATATTTCTGTAGATGAAACCTACAAGCCGATAGTAGAGCAGCAGATGCGCGTATTCGACAGCAGCTTTCCTGAAGCGCACGTGAATGTGCACTACAAGCCGGAGGCTGAATGCATAAAAGACTTTCTGAACGATAAGGCAAAACTGATATTGGTAACACGTGAGCTGACTACTGATGAGAAAAAGATGCTGGAAGACAAGAAAGTGGTACCAACATCGCTGGCAGTAGCCAAAGATGCAGTAGCGGTAATATTCAACAACGCATCAGGCGATACGGTACTGAGCGAAAGCCAACTGAAAGGTATATTGACGGGTGTGTATAAGAAGAAATACACCGTAGTATTTGACAATCAGGGATCAAGCACATTGCGTTATGTTACAGACTCATTGATACCGGGGCAAAAACTTGGTGCAAACGTATTTGCTGCAAAGGGCAATGACAGTGTAATAAAGTATGTGGCTAATAACCCGGACGCGATAGGTTTTGTAGGTGTAAGCCATGTGAGTGATTATAACGACCCTGAAGGACTGGCATTTATTAAAGATGTAAAAGTAGCTGCAATAGTACACGACAGCTTGCTGAAGGAATACAAGCCATATCAGGCATATATAGCTCCCGATTGGTACCCGCTGACACGCAACCTGTACTTCATCCACCGTGAAACATATCCCGGCTTGGCTACAGGTGTTGCCAACTTTCTGGCAAAAGAACGCGGCCAGTTGATATTTAAACAAGCTAGGTTGTTTCCGTTGAGAAGTAATATCATCTTCAGGCAGGCACAGGTAAATAACAGTAAATAAACTGAACGAATAATAAATATTGTAACTACTGTACAATAAATAGTACAAAAATGAAAATGAAACATTCGATAGTAATGATGGCTGCGGCAGTAACACTTACTGCAAGTGTGAAGGCGCAGACACTGGAAGAAGGTATTAAGATGTATAACTATGAGCGTTACCAGACTGCAAAGAAAACGCTTGAGCCATTAGCAGGTACCAACCCGTTGGCAAACTATTATCTGGGCCTTGCAGAATTGCAAATGGGTAATAAAGATGCAGCTCGCAACATATTCCTGAAACAACCAAACAGCTATGCCAATACAAGTGGTTTGGCTCGCGTATTGTTTGCTGAAGGTAAGGTTGAAGAAGGCATGAAAGCTGCAACTGACCTTGCAGGAAAAGCTAAAAAGAAAGAGTGGGAACAACTGAAGTATGCTGCAGACGCTGTTACATATACCAATGGTGGTGATGCCCAGCAAGCCATCAACTGGTACAAGGCAGCATTGGCAAACTACGACAATATAGATATGCGTATATCTTTGGCAGACGCCTATTTGAAGCTGCCAAGTGGTGGCGGTGGTGAGGCTATGACTAATTATGAAAAAGTAGTAGAAAAGGATCCTAAAAATTCACTTGTTTACTCTCGTATAGGCAAGCTCTGGTACGATGCCAAGACTTATAAACTGGCTCTGGAAAACTGGGAAAAAGCTAAAGAGGCAGACCCGGCTAATCCATTACCTTACCGCGATCTGGCAAATGCTTACACATATGTAGCTAAGTACGATCTGGCTAAAAAGCACATTGAAGAATATGTGAAGCTTGCTGATCCTTCTCCGATAGTTACTGAAAAGTATATGGACGTACTGTTCCTTTCTAAAGACTATAAAAATGCTGCGGCAAAAGCACAGGAACTTATTAACACTAAACCTGAAACACGTTTCTATGGTATCCTTGCATTCAGCCAATATGAACTGAAAGATTCTGTAAACGCACTGAAAAATGCACGTATCTATTTTGAAAAGCAGGACGCTACCAAAAATAGCCCTAGCGACTATAGAATGTTTGCAAAAATATTGTTGCAAAACAGCCTGACATCTGAAGCTGATATGTACCTGCAAAAAGCAATAGATGCCGATACTGCTACAAACAAACTGGTGCCTTATCGTGAAAACGGTGAAGCATTAAGGGAAGGTAAAGAATGGCTGGCTGCCTCTAAATGGTACGATAAGATTGTAAATGAAATGCCAACTTCTGCAACCGTAACGGACTATTTCTATACCGGCTTTACAAAATACTTTGGCAGGGATTATGATAATGCGTTGAAGAGCTTTGTTGCTATGACAGAAAAATTCCCCACAGAACCTTCAGGCCATTACTGGAGCGGACGTGCTGCAGCTGCGAAAGATAATGATGCGACACAAGGGTTGGCAGTACCATACTATACTAAATGGTTGGAAATGGAAGTGCCTTCTACCTATACACGCAAACCAAACGACCTGATGCAGGCATATCAGTATATGGCTATCTACAACTACAACAAGAAAGACAAGGCCAAAACAATGGAACTTGTGCAGAAAATAGAAGCAATAGATGCCAACAACAGCACTGCAAAAGAAATACGCAAAGGCCTGAATATGCCTGCTGGTAAATAATAATATATTTCATATAATAGCCCTGTAAGTGATTACAGGGCTGTTTTATGCAAAAAATCACAAACTTATTTGGCAGGGTAAAATTTAACCGTTACCTTTGCAATCCTTAATTTTTTAAAAATGTGATGCCTGCGTATGCAGGACTTTAAAGTATAGATTATGAAACGTACGTATCAACCAAGCCGCCGCCGTCGTAAATCAGTACATGGTTTCCGCAAGCGTATGGAAAGTGCAAATGGCCGCAAAGTATTGGCTTCTCGCCGTGCAAAAGGTCGCCATAAACTGACAGTTTCTGACGAGCGCCGCGTTAAGTAATAACAGTTAAAAACTCAACTGCCATTCGTAATACTTTAAAAGCATACGAGCGGCTGAAGCGCGAGCAACATATTGATACGCTTTTCCGTACAGGGAAAGCGTATTCTTTTTTTCCGGTAAAGTTTATTTATACCATGATGCCGCGCAGCGCCGCAGAAACATCGCCTGTATTGGCGGGGTTTAGTGTACCGAAGAAGAAATTCAGGAAATCGGTGCAGCGCCACCGTATTGCCCGCCTGATGCGCGAGGCCTGGAGGCTTAATAAGCATAGTCTATATGCTGCAGTGCCTGCCGATATGCAGCTGCACGTGTTTCTGATACATACAGGCACAGAAATGCCGGAGTTTGCTACTGTACAAGAAGTAGTGATAAAAGGTATTGCCGCCCTGCAGGAAACAGCAGCAAAACAGGTATTATCTTAGTATTTGCTTTTCCCTCCTTATTTTTGATTTATCAGACGTTTCTTCTCCATACTGTTCACATGGCTCATAAGGTTCTACCAGGCCTTTATTTCGCCGCTTTTAGGGGCTAAATGCCGATATACGCCCAGTTGTAGTGCCTACGGATTGGAAGCCATCAAAAAACACGGACCGTGGAAGGGTGGCCGCATGGCAGTAAAGCGATTTTTATCCTGCCATCCATGGGGCAAGAGCGGGTATGATCCGGTACCTTAATTGAACAATAGAATTATCTTTATTAAAATGAAAACAAGAACACTATATAGGCCTGTCGCAGACGCTGAACTGAAGTTGATAGAGGAGTCTGGTTGGAAAAAGTTTCCACCTCGTCTGCCAGAACAACCAATTTTCTACCCGGTTACTAACGAAGCATATGCCAAACAAATAACTGTAGAATGGAATGTACCTGCTTACGGAGTTGGTTATGTAACCCGGTTTGAAGTAGATGAGATTTACTTATCGAAGTTCGACATACAGAATGTTGGTGGGGAATTACATGACGAGCTTTGGGTGCCTGCGGAGGAGTTGGAAGAGTTCAATACTCATATTGTAGGACAAATAGAAGTAATAGCTAAGTACGAATAATATTAAGAATCATGTTCTATTCATTCAAAGGTTTTGTGCCTGTTGTTCACCCGAGTGCGTATGTGCATCCGCAGGCTGCTGTTACGGGCAATGTTATTATAGGTAAAGATGTATATATAGGCCCCGGTGCTGCATTGCGTGGCGATTGGGGTGGGATAGTGATAGAAGATGGTTGCAATGTGCAGGAAAACTGTACCATCCATATGTTTCCCGGTGTTACCGTATTGCTGAAGGAAGGTGCACATATAGGTCACGGAGCCATTATACATGGCGCTACCATTGGCAAAAATGTATTGGTGGGTATGAACAGCGTTATAATGGACGAGGTAGAAATTGGCGATGAATGTATCATAGGTGCATTGTCTTTTATTGCTGCCAATACCAAAATACCCCGCCGCAGCCTTGTAGTGGGCAATCCCGGCAAGATAATCAAAGAGGTGAGCGATGATATGATAGGCTGGAAGACCAAAGGCACGCAGCTCTATCAGAGCTTGCCGAAGGATCTGTACGAAACCTTGCAGCCTTGTGAACCACTGACAGAACTACCAGCCAACCGCCCGACACAGGAAAGCTTGTACGATACTTGGAATAAGATTAAGAATAGTTGATTGGTTGACTTGTTGATGAGTGAACCTTTATAGCATTAAAAAAGCCCCGATAATTATCGGGGCTTTTATTTTTTTAACCTGTGGTTAAAATTATGCTTCTTCAGCGTTTACCAGTTCGTTTACAAACTTAGCAACGTGAGCTATACGAGTATGGTTCAGTGCATAGTGGATGAATTTACCATCACGCTCTGTGATAACGATATTAGCACGACGCAGGATAGCGAGGTGTTGAGATGCTACTGACTGCTCCAAGCGCAATTTCACGTAAATATCAGTAACATTCATACGTCTGTTTTCTTCCAGCAATTTTACGATTTGCTGACGCAATTTGTGGTTGATGGCCCTCAGGGTCATTGCTGCACTCTTAACCGCTAAATAATCCAACTTAATCTGTTCGTTCGAACCTTCATCTTTGCGAATAACCAGCGTATTAGCTGACATAGTCGTTTCCATTTACAAATTGATTTTATGTATAAAAAAAGAGTAACTAAGTAATGTGGTGGCCTCTATTTACCACCATTTTTACGGGGTGCAAACATACACCATTCTGCTATATGAACCAAAACCATATTATAGAAATGTGTTAAACCACCGTTAAAAAGTTATTTAAATTTTGAATATGTGGTTTTAATCAATTGATATTCTTTGGTTTATGCGTATAAACTTGTTTTAAATAGAAGGGTTCTGAATTGGCTAAATTGACAAAACCATTACAATCATATTGTTCCTTTGCATAAACTGCCCATGTAGTGGTATCTACTCGATTATCTTCCTGAAAATCAATTGTTTGAGTACCGATTGCCGCTCGCAGCCCCTCATTCATGTCTCCACACACAAGGCTTTTGCCCGAAAGCTTGCTAAAAACCGTTTCTAAGTCTGCAGCCTGTATATGCTGAGGCTCGTTTATTGTATCTTTTTCACTGTTATATGACGCAAAATAGTATTCTCCCTCTCTTGCGTTCAGGATACTGATATAATGTTCATATTCATTTTTATGCGTATAGATTTTTTTCAGCGCCAGTAACTGCAATTTGTGGTGCATCATCAGTGGCTTATCCAGCAGGTAGCAAATGCCTTTTGCAGTAGCCAGTCCTATACGCAGTCCTGTATAAGAGCCTGGGCCGCCACATACCGCAATAGCGTCCAGCTGGGCCATTGTAATGCCGCTATCCTGCAGGGCTTTTTCTATATGCAGGTTAATGCTCGCAGCATGGTTGCGTGTATCTGCATTTTCAAGTTGCGCAGTTATCACACCATCCTTGCTGATGGCTACGATGCCAGCATCGCCCGATGTATCTATGTGTAAGATGTATGCCATTAAAATCGCTGCAAATGTAAGGAGTGTATTACATTTACAGCATGGAAAAGAAAATCATTCGTACAGATAATGCACCAGCCCCGATAGGGCCATACAATCAGGCGGTTCAGTTTGGCAATATGCTTTTCGTATCGGGCCAGATAGCTATAGACCCTAAAACGGGCGAGTTATACACGGGCGATATACAGACAGAAACCAAACTGGTAATGGAAAACCTGAAAGCCATCCTTACAGAAGCAGGGATGGATTTCAGCAATGTGCTGAAAAGCACCATCTTCCTGATGGATATGGGCCAGTTTGCACAGGTAAATGAAGTATACGGTAGCTATTTTACAGAAAACCCGCCTGCGCGCGAAACAGTACAGGTAGCAGGCCTGCCAAAAGGTGTAAAAGTAGAGATAAGTGTTGTGGCTGCTAAGTAGTCAATCACAATATTCTGATAAAGAAAACGCCCCGCAATCTGCGGGGCGTTTTCTTTTATATCAGTCCGAATTGTTTGAAATGGTGTGTAAAGTGCTTGCCGTGGAAGATGATCCACTCATCATGCTTTAGCGCACCCAGCCTCGGTTGTATATGTGTAGCACTTGGGTTAGCAGCATAGTAGCTTGCAAAATGTTGCAGCTCTGTCTGCAGTTCGCCAATGGCATCTTGCAGGCTTGCATTTACATACGGTGGCAGCCCTTCGCCCATCAGCGGGCTTTTTACACCTTGCTTTATCTGCATATCTGTATAGATAAGCGCCTGCTTTGCAGCAGCAGCTTCTTCCGGTGTGCTGCGTTGTTCTATATTCATTTTCCCGCTTGATGCACGTATGGTCATAGTCAGGTGTTCTACCATGTGCTGCGGCGTCATACCGCCCCATAGTGGTGTAGTATCGGCACTCAGTTTATTCAGCGTAGCAATTGTTTCTTCTGTGTTGTCTATTCGTACCATATTCGTCGTTTTGTAAATGATTATTTTCTATCCTTTCTTTGCTTCTTTTGCCCATGTGTCTTTCAATCCTACTGTGCGGTTGAATATCAGTTTATCCGCAGTGCTTTCTTTATCTACACAGAAATAACCTTTGCGCAAAAACTGAAAGTGCTCGCCTTCTTTCGCATTGGCCAGTGCGGGTTCTATGTACACACTTGGCAAAATCTCCAACGAGTTTTCGTTGATGTAATCTTTAAAATCACCTTCCTCGCTCGATGGGTCTTCTACTTTAAATAATCGGTCGTACAGGCGCACCTCTGCTGTTTTTGCAGTAGCCACATTCACCCAGTGTATAGTGCCTTTTACGTGTATGCCACTTGTATCGCTGCCGCTTTTACTTTCAGGTATGTAGGTACAATGTATCTCTGTTACATTGCCTGCATCGTCTTTCTTAAAACCTTCGCATTTTACAATGTATGCACCTTTCAGACGCACCATCAAACCCGGGCCCAGGCGGAAGAATTTCTTAGGTGGTTCTTCCATAAAATCTTCACGCTCTATCCACACCTCGCGGCTGAAAGGCATTTTGCGCGTACCTCCGTTCGGGTCTTCAGGATTGTTCTCAGCATCCAGTTCTTCTGTCTGTCCTTCGGGATAGTTGGTAATAACCAGCTTCACAGGATCCAGCACAGCCATCACACGGTTAGATGTCTTATTCAGTTGTTCGCGTACATGAAATTCAAGCACACTGATGTCTACAATATTTTCGCGTTTTGCAATACCTATGGTATCGCAGAAGTTGACGATAGACTGCGCAGGATAACCACGGCGGCGCATACCGCTGATGGTAGGCATACGTGGGTCGTCCCAACCTGTTACATGGTTTTCATTTACCAGTTGCAGTAGTTTGCGTTTGCTCATTACCGTGTAGGTAAGGTTGCGGCGTGCAAACTCGTACTGATGAGAAGGGAAGATGCCCAGCTTCTCTATAAACCAATCGTACAACGGACGGTGGTGTATAAATTCCAGTGTACAAATACTATGTGTAATGTTCTCTATACTATCACTCTGCCCGTGTGCAAAATCGTACATCGGGTACAGGCACCACTTATCGCCCGTGCGGTGGTGGTGTGCATGTTTGATGCGGTACATGATAGGATCGCGCAGCAGTAGGTTAGGATGCGCCATGTCTATTTTGGCACGCAATACTTTTTCTCCATCCGCATATTTGCCTGCTTTCATATCGGCAAACAGTTGAAGGTTTTCCTCCACGCTTCTGTCTCTGTACGGACTGTTGATGCCCGGCTTTACAGTATCTCCTTTTGTAGCAGCTATTTCTTCTGCAGTGCTGTCATCTACATACGCAAGGCCGTTTTCTATCAGCTGCACAGCAAAGCCATACAGCGTATCGAAATAGTCTGATGCATACAGCTCATTGTCCCATGTTTTGCCGATGGCATCGCTCAGCCATTTAATATCGTACTTAATGCTATCTACGTATTCTGTATCCTCTGTTACGGGGTTGGTATCGTCGAAGCGCAGATTGACCTTGCCGTTATATTTCTTTGCCAGCCCGAAGTTGAGGCATATAGACGAAGCATGGCCTATATGCAGGTAGCCATTCGGTTCCGGCGGAAAACGCGTATGTATTTCTTTATACTTTCCTTCTGCAAGGTGTTGCTCAATAATCTCTTCTAAAAAATTAAGGCTTTTTTCTTCGCTCATAGCTCTTGCTGTTTAGCAGGGGGCAAAGGTAAGCTTTGTCGTTATTATTTGTTTTACAGCTTAAATGTTACACCTATAGTGCCGCCGTAAGTCTGTTCGTGCAGGCTGCCTTTGGGTTGGCTGCTCACCATGTTTGTAAACTGGTAGGTATAATATCCGCCTGCATTCAAAGATGCATATGGTGCAATATCAAATTCGATAGTAACAAGCCCTAAGCCTGATAAAGAAAACACATTGTAGGTGTTACCTGCCTTATGGGTAGATGTCCTTTTTTCTTTAGTGCTTTCATTTATATAAGTGTACATGATAGGTAGTGTGATGGCCGGTATAGCACCGATTTCAGGAATGACCCTTATTTTTTCAGAGATAGGCACAATATAACCAACAGATACAGGTACACCGGCATATCTGAAAACGGCATAATGCGTGTATGTTGTTCCTGTAGAAGTTGATTGACCTATTGTGTCGAATTGAAAATCTGACTCCCATAATAATCCTGTCTTAGTCTCTTTTTTGCTTGTTGATGCGAAACTAAAACCCGCACTGATTCTGAATTTCCCTATTTCGTAGCCTGTAGTTAATGCACAAAGAGCAGATACTTCCAGCTTAGGGTTTGTTGGGATGATAAGCCCTTTTTCATTTCGTTCTCCACCACCAATGCCGCCAAATAAGCGTATGGTACTGGCAGACTGAGCAAAAACACTGCATGCAATGAATACAAAAGCAGCTACTAAAAGAGATTTTAGGTACATCATATAGGTATGGTTTAGAGTGAGTAAAGATATGCTAAACACATTTTACAAAAATGATAGTAAAGGCTCGTATAGTGCCATCCATACCTCTTAACCGAAAAAGAACATAGTAAAATCCCCGCCATTTATTACTTTTACCCGCTTTTTAATTGGAATATGACAGATAGTTTGAAGCGTCCGGTACGTGTATTGGTAGCCAAAGTGGGCCTCGATGGCCACGACCGCGGCGCAAAAGTAATAGCAACCGCACTGCGCGATGCAGGTATGGAAGTGATATACACAGGCCTGCGCCAAACCCCCGAAATGGTTGTCAATACTGCATTGCAGGAAGACGTAGATGCCATAGGCATCAGTATCCTCAGCGGCGCGCACAATACCGTTTTCCCGAAAGTACTGGAACTGATGAAGGCAAACGGACTGGGCAATGTATTGCTGACGGGCGGCGGCATCATCCCCGAAGAGGACATGCAAAGCCTTAATACAATGGGTGTAGGCAAGCTTTTTGCTCCAGGAGCGCCTACACATGAAATAGCAGATTATATAACAGGCTGGGTGAAAGAACACCGCGCCGAACTTTTCTAATAAACGAAGACAGATTTAAACTTTTCAGCACATTATTTTATGTACCAAACATTATTGACAGACCTGCAAGACGGCACATTGGTTGTTACCATCAACCGTCCGGACAAACTGAACGCTCTGAACAAAGACGTAATTGAAGAACTGGGCAAAGTAATAGACGAGGTATACAGCAACCCTGAAATTAAAAGCGCAATACTGACAGGTGCAGGAGAAAAAGCATTTGTGGCTGGTGCAGATATTACAGAGTTTACAAGTCTGGATGCTGCTGGTGGCGCGGCTTTGGCTAAGAAAGGTCAGGATAATGTTTTCGATAAAATAGAAAACAGCCCTAAGCCTATCGTTGCAGCAGTTAACGGTTTTGCATTGGGTGGTGGTTGCGAGCTGGCAATGTCTTGCCACTTCCGTCTGGCGAGCGAAAATGCAAAATTCGGTCAGCCTGAAGTAAATCTGGGCCTGATACCGGGTTATGGTGGTACACAGCGCCTTACACAACTGATAGGCAAAGGCAAATCTATGGAGCTGATGATGACGGCTGATATGATTGGTGCAGACGAGGCAAAAGCACTGGGTCTGGTAAACCACGTAACCCCGTTGGCAGAGCTTTTGGGCAAAACCAAGGAGATATTACAAAAAATTCACACAAAAGCGCCTGTTGCCGTAGCAAAAGTTATAGCTTGTGTTAACGACGCAGCGAAGGGTGAAAAAGACGGATTTGCCAATGAAATCAAGCGTTTCGGCGAATGTTTCACTACCGAAGACATGAAAGAAGGTACGGGAGCATTCTTAGAAAAAAGAAAAGCTATTTTTAAAGGAAAATAATTTTATTATCTTCATCGCTAAAACCAGAGTAAAATGCGGAAGAAACTTATCCGTAGCCTTTTAGCCGTTTGCGTTAGCGCTGCTTCACTTTCTGCAATTGCACAACCTGCAATACCGAGAGAGTATGTAGAACATCCGGGTTTTTCCATCGGAATGAACTTTGGCATGGCTGACCTTTGGGGCGATGTAGGTACGCTTAAAGTATTAGACCATTACAATAACGGCAAGTATTTCAATCATCCTACTTTCATGGGTGGTATGTTTGGCCGTTTCACCGCGCATCCTATGCTGGCTATGCGTTTGGGCGTTAACTACGGTACGCTCTACGCTACAGATGCATGGAATGAAAAGAAAGCAAAAACATCATCTTCTGTAGAGGCAGATGCGTTTCAGCGATACCTGCGCAATCAGGATGTGAAATCAAATATTTGGGAAGGTACTTTCCAGTTTGAATTCTTTCCGTTCCGCAGCAATTCAGAGTCGCATGCAGCAGGCCGCCGTTGGCAGCCATACCTGACAGCCGGTGTTGGTGTGTTCCATTATAAGCCGTTCAGCACATACATAGACAGGGCTACAGGCGCACAGAAATGGGTATATGTAGGCGATTTGCATCTGGAAGGTGAGGGCTTTGAGTACGAAAAAGCTACTCCAACCTATGCAATGAAGACAAAATTCTGGCAAATGAACGTGCCGGTAGGTCTGGGTCTGCGTTTCGATATCAACGAAAAAATGTCTTGGGGTATAGAATACCTGTACCGCTTCACATTTACAGACAGGTTGGATAATGTAAGTGGCGAATATGTAAGCGATGCGTATCTGGAAAGATACCTGAGCCCTGAAAAAGCTGCAGTTGCCAAAGAAATGGCTGATAAGTCTTGGGCAATACAACCTGGTGCAGAGCAGAAAGCATGGACACCGCGCGGTAACAAAGAAAATAAAGACAGCTACTCAACAGTATCGCTGATGTTGATATACAAATTCAACAGCAACAAAATACCTTGGTGGTTCTAGTATCAAGTTATATACTTAATTTACAGAGCGGTGTGTGTTGCATACCGCTCTTTTTTTAAAATAGTTACACCCCCTGAAAGTCAACTATGTACGCTTATATAGAAGGCGATATAGCTTACAAATCTCCCTCGTTGCTGCACATGGCTGTGCATGGCATAGGTTATGAGGTAAACATAACCCTTCAAACGTATTCCAAGATACAGTCGTTAGATAAATGCAGGCTCTTTACACACCTGCAGGTGCGCGAAGACGCCTGGGTGCTTTATGGCTTTGCCGATGAAACGGAAAGAGCCACATTCAGGATGTTGCTTGGTATCAGCGGGGTGGGTGCCACAACGGCCAGAATCATACTATCTTCCCTCACACCGGCTGAATTGGAGCGTATTATAGCCACCGAAGACAGCAAAAGCCTGGAAAAGGTGAAAGGTATCGGTGCCAAGACAGCACAGCGTATTATCCTGGAGTTAAAGGGTAAACTGCAAATTGACAAAAATAGTACTGTAATTCAGGCCTCTACACACAATACTATAGCGGAAGATGCGTTAATTGCATTGGTAAACTTAGGTATTAATAAAGCAGTTGCCGAGGTGGCATTGAAAAAGGTAAACGATACCGGGGGGCAAACGGTGGAAGAATTAATAAAACAGGCACTGCGGGTGCTATAAACCTAAAGAAAACGAAGGTTGAAGCGGAAGAGCAATTTAGGATACAGATTAATTTTCTTTATATCGCTGGCAGTAGCCATAGCGAACGCGTCTGCTCGTGGGTATGCTATAGACATAGATTATGAAGAACCTGACCCTGCCGAAGATACCACCGGAAAATCAAAATCTGCCAGAGATACCAGCCTTAAGTTTCCGATATACGATAAATCGCCACAGGCAGGCGAACCAACACCTTCCAGTATAGACCTCAAGTCTCCCAAAAATCTCAACGAGTCTGTAGAATACAATCCCGAAGACAATACATACCGCTTTAGCGAAAAGTTAGGCGATAAATATCTGGGAAGCCCCAGATTTATGACTTTTGACGAGTACCTGAAGTATCAGGCAAAAAAAGATGAAGAAGCCTACTGGAAACGCAGAATGGATGCGCTTTCACTTTTCAACAGCAAGCCGCAGTTACCTACCATGTATCGCGAAGGTCTCTTCGACCGCATATTTGGTGGTAATACCATATCAGTGCGCCCGCAGGGTAACGTAGATATCACATTTGGCGGAAACTGGCAGAATATCCAAAACCCCACGCTGCCGCAACGTGCACAGAAGTACGGTATCTTTGATTTCGATATGCAGATGAACATCAACTTGCTAGCCACAGTGGGCGATAAGTTGAAACTGAACATCAGCAACAATACCAAAGCAACATTTGATTATCAGAATATACAAAGGCTGGAATATACCGGTAAAGAAGATGAGATAATCAAGAAAATAGAAGCAGGTAATATCAGCTTCCCTTTGCGTAGTTCACTCATCAGTGGTGTGCAGTCTCTCTTTGGTTTGAAGGCTCAACTGCAGTTTGGTAAACTGTGGGTAACGGGTGTGGTATCGCAACAGCGCTCCAAGCGTCAAAGTATGACGATACAGGGTGGTGCGCAAACACAACAATTCTCTATCAAGGCCGATGACTATGAAGAGAATAAACACTTCCTGCTTTCACAATATTTCTACAACAACTATAACAGAGCGTTGCAGAACTATCCTATCATCAATTCGCAGGTTACTATCAATAAAATTGAGGTTTGGGTTACCAACCGTACAGGTGCTGTAGAAGGTGTACGGACTGTATATGGATTTATGGATCTTGGTGAAGGCAGCCCGAACGAGACATTCCTGCTGCCGGGCCCGCAGCCTGCACCATTTGGTTTGCCTGATAATAATACCAATAGCCTATATACACAACTGCAGCAAAACCCTGCGGCACGTACACCAAGTGGTGCCAGCACTGCCATCAAAGCTATTGGCCTTACACAGGCAAAAGACTTCACAGACCTTGTGGCACGCAAGCTGAACAGCTCTGAATATTCATTCAACTCGCAATTGGGTTATATCTCACTGAATACTACGTTGAACCCTGACGATGTACTGGCAGTAGCATTCCGCTATACATACAATGGTAAAGTGTATCAGGTGGGTGAGTTTGCAGAAGATCTGCCGCCATTGCCAAACAATCAGAATAACGTATCTGACCAAAGAGTGCTATTCCTGAAATTGCTGAAAGGAACATCAAATGCGCCTACATTACCTATATGGAACCTGATGATGAAAAACGTGTACGCGTTGGGTGGTTTGGGTGTGTCAAAAGATGAATTCAGGCTGAACGTATTGTATCAAGACCCTGGTGGTGGTGAAAAACGTTATATACCGGAAGGTGATAAAGCTGGTACGCCACTTATCACTATCCTGAATCTGGACCGTCTGAATGCACAAAACGATCCTGCGCCGGATGGTATCTTTGACTTTGTAGAAGGCTTTACTATCAATACCCAGCAAGGTAAAATCATTTTTCCTGTACTGAAACCGTTTGGTGAGGATATGAAATCTGCCATTGGTAGTAATGCTCAATTGCAGCGCAAATATTTGTATAACATACTGTATGATAGTACTAAAACCATAGCACGCCAGTTTCAGCAAAATAACCGCTATGTTATCAAAGGGTCTTACAAATCTTCATCTTCATCAGAAATATTCCTTGGTGGCTTTAATATTCCACAGGGTTCTGTATCTGTAACAGCTGGTGGACAGAAGCTGGTTGAAAATACAGACTATCAGATAGACTATGGTTTAGGAAGGTTGAAAATACTGAACTCAGGAATCCTAAATTCCGGTATACCTATCAATGTGCAGTACGAGGATAATGCTACATTCGGTTTCCAGCAACAAAATTTTACCGGGCTTAGGTTAGATTATTTTGTGAATGATAAGCTGACAATAGGTGGTACGTACATGCGTTTGTCTGAGCGTCCGTTTACGCAAAAAACAACATTTGGCGAAGACCCCATTAAAAATACTGTAATTGGCGTTGATGCTAATTATCAAGGTGAGGCGCCCGGGCTAACACGTATACTTGATAAGCTACCAATTTACTCTACGACAGCACCCTCTTTAATATCAGTAAATGGAGAGGTAGCTGGCTTATTGCCCGGCCATGCTAAACAAATAAACGCATTGGATCCGGAAGGCAGTGTATATGTCGACGATTTTGAAGGTACACGCGGCTCATACGATTTGAAATTTCCGGCCAACTCATGGGCATTGGCAAGTACACCATTTGGTGCTACTGATAAAAGCGGCAGAATACTTTTTCCAGAGGCCGAGGATAATGATAAACTTAGTTATGGCCGCAACCGTGCACGTCTTGCATGGTACATGATAGAGCCTACGCTTGCAGAACCAAGTACAGGTATACCTGATTGGGTGAAGAAAGACCCTAACCAGCACTATATAAGATTGGTGCAACAACAAGATGTATTTAGAAACAGGCAAACAACTGCGTTGCAGGGAGCATTATCCACCTTAGACCTTGGATTTTATCCGCGTGAGCGTGGGCCATATAACTTTGATGCAACCATGTTGGAGCCCGATGGCCGACTCAAAAATCCGAAAGAAAAGTGGGGTGGCATCATGCGTGCAATAGATAATAGTGACTTTGAGCAAGCCAATATAGAGTTTATTGAATTCTGGGTGATGGATCCATTCATCAACAATCCAAGTTCTGAAGGTGGTTCTTTGTATATAAATCTTGGTAGTATTTCTGAAGATGTATTGAAGGACTCTCGTCGTTTTTTCGAAAATGGTCTTGCATATCCTAAAAATGTAGCACAACTATATAAATCTGTATGGGGATACTCTCCTCAGCTAACACAACAGGTTACAAGGTCTTTCGATAACGATGTGCAGGCACGTGCTGTACAGGACGTGGGCTACGATGGTTTGGATGATGAAGAGGAAAAGGGATTTTTTGCCCAATACCTGCAGGCGGTAGCAAATACAGTTACTGCAAATCCGGGCTTTGTGAATAATGTAAACGCAGACCCTTCAGGCGACGATTATAAATATTTTCGCGATGAGCAATATGACAAAGATGTAACTGGCATATTAGGCAGGTATAAGAGGTTCAATAACCCGCATGGCAACTCTCCGGTAAACGAAGGGAATGCTACTTTCTCAAATGCAGGTACTACAATACCTGAATCTGAAGACCTGAATCGCGATAATACACTCAATACAAGTGAGGACTATTATCAGTATCGTATCGACTTCAAGCCCAACATGCAGGTTGGCACGGGCTACCTGATTAATAAACAGGAATCTACTGTTAAGTTGCCAAACGGAAACTCTGAACTAGAAACATGGTATCAGTTCAAAGTACCTATCAGAGAGTTTACAAGCAAGGTTGGTAATATCTCAGACTTCCGTGCAATACGTTTCATGCGCATGTTCCTGAGTGGTTTTCAGGATAGTGTAATATTCCGTTTCGCACGTCTGGAACTGGGCCGTAACAACTGGCGTAGGTATATGTTCTCTCTGCAAGACCCAGGTGTATATATACCTGAAGATGATCAGGATAAATCTGATTTTGCAGTTACTTCTGTGAGCTTCGAGGAAAACGGCGATCGCCAACCTGTACCATATGTAATACCTCCAGGCGTTAATCGTCAGGTAGCCAATGTTGGTACTGGACAAAGTTTGCAGTTGAATGAGCAGGCATTAGCGTTGCAGGTGTGTAATCTGAAAGATGGCGATACGCGTGCTGTATTTAAGGAGGTTGGGGTTGATATGCGTCAGTTTAAAGGGCTGCGTATGTTTATGCATGCAGAGTCTCGTGTTGGCCAGCAGCCTTTGAAAGACGGTGATTTGAGGGCCATCATTCGTATAGGTAGCGACTTTACGAACAACTATTATGAGTATCAGGTGCCTTTAAAAATTACACTGCCATCAAGTACATCTACTGATGATGTTTGGCCCACGGCTAACAGGCTTGATTTGATACTGGATGATTTGGTAAATGCTAAAACAGAGCGTAATAGCAAAGGAATTGCTGCATTCATTCCGTATACCGTTACTACTAAAGAAGGTAATTATATTACAGTAGTCGGTAATCCTAATATAGGAGATTCTAAAACTATGCTGCTTGGCGTTACAAACCCTAAGAAGACTAACCAGACACCAAACGATGATGGTCTTGCAAAATGTACGGAAGTATGGTTTAATGAATTGCGTATGGTTGGGCTGAATGAGAGTCCGGGTTATGCTGCTTCAGGTAAAGTAGCTATACAATTGGCAGACCTTGGTACCGTAAATCTTGGCGGTACTATGCATACTGCCGGCTACGGTAATATAGACCAAAAGCTGAATCAGCGTTTTCGCGATAATTTCTACCAATACAATGCATCTACCAACCTGAACGTAGGTAAGCTGATGCCACGTAAATGGGGTGTCCAATTGCCGGTGTTTGTCGGCTATTCCGAAAATATCAGCAATCCGCAGTATGATCCTTATGATCTTGACGTGAAGTATAAAGACAGGTTAAATGCTGCCCGTGATGGTGCACAGCGCGATTCGCTGCGCAAAATTGCACAGGATTATACATCTATTACAAGCTTCAATCTGTCTAACGTACGTGTACTGGGTAATCCCGAAAAACAAGCTAAGCAAACTATGCCTTGGAGTGTTAAAAACTTCGATGTCAGTTATGCATACAACAGGCAATTTAAACGCAATCCTATAATACAATCAGATGACCTTGTAAATCATAAAATTGGTTTGGGTTATGCCTATAATATCAAAGCATATCCTATAGAACCATTTAAAAGGTTAATAAAATCAAAGTCAAAGTGGTGGGCGTTACTAAAAGATTTTAATATAAATCTGTTGCCATCAAACTTCACATTCCGTACAGATCTTAATAAGATTATGAACGAGACGTTGGTGCGTAACATTACAGATGGGCCAGTATCCATTCAGCCTACATACTATAAAAACTTTACGTGGTCTCGTATATACGAAACTAGATGGGAGCTAACGCGTTCACTTTCTTTTAGCTACAGAGCAACCAACAATTCTCGTATTGATGAGCCTTACGGACGTATAGATAATGACCAAAAGCGGGATTCGTTATGGAATGGTATATGGTCATTCGGACGCAATACATATTACTCGCAGGATTTTTCTGCGTCATATAATGTACCGTTGCAAAAACTCCCAATATTAGATTGGACAAACATCCGCCTGCAGTATGGTGCTACTTACGCTTGGACAGCAGCATCCAGGCTTGCTTATAACCTAGGTAATACTTTAGGTAATACCCAAAGCAAAACAGGTAATCTTGAATTACAGTTTACACAGCTATATAACAAAAATAAATGGTTGCGTACCGTAAATCAGCCTAAGCCTGCCAAGTCTCAGCCTGATAAATTGGATAAAGACAAAAATCAGCCAAAAGATTTGCGCCCCGGCAGCGAGGTAAAAGATTTGACTAAAAAATCCAAAGTCAAAGGTAAGCCTGTTGCAGATGCAGATACTTCATCTAAGAATAAAGACATGAGTATTGCCGAAAAGGCCGGTAATATGACCAATAAGCAATTGGACTCTCTGCATAAAGTGCAGAAAGCAGAAGCACTTGCAAAAGCCAAAGCTGATAAAGAGAAGAAGAAAAAAGAACGTAAACTGGCACGTCAGAAACGTAAAGCTGCGCCATTGGAAGTAACAGACATGGAGCGTTTTACCGGCAGACTGCTTACTATGGTAAAGCGCACTACTGTAAACTTTACAGAAAGTGCGGGTTCTACATTGCCGGGCTACATGGATAGTACACGCTTCTTTGGTCTCAATACTTCGAGTGGCGCGCCGGGTTTGGATTATATATATGGTATGCAACCAACACGTAGCTGGCTGGAACAACAGGCTGCTGCGGGACGTATCAGTCGTGATAGTCTGTTCAATGGCCAGTTCCAGCAACAGTACTCACAAACGTTAAACATTACTACTACCATAGAGCCTATTAAAGACTTCCGTGTGGATGTAACAATAAACAGGTCATTCAGCAAGTCATTAACTGAAGTGTTTAAGGATACCACCCTTACCGGTAATGGTACGTTTACACACAACAATCCTTATGAGACAGGTTCATTCACATCATCTTTCATAGGTCTTAAAACCCTGTTCAATGCTTCAGACGTAAATCAGGGAGCATTTAAGAATTTCAGAGACAGCAGGCCAGAGATATCTACAAGGCTTAGCGAGCGCAACCCTTACAGTAATGGTGTTGCAGACCCTAACGACCCGGTTTACAAAAAGGGCTATACTGCATATTCTCAGGACGTATTAGTACCTGCATTTCTTGCAGCCTATTCCGGTAAGGGGGCAAGTAAGATTGGCCTTGTTGAAGCATCTAGCAGTAACATGCGCAGCAATCCGTTCCGTAATTATATGCCAATGCCAAACTGGAGAGTAGCATATACAGGGCTTACCAAAATACCGTTCATAGCCAATGCTATGAATAATCTGGTAATAAACCATGCTTACACCGGTACCATGTCTATGAATAGTTTTGTTTCTACATTGTATTATCAGGACGTATTCAGCATGGGCTTCCCGTCATTCATTGATTCCAACTCGGGCAACTTCGTGCCATTCTATCAGGTACCAAACATCACTATATCAGAGTCGCTCAATCCGCTCTTTGGCATAGAAGGTGCATTCCGAAATGGTATGTCTTTAAGTTTCAATTACCGCAAAACACGTACTGCCAGCCTAAGCATGATAGACTATCAGGTGAGTGAGACAAACAGTACGGAATATACAATAGGTGCAGGCTATCGTGTTCGCGGATTGGTGTTGCCGTTTGAGGTGTTTGGTGTCAGGAAACTGAAGAACGACCTGAACATAAAAGTAGATATAGGCCTTCGCGATGATAAGAGCACGAACAACTATCTGGCTCAAAACCAAAGCATCGTAACACGCGGGCAGAAGGTGATAACCATTTCCCCGACAATCAACTATATAGTCAGCGATAAGCTTACCCTCATTTTCTTCTACGACCGCAGGCAGAGCATACCATATGTTTCTACCTCTTACCCTATAACCACTACACGTGCCGGGGTAACGCTCAGATTCATATTCGCACAGTAACGATATAAGCAATGGGTAAACATCTTTACCCCCTATTTGTTATCTTTGTAATCTTAAAATTTTTAATAAATGACGGTGCATTCTTTTCAGGAGCATTTCGATGCCAAGATAGATAATGAGGTGATGATAGAACCGCGCGACTGGATGCCGGATGATTATCGAAAAACACTCATCCGCCAGATATCTCAGCACGCACACAGCGAGATAGTAGGTATGCTGCCTGAGGGTAACTGGATAACCCGTGCCCCGAGCCTGCGCCGCAAAGCGGTACTGCTGGCAAAAGTACAGGATGAAGGCGGACACGGGCTGTATCTGTATAGCGCTGCCGAAACACTAGGCATCACGCGCGATGAGATGTATGACCAACTACATACCGGAAAAGCTAAATACTCTTCTATATTCAACTACCCGACGCTTACCTGGGCCGATATAGGCGCTATAGGCTGGTTGGTAGACGGTGCGGCTATCATGAATCAGGTACCGCTGTGCCGTACTTCATACGGACCGTATGCGCGTGCTATGGTACGTGTGTGCAAGGAAGAAAGCTTCCACCAGCGTCAGGGTTTTGAAATCATGATGACATTGGCAAATGGTACCGATGTACAGAAGAAAATGGCACAGGATGCGCTCAACCGTTGGTGGTGGCCATCTATTATGATGTTTGGCCCTAACGATGCAGACAGCCCGCATACGGCTCAAAGCATGCGCTGGAGAATTAAACGTTTCACAAACGACGAACTGCGCCAGAAGTTTATAGATGTAACTGTAGAGCAGGCAAGGCTTATAGGTCTTACCGTGCCAGACCCTGATTTGAAGTGGAATGAAGAGCGTGGCCATTACGACTTTGGTCCTATCAACTGGGATGAGTTCTGGAACGTAGTAAAAGGCAATGGGCCTTGCAATAAAGAACGCCTGGATGCCCGCAAAAAAGCATGGGAAGATGGTGCATGGGTACGCGATGCTGCACTGGCACATTCAGAAAAGCGCAAAGCACGTAAAGAAAACAAAGAAGTAAAAGCTGCTTAATCAAAGGTGGCACTGACAAAAACTGAGCAATGAATCAATTCATAAATAAAAACCTCTACGGAGACTACGGCGATAAAGAACAGGCAACAGGTGCAAGCGGCACACACAGCACAGCAGGCGAGTGGCCTTTATGGGAAGTGTTTATCCGCAGTAAAGCAGGTCTTGACCACAAGCATGCGGGTAGCTTGCACGCGGCAGATGCGCAAATGGCTATAGAAAATGCACGCGATGTATATACACGCCGTATGGAAGGTGTTAGCATCTGGGTGGTAGAAAGCAAAAACATACACGCATCAGACCCATACGAGGCTGCATCTATGTACGAACCGGCAAACGATAAAGTATATCGCCACCCTACGTTCTACAATCTGCCGGACGAACTGAAACACATGTAATCCTGATTACAAACGCTCGATTACAAACTCCGTAGAAACAAATGAATCAACTACTATACACATTACAGATAGCAGATAATGCATTGATTATTGGTCATCGCATCAGCGAATGGTGTGGCCACGGCCCGATACTGGAGCAGGATATCGCTATCACAAATACCTCGCTCGATCATCTTGGTCAGGCACGCTCACTGTATCAGCATGCAGCAGATATGTTCAATGCGCTATCTGCAGAGCAGAAGAATGCACTGTTTACTTCTACTGCATTGCAAAACAAAATAAACAAGGGCGAAAATATAGATGAAGATGATTTGGCATACCTGCGCGACTCCTGGGATTTCCGCAATGTATTGTTGACAGAACAGCCCAATAAAGATTGGGCGTACACTGTAGTTCGTTCTTTCTTTTACGATGCTTTTAATTTTTATTTCTATACAGAACTGCAAAAAAGCAAAGACACTGTTTTGGCTGCCATTGCAGAAAAATCGCTGAAAGAAGTAACCTACCACCTGCGCTGGAGCAGCGAATGGATGATACGCCTTGGCGATGGCACCGACGAAAGTAAAGCACGCATTCAGGAGGCAGTAGATAATCGCTGGGCGTATACAGGCGAGTTTTTTGAAGCTACAGAAGCAGATAAAGCAATGCTTGCCGAAGGTATCGGCGTTGACCTAGCAGCCATTAAAAGCAAATGGATGCAGCATGTAGCCACTGTAATAGAAGAAGCTACACTGACACTGTCTGCCAACAACTGGATGCACAGTGGTGGCAAAGAATGCCGCCATAGCGAAAACCTCGGTTTTGTATTGGCAGAAATGCAGTTTATGCAGCGCGCATATCCTGATATGGAGTGGTAAAAAACACAATAACCCTATGAAGAAAATCCTGTTCCTGAATCTAATGCTTTTGTTGTCAGCATTTAGTTTGCGTGCGCAGACAGGTGCTATCGGAACAAAATTGTTGGTAGGTGATTCAACGTATATATATGTTGACGAGTTACCTGAACCTATGTTTAGTTTTCCTGATTTTTTATCTCAAAACTTAAGCTATCCAAACGAGTCTTTTGAAAATGGTATAGAAGGAACTGTAACAGTACAATTTGCTGTAAATACTGACGGTAGTATAGGAGATATAAAAATTGTAGGTAAACGCATCAGGTATGGAGACGAGTTGGAACAAGAATGCATCCGGTTGATGAAAATTTGCCCAAAATGGAAACCGGGAAAAATAAAGAATACACCTATAAAAGTATATTATACACAAAATATACAATTCTCAATACCGCCCGACTTACGTAAATAATATGAAACACTTGCTTGTTGTTATATGCTTATTGCTCAATATTGTAGCTGATGCTCAGCAAGCCAAAGAAGTGTTTAGATATGTAGATAAGATGCCTGTGGCTGCTTACGATATAGATAAATACATTACAGAAAATATGCACTATCCTGAGATAGCATATAAGAATCATATAGAAGGTGCAGTAACGGTACAGTTTATAGTAACAGAAACAGGTGCCATTGATAGCGTAAGAATAGTCGGTAAAAGAGTTGGTGCAGGCATAGAAGAAGAGGCTGTTCGCATAATATCAAATATGCCCCCTTGGAAGCCTGCAATACTTAATGAAACACCTGTAAGAGCATATTATACCCAAAAAGTGACATTCAGGATAAACTACAGAAAGTAAATGTCTGCAATAACAACTACACAAGTATACGACTGGCTGCAACAGGTTACAGACCCTGAAGTGCCGGTACTTACCATACTCGATCTGGGTATAGTGAGAGATGTACGCATTGCAGATAATGAAGTAACAGTTGTTATTACGCCTACTTACAGCGGTTGCCCTGCAATGGATGTGATAGGCATCAACATTCGAATGGCACTACTCAGCAGGGGCTTTAAGAAAGTACATATAGAGCAACAACTTAGCCCTGCTTGGACAACAGACTGGATGACGGAAGAAGGTAAACGCAAGCTGAAAGAATATGGCATTGCACCACCGTTGCGCAAAACATCAGACAATCCGCTGGCGCTGTTCGAAGACGATAACATACCATGCCCGCGTTGCAATAGCGAGCATACACAGCTTGTAAGCCGCTTCGGGCCTACGTCTTGCAAGTCGCTATACAAGTGTCTTGATTGCAAAGAGCCGTTTGAGCACTTTAAGTGCCACTAATATTTTTTCTACTCTCGGTTTTTCTTTTTACTTTTTCTTCATGTACGAGAAGAAACATGAAAAGCTGGCACCAAAATCTGTTTACTATAGCAGGATGATGCGCAGTGTTGGTTTTGCAGTAGTCATTCTCGCGCTGTGTTTGCTGATTGGTATTCTCGGCTATCACTATACGGCAGATATTCCTTGGATAGACTCGTTACACAATGCCAGCATGATATTGAGCGGCATGGGCCCGGTGGTAGAAATTAAGACCACAGCAGGCAAGTTGTTTTCTTCTTTCTACGCCCTATTCAGCGGTGTGGTATTTATTACCAATATCGGTATCATACTGGCACCTGCAGCACACAGGCTGTTTCACAGGCTACACGTTAGTGACGATTAAAGGGGGTTATTCTCCTATTCTCTTTACACCACGCATCAATCTGTTCCAGCGGATGTCAAAAATATTATCGCCATAACTCAGCCATACAAAAGCTGCTTTGCCCACAATATGGTCATCAGGCACAAAGCCCCAGTAGCGCGAATCCAGTGAATTGTCACGATTATCACCCATCATCCAGTAGTAATCCATGCGGAAAGTATAACTTGTAGTTTCTTTATTATTGATGTAAAATTTATCACCACGTTCTTCCAGTTTATTACCCTCGTAGGTAGTAATAATGCGTCTGTACAAAGCAATGTTATCTGCTGTTAGCTGTACTGTAGTACCAGCCTTTGGTATTCGTAACGGACCGTAATTATCCTTATTCCACTTGTAGTGCATAGTATCTAGCGGGAAAACCCATGCACCTGCATCGGTTGGTGCAACTCCCGCAGCTTCCGATTTGTAGAGATCAACAGCAACAACATTACCTGCCTTTTTCGCTGCATCTGCCTCATCATTCGCAAAGTTGTAAGCATAGATATTGTTACTCAATACTTTTATCAACTCGGCATCCTCGTTCAGTATCGGAGCATTACCGTTTGTTTTTACAATGTATATATGTTTTGCATGAGAATGTTGCGGTGCAGCTTTCCCATTTACAAATACCTGCGCATCTTTTATTTGCACCACATCGCCCGGTAGGCCTATGCAACGTTTTATAAGGTTTTCTCTTTTGTCTACAGGGTGGGTGGTGATGCTGTAGTTCTTCAATACTTGTTCTCTGCTATACAAGCGGCATAGTTGGTAGTAATCCATTTCAGGATTGTCTGCAATCGCCGTATCGCCACCCGGCGCGTTGAATACAACCACATCGTTGCGCTGCACGGCACCAAACCCTGGTAGCCGGCGATAAGCCCATTGTACGGCATCTGTGTAAGATTTGCTATCGGTAAGCGGTATTCGGTTGTGCATCAGGGGTATGGCAAGTGGTGTCATTGGTATGCGTGGCCCGTATGCCAGCTTGTTTACACATAGATGATCATTTATCAATAACGAGCCTTCCATAGAGCCCGTGGGTATATTATACATTTCGCCTGCAAATGCGCGTATGACAGTAGCCGCCACAATGGCAAATGCCATTGCGCCGCCCCATTCTCTCAGTACAGATTTCTTCTTTTTCTCAGGCTGTATGTCGCCCTTCTTTTTCCTTAAGAACATAAAACAGGTCTTTTGCTACCATTATTAGTAGCAATCACCATCATAAAATCACAATCTTGTTGTAGGAAATTTTAGCTGCCCTTTACACCCAGCAGTTCCAGCGCTTTTTGTGCTGCTACCTGGCCTGCCTCTTTTTTGTTGAAGCCTGTACCGGTTGCTACCTGCTCGCCACTTAGTACGATGGCTATGGTAAACACCTTGCGTGTACCTTCTACTTTTTCATCTACACTTTCAAAAGCCAGTTCCTTACCGTTGCGTTGTGCCCAGCTCAGCAGTTTGTTTTTGTAGTTGGTATCGGTACTCTCCATTACCTCAATATCTATATATGGTTTTATAACCTGATTGAGGATAAATGTACGTGTGCGGGAAAAACCCTGGTCGAGATAAACGGCGCCTATCAAGGCTTCCAGTGCGTTGCCGAATATGTGGCTGCGGCTCAGCCCGCGGTCATTCTGGTTATACTGCACCATTTTGTGCAGGCCCATGCGCAGTGCTACATTGTTCATCGTTTCGCGGCGCACTATGCGGCTGCGAAGCTCTGTGAGGTAGCCCTCGGGCTGTGTGGGATATTTCTTAAAAAGGTATTCTGCAACAATGGAGCCCAGTATGGCATCGCCCAGAAACTCCAGCCTTTCATTGTTTTGCTGCAGCTCTTCAATTTTGCTGCGGTGCATCAATGCAAGCTGATAGTATGGCAAATGCTTAGGGATGTAACCCAGCAAGTGCTCCAGTTGTCGCACCAACTCTTTGTTGGGAGAAAAGAAATGTAAGATTCGTGCCGTGAACCTGCGCACGCGCTATTCTTCGTATTTTTTGAAGATAATAGACGCATTGTGACCACCAAAGCCGAATGTATTGCTCAGCGCTGCACGTACTGTACGTTTCTGTGCAGTGTGCAACGTGAAGTTCAGTCTCGGGTCGAATGCAGGGTCTGTAGTCTTGTGGTTGATGGTAGGTGGTACCGTATCATTAACTACAGATAATATAGCGGCAATCGCTTCTATACCACCGGCAGCACCCAAAAGGTGGCCTGTCATAGATTTGGTAGAGCTGATGTTCAGATTATAAGCATGCTCGCCAAATACTTTTTGTATAGCAATGATTTCGGCTATATCGCCCAACGGTGTAGATGTACCGTGCACGTTGATGTAATCGATATCCTCAGGCTTCATACCTGCATCATTCAACGCATTGTTCATTACGTTGATAACACCCAAGCCTTCCGGATGCGGAGCAGTCAGGTGATAAGCATCGGCACTCATGCCGCCACCTGCAACCTCTGCATAGATGGTGGCACCGCGTGCTTTAGCGTGCTCCAGTTCTTCCAGAATAATGGCACCTGCACCTTCACCCAGTACAAACCCGTCGCGGTCCAGATCAAAAGGACGGCTCGCTGTCTTAGGGTCGTCATTGCGTTCGCTCAGTGCTTTCATGGCATTGAAACCACCAATACCCGATTGGGTAACTACAGCCTCAGAACCACCGGTTACAATTGCATCGGCTTTGCCGAGGCGTATATATGTAAAGGCGTCTATCAGGCCGTTGGTAGCAGATGCACAGGCACTAACGGTAGCAAAGTTCGGACCACGGAAGCTGTAGCGCATAGAGATATGGCCTGCAGCAATGTCCAGAATCAGCTTAGGAATGAAGAATGGGTTGAAACGAGGTGTACCATCGCCTGCGTTGAACGCAGTCATCTCTTCGATGAAGGTAATCATACCGCCTATACCCGAAGCCCATATTACACCAATGCGGTCTTTATCCAGGCTTGGGTCATCCAGTTTGGCATTTTTTACCGCTTCGTCTGCAGCTACAATAGCTACTTGCGCAAAACGGTCAAGTTTGCGTGCTTCTTTCTTTTCCAGAAAGTCTTCGGGATTAAATCCTTTCAATTCGCATGCAAACCTTGTTTTAAACTTGCTCGCATCAAAATTGGTAATGAAATCAGCGCCCGAAACGCCATTGATAAGGCCTTCCCAATATGCGGGAGCAGTATTACCTATGGGCGTAAGGGCGCCGATACCCGTAACGACAACTCGTTTGAACGGTGAATTCATTGAAACAATTTCAGTTACTGAATAGCTTGATTGATTACTTTACGTGTTCTTCCAGATAAGAAACAGCTTGTCCTACAGTTGTTATAGTTTCAGCTTGTTCATCAGGAATAGAGATGTTGAATTCTTTTTCGAATTCCATGATCAGTTCTACAGTATCCAGAGAGTCAGCTCCCAGATCGTTTGTAAAACTAGCCTCAGTTGTTACTTCAGATTCGTCAACACCAAGTTTATCAACGATAATCTTTTTAACGCGATTTGCAATTTCAGACATGGCTAATGCATTTATTTTATGGTGCAAAAATATACTTTTTGACTAAAACACGAAGAAAGCCCACAAATTCTTTAAAACTTAACCTGTTAAAGGAGGTGATATAGTTATTTTAAGTATTTGTAAAAAGCCCTCTATCATCCATCAGGCTTGTATTTTGCCGTCTTTCATGGTCAATGTTCTGTCAGTCATACCTGCTAGCTCTTCATTGTGGGTTATCATCACAAATGTCTGCCCCAGCTTGTTTCGGAGGTCTATAAACAACTGATGGATGGATTGTGCGTTGGCGCTATCCAGATTGCCGGTAGGCTCATCGGCCATAATGATGCTTGGTTTATTTACCAATGCACGGGCTATAGCAACGCGTTGCTGTTCGCCACCCGATAATTCAGATGGTTTATTATCCAGCTTGTTGCCCAGCCCTACAATATCCAGCATGGCAGCCGCATTGTCCATTGCCTGCCTTCTGCCTTGCCCTGCTATCCATAGAGGTACAGATACATTTTCTATAGCGCTGAATTCCGGCAGCAGATGGTGAAACTGAAATACAAAACCTATATGTTTATTGCGGAAGGCCGCCTGTTTTTTTGCTGGGAGTTTAAAAATATCAGTACCATCTATCAGTACACTCCCGCTGTCGGGCTTGTCCAGTGCGCCCAGCAGGTGCAGCAGTGTACTCTTGCCTGCGCCCGATTGACCAACTACAGATACAATTTCTCCTTTGCCTATGCTGAGGCTCACACCATTTACTACCGTAAGGGTTCCGTATTTTTTTACCAGATTTTCAGCAACAAGCATAGCACTATTAGATGTATAACCCCGCAGGGCAATACCATGTTTTTAGATAATGATACAATACAAATAAACGATAATAAGCTAAGAAATAATCATGTTGGTTTATACGTTAGTTTTCATAGCACTGTAAAACCCGTTAAACCATACAACTGTACTAATGTTATAAAACATAGGATAACCTTAAGAATAGAAAATTTGTTATTGTTAATTGAAAACTTACATTTGCGGAAATAGGTAATAAAAATAAATAATTTATAATATGTTTTGGACGTTAGAACTAGCATCGCACTTAGAAGACGCACCATGGCCTGCAACCAAAGACGAACTGATTGATTATGCCATTCGTTCGGGCGCACCACTGGAAGTTGTTGAGAACCTGCAAGAGCTGGATGACGAAGGCGAAATCTACGAAGGCATCGAAGATATATGGCCTGATTATCCTACGCAGGAAGACTTCTTCTTTAACGAAGATGAGTACTAAAACTGTAACACATTCATTTACAATCCTCTGCCAACGCAGGGGATTTTTTATGCACTGTTTGTATTACTAGGATGTAAGTTTCGGTAAATTGTGATGACTGACTAAACTAAACACTATTATGAAATTCAGCTTCTTCATTGTAATGCTATCCGCTTTTGCTGCATGTACTAAAACAGGGGTATATTATTGTCAATGCACTATTACTAATACAGTTGGTTCGGGTACTTATGTTGGCGCCAACAGTGTAAGGGCAAGGGCCGAAGCTGATTGCAGCGATAAGATAGCGGAAGTGACAGGTGACGGACAAACTGCAAATTGCGATGTGGTGGAAGTTGTTGACTGATAGGGTAATGCTTACTTCTTCATATAAAATGTTAGCATGTGGTTATACAAAGTGATTTTTTCAGATGTAGGATTTGTCTGAGATAATTTGTTTACTATTTCTTCAATAATATAATACTCACTATCATCTATTATTTTTTGTCGTTTGGTTATAGTGTCGATTCTTAGCTTCAGGATTTCAGTATCCAAGTTTTTGCCGTATTTTTTAAATAGTATTTCATTTAGTTCTTTCAAATTGTCTTTAGGTATATTATTTATTTCACGAAGTATGTCATAATAGCCTTGCATTGCGCCTTGTAACCCTGCTTTGGTATTTGGTATAACAACCTCTTTTATCTTTTCAACTGATGATAATAGCTGCTCACAGAATTCGCTTCCAGCAAAATTAGATATCAGGTAATGATTGCATGTATAACACAAATCTTTGTATAATTCTATTTCTTCAGTGTAATCCTTTTTCATATTGTATTAACTAAGTTACAATAGTAATTTCTAAAAAAATATTTTATCTATTTATTGTATTTTTGCATTTATAAAAAACACCACCATGAACCTGCGCCACGAAACATTTATACAGGAAATGATTGCACATGGCAATCGTAGGGAGGCATACCTGAAAGCCTATCCGCAATCTTCGCCAGCTGCCGCATACAACAATGCCTGCCGTCTGTTATCCGTCCCATATATCCGCAACAAAATACAGGAAGCATATACAGCTACAGAAAATTTAGTCTTGCAACAACTACAGCAAGACTATGGTGCAGAGCTGGCAGATGTATATGAGAAGCGTGTATTGTTGGCACATATCATCAAAACCGCATTGCAACAAAACGAAACAAGTGTAACCGATACTGAAACAAAAACAGTTACAACGGCAACAAAACGTAACAGTCTTGTAACTGCTTCACAACAACCAACCATCTCACAAGTATTGAGAGCCATAGTGTTAGATACAAAACTGGAATATGGGTGGAAACGAAAACTTTGAAAACTGTACAAATACTATCAAAAACTATCAACAAATGCGAACTTTTATTATATCACTCAGTCTTATTCATGTATAGACATTAGTTGAATTATTTCTATACTATATATCCCTAACTTTACGGTATGATGAGCAGAAGAAAATTTATAAAAGGTTCGGCAATATTGGGTGCATCTATAGCTGCACCATCCTTGTTATTGGGTCAAAGCGGTATGTATAGCAACAAGCGAAACCGTAAGGTGTACCGCGTGCTGGATGCAGATGCTACCATGGTGGGTACCTTGCCGGTGATGCGTGCCTTTGCAGGCAATCACAACGACTATGTGTCGCCTTTTGTTTTCTTCGATGAGTTTGGCCCTGTAGAGTTGAAGCCGGGTAGTACAGCACTGAAAGTGCCTGCGCATCCGCATGCGGGAGTAATACCAACCACTTACTTCCTGTCAGGTAGTGGCCATCACAAAGACAGTCTTAATTACGATTTTCAGATAGAGACAGGAGAGTACATGATGTTCAACTCGGGCCGTGGTGCCATACATATGGAGGAAAGTGGTGAGCAGTTGAAGAAAGAAGGTGGTAAGATTCACGGCTTTCAGATATGGCTCAATATACCCTCTGCTCATAAGCACGACGCACCAAGCACTACCGTGTACCGTGGCGAGAACATGCCTGTTATCATGAACAAAGACTATACGGCTCGTGTCGTATTAGGTGAGTTGTATGGCGAAAAGTCGAGTGTAAAAACATACAGTCCTGCTTTCTATTACTACCTGAAGCTGAATAAAGGGGCAAGACTTGATATACCTGTCAATGCACAGCACAATGCATTTATCTATGTGGTGAATGGTGGCATTGAAGTAGAAGGACAACATTCAATAAAACCCAACCAACTGGTACTCTACAAGCGCGATGCGGAGAACATCAACATCTACAGCGAAGAAGGCGCAGAGATATTCCTGCTGGGTGGCGAACCACTGAATGAGGTAGTGTATTCTTACGGTCCGTTTGTAATGAACACCGAAGCGCAAATCATTCAGTGCATCAACGACTACAATGCTGGCAAAATGGGTAACCCTGATGTGGTGAATATGTAGTGCCTGTCAGCTATTTCGTAGGCCAAGCTTGTATATACGCGATACCCAGTTTTCGCGGTAGCTGTCTTTTGATAGTCTGATAGGGCCAATGCGTACCGACTTTACAGGCTTGATGCCGCAAAATTCCAGTGTCAGCTTTTTCAGTGCATTGATGCTTGGGCTCTTGTATACCAGCCAATAGTACCATGCGGGTTGGTCCATCGTGCAGATGATGGTAGCTGTTCTGCCTTTCAGCAGCTTGTCCCACCAAACAGAGCCCTCTCGTTTTTTGAAGGCAAAACCCGGTAGCAACACACGGTCCAAAAAGCCTTTCATAATGGCAGGGTAAGAACCCCACCACAGCGGGTGAATGAATAC